>CADBZO010000014.1:0-18761 GCA_902799185.1 uncultured Bacteroidales bacterium | reverse complement strand
CCTCCATGCGCTGTTTGACATAGTCGTAGTTGACGTCTTTCCAGACGATAGGCACACTGTTGGCGCCGATGATCCGCAGGAAACTCTGGTCCTCGTCACCCCAAGGCTTCGGGATGACAAACGTGATATGCATGTCTTCCTGCTGCGCCATGCCGCGGGTCAGACCGTAACTGGCTGTACCCAAACCGCCTAAAATATGAGGGGGAAACTCCCATCCGAACATTAACGCTTTCATTGTTGTGCCTCCTCTCCTTCGCTTTCGACTTTCGACTTTTCGCTTTCTTCTAATTGATATTTCTTGAGGGTGTCCATCACGCTGATGACGGCGGCTACACTTGGAGCATAACTCATGCCGCCGTGGCCTTTGTAGGGCGGGTTGCCGTCGTACATCTCGTTCAGCGTTCCGATGGTCAGCTGGTCCATCTCGGCCTCGAAGCCTACCAACAGACGCTCCATGAAACTGATGCCGCTGTATTTATATACGTTCATGTAGGCACGGGCATAAGCGGCTATCGTGAACGGCCATACCGGACCGTTGTGGAAATTGCGGTCGCGCTCCTGCTGCCCGCCGCGGTAGACAGGACGGTAGTCGCCGCTCTTCGGACTCAGCGTTCGCAAGCCCTTCGGTGTCAGCAGCTCCTTGGTGCAGATGTCCACCACGGCCTTCTGCTGTTTCTTGTCCAGCGGGCTGTATGGCAGACCGGCTGCCCATATCTGGTTCGGACGTACCTCGCGGTTCTCGTAGCCGTCTAACACGTAGTCGTTCAGATAGACGCCGTTCCAGAAGGTCTTCACGAACGCGTCTTTCGTGATCTCTGCCTGGTACTCCATCAAGTCGGCACTCGTCTCTTTGCCCATCTCGCGCAGCATCTCGGCGGTGAAACGCATCGCGTTGTACCACAGCGCATTGATCTCTACCACATAACCCGTCCGGGGGGTGATAGGCCAGCCGTTCTCCGTGGCGTTCATCCACGTCGCCGGACGCTGTGTGCCGTCAACCCACAGCAAGCCGTTCTGGTGAAGCTTGGCACGCGGATGGTTCTGCTTGCGGTAGTAGGTGATGATGTCTTTGCATAACTCGCCGTACAGCTCCGCCGCCTCGCGGACGGTGTACTTGTGGGCGTATTTCTGGGCGGCGCGGACAAACCACAGCAACGCGTCCGGCTCGTCCATACCGGTCATCTTCACGTCATGCACACGGCCGGACATGAAGTCCAGGATCTCGCCGATAGCCGTCTTGTTGATGATGGCGTCCCAGTACTCCGGACGGTCGATGTCCAACGTACAGCTCGGGGTGGCGAAGAACGCGTTGCGCGCATCGGCGTGGAACCACGGGAAACCGGCTAACAGGTAGCACTTGTCGCCCTCGCGTTTGTAGAACTGGCTCGCGCTGTTCTTCAGCGTCGAGAACATATCCAGACGCTTGTTCCGCCGCTCCAGCTCTTTCTTCCACGTCGCTTTCAGCGTACTGGTCTTGCACTCCGTCACGCCGGCGGCGAAGATCACGCTCTCGCCTTTCTTCATCGGCAACTCGAAATAACCCGGTACTAACAGGTCCTCCTTGTCGGCGTAGCCGCGTTCTTTCTCCTTGCGGTATTCGATATCTTTGTACCATTGCGGATCGTGATGATAGGCAACGGCTTTGCTGAACTGCATATACAATGTCGGGAAACCCGGATACATGCGGTTGAACCGTCCGTTCTCGCACTCGTCCATGTTCGGGTTAGCCAGAGGGTTTTCATGTGTCAGCTCGTTCACGCTCCGGAACGCCAGGAACGGACGGAAACGTAAGGTGGTAGGACTGCCGCTCTCCAACAGTGTGTAGCGGATCAGCACGCGCGGTTCGAAGCTTACCAGCAAGCGCTCTTTCTCCAATACCATCGCGCCTACACGGTAGATGGTCTTCGAGATAAGCTCGCAGTCGAACTCGCGGATGTACTTGTGCCCGTTAGGGCTGAAATGGTTCTCGCCGTACTCGTGCAGACCTAAGTTGAACTCTGCCCCGTGTTGGATCACGGTCTCGTCCAGCGAACTGAGCAGCACGTAGTTGTCGTCGCTCAGATGCGGAAGCGGCATCACCAACTGGCCGTGGTACTTGCGCGTGTTGCAATCAACCAGAGTGGTCGAGTTGTACACACCGGCACGGTTCGTTCGAATCATCTCTTTCTGAAGCGACCGCTCCAGATTAACAAGTACGGTCTTGTCAAAATTCAGATAACTCATGATGTGTGATTTAATATTAAGTTATTTTGTTTGTTGTTAGTTTTCCTTCTATCCCCCTCCCCCTGTGGGGAGGGTCGGGGTGGGGTTATAACTCGCTCACGAACTGTTTGATCCGCTGCTCCTCCGCGCGCTTGCATACTAACAGCTTGCCGCCTTCCTCGGCGATGATCATGTCTTCTACGCCTTGTACGATGGCCGTCTTGCCTTTCTCTAACACGACGATGTTGCCCTTCGCCTCGTAGAAATGTGCCTCGCTGTGCAGACTCACATTGCTGTTCGCGTCTTTCGTGCTCAACTCATACAGACTGCCCCAGGTGCCTAAATCGCTCCAGCCGAAACTCGACGGGATGACAAACACATTGTCCGCCTTCTCCATGATGCCGTAGTCGATACTGATGTTCGGACATTTCGGGAAGATCTGCTCGATGAATTTCTCTTCCTCTTCAGTGCCCATCAGCAACTCGCCCTCGCGGAAACGGTCGGCCACTTCCGGCAGCAGGTAACGGAACGCCTCGCTGATCGTCTGCAGGTTCCATACGAAGATACCGCTGTTCCATAGGAAATCACCGCTCTGCAGAAACACCTTAGCCATCTCCAGGTTCGGCTTCTCCGTAAACGTCTTCACAGGATAGATATCTTTCAACTTTTCACTCTCAACTCCGGAACTTCTTTCAACTTTCAACTTTCCACTTTCAACTCCATTCAGTTCGTCTCGCACGAACTGAATATACCCGTACCCTGTCTCCGGACGCGTGGGCTGCATACCCAAGGTACAGATAGCCTTGTGCTCGCTCACGAAGTCGAATGCCTTGCTGATTGTCTCGCGGAACTTCTCTTCTTCCAAGATCAGATGGTCGCTCGCCGCCACGACGATATTCGCCTGCATCTCCGGCTTCGTCCAGTCAATGTCCAGATAACCGGGTAACTGTGATCCTTCCGAACCGACGGTTAACTTGCCGTCCTTGGTGAAGCCTTTGTTCGCTTTGGTGTAACCATACGCTCTTTGCAGACACAGCGCCCGTATATGCGCCGTCGCATAGGCGATACACGGAGCCGTGTTACGTCGCGCCGGCTCACACAGGATCTGCACTTCGCTCAGATCAGGTACCTGCTCTAAGATAATCTGTTTATAGGCTACGTTCGTCACGATGAACATGTTCTCTATCGGTACGATCGGACGGAAACGGTCCACCGTCATCTGCAGCAGACTCTTTCCCGTGCCGAAGAAGTCCAGAAACTGCTTCGGCTTCTCCTCACGGCTGAACGGCCAGAAACGGCTTCCGATGCCGCCTGCCATGATTACGCAATAGTTGTTTTCTTTCTTTGTCATAATGTGTATAGAGTGTTTTTCAATGGTCGATGTTCAATTAGCGCACAAAGTTACAACTTTTTTTTTATATACGCAAGCGCACGCGAACTTTTTTATTAGAAAAGTACATTTTATAGGCAAAAAACGGAAATCCTCAATTCTCAATTCTCAATTCTCAATTATTTTTATTATCTTTGCACCGTAATTTGGGAAAGAATGGATTTTTTGTCTTTCAAAACACGTATCGGTCGTTTGGCTCTCGCCGCTCTTTCGGTGAGTGTGCTGTTTTTCGGCTCTTGTAGCAGCTCATCGGTCCCCAAACCCTACGGATATTTCCGCATCACCACTCCCGATACTGCCTATACCCCTTTCTCCCTCTCCTTGGGAGAGGGTCGGGGAGAGGTGTTCCCTTACTCCTTCGCCCTCTCGCAAAACGCTGTCGTTCTGCCGCGTACGGAGCCGGGAGAGCAGTACTGGGTCAATCTCTATTACCCCGCTTTGGATGCTACTATCCATTGCTCCTACAAGCCCGTCCGCAATAACCTCCGCGAACTGACCAACGACGCGTTGGAGTTCGTCTATAGGAACGCCTCTTTCGCCTCCGCTATACCCGAACGCGAATACGCCCATCCCGAAGCGAAAGTCTATGGCGTACTCTTTGATTTGGAGGGAAATACGGCCTCGTCATGCCAGTTCTTTGTCACCGACTCCACTCGTCATTTCTTCAGGGCGTCGGTCTATTGCAACTGCCCGCCGAATGCCGACTCCCTTGCGCCCGTATATGACTACCTCCGCACCGATATCGTCAAGATGGTAGAGACCTTTGAATGGAGATAAATGGTAAAGACTCAATAAATGACCCATACGGCGAAGCAGATCGTATGAACGAAGTGAATAAAGAAATGGTAAATAAAAAAGCACTCGCGCTTTTGTTGGATCCCGAGAAAGCCGATCTCTCTGCGCTGCCCGTTACCGCGGACTGCCGCCCCGACTATATCTTCGTCGGCGGTTCCACCGGCGGGGACACCACCGCCTTCGTCCGTGCCTTGAAGAAAAAGCTTTCGACTTTCGACTTTCGACTTTCGACTATTCCCCTCGTCCTCTTTCCCGGCAACGCAGAACAGTTTACCCCCGAAGCAGACGCCATTTTATACCTCTCTTTGCTTTCCGGAGACAACCCAGAATACCTTGTCCATCAGCAAGTTAGGTCCGCACGGCGCATTCATGCGTCGTCGGTGGAAGCTATCCCTACGGCGTATATACTCATTGACGGTGGGGTGGAGACATCTACCATGCGTGTCACCGGCACCAAACCTCTCGACCCTTCAAACGCCGAAGGCATTCAATCCATCATAGACACTTGTGTCGCAGCCGAACTGATGGGTAAGAGAGTCATATATCTCGAAGCCGGCTCAGGAGCTCTAACGCCCGTCTCGCCGGACATCATCAAAGCGGTTCGTGCGGCAACCTCCCTTACCCTCATCGTCGGAGGAGGTATCCGTACCCCCGAAGCCATGCACGCCGCCTGGGACGCCGGAGCCGACATAGTCGTCATCGGCAACCACTTCGAGTCCCACCCCGAATCGCTTGCGGACTTTGTCCGCGCCGGTTCTGCTAGTTTGACTGGTTCCTCTACCGACGAGCGTTTTATGCGCCTCGCCCTCGCCGAGGCGCAGAAGGCGCTTGCAGCCGATGAAATACCCGTCGGCTGTGTTATCGTCTCGCAGGGACAGGTCATCGGACGCGGGCACAACCTCACCGAGACCCTCTCGGACGTCACAGCCCACGCGGAGATGCAGGCAATAACCGCCGCTGCGCAGACCGTTGGCGGCAAATACCTGCCGGACGCAACCCTCTACGTCACCGTCGAGCCCTGCCCCATGTGCGCAGGAGCGATCGGATGGGCGCAGATAAACCGTATCGTCTATGGCGCGCCGGACCCCAAAAGAGGATACAGCACCTACGCCCCACGAGCCTTCCATCCCAAAGCCACGGTCACTGCCGGCGTGCTGGAAGACGAGTGCAGAACACTCATGCAGAACTTCTTCATGAGAAAAAGAAAAACCGGAATTTCCGGATAATCAGGAATATCCAGTAAACATACGAAATTATGAACGACAAACTTGTCAGTACAATCACCCGTCTTAGTATCTTCATCCTCCTGGCAGCGCTCATCGTACTGATCTTCCCGAGGTATAACAACGCCTTCCGCTATCATTACGAAGTAGGCAAACCCTGGAGCTACAAGACCCTCACTGCGGATTTTGACTTCCCTATCTACAAGACCGAGGAGCAGCTCAACCGGGAGCAGAAGCAACTGCTCTCTACCTTCACGCCGTGCTTCAAGTATGTCCGCGGAGCGCAGCGGCAGGTGCTTGTCATCTCCCTTCAGGAGAAAGAGTGGCTCGATGAGAACGGCTTCTCGCGTATAGCCGTCATGCAGAACCGCGTCTCCAAAACCTACCCCCTCTCCGAGGTCTATACTCCGGGAACCGCGTTCAGCCATTTCGGCTATGAATGCGCCCGGAACCTCGTACGCGACACGGCTATGACCGACCAGATGAAGCAGAGCCTCCTCGCTTCCCTCTCCCCTACGCAAGGAATGGTGCAGAAAGGCGAGAAGATCATCGGTAACGGGGAGATAGTCACTGACCGCTCCTACCAGACCCTCCACTCCCTCCGGCAAGCTTACGAAGATGAGTCGCTCGGAACCCACCAGCGCACCCTCTCTGTCATCGGAGAGGTTATCCTGGTGTGCCTCTTCCTCTGCCTCTTCGTGGTCTATCTGTATGTCTTCAGACCGGCGTATCTGCGTAGTACTTCCACGGTGCTCTTCTTCTGCCTCTTGATGCTGATTGTCATCGCTCTGGCGTGTATGGCACTGCATTTCGGGATCACGGTCTATATCATTCCTTTTGCCTGGGTGCCTATCATGACGCGGGTCTTCTTTGATTCCCGGACAGCTCTCTTCCTGCATTTTACGACCATCCTGATTGCCTCGCTCGTCGTCCCTGCACCCGTGGAGTTCTTCTTCATCCAGATAGTCGTGGGAATGGTGGCGGTCTCTTCGCTCTCGGATATGACACGACGCGCACAGCTCGTCCAGACGGCCGCATGGATATTCCTCGTGCAGACCATCGCTTATACCGCTATCTCGTTTGCACAGACAGGCGCATGGACATCCGTCAACCCGTGGATGTACCTCTATTTTGCGGTATGCGGACTGCTCACCGTGGGATGCTACGGACTGATCTATCTCTTTGAGAAACTGTTCCGTTTTATCTCCTCTATCACGCTCGTCGAACTCACGGATATCAACTCCGAACTCCTCCACACCCTCGCGGAACGCGCCCCCGGTACTTTCCAGCATTCCATGCAGGTCTCCAACCTCGCTGCCGAAGCCGCGAAGACCATCGGTGCCAACGCCCTCCTCGTCCGCACGGGAGCTCTCTATCATGACATCGGTAAGATGACCGACCCCCTCTATTTCGTGGAGAACCAGACCTGAAGATGGACCCCCGAGACGCGGCGCAAGTGGTCATCTCGCATGTCACCGAGGGGGAGAAGATTGCACGGAGAAACCATCTGCCCGAGGTCATCATCAATTTCATTACCTCCCATCATGGCACCTCGCTCGTGCGCTATTTCTATAACACCTGGTCCAATGCCCATCCCGGTGAGACGGTGGACCAGACCCTCTTCCGGTACCCCGGACCCAAACCGACCACCAAGGAAGGAGCTATCCTCATGATGGCGGACGCCATAGAAGCGCGCTCACGCAGCCTCAATGAGTTCACGGAGCAGTCTATCGCACAGGCGGTGGACCAGATGATTGATGCCCAGATAGCCGACGGCCAGTTTGCAGAGACACCCCTCTCCTTCAAGGACGTAGAGGACATCCGACGCATCTTCAAAGCCCGCCTCACTGCCATCAACCATCATCGTATCTCCTATCCGACTCTCAACAAATAGCATCGACCATGCATGGGCGATCCAAATGAGAAAATAAGAAAATGAATAAATTATACTTGGCTCCCATGGAGGATGTCACCGATCCGGCCTTCCGTGCGCTCTGCAAGCGTTACGGAGCCGATCGCGTCTATACGGAGTTCGTCAATGCTGACGCACTCGTCCGTGACATAGCCTCCACAACCCGCAAACTCACCATCTCCGATGCCGAGCGTCCCGTGGCTATCCAGATCTACGGACGCGAACCCGAAGCCATGGCGGACGCGGCGCGTATCGTCGAGCAGGCCCACCCGGACTTCATCGACATTAACTTCGGCTGCCCCGTCAAGAAAGTGGCAGGAAAGGGTGCCGGAGCGGGGCTGCTGCGTGACGTGCCTAAGATGCTGGAGATAACCCGCGCCGTCGTCAACGCCGTCCATACACCCGTCACCGCCAAGACCCGCCTCGGATGGGACGAAGCCGACCTCCACCCTCGCGTCAATCCCTTGGGGCTTCCTACAAACCATCCACTCTCAACGGACCAACTACTCTCAACTCTCAACCCTCAACCCTCAACCTTCATCTTGGAACTCGCAGAGCGGTTACAAGATGAAGGCATCACCGAACTCGCTATCCACGGCCGCACGCGTTCGCAGATGTACCGCGGGGAAGCGGACTGGACCCTCATCGGCGAGGTCAAGAACAACCCGCGCATCCATATACCTATAATAGGGAACGGGGACGTGTGTACGCCCGAACGCGCACGTGAGTGTTTCGACCGCTACGGCGTGGATGCCGTCATGGTCGGCCGCGCTACCTTCGGCGCACCCTGGCTCTTCGCAGAGATGAGAGCAGCCTTATGCCCGGAATCTCCGGATAATCCGGATTTTCCGGTTACTATGAGCGAGAAAGTTGCGGTCTTGAAGGAACACGTCCTCGCTTCCATCGCTTGGTGCGGCAACGACGAGCGCAAAGGCATCGTCCATTCCCGCCGCCATTTTGCAGCCTCCCCGGTCTTCAAAGGCCTCGATAACTTCAAGCAGACACGTATTGCCCTCCTCCGCGCCGAAACAGTCGCAGAGGTCTTCGCTATCATGGATGAGATAGTATCAAAATGGGGAAATGACTAAATAAATGACCAAATGGTAAATGAATAAATGAAAAAATGGTTTGATTCCAACGCCCTCTGGCTCTCGATGCTTATCGGGGCCTTCGGCTATAAACTCTTCCTGCCGCTGGCGCCCATGCTCCCGTGGCTTATCTTCTTCATGCTCTTCTTCACCTTCTGCAAGGTGAACCCCCTTGACCTCCGTCTGCATAAATGGCATTGGGCGGTGCTCTTTGCGCAACTCTTCTTCAGTTTCGGAACCTATGCGTTGGTCATGACCTTTACCGGTAACAAGATTCTCGCGCAAGGCCTCCTCATGTGTTTTATCATGCCTACGGCTACCGCAGCACCCATTATAGCAGGTAAGATGGGCGGCTCTATCCAGAACCTCACTACCTTCACCCTCCTCTCCAACTTCGCTACGGCTATCATCGTCCCGGCTACCTTTCCGCTCATCAATCCGGCGGCAGACATGACGTTCTTACCTGCCTTTCTTTTGATTCTTTCGCGCGTAGCGCCGCTTCTCCTCGGACCGTTCTTTGCAGCCTGGCTCCTCCGGATCGGCTTCAACACTTATTATAGAAAAACTAGTTTTACTAGTTCGTCTAGTTCTACTGGTACTACCCCCCGTCAGTTTGAACTCTCAAAGGGGGTGGCACAAGTCCCCTTCTACCTCTGGGTCGCCTCTATCGTCATCCTCATGGCGGTAGTCACCAACACCACAATCTCAAATTTCCAATTTCAAATCTCAAATATACTAATTTTATTAGTATCGTCTTTCTTCGCCTGCCTCATTCAGTTCGGGCTCGGCAAACTGATCGGCTTCTATCTGCCGGCTGCCTCCAAAGGAACCGACTATCGGGACGTGCTCATCAACCCCGCCGCAGCACCTACGACCATGGCGGGCGTCTCTTCTATCACTGCCGGACAGGCTTTCGGACAGAAGAACACCTCCCTCGGTGTATGGATGGCGAACACCTACCTCGACCCCATGGCGTCGCTCGGGGCTGCGGCATATATCATCTGGCAGAATATCTTCAATTCCGTTCAACTGATGGTCGTCGCCCATAAAAAATAAGCTTTTGACTTTCGACTTTTGACTTTTGACTAAAAAATAACTTTTTGTTTGCATATTTGAAAAAAAAGCAGTATCTTTGCCCCCGAATTGTGTTGCAAGAAAAATCTAGTTCTACTAGTTCTACTAGTTTTACTAGTTCTCCTATAATATTTTTTTATTAATTAATTTTTTTGTTTAACTAAAATCATTAAAACATGAGAAAGATTTTTTCTTTATTGGCTGCCGTGCTTTTCGCAGGCAGCATGATGGCAGTAACCCTCGACCCGGGTACACAAACTGCTATTACTCCGGCCAACGCTACTGCTGGCGATCCGATTTCCTTGACTATCAATGGAATTCAGATTGACTACACCGGTGCGCTGGGTGCCGCTAATCCGACGGCTACTCCTCCCATTCCGGCTGATTTTCGTGTTTTTGCCGGAAAGACATTGACGCTGACGGCAACCAGTAACATCAGCAAAGTGGTTATCGCTGGTAAAGCCAACAAGAAAGACTTTACAGCTACCGTGGACAAAGGTACTGTTACTACCGGTGCTTCGTATGCAGAAATCACCGAGAAAGCGGAACTTACCGACCCGCTGATTGTTGTAGAGAATATCAATGCAACGAGCGTAACGCTTACTGTAGCCAAACAACTCCGTGCCTACATGATTGAGGTGACCCTCGGCGAAGGCGGCGAGACTCCTGCAGAAGAGGAAGGCCTGAAGGCTGTGAAAGATTCCACTACTTGGGATTTCTCCAAGATTACAGCCAATACCGCAAATGCACTCTATGGCAACGATGGTATCAAACTGACTGACGAATCAGAGCCGAGCAAGAATGACGAAGTGATCTATGCTGACTACACAGAGGACTTCATGACTATTGGCGAAGACTTCAATAAAGCGGCTATCGCTTTCAAAGGTGAGTATCCTATCCGCAAAAACCAATACTGCCAGGCTGGTACGCTCCATTTCAAGGCAGCTGTTGCCGGAACTATCGTGGTTAAGTTCTCCGATACCGGTACGTCCGCAAGCGCAACGGCTGTTAAACGTTACCTCGTAGTAAACGATGAGCAGACTGAGTACTGGACCTCTCGCGAGAATAATGGTGAGACTCCTTACGACGCTCAACTCAATGTGGTTTCGGAGAAAATCGCAGTTCCTGCAGGCGACGTTACCATTACCGGTTCTTCCGCTATCACTATGTATTATGTTACCTTCGTTCCCGAGAAACAAGACGAGCCGGTTGTTGTTCCTGCTGACACCCTTACCTGTGCTCAAGCTGCCGAGTTGGCTGCTGCCGGCAAGACGGATAAGGTAATCGTTAAGGGGTATGTCACTGAAATAGCTTATGCATGGGCATCTGGCTCGATGAGCTTCTGGATGGCTGACACCAAAGACGGTGGTAAGGTATTTGAGGCATACAAATGCGCTATCGCAAAAGCAGAGGACGCTGTGATAGTTGGTGACCTCGTTGCGGCTAAGGGTAACTTGACTTATTTTGCGAAGACCAGCACACCGGAGTTGGCTGCCGGCTGCACCGTTGAAATCCTTGAGGCTGTTGAGCGTCCGGTAGTTGAGCCTGCAAAGAACCTCGGTGCAAAGACCATCGCTGAGTTCCTTGAACTTAAGAACACCAAAGATACTTGTATCCTCACCGGTGTGGTTTCCAACATCGTTAATACTACCTATGGTAACTTCGACCTCATCGACAAGACCGACACCGTATATGTTTACGGTCTGCTGACTCCTGCCGGAGAGAGCAAGAAATTCGCTGACCTCAACGTAGCCGAGAAAGATACCCTTACGGTCCTCGCTATCTACAATGAGTACAACGGCAAACCGCAGGCTAAGAACGCTATCTTCGTAGAAGTTAAGAAAGCTCCTAAAGCTCCGGCTCAGGATATTGAGATTACTCTCAGTTCTCTCACCACTCCGGGTGCGCTCATCTGGACCGATGTTGTGGCAGAAGAAGGATGGTGGCAGATCATGGGTTCTAATGAGGCCTGTGACTTCTCTATCTCCAATGTTCAAACGACCGAGACAGCAGGCGTTTACACCATAGATGATCTGGATGCAGATTACTCCTATATCGACATCTATGGCGAGAACGATACGATAGAGGTAACATTCGTAGATGGTTCGGTTACGGTTGCTGTTTCCGCGGAAGGCATTGTTACGGTTAATGGTACACTCGTTGGCTCGGATGGCAACAACTATATCTTCAACCTCACCTACAAGGATCCGACCGCTGAGAAGACCGTAAATGTTGCGGTTCCGGAGTGGGAACTGGTTGACGACTATGTGGCCAAGTCAGGTCTCTTTGCCGTAGCTGGTGAAGATGCAAATGGCACATATGTTCAACTGTCCTTGTGGATGCCGGAGGAGGCTACTGAGATCGCCGGTGACTATACCGAGGAAGATTTTGATCTGCAGAATTTCGGTAGCTATGTGGCGGATGCCAATGGCGATTATCGAATCTTCTCTGCTACTATCAAGGTGGCTCAGAATGAGGATGGAAAAGTATTCGTTACCGCAGATATCCTCTGTTATAACAACACCCTCTATAAGGTTACTACACCGGTTGGACAGGGTATCTCCAACACTGCTGTTGAGACCAAGGCTGTCAAGACCCTCCGCAACGGCACCCTCGTCATCGAGAAAGCCGGCGTTAAGTACAACGCACAGGGTGCTGTACTCCGCTAATAGCCCTCGGCTATAACAACTATCCGCCAAGTTTGGCGGATGAATCAGAGGGACGCTTCACTCGAAGCGCCCCTCTCTTTTGTCCCGTCTCTCTCCCTTCTCCCCCTCTGAGAGGGGGCCGGGGGGTGTCTTCCCTTCTTTTGTTCCGCCCTCGGCATATATGCCGAGCCCCGCCCCTGCCGGGCTATCTCCCGGACGAGCGTAGCGGTCTGGAATTTCCGGATTATCTGGTTTCCCGTTTTCTCCGTCAGTCCCTCCTTCCGGTCCTGTGCTCGTGCTCTTTGAGCGCGAGTTCTCTCCTCTCCTGTTCCGTTTATCCCTCGGCATATATGCCGAGCCCTGACCCTGCCGGGCTATCTCCCGGACGAGCGTAGCGGTCTGGAGTCTCCGGATTCTCTGGACCCCTCCCTCCTTATTTGCAACAACTTATAAAAAAAATCACTCATCTCTTGCATATATCAAAAAAAAGTTGTACCTTTGCACCGCAAATGAAAAAGTACAGCTCCCATAGTATCGTCGTTTCGTCAGGTTTTATCTTGGCAGACACTTTCAGCAATACTATGGTACATACTGCGCAATAACGGGAATAGGGCAAAAACCCTATTCTCTTTTTTATAACCCCTCGCAATATCGTTATATCGAAATATCGATTTATCGAATAAAACAATCAACTAACTAAATTATTTAACGTTATGAAGAAATTCTTCTCTCTCTTCGCTGCCCTCCTTTTCGCAGGCAGCATGTTCGCAACAGATGTGACTGTGGACTATGCCAATGCTGGCTATACCAACCAGCAGTCCTTGGACGGAGTCGCAGTACAATCTGGTGTTGTGACAATCACTTTGGCAAAAGGAGACGGTTCTATCGCACCGGCTTATTACACTACAGGTACAGGTGCACGTACGTACGCTTCGAACACCATTACTGTTGATGCAGGTGCGAACACTATTACTGAAATCGCTTTTGATTTCTCGCAGAACAGTAAGAACTATACGGTAGATGCTGGAACGTATTCCAAGGATGCCAAAAAATGGACAGGCTCTGCAAACAAAGTTCTCTTTACTACAGAAGCCGGTAGCGGTCACAACCGTATAAAATCAATTACTGTTACCTATAAGGCCGCCGAAGAAATAGCAGCTACCTCTATCGCTTTGGACCAAACCTCTCTCTCTCTCATCGAAGGCGCAACCGCTACCCTGAAAGCAACCCTCGCTCCGGAAGGCGCTACCACGGCTGTTACTTGGACCTCTTCGGACGAGAAAGTAGCTACTGTTGCCGCTGGCAAAGTAACTGCTGTAGCTGCCGGTACCGCTACTATCACTGCCAAAGCAGGTGAACTCTCCGCTACTTGCGCTGTTACCGTAACAGAGGCTCCGGACCCCACCAACTGCGCTGAAGCTGCTGAGGCTGCTCTCTCTGTTTCCGGAGACAACGTAGAGTACAAAAACGGAAAAGAGTACACCATTGAGGGTTATGTAACTGTGATTCAAACCGCTTATAGTAGCCAGTACAACAATATTACTTTCTGGATGGCAGACACCGAGGACGGCGGCAAAGTACTCGAAGCATACCGCGCTGCTTGCGCTTCAGAGGCGGACGCTCCTGCTGTTGGCAAAAAAGTGAAAGTAACCGGTAAACTCACCAAATACGGTACCACCCCCGAGTTCGCTGCCGGTTGTACTTATGAGATTGTTACAGAGCCTGTTGACCCTGACCAACCTTCTGTAACGGCTACTCCCGAAGAGTTTGAGATTACTGCGGAGGGCTTTGAAGGCAATACCGTAGCTCTCACTTATGAGAACTGGGGCGACGCTGTTCCGACCGTCACCGCTGTTGCTGACGCAGAGGCTACTTGGATCACCAACCTGGCTCTCAATGCCGACAAATCCGAACTGACCTTTGATGTCGCTGCCAACGACGGCGCCGCACGTACCGCTACTATCACCGTCACCGCTACTGCCGGCGAAACAGTTGCTACTGCTACCATCACCGTCTCCCAGATTGCCTATGTAGCACCCGTTACCGGTGACTATTTCGCTAAAGTAACCGCTACCGCAGACATCACCGACGGCGCTTACCTCATTGTCTATGAAGGCGACGACTCACACGACGCAGCTGCTTTCGATGGCTCGCTGACAACGCTGGATGCCGCCAATAACGGTGTTGCTGTAACTATCGCGGAGGGCAAAATAGCTGCTACTGAAACATTGCTGGCTGCTGTCTTCACGTTGGATAAGACGGCTGGTACTTTGAAATCCGCAAGCGGTCTCTACATCGGCAGAACAGCTTATTCAAACGGTTTGGATGCAAAAGCCGATACGGAGTACACCAATACCTTTGCTATCGACGAAGATGGAAATGCAGTAATCACGGCTTCTGAAAATTGTACGCTTCGTTACAACTACGCAAAGGACCAGCTCCGTTTCCGTTACTTCAAATCCGGTCAGCAGGCTGTCGCTCTCTACAAACTCGTCAAGGAGCAAGGTCCTGCTACGGCTATCGACAACACCGCTGTAGAGACCAAGGCTGTCAAGACCCTCCGCAACGGCATCCTCGTCATTGAGAAAGCCGGCGTTCGTTACAACGCACAGGGTGCTGTTATCCGCTGATAGCCATCGGCTATAACAACTATCCGCCAAGTTTGGCGGATCAACAAGAGGGACGCTTCACTCGAAGCGCCCCTCTTTCCTTCTCCAGCTTCGTCCATTTCAGGGCAATACCATTGCCCGCTCCCGTTTTCTCCGTCTGTCCCTCCTTCCGGTCCTGTGCTCGTGCTCTTTGAGCGCGAGTTCTCTCCTCTCCTGTTCCGTTTATCCCTCGGCATATATGCCGACCCCTGGGGGGTGTCTCTCCCTCCCGCGAGCCTTCCGCTTCGCTCTTTTTCCGCACAAAAAGCGCGTGATTAGCGCGTGATTAGCGGGTGATAAGCGCGTTATCACCGCGTTATTCCTATATCGTTACAGAAGAATGCAGGCAGAAAAACAATGCTGGACTTGAGAGGGTATTCTATCGCTCAAATCTTCTGCAAATATACACAAAAAATACGCGTTTTGCAAGTCTCCTACAGAAAAAAGTGAAAAAAAGTGTTTTTTTCTTGCATATTTGATAATTTATTTGTAACTTTGTGCCCGATTTACGACATTTGTCGATATATCGGTTTTCCCTTATATCGGTATATCGAAAAATCATAACTTAACTTAATTAACTAACATTATTAACCAAAATCAAAGTATCATGAAGAAATTTCTTTCTTTTTTGACTGCAATTCTATTTGCAGCAAGCATGATGGCTGCTGACCCTGCTGCTGCAGGAACTACGTTGTTCAGCGAAGATTTCAGTGGCTACGCTAAAGATGCTGTTCCTTCGGGAACTGTGACTACGGCTACTGGACGAGTCGTTTATGGTGATGCTTCCGTTACTTACACAAGTCAAGATAACGGAAATAACAAAACTAAAATTTACACCGAAAAAGTTGCAGGAGGTGTAAGCCCCGAATTACTGGTTGGAAAAAGCGGCGGTGTATTTACAATCGCTGGTATTCCTTCAGGAGGAGCCAAAGAAATAACTGTTTCTTTCAAGCAAAACGCACAAAAGTTAACAGTATCTCTTACAGGAACAGGTTATTCTACAGATTATAAATCTCCTAAACCAACCGCTGTTGGAACAGTTTCATTTGATGTAACAGTAGCTGATGGTGCAGACGCCACTTTTGGCATAGTTATGACCTCTGGCTCATCTAACGTACGTGTAGATGACATTTTAGTTTCTGTTAAAACCGCAGGTACAGCTTCTCAAGGCGGCGGTGAAACTCCTTCTACTACCAAAACCATCTATTGCAAGAACGCACAATCTTGGTGGTTTGCAGACGGTGCTACGGTAGGTATCTACGCATTCAAGGGCGAGACAAAGAACGCAGCATGGCCCGGTGAACGTATGACCGCTGTGGAAGGCGAAACCGACCTCTGGAAAGCAGACATCGACACTGCTAAGTATGAGAAAATCATCTTTGTGCGCGTTAGCGGTACAGGTAACATTGCTGACTACGGAGCACAAACAGAGGATCTGACTGTTCCCGCAGACAAAGATCTCTACACTATCACTTCTACTTCTGCTCAATGGAGCGGCGAGGGTCACAAAGTTACCGGCACTTGGTCCGTTTATAAAGCACAAGGCGGCGAGGTAACTCCTGTTACTCCCGCAGAGAAAGACTCGATCTATTTTGTGAATGTAGCCGGTTGGGCTGCTCCGCGTGTACACCTTTGGGGGGGTACGGCTGACGGTACAGAATGGCCCGGCGTAGCAATGACCAAGTTGGCTGATAAGATTAACAACTACGACGTTTACAAGTACGTTGCTGACAAAGGCGCTTACGCTAAATGTATCTTCAGCGACAATGGTGACAGCCAAACAGCTGACCTGGATTGGACGTCCGGCAAGTATTTCTACAACGATGGTTGGTATGCTAAGGACGCAATCCCCGGACCGGTAGTTCCCGCTAAGTTCTACATCACCGGTGACTCCGCACTCGTAGTTGACGCAGGTGCTGGCAAAGCCAAAGCATGGACGGCTGACGCTATCAAGTCCGAGAAAGATACCTTTACACTCAGCCTCAAGGCTAATCAGAATTATATTCTCAAAGTTGTAGCAGACGGGAACTGGCTCGGTTACGACAAGCTGACTGAGAAAGCAGAGGGTCTGCAGGATCTGGACGGCGACAACCATAATATCGGTTTCAAACTCGCAGAGGCGGGTGAGGTGAAAGTCGTTTATTTCGTCAAAGACAAGCAGGTAACCTTCAAACTCATCGGTAACTTCTTCGTTCCTGAGACGGTAATGCAGATCGCAGGTGCGTGGGAAGTAAAAGACAACGCATGGGTGTTAAATACCATGACCAACTCGACTGACAAGAAAACGGCAACCTATACTGTAGAGTTGAAGAAAGGCGAGTATGAGTTCAAAGTCATCAAAGACGGCACTTGGTTGACCAAGGCTAACAATGGCGAGGCTTATGGTCTCCACCGTGAGTGGACAGGTGTTGCCGGAGTAACCGATAACGCTACCGAGAACCTCAAGCTCACGGCTGATACCGAGGGCGAATATACCTTCGTATGGACTTTCGCTAACGACTCCCTCGGTGTCCTTTTCCCGGAGAAGATTATCGTTCCTGTGAAAGCTGAGAACTATATCGTTCATTGGGATGCAGAAGCAGAAAATGTCATTGGTAATGTTAATCTGTACGGCGGTATTGTGGCTGCTACTACTAAAATCAATACCAATACTACCAATATTGACGCTATCAATCTCAATACCTCTTACAATTATACTGACGGTAAGTATGTGGTCATCAAACCCGCACGCGGCAAATTCCTGGCTGGTGATACCATTGAGTTCGCTACGCTGATTAACAATGATAAAGCGGATGGTTCGAAATATGGCGCAGTATATTTCTATGCCGCAGATGGTGCTACCAATATTTATAAAGGTAAGAACGGTATTAACGGTCGTACATCCAATGATGTGCCTCTTGTTGAACAATTTATTCTTGAGGCAGACCAAGACTCTATTCTCTTAGGGCGTTACGGCAATACCGCTACCTATGTAAGTATTCTGAATGTAGCGCGTCTTGGCGGTGAGGCTGCTCTGCCTTGTGAAGACGGTCCGTACGCTATCCTCGTAAACGGCAAGGATGTAGAGGAAACCGTTCCCGGTGAGGAGTTCGACGGCTACAAACAGTACGTAGCTTATCTCTCTCTCACGAAGGGTGACAGCATCCAGCTCATCAACACCAGCTGCGGCGCTACTTGGCTTCCGGCTATAGAAAAGGGAGGCATGTCCGCTCATTTCAAGAAAGGTGTGAACGCAGCTACTATTGACACCACCGGTTGCTTCGACCTCTATATCAAGATGAAGGATGGCGACGACAAACTCTATATCGGTGCCGGTATCTGCGCAGACGATACCGTTCGTTATTACATTGCAGGCGAAGGCGAAGGCCTCGGCTGGGATGCAGAGAAGCGCATTGCTGCTAAACAGGATACTACCGTCCTCAAGCTCAAGGCAGGCGACTACAAACTGAAAGTTGTTGCAGGCGAGAACTGGCTCGGCTTCGAGGCACTGACCGACACCGCAGCAGGCCTGAAAGATCTCGATGGTGATGACCACAATATCGGTTTCACCCTCAAAGAGGCTGGCGATGTAACTATCGTTTATAACGACACCGTCTTCACCGTAACCGGCAAGTTCTACGTACGCGTACCTGAATATAAGGACTTGTACCTCGTTCCGGGCGTATGGGCTGAGGCTGACGCTAAGATCGCTGCTTGGATCTATACCCGCAAAGAGGGTGCAGAGATGGCAGACCAGTGGACTGCATTCTTCGCTCCGAAGGCAGAAGGCAACGACACCCTC
>CADBZO010000013.1 GCA_902799185.1 uncultured Bacteroidales bacterium | reverse complement strand
CCTTCTATCTGTCCGTCTTTTTAATTGGTCGCTTCGCTTCATAAGGCCGCGTCTGTTAGCCGCCTTTTTGTACCCGAACCCACCACCCCTCATCCCACCATCCAGCGCATCCACGCCATAACCCTCGCTTTTATCTCGCTTCGCGAAAAATGGGGGGAAAGAAATCTCTCACAAGTGCGAGTGCAAGCTTGCTTGCGCAACTCGCCGAAGTTGAGATTGGCAACGTTGGCAATATTAATGCCAATGTCGAAAAAATATGTCTTTTCTATTGCCTCTTTGCCTCATTTTTGCATCGTCCTAATCGGCTACCCTTGCGTTACCCTTGCGCTACCCTTGGGCTTCTTTTGCCTATAGGGTGGGGCTTGCGGTGTAGGCAGATTACCGCTGCGCTGTCCTCTCTTTGCGATAGGACGTTTGTTATTGCGCATCGCCCTTCGTCTTTGTGGTATGTTCTGCACAAGGTCACAAACGCCGAAGGTCTGCCCGACACACGCTAAATGCGGGTGTATCCAAAGCCGGTCAACCTCGTGCTAATCGTATACCCTTGCTATACCCTTGCTATACGTAATCAGCGGCTTTGCTGCAAATACGAACTGTGCTTTGGTTGAACAATGACTCTCTGCGTGGTGCTTAGTTTCATATCATCGCGTTAGCGGTTGCACTGTCTGTCAGATGGTGTATATTGCCCTCTTGCACTCGTCCATTTGGGCTAAATCCCAAATCAGAGGTCAGTTTTTTTTGCTCATTTGAAGAAAAATTCGTACCTTTGCACGGTTTTTTGTGCGATATTAGGAAGTAGCATGGCTAAAAACAATGAGAAAAGAATTGTTAATTATAATCCTTGCAGCGACGTGTATAACATCCTGCAAAAACAATCTCCAAGAGAGTTCCAAGACATTAGAGCAGTACACCGAGTCCGCTGCAATGAGCGTGTATATGCAGGAGCCGGAACGCGCCCTCACGATCATTGATTCAGCGGTCATTGCCGGGAACATTGACCCGGACAAAGCCGACTACCTGCGTGCGGTAGTTTATTACGGAGGTCTGCACGAACCCGTGAAGGCGAAGACGGCGTGCTACAAGCTGTTGATGCGGGATGACGTGGAGAACGAGGACTTGCTGCATGAGCAGATTTACACACTGCTTGCCATCATAGCCCATGCGGAGAGCAATGATCTGAATGTCTTGCAATACGCGACTCAGGCTTATGAACTGGCTCTCAAACTGGGTTTTGAGGACGATGCCGTCCAAATGGCAAGTTACATCACCCTCTCCATGGCACATAAAGGAGATATAGATAGTGCTATCGTCCGAATGGAAGAATTCCGCAGACAAGCACTTGTGCTTCACACCCTTGGAGGGGAAATGACGTACATATCGGTCGTTAAATCGCTGATGCATATTCTGTATGATTCAGGACGATATGACGAGATTCTGTCTTTGGCAGAAGAGGCGCTGGCAGAGTTGGCACGTTTCGAAGTGCATCCGGAACAATGTACCGACCTGCCAGAGAATTTCAACACCACCGAGTTTGTGGACTACAGCCGCGGACAGTTGTACACGCATATGGCGCTCGCGTACGGCGGGCTGCATAAATCGGCAGAGGCGCACCGGTATCTGGCGCAGGCGAAACATTCCATCTGGGCGCAGAAGCCCTCATTTGATTTTACCATCCTGCCGATGTATATTGAGTTGCATGAATGGGAAGAGGCGGAGCGTGTGTTCGAAAAAGCGGACGCGATGCAACTGACCGACACGCTCAATTACAATTTCATCCGTTTTCTACTCCTACGCATGCAGGCGACCCGTCAACAAGGACGGTATGACGAGGCATTGGGTTGCTGCCGCAGAGCTCTTTCGATGCAACACGATTTGGCTGATCAACAGATACAGCAGCAGATAGCCGAGCAGATGGCACTCTATGAGCTCCATAACGAAAAGTTGTCGCGCGAGCGCGAGCATGTACGCACACATTTCATTATTGTGATTTTGATATTGGTCATTTTCGTCACTATTATCATCAGTATTATCGCGGCCTACTCCATCATCACCAAACGACGGATAAAGGAGAAAAACCGTACGATGGTAAAGATGATTAATGAACTGAACGCACGCAAACGAAAAACGCTTATTCCTGCGGAGAACAAGGACTCCAAAGAGATATATCGGCAGATATTGGAAAGGACGTTCGCCGAACGACTATATGCCGACCTACAAATGAATCGGGAGAATTTTGCCGCACAAATGAACATCTCGCGCCATGAGTTGAACGACCTCCTTTCCGCCAATACGGACGGACTTTCATTCCCGCAGTGGCTCAATAATATCCGTCTGGAGCGGGCTTGTACGCTGTTGCAAAACGAGCCGGACAAGCCCATCAAGGACATTGCGGAGGAAGTTGGTCTCACGCCGAATAACTTTCTCCGTCTCTTCCGCCAGCAATACGGCATCACTCCTACCGAGTACCGCCAGAATAAAAACTAGATACAATTGTTTAACTTAATTAATTTAATGTACAAAAAAAATTGAAAAAGATTTTCTCACTTTTTGTTGCTGCGCTTCTATGCGCCGCAACTTATGCATCGAAAAAATCGTAAATCGTCAAATCGTAAATCATCATGTATTTGTTAGTAATTTTATATATCTATTTTGTGTCCTTCTTGGACAAGCCGGAGAAGAGTGCACCGGCTTTATCGCCACGCGCCGTAGAGCAACGCGCCAAATGGCATATTCCGACGGACGAGATGGATTATCCCGTATGTGCCGCTTATTTGGACAGTCTGCGCGCAAGAGACATTAAGATCCACCACACGAGCCGCTGGTTCAACGGCGCCACGGTAGAGATGGATGTCGCCAAAGTTGCCGAGGTGGAGAGTTTAAGTTTCGTCACCTCGGTCGAAATGACAAGGGACGACAGCGGCTCCCTCTATAGCCAGCGCAAAAGGAGCTATCAGCATTCAGCCATCGCCCATCACCAATCATCCATCAATGTCCGCTACACGGATCAACAATTAGCACTCTATAACCTCACGCCGCTGCACGATTTAGGATACGAAGGGCAAGGGATTCTGATGACCGTTTGCGACGGCGGGTTTACCAATGCCAACACGATGGAATGTTTCCGGCAGACACAGGAATTGGGGCATTTCGATTTCACGGACGATATCGATGATTTCTATGGTAATACCGGAGATCACGGCAGCGAGTGCCTGAGTGCCATCAGCGGCATACAAGACGGCTATTACGGCGCAGCGACAAAAGCCGATTATTACTTGATGCGCTCCGAAGAATACGCCACCGAGAGCCCCAAAGAAATGGACAATTTGGTGGCGGCACTGGAGAAAGCCGATTCATTAGGCGTCAATGTGTTCTCCTTCTCGGGCGGTTACGCACAATTCGACAACCCGATATGGGATTTGAACAAATGGAATGATTTAGACGGCAAAACGACGCGCGTGAGCCGCGCAGCCACTATTGCAGCACGCAAAGGTATGCTGGTCTGCGCCGCCGCCGGCAATGAAGGCGATGCCACATGGCGTACCATCAGCGCTCCCTGCGACGCGGATAGTATTCTGACGGTCGGAGCGGTACGAACCGACAGCGTCGCTGCCGATTTCTCCAGTTACGGTCCTTCGTCGGACGGACGTATCAAACCGGAAGTGTGCGCAGTAGGTGTGCAGTCCGTTCTGATCAATCCGTTCAGCAACGCGATTGAGCGAAGCAACGGAACCAGTTTTGCTACGCCTCTGTTAGCCGGAATGGCTGCCAGCCTATGGTCCGCACTGCCGGACAAAAACGCGATGCAGATACGCGACCTGATTATCCAATCGGCACATTTATACCCGAGTTATGACCCGAATAACCAGATGGGTTACGGTATTCCCGACGCATGGCAAGCATACACGATGGGCTTGGGAGAGGATACAGACAACCTCACCCCTGCCATTGCACCGGAAGAGGGAGTAAAAATGCTCATAGACGGACAGATCTACATCCTCCGCGGCAGAAAGAGGTATGATCTATTGGGAAAAGAACTAGGGCACTAGGGTCATAGGATAATTTCATTATTGTGATTTTGTAAAAAATTTAAATTTATATACAATGAAACGATTTTTTCTCTTTTTTATCTGTTCCCTTATCGGGCTGGCAGGGCAACTCTGTGCACAAGGACATTTTTCCCATATTGTTGAGGAAGAAAATGTTAATTTGTTAGAAGTAGAAAGCAAATTCAGTGCATGGCTGGATTTGCCTGAAAACACTAATTTCGTTATGTTTCGTGACGAAACGGATGATTTGGGTATAAGACATCAATCATATCAACAATATATTGATGGTATAAAGGTGTTGAATGCCGTTGTGTTAGTTCATGCTAAAGATAATAAAGTGATTTCAGTGAATGGGGATATATTGTCTGAAAAAGTACAAATGATGTCCACTAAACATCCAAAATCACTAATTGTCAGAGTCAAAGATGGGAATACGGTTTCTACTCGCTATGCCTTTGAAAAAACTACAGACGATCATACGAAAAAAATTTACATTGATGCTCAAACAGGAGAAATTATTAAAACAGTACCGCTTGTATATAATGCAGATGTTGCAGGAACCGCCACTACCATGTATGCAGGAACGCAACCTATTACTTGCTATGAGCATGAGGGATTGTATTTCCTGATGGATGACGAGCGAGGCATTATTACTTTGGATGCAACGGACAATGTATATCAGATTGATTATACAAAAGTTAATCAGTACGCCACGAAGGCAGAAGCAGACTCTGTTTTATCAGAAGAAATTGTTAATCTGATAAATGGATGTGCTTATATTCATAATACCTCTACAAATTGGAACTCATCATGGAACATGCAACTTACATCTGTGAAAATTGATAGCATTATCCAGAATGCAAATTGGTACACGGTGGGGGAAGGTACTGCAGATGTATATATTAAGGTAAAAAATGCTTCTGGAGCCGTTTTGTATACATCTGAGTATTATAATGATCCTACTTTCCCTGTCGAGATAGTTCTAACTACTCCTGTCAATTTAACAGCTCCTCCGTATTATGTGGAAATTTACGACTATGATGCTGTTGGAGAAGATGATCTAATAAAAACTATACCGATTGCGACTATATCAGGTGAGAATAGGGCTACCTCGTTTAGTAATGTAGCTTTCGGAGAAATCAATATAAAGTCTGATGGGAAACAACCATTGTTGGATGCTCATTGGGGCATGGGGAAAACATTAGATTTCTATAAACAGAAATTTAGCAGGAACAGTTTCGACAATCAAGGATCTATTGTTTACAATATTGTAAATCCGCATAGGGACACAGAGGGATTATCTTCATTCCCGATAAATGCTTGCGCAATACCGGTAGCGCCATATCCTATGGTTTATGGTATGGGCATGAATTCTTCGGAGACAACGACAGTATGTACAAAACCTTTTGTCTCAATAGACATATTGGCACATGAATTCTCACATCTGGTTACGAATAATAATGGAAATGGAGGATTGGAATATCAGGGAGAATCAGGAGCGTTGAATGAAAGCTTTTCTGATATTATGGGCATTTCCGTTAAGCAGTATGCAATGGGGAGTAACGATTGGCTCATTGGCAATAATGTTATGATATATCTCTCTAATATGCGATCTATGAAGAATCCGAAGAATAGTAATGATGGAATAAATGGGGCTTTGTCTGGACCGCAACCGGATACTTATGGGGGACAATACTGGTCTGATCCTGCTGATATATCAAATGATAATGGTGGGGTACATACCAATAGCGGTGTGCAAAACTACTGGTTCTATCTCCTTTCGGAAGGTGGCACAGGAACAAATGACCTGAATAACCAATATAACGTAATAGGAATAGGCATAGACAAAGCTGCACAAATAGCATACCGCAATCTCATTTATTATCTTACGCCAGAGGCAACTTTTGAAGTTGCAAGAAATGGTTCTATTATGGCTGCTACTGATTTATATGGCAGAAATTCTCATGAAGTACAAGCAGTGGTAAATGCTTGGTATGCAGTAGGTGTGGGAGATAATCTTTTGCCTACGGCTCTGGATAGAGTGTCAGATGCTTCTTATGCCAATAAGTATATCCGTAACGGACAAATACTCATCCAACGCGGAGAGAATATTTATACTATTCAAGGACAAAAATTGCAGTAGTTTTCTCTAAAAAAATACTTTGGGCATAATCGTGCCCGCATACTCTGCTCAAAATGCAGTACCTTTGCACGCAAATAACTAAAATTAAAATATCAAAGCATATGAAAAAAGGATTGTATCTGTTGCTGGCAGTCTTATGCTTTGCAGCCTGCGAGAAAAAGAATGCGCCGGCTGAGAGCGAGTTTGTGGATCTGGGCTTGACTTCCGGCACCAAATGGAAGAGCCTCAACGAATCGAACCCGAAGGACCCGAACGGGTTCTACAACTACGAGGAGACGATGGCGCAGTTCGGACAAAACGTTCCTACCAAAGAGCAGTGGCAGGAGCTATTAGACCAATGTACCTGGACTTGGACAGGCAAAGGCTACCGTGCAACAGGCCCGAACAAAAAGACCATCGACTTGCCGGCAGAAGGCTACTGCGATTGCGAAGGATTAGTACAAAACGTGGACACCGAAGGCAACTACTGGGCTTCTACGCTCGATGGCGAAGACACATCCTGGGGCTTCAGTTTCACGGACGATGACATCTTTGTCGGGCACGACTGCGCTTTTTGCAACCGCCTTTCCGTACGCCTTGTCCAATAACCGGTTGAACACCAGACAAACTCCGCCGACCCGATACCGGACAGAGTATGGCAGCGGATGCAAGGAAAGACCTATATTGAGAACCCTTATATCGGGCGCGATGACCTGCGCCATGTGCGTGTTCTGCACTGGGACTATGACAACAAGATGCACGTGGGCGAAATGATCTAAAACTATCGAAGCATGCACGCGGACTGGCTATAGATATCAACACGCTCTACAACCCCTATTACAAAGACCGTGAAGATGGAACACGCTTCATCTAGCCCGCCACGGCGGCTGACTATTGCGACCGCACATGGGATTTCCCCTACAAGATTGACCATGACGATCTCTGCTTCATACTCTTCACCGAAGCAGGCTTCGAGTGGGGAGGCGACTGGACTTCCTGCAAGGACTTTCAACATTTTGAACTGATTGAGCCGGAAGAACCATAAATTGACAACAAAAGTGTTTGTTAAATAGCAACAAAATATGAAAAAGACAAAAAAACTATGGATTTTGCTGACCTTTCCGCTGCTGCCGAGCAGGCTGCATTGGATGCACAGCGCGCAGAACTGGATGCAGAAGCCGCAGCACAAAAGGCACGCATGGACTCTATCGCCGCTGCAGAGAAAGCACGTCAGGATTCCATCGCTGCCGCTGAGGCTGAGAAAGCCCGTCTGGCGGCTGAACGCGCAGCACATATCGCTGCTCTCAAAGCCAAAGGTGAGACCGTCACCGTACACTTCGATACCGGCGGCGATGCCCTCAAGTTCAGCGATGGCGAGCAGGCGATCGTGGATGAGATAGCCGAGGTGATGGCGAACGACCCGTCCATGAAGATTGTCATCACCGGCCATACCGACAACACCGGTAACGCCGACCAGAACCTCCGTTACTTCGGAATGAAACGCGCCGAGGCACTCAAAAACTACATGGTTGCCAAGGGTGTGCCCGGCGTACAGATCCGCTGCGAGAGCAAGGGTCAACTGGAGTCCGTAGCCGATAACGCTACCGCCGAAGGCCGTGCCCTCAACCGCCGCGCTAACATCCGCTTCGAATAAGAGCAACCGACATCTCTTTTTACCCTTTATCAACCGCTCATTTGGGCTCATCCCAAATGAGCGGGTCGTTTTTTTGCTCAATTCGGAAAAAAGCAGTAATTTTGTGCCCATGAAAATGAATAGACATTTCTTATGGGCACTTATGACGGTGCTGGCGGTTCATGCTTTTGCACAGAACCGCCCCATGACTATCGCCGAGGTGGACAGCATGTTGTGTAGCAGCAACTATCAACTGCAGCATTCGCGCTTGGACATAGAGGCTGCCGAAGGACAACTGGCACAGGCGAAAAAGTATGAAAACCCGGAGATACAGGTGCTGCACAATGTGCTGAATCCTGTGAATCGGAAGTGGTTCGACTTTGGATATGACGGCGAGACCGATGTACAAATCTCACAACCGATAGCCATTGGCGGTCAGCACAAATACAAAGTGAGGCAGGCGAAGGCTACTCTCAACGCCACGAAGTCGGCATACGATTCCATGCGGAATGATGTGAGATATGACGCAAGGACTGCATTCGTTAATCTTTACTATGTACAGCAGAAATTGAAGGTTTACGACAAGGAAATCTCTTCGGTAGAGAAGATATTGGAAGCCTGTCGGGAACAGACTGAAAAGGGGAACATCCCCCTGATGCATTCCTTCCGTATTGCGGCCTTGCTGAGTCAATTACGTGCGGAATGGTCTGAAATGCTCGTTGAAGAGGACGAATTTCAGAAGCAATTGCGCATTTTGCTTTGGTTGGAAGATGAGAATGCGATAGAGGCTCTGCTAAACGAAGACGACATCGTTTCGCAGGCTATCAACAATCTCGCAAAACTTCAGCCACTGGCAACGCAATCGAACCCGGAACTGTTTCAGCCGATTGTAAGAAACCACCCCGAGATTTTGCAAAAGATGTATGAGCAAGAGAGTGCTTTCAATGCAATAAACGCGGAAAAGGCTGACGCGTTGCCACATATTACTATTTTTGGCGAATGGGACAAGAATGGCAACATCGGCCATAATTTCTTTGCCATTGGCGCTACGGTAAGTTTGCCGCTGTGGAACCGTAATCAAGGAAACATCCGTTCAGTCAAGGCACAATATGAACAGGCCGCGTTATCGAAAGAGCAAAAGGAAAGGGAACTCCATGCTTCTTTATTGGCACTTTACCGTTCTACCATCAATTATCTCAAACTCGTAGAGGAGCAAGAACAGAACCTGTCAGCCGACCTTGACGAGCTTCTTATGGCTGCAGAACGCCAGTTTCTGATACGCAACATCTCAGTCGTTGAGTTTGTTGACTTGTACAGCAGTTATCGTGATACACGATTCCAAATGCTGGATTCAAAAGCGAAACTCGCAAAAACGAATGAAGAAATAAGCAAGTTGACAGGTGTTAATTTATAGTCAGTATGAAAACATATACAATGATTTTTGCAGGAATGTTGACATTGGCATCTTGCAACGGCGGGAATAAGCAGACAGACAATGTAGAAACCTCGCAATGTGACGTGGATACAGAGATGGTTGAACTTTATGAAATGGACGATGAGTTGGTGCTGAACGGCAATGTCGTCTGCGACGAGACGTGTCTCTGTAAAGTGTTTGTCCCATGTACTGGACGGGTGACAGATCTGAAGGTGGAGGTTGGCGACAAGGTCAGCCGTGGACAACTGTTGGCAGTGATAAAGAGCGAAGGGGCGGCCGACTATCGCAAGAGCATCAGCGATGCCGATGCGGAGATTCGTATGGCTGAGCGCTGGTTCGCCATGCAACAGGACTTGCGGGGGAGCGGTATGGCCAGCGACAAGGATGTAGAGGAAGCCCGTGAGCGCGTGATGACGGCCCACGCTGAGCGTCTGCGCCTGAATGATGTGGCAAGCATCAATGGGTTTGGTGATGGGGCAAATGCTTCGCTCATGGCACCCATATCGGGATATGTCATCTGTAAGCGTATCTACAATAACTCGTATGTGAGTGATGACAATAACGACGAGGCCGCCATCGAGATCGCCGACCTGCGAAAGGTATGGGTGATAGCAGACGTATATGAAAGCGACATTGCCAAGATACGGGCGGGTGCTCCCGTTTCGGTAACAACGATGGCTTATCCCAACGAGACTTCATACGGAAAGATTGATAAGGTGTACAGCGTGCTCGACCGCGAGAGCAAGACCATGAAGGTGCGAGTGGGCTTGGATAATCCCGACGGGAAACTCAAACCGGGCATTTTTGCCAGTGTTCATGTGAATCTGTCGCAGGAAGGCGTACGGATGACGGCAGTATCTGCAAAGGCTGTGATTTTCTGGTCTGGAAAGGATTATGTGATGGTGCAGACCGACGAGAACCGGTATGAGCGCAGGGAAGTCAGCGTGGCACATACATCCTCCGACCGTAGTTTCATTTCTTCAGGGCTGACGGCTGGCGAGAAGGTGGTCACCCGGAATGCATTGTTGTTCTTTAACGCCTCTGTCAATGAATAAGTTTATTGATTTCATCATATCGTTCTCTCTCAAGCGCAAATATCTCATTATCAGCCTCACACTGACTGCGGTAGTGATAGGTGTGCTGTGTTTCAAGGATACACCGGTGGACGCGTTTCCTGATGTCACCAATACGAAGGTCACAATCATTACCCAATGGAGCGGACGCTCTGCCGAGGAGATTGAGAAGTTCGTGACGATACCTATTGAGATTGCCATGAACTCTGTCCAGAAGAAGACCGACATCCGCAGCACGACGCTTTTCGGCTTGTCGGTCGTCACGGTGGTCTTCGACGACCATGTGGATGACGAGTATGCACGTCAGCAGGTCTATAATATGATCAACGATGCGGATTTGCCGGACGGGGTGAGGCCGGAGGTACAGCCGCTTAGCGGGCCCACCGGTGAGATTTTCCGTTACACCCTGTCAAGCAACCAAAGGGATATAAGGGAGTTGAAGACGCTGCAAGACTGGGTGATTGAACGCAAACTCCGCAGCGTTCCCGGCATTGCCGATATCGTAAGTTTCGGCGGTGAGGTAAAGACTTTTGAAGTGAGCGTCAATCCCAACCAACTTACCCAATACGGCATCAGCAGTCTTGAACTCTTTCAAGCCATCGCCAACAGTAATGTGAATGTCGGGGGCGACATCATCGAACGTAACAGCCAAACATTCGTCGTGCGAGGCATCGGATTGATCAACAACATTCAGGAGATTGGTGATATTGTGGTAAAGAACGTGAATGGAACGCCTATCCTCGTCCGCAATCTGGCAAAGGTGCATGAGTCTTGTCAGCCACGGTTGGGGCAGGTCGGGCGTGATGATGAAAACGATGTCGTTGAGGGTATTGTGGTGATGCGAAAGGGCGAGAACCCCGAGAAGGTGATTGCGGCATTGAAGGCAAAAATCGATGAGATACAGCGTGAAGACCTTCCTGATGACGTGGTTATCAAGACTTTCTACGACCGCGAAGACTTGGTCCACCTAAGCGTGAACACCGTACTGCATAATGTGTTTGAAGGCATTCTGCTGGTCACATTGGTCGTATTCCTCTTTATGCGCAACTGGCGATGTACGGTCATTGTGGCAAGTGTCATTCCGTTAGCGCTGCTCTTTGCATTCATCTGTCTGCACATGGCTGGCATGAGTGCCAACCTGCTGTCGATGGGAGCTATCGACTTCGGCATCATCATCGACGGGGCTGTCGTGATGGTCGAGGCATTGTTTGTGGCACTTTCATCACAGGCGCGCGAAATCGGCATGGAGGCATTCAACAAACGCAGCAAGGCTGGAATGATTCGCACCACGGCTCGCGGAAAAGCCAAGTCGGTCTTCTTCTCTAAACTGATCATCATCACGGCACTTCTGCCGATTTTCTCTTTCCAAAAGGTCGAGGGAAAGATGTTCACACCCTTGGCATTCACCTTGGGGTTTGCCCTGCTGGGTGCCTTAATCTTCACGCTTACCTTTGTGCCTGTTCTTTCTTCCATGATGCTCAGAAAAAACATCGCGGAAAAGAAGAACAGGTTTCTGGATTGTGTCTATAAATGGTGTGACGGCTTCTTCCTGATTTGCCATCGGAATAGCAAAAAGACCATTCTCATCGCCGTGGCAGCGATGGTGGCTGGATTGTCGTCCTTCGCGTTTTTAGGCTCGGAGTTTCTGCCGCAGATGAACGAGGGCTCTATCTATGTGCGCGCCACATTGCCTCAAAGTGTTTCGCTTAGCGAGAGTGTGGTTTTCGCCAACCGGTTTCGCAACATGCTACGCGCCTACCCCGAAGTCAGTCAGGTGATGACGCAGACAGGGCGGCCTAACGATGGCACGGATGCAACGGGGTTCTATAACATCGAACTGTTTGTGAAGTTGCATCCCGAAAAGGAATGGCAGACAGGGCGGACCAAGGAGCAGTTGGTGGAGGATATGAACCGCCACCTGAGTGCGTTTCCGGGTATTGACTTCAATTTCTCACAGCCCATCTCGGACAATGTGGAGGAGGCTGTAAGCGGTGTGAAAGGGGCTATTGTGGCAAAGGTGTACGGCAAAGACTTGGCAGAAACGGAGCGGCTGGCAACCGAAATATACAAGACCATGAAACCTGTTCGCGGTATCGCCGACCTCGGGGTCTTAAAGAATATAGGACAGCCGGAATTGCAGATCGACATCGACGAGGCACGGCTTGCACGCTATGGCGTTGCCAAGGACGATGTGCAGAGCATTATCGAGATGGCTATTGGCGGTAAGGCGGCTTCGCAGGTGTACGAGGAAGAACGCAAGTTCATTCTCGTGGTTCGATATGACAAGCCGTTCCGGGAAAATGCCGAGGCTATTGGCAAAATCAAAGTGCCAACAGACGACGGGCAAATGATTCCTATTAGCGAACTGGCTGCCATCAAGACCATCACCGGACCGCTGATTATCTATCGCGAGAACCACGTTCGATACTGCGCTGTCAAGTTCTCTGTAAGAGACAGGGACATAGGCTCTGCTGTGGACGAAAGCCGTGAAAAAGTGGCGAAGGCGGTGCCGCTGCCGGAGGGATACAAAATAGAATGGAGCGGAGACTTCGAGAACCAGAAGCGCGCCACCGACCGCCTGGCACACGTCGTACCCGTCAGCATCTTGCTTATTTTCTGCATTCTGTATGTGCTCTTCGGAAATGCGCGTGATGCTACTCTCGTGATGACTAATGTGCCGTTTGCCGCCGTGGGGGGCATCCTGATTTTGCTCGCAACGGGCTTCAACTTCTCCATCTCTGCCGGCATCGGCTTTATCTGCCTTTTTGGCATCTGCATACAAAACGGTGTCATCATGATTATGGACATCAGACATTTTATCCGACTGCGTTATCCGCTGCCGGTGGCTGTTGAGAAAGGCATGCACTCACGCATCCGCTCGGTGCTGATGACGGCACTGATGGCCACTCTGGGATTGCTTCCTGCGGCTATCAGCCACGGCATAGGAAGTGAGAGCCAGCGACCTTTGGCTATCGTCATCATCGGCGGGCTGATCAGTGCCACTGCGTTTACACTGTTTGTCTTCCCCCTGATAGTCGAAAAAACCTACAGCCATGTCAATATGAATAAGATTTTGTAAGATTGCGTGACTGCGAAGAATCATACAAAAGCAGTACCTTTGTGCGCAGATTATTTGTAAATGGTAAATGACTAAATAGTAAATGTCTTTATGTTACACATCAATGAAGAAGCGGCTCGCTGCCTCCTGTGCCACGATGCACCCTGCGGCGCTAAAGTAGCACGCGCAATCCGTGCGGCACGGTTTGATAATCTCTGGACGGCGGCTAAGCTATTCAACGCCATGAGCGACGAAGAATTGGCTCATGCCGAGGCTTCCTGTATCCATTATGACAAACCGATAAGAATTGCGGAGTTGGCGAAAGCCGTCAGCTGTCAGCCGTCAGAATTCAGCCATCAGCCGTCGGAGTTGCCTTCGCTGGAACTCAATTTCTGCGACATGGTCTGCGAGAACCCGTTCTTCCTGGCTTCATCGGCTATCTGCACCAACTATGACATGGTGGCGCGCGCACTGGAAGCAGGATGGGCAGGTGTGTTCTACAAGACCATCACCAAGGCGGATATCCGTGAAGTCTCGCCGCGCTTTGATGCAGTCCGCAAAGAGGGAACGCCTTTTGTCGGCTTCCGCAACATGGAGCAACTGAGCGAGAACCCCTATACGATGGATTTTGAGATTTTGCACCGCCTCAAGCAGAACTACCCCTCCAAACGCATCATCGCTTCGATCATGGGACAGACCGAGGAAGAATGGATTGAGCTGGCGAAGATGGTGGAGGCGGCAGGATGCGATGCCGTGGAGCTCAATTTCTCCTGCCCGCAGATGCGCTTGACGGGGCTCGGTAGCGACATAGGCCAGAACCCGGAGCTGATTCTTTTCTATACCTCCTATGTGCGCGATGCGGTGAAGATACCGGTTATTCCGAAAATGACACCGAATGTGATGTCCATGACTTCTCCCGCTCTCGCCTGCTTCTATGCTGGCGCGTCGGGTATCTCCGCCATCAACACCATCAAATCCATCACCATGAGCCATGATGCCGAGGTGAGTGGCAAGATTACCGTGAGCGGCTATTCGGGCAAGGCGGTCAAACCTATCGCCCTTCGGATGATCCATGAGATGACAGGCAATCCGATTCTGCACAAAGCCGGCATTGAAAAGCACATGGATATCAGCGGTATCGGAGGCATTGAGACTTGGCGCGACGCACTAGAGTTCATCCAGCTCGGTTGCCGAAACGTGCAGGTCTGCACCGCCGTGATGCAGTACGGCTACCGGATCATTGATGATCTGACCCTGGGGCTGCAGCATTACATGGCTTCCCGCGGCATTACGGAGTTGAAAAAACTTGTAGGCGAGGAACTGCCGAATATCGTTCTGCCCTCTGACCTCGACCGCGAGACGATGGTTTATCCGATGGTTAACCGCAAGCAATGTATCGGTTGCGGGCGATGCTATGTCTCTTGTATGGACGGCGGCCACCAAGCAATCAGTTTTGATGCGGACCGCCAGCCGCGCATCCTCGGCTCCAAATGTGTCGGATGCCATCTTTGCCGCCTCGTCTGCCCCACCGGCGCTATCGGCCTTGCCAAACGTATAAAGAAAACAAGATAACACAGCATTAACACAGGATTACCGGCACGACTTCGGCACGACAGCGGAACAAAAGCGTGCAGTGAAGTGCGGATTTATGTGCGAAACAAAAAAGAAATAAACATATGAAACTATTATCGAACACCAAAAGTCGGTGGCTACAGGGATGTGGCGCACTGCTGATGTTATGTGCCTTGTGGTTCACTCCGCAGGGTGCGTATGCTAATGACTATTTGGAGAAAGAGGATCATTACAAAGCCTACCCGACCGGAGTAGATCGTGTACATTTCGTCCTGCCGGTATGGGCGTATGGAAAGAGTTACGACTTCTATATCCACGAGTCAAGTACCATCTGGTATCAAAAAAAAGGTAGTGATACCAAAACTACCTTTGCCAATTTCTGCTCCGATCCGTATGACGAAAACGAGAAAGACTCTGACAAAGGTACAGCCCACGTCAAACTATTAAACGGCATGGGCGACATCATCGTTACCTCGATGGCAAATGGTGTCAACCATCATATTCACGACAATGGCACTATGTCTGACAAGCTGATAGTAGTTCAGAAAGAGGCAGACGGCAACGACCATGTTACCTTCCTTGAGTTGGATTGGTATCCGCCTATATCTTTAGAAAAAGATACTTTCAGCGTAGGTATAACAGTGTCTATTCGCTGGTCGAAGTCTAAGAATGAATGGTATAACTATTCTTGGACGCTTGCAAGTAACCTGACATGTAAGACAAACACTATATCACCGCAATTATACACCCCATATCTATATACTTTTAACGAGAAGGGTGTGGCAGGTTATGGCTATGCAGCAGTGCCGTACATGGTGTTTCAAGACCCCGTCAGTTACTACACTTCGTTCAATCCGTCAGAAGTGGTGTCAAGGGATGTTGAGCGTTCTGGTACTATCTATATACCGACCAACGACACGGTGCAGAAAAACCTCACTGCCACTTTCACCGTGGTGCGCAATGCTGACACTGAATCAACGATGGAGGTAACTACCACCGATGTTGATATTCTGCCTTATCACCGCATTTATAACTTTGCTGCAAGGACAGAAAAAGACAGCACCGGAACCTTCACCGGCAATAATATCCTTCGGTGGTCAATCAAAAATCCTTTCTTGAAAGACATCTTAGATGGTGACTATTTTGAGTTGCAACGTGCTATGCAGAGCGACTTTAGCGATGCACAGCGTATCAGTATTGTGCAGATGAAGCGCGACTCATCGGGCGTTTATACCTACACCGACAGCGACCGAAGTTCTTGGACGGGCAACGCTCAGTCGCAGGATGTGGTGTATGATGAAAGGTATTACAATGTATCAGACCCACATTATACGCTATATGATACCAACAATGAGCCACTGGCTGAATTGAGCGTCAAGCTGATGTCTAACCATATCCTGATGCCGTCCGTTCCCGTTTTCTATCGTGTGCGCCGGGCTTCGGCATCTGTATGGGGGTGGGATAGCGAATTTGTGCATACGGCTACGCTTCAGAATATGAATTTCCTTGCACCGCTTGCTGACAATCAAGAGCCATATACCCTCGATGCTGACTATGAAAATAATCGCAGGGTTAATTTCCGTTTCAAGATAGAGAATAAAGAACCGACCGGAGCCGTTATCGACAAAGATGACTGTACATTGTCGTGCTATATCAACAAAGTGCTCAGAGAATCTATGGTTAACGTAACCATCAAATACTCAATGTTGGAAGCTGATTACAACAAGGTTAATCCCGAAGGAAGTACTTGTTTTCGAGTGGTAACGGCAAATGGTAGTGTGTATCAAGATTGGACATATCTTAATGCCGGTACTTATCAATTCCCGATGAACAGTACCGTACAGGTAAAAAACACTCACGGCTATTGCTACAACAATGGCGAAGAAAGCAGACACACCTTGACCGGTAATACTGTAATTGATTGTTCGACAGAACCTTTTGCACATGGCGCATCGATGTTCGAAGCAACATTCACGGTGCAATCATCAAACACCGTAGCCTCTATTACTACTGACGATTCCGAATATGTGGAGGTATATGTTAAGTATGTAGTGCAAGGCGATGTGGCAAGTCCGGAAAACGGAACTACTTATTCTGTCACCAAAGACGGTAAGAATTATACACAAGGCAGGTACTTATTGTCGGGTTGGTACCAGTTCCCGAAAAATAGTCGTATGGATATCTACAACAACGAAGACGGAAACTTTGAGTGGACTTTCTACATGCCGTTTATTCTCACTGAATCGTGCGAGATAACCATCTACGCCTATCCGCAAAGCGGCAAGCGCAAATTAGATGCCCAAATGGTAAAAGCATCGCAATCGCAAGTTGACGAAAATGTGGCAACAGAGATACGCAACCTCTTATACACTGTTAAAGACAGCTTGATTAAACTGATGCCTCGTGAGGTTAAACCGGAAGATTATGGTCGTTGTATGTGGGACAAGACGGCTCAACTCATCCTTCTGCGCACAATCGAGGAAACAGGGCAGACGATGGAGTTCATCATTCCTCAGGACAGCATTCGCCGTCAGGCTGATGGCTCATGGATTGCCACCTATAGCGACATTGCCAACCAAGGGTGCTCACATTATAAATATAGTATTCGAATTGACCAATCGCGTTCTGACCTGCACGTGCAAGACTCTGCTTCTTTACGTCCGATAGAGATAAGCGGTCCGTCGCTCTATTTCGACGAGGCTGCCACAATAACAAGTTTTGTAGCCTCACAGGGCGATGCAACAACAGAAATGAAATCAGGTGTGCTTCTGCGTTGGCAGGCAAGCAGTAATGCAGTGGACGAATATATACTACTGCGCAAGGCAGTGGGTAGCGACGAGGCTGCTGACACGATCTATCACGGTACCGACAATAGTTATATTGACCGTAGCGCAATACCTAATACTCACTACGAATATACCATACAGACGCAGTATGTGTGCAACGGCAAGAGCACAGGCAACTACGCTACTGCAGAGGGTTGGCGCACTCCATACGGAGAAATAAGCGGTACTATACTTATGCCCGACAACACCGGCATGGCAGGCGTAACGGTCGCACTGCAAGACGGCAGCGGCAATACAATACGCACCATGACTACCAACGCAAGCGGAGCATATAAGTTCGATAGTTTGGAGTACGCCGCCTTGGAGTGCGAAAAGGCGAAGGTCAAAATCACTTACTCCTATAATTTCAGTATCTATGCCCCGGAAAAACAGACTCAGTTCCGTGTGTTAGACGCAAACGGAAATGTGTTGGAAGATTGGAACAGCAAGGATGAAGGTACTTACGAATATGCGGTAGGCACGGTTTTGCAAGTGCAATCCATCTTCCCTGATATTTCAGGTGGTATTAGCACTTTTGACGTTAGCGGACATTTCTCCGTGGATTGCAACTATCAAAGGACTAAAAGCGGCTCGAACTATAACTATAGTTTCAAAGTAACGGCTACTGAACCGACATCATGTCAATGTACAAACACAGAGCAATCAAGTTATGTCGTCGTACCGACACACCAGTATGGTACATTCTCTTTCAACAGCTCCTCTGCCGGAACGGCAAGCATTTCGCTATCTACAAACAATGCTGTCGCCTCGGGAATAGACTTTATGAACACCTCTTCCACGAGGCTCACAGGTAGAGTGTTATACAAAAACAGCACTATCCCTGTTGCCGGAGCAATGTTCCTGCTAAACGGCGACACGGTGCGTCGTGGCAACACGCCGCTTACAAGTGGTATTGACGGCAATTTTGAGTTGATACTGCCATTGCACCAACCTTGCCGACTGCAAGTGTTCAAACCCGGACACGTGTTCGAGGGCGATGGTATCCTGCAAGTGGAAGATGGAGAAGAAGAGTTTGCGCTTGCTAAAGCACTTGACGGTGTGCGTTTCTACGACCAGACCAAAGTTAGACTTGTAGGACGCGTAGCCGGCGGTAACGACCAGCGCGACTTGCCTCGCGGCTTCGGTTTAGGAACCAACAACCTCGGAGACGACCTGCAACTCGTGCTGCAACTCGAGGGCGACAATACAGCGCAACTCGTCCACGACCCTGATGACCTCTCACGAGACACTATACAACAGACCATTTCCCACATCGTCTATCTGACCGACTCGCTCGCAGTTAACAAAGAACGCATAGTCGGTACGACCCACACGCTCTTTGAGAAAAAGCGCATCACTATTCACCCTGACTCGGAAACGGGTGAGTTTGAGGTCGACCTTTTCCCTGTAAAATACAAAGTCATTCAGGCAACAGCCACCGGCTATGCTACGTTGTTTGGTACCGGACAAGGCTCCGAGACCTTCGACCTCACTAATGCGCCTCTGACCGAATATATAGGCAAATGCAATAAGACAGCCGAAACAATAACAGTGGTACAAAAATCAAACGACGAGCAATTTGTTTCTAACTATCCTTATACCGGCGGTATTGCCTCTCAAGGTGGCTTGTTAGATGGTGATTCAATCCACTACAACGCTGTCTATGACCGCATCTATCACTCGCCCGTAGTAGTAACTCTCAAACAGGTGCTGTATGGTTTGGACAAAGCCGGCTACGGTGAGGAAGAGATGGAAGTGAGCAGTCTGAACCTGCAGGACAAACAGAAAGTAAGTCTATATGAAAAACAGTCGGATGGCTCGGTTACTTACCTGCTTGGACACCCTGTTTTCATTGCTAATCGTAAATATCAGTTTATAGCAGAGGCGTTTGAGCGTTATTACTACAACAACGACCCGCAGTCGGGTGTTTTAGACGAAGTGCCGCAGCGTGGCGGAAGTGTCAGAGTGCATAACGGACTCAAATCTGCAACCACCTATCAAGACTATACCCTCGACAGCAAAGGACAGAACAAGTCGGTTTTACTCGAAGTAGAGGATATCGACACGGAGAATAGTGGCGAGAGCGCTCTCAGAACTGTCAGTACCGCCCTGCAAGTGGAAGGCAACTATGTGGAAACAGAAGTGTTCCAAGCCTTTGTCAGTGGCACTGACATACAGAACGGCGACCTGACCTCAGCAGATAGTGAAGTAGTGTTGCTCGATATAGTTCGCGACCCGGGAGGCAACGGCTCGTCAGCATGGGTCGAAAGCGGTACAACCTACAACTACACATACACCGAAACTTACGATTGGAAAATAGGTGTCGAACTGACCCCCAAATGGGGTGTGAACGTCTCGCAGGACATTGGTGCTGTGGCAGCACCCGAAGGCGCAGGTTCATATATTGGTTCAACATACGAGAGCAGCCGCCAACTAAGCTTCACACTTCCTATCACGCATGAATGGAAATGGGGGTATAAATACAACTATACCTTTACCACCACCGACCGTATCTCAACCAGCAGTAGCAAAGCCAAAGATAATGTGAGCAGTAATGGCGATGTCTTCCTCGGCACTACCATAAGACAGTTAGCCGGTAAAGCCAAGACAGTCAGCATCATCAGCGATAGTATGTTCATCGCACGTCAGCCTGCCTTCAATGCCGGACTGATGAAAATACTCTCACAGGGTACAGACTCCAACGGCAAACACTACTATTTGGTTACAGGTCAGAAGGTTGTGCTCGGTTCACTTGTGGCAGGCACATTCGTCTATACACAATATTATATCCTTAATACTCTCATACCTCAACTTGCATTAGAGCGTCAAAACCTACTTATGAATTTTGACAGTGAAGAGGCAGCTCAAGCCTATGCCGACCAAACAGGCGAGCCTGTGTATTGGTATTACTCGTCTGACGACAAGGTAAGTCTTATTGACTCTCTGCCATACAACACCTACAAGATGTTGACACCAACCAATTCCGACCATGCCTATATCAATCGCGTTGCAGCATTGGATAATATGATTACGCAGTGGGTTACTATTCTCTATCAGAACGAGAAAGAGAAAGTGATGGCACGTATGGCTGGTTCAGAGGTTGGTACATGGTCAGTAAGCAGTGGTGCAACCATCACTCACACTGATACTTATAACGCTTCTGCGCAATACAATGAGATGCCACAAGGCGGTGACCTTGTGGGGTCTTATTGGTCAAGCAACAGCGCCAAAGTCGGACAGAAACTGCTCAAAGATATGAAGAACATAGTCAAATTCTTCAAAGACATGGGCAAAGACCAGATTGGTACCACGGTTGCACAAGCCATCAACGGTTTAGCACGTCCGGAAGGACAAGGTGTTGGAGCAGACCCGACCGACAGAGAAGAACAACAGTCGCTCGGCACAAAAACCAACACGTCAAAGTTCTCACTTGACTACAATCCTATCTTCTCCTATGATAACAATATGAATTTGGCACAAGAGCAGACGGTCAAGAAGACGAGTGGTTTCACTCTTGGAGCAGATAGTCACGGCGACATCACCGTTTCCGTTTATCGCGCGCCATACGACAGTGTATGGGACACGCGTACAGAGTTTATTCGTGAGAATGTAGGCGAAGCCGATAACGATGACCTCCACTATGGCTCGTACGTATTCTATACCGTAGCAGGAAGTACTTATTGTCCACACGAAGCAGAAGAGAAAACGCAGTTCTACAACGAGGGTACGATACTGAACAACGAAACACAGTGGGTTGACAAACCCGAAATATCAATCGACACCTACGAGCAGACGGGCGTTCAACCTGACAAGCGAGCCACTTTCCGTGTTACGCTGATGGACAACGGACAAGTGCAGACGGGATTAGGCGCAAGCGGCACTTTGTTTAACTTTGCACTGTGGGCGGACTCCAACCCCGATGGCGCAAAAGTGTACGTGGACGGTGCACCGCTTATCAATGCTATACCGGTGTTCTTGGTTCCCGGACAGGCAGTGGTAAAAACAGTTGAAGTAGAACGTGGTACAGTCGATGACTACAACAATCTCACACTCGCACTCTCGTTAGCAGACTGTCCAAAGACCAATACTACGCTGAAGTTCTCCGTGCATTTCTTGCCGGTATCCAGCGATGTGTCTATCTCTATGCCGCGCCAGAACTGGATTATGAACACCCTCTCCGCACACGACTCTGTTGGTTACTACCTGCCTGTGGAAATCGACGAGTTTGATATTCACCATAAGAACTTCGACCATATAGAGTTCCAATACAAACTCTCAACACAATCTGAAGACGATTGGGTTAACCAATGTTCATTCTACGCAAGCGATAGTCTCTATCAATTTGCAACAGGTAACAAGGCAATGATACGCAACGGACGCATTGAGCCTTTCCGTTTCTATGGCGAGCGTGACCCGATGGAGCAACAATACGACCTGCGCGCCGTTTCCTTTTGCCGCTACGGGTCGGGCTTCGTAACAAAGTCCTCACCTGTCATCAGCGGAACGAAAGACACACGTCCGCCGCGCGTCTTTGGCGAACCAGAACCGGTGAATGCCATCCTTGGCGTGGGCGACAACCTCAAGTTACGCTTCAACGAACCAATTGCCGGCAACTACCTTGATCCCGACAATAACTTCCAAATCAAAGGTGTGACGAACGCCACGGGTATCACCACCGCTGCGTCTGTCCACTTCGACGGCACTGCAGAGTCCTATGCTATCTCGCAAGTGAGCCGCTCGCTCAGCGGACGCTCGTTCACGCTCGATATGCTCGTTAAACCAACAGCCGCCAACAGAGAACATACTTTCTTTGAACATGGTACTGACGGCACAGGCGTGCGCTTCGGACTGACCGCCGACAACCGCCTAATGGTCGGCTTTGGTACGTTGCAAATCTACTCCAAGCCGCTCGATACGATGCTCGACTTCACCCGCGTGTGCGTCACTTATAACAACGAGACCAACGAGATACGCTTCTTCGCCGGTACGATGGATATGACTGACCCTAATGCCGCTAAGTTGCCGGCAGGTACGACGTATGATGTAAGCGCACCGCTCGTGTTCGGACGTGGACTTGACGGAAACATGCTCGAACTGCGTCTGTGGTCGAAAGCCCTCACACAGGAAGAAGTAGCCGCCACCAACATGCACTATCTCACCGGCTACGAGCTCGAACTCGTGGCGTACTATCAGATGGCTGAAGGGCATGGGACGCAACTTACCGACAAAGCCGGAGGTGCTACGCTCACATTACATGGCGCCACGTGGAATCTGCCCAAAGGCATTTCACTTGCCATCAATAGCGGAGAGCGCGTTCAACTCAACGGTAACCTGCTCGGACGCTCTAAGGTTTATGACGAGACGCTGATGCTTTGGTTCCGCCCAACAAGCAATACAGGAGACATCTTCTCCGCCGGAAGAGCCAATGACTCAATAGGTACACTGCTGACATTAGTGGACGGAAACCTCGTGCTGCACTCCGACCAATTGATAACCTCTGTCGGGCAAATAAAGGATAACGAATGGCACCACTTTGCGCTCTCTGTTAACCGTACTTATAATAACGTGTCAGTATTCCTTGACGGCAAAATGACTGCCACCTTTGCTGCCATCGAACTGGCTGGTATCACCGGAGCAATGTACTTCGGCGGAAACGGCTTTGAAGGAAACATTGATGAGTTCGCCATCTTCGAGCAGGCACTGCCTAAAACGCTCATCGAGGAGTTCGGCAACCACTCGCCCGTTGGAGACGAGATGGGACTGATTGCATACCTGCCGTTCGAGGAACAGAAACTCAATGCCAACAATGTCATTGAATTGGTATTCAGTCCCAACGACCAACATATCTACAAGGACATCAATGGTAATGTGGTCAAAAAAATAGTGCCGCTCATCCTTACCAATGACCAATCACCAATCACCAATCTGGCTGACAAGACAAACTATGCTCCTGTGGCAGGCAACGCGCTGCTATCGAACCTCAATTTCGACTGGGCATTCAACCAAGACGAACTGCTCATCAACCTACTTATGCAAGACCGCGAGATCAACAAGCAGACTATCTATGTCACCGTACGTGACGTGGAGGATCTCAACGGTAACCCGATGCCTTCGCCGGTAACGTGGGTGGCATACGTGGACCGCAACAGTCTGACTTGGGATAGCCGGACAATGGAATTATGGCAAACCTATGGTTCGGAGTTTGACAACTACAACTATCGCGATATGCGCATCGTCAACAACAGCGGCAAACGCCACCAGTTCACCATCGAGTCCTTGCCCGAATGGATGACCGTCAATCAGTCTTATGGAACAATCCAACCGATTGACGACTATACCGTCCGATTTACCTATGATACTACGCTGCCTGTCGGCACATACACCGATTTAGTCTATGTAACTGACGAGAACGGTCTTTCCGAACCGCTGAAAGTCATCATGTACGTGGAAGCACATTGTCCGTATGAAGAACCCGAGAAATCCAAGTATCCGCTCAACATGTCCATTTGCGGACAAGTTATCATTGACGGCTTTTACGACACAGACAGCGATGACAAAGTTATTGCCCTCTACCGCAACGAGTGCGTCGGTATGGCGAATGTGGCATTTAGCAATCTAACCAACAAGTCGGAGGTTTATATGACTGTCTATGGTAACGAAGCTATGAACAACAAGGCAATTACCTTCCAACTATGGCAGGCTTCTACCGGCAAGGTGCTGATGCTTGCGCCGAACCGTCAGATACTCTTTGCACACGGATATGTCTATGGATGCGGTGAAGAACAACCTGTAGTCTTTACCTCATCGGGGTCAGAGACGCAAAACATCACCCTTAATGCCGGATGGAACTGGATATCCACGAATCTCAACCTGCAACCCGCAACGGCTGCACTCAACAGCGTCATGACGGCGGCTGAACCGTGGAAAGAAGGCGACATCATCAAAAACCCCGCGACGATGCAGTTCAGCACCTATTCCGAAACGATGGATATGTACATGGGTACACTCTCCGCGTGGGATTATACGCAGGTATATATGGTTTATGCCGCCTCAAGCAACACCTTGCGGCTCGGTGGCAACCGACTGCCGGAAGACTCGATGCACGTGACGCTGCGCGGCAATGGTCAATGGAGCCCGATGCCATGTCTGCTCAACCAGAGCACACCGATTACAGAAGCTATGGCAGACTACTACGACCATGCTACAGTAGGCGACCTGCTGAAGAGTCATGACCGGTTCGCCGTCTTCTCGTCTGACAAGAAATGGGTCGGCGACCTCACCGCACTCTACCCGGGTGAAGGATACCTCTTCCGCCGCATGGGACAGGGCGATGTGGAGATCAAGTTCTTCAACAAGGTCACTAATGCAGTTCCGCAACACGCACCGAAGTTCAGCGGCAATGCTGCTACCAACATGACGATGATCTGTCAAGTTGCGAGTGACGATGTACAATGTACAAAGGTGAATGCTTACATCGACGACGAACTCGTTGGCGTAGCCACGAAGATAGACAGCCTGTATTTCCTGACGGTTTCGTCCGATGCAGCCGGTACGCTCCGTTTTGAGACCGAAGAAGGTACACCGTTAACGAGTGAGATGCCAATCTCCTATGTTTCCGACGCGCACCACGGCTTGCTCAAGGCTCCGGTCATCCTGCGTCCCGGCGATAACCGTCCGTACAAGATTATCGAGGATAACCATGTAGTAATTATCAGAAACAATGAGAAATATGATGTTACAGGTAAAAAACTTCAATAAACTGCTGCTTGCCGCCCTGCTCATCGGGGCGGCAGGCATAGCCCTTGCAGGAACGCCCTGCGGCATGAATCTGGAGTATGAACGGAGCGGTACTACGCTCGTGCTCACCTCGCCTGATCCGACAGTAAGTGCTAAGATTTATTCGCAGGCATTCAAGGACCGTACGGACTTTACGGATGTGCTCATCCCGGACAATGTGACGGAAATCAGTTCCTACGCCTTCTGTGGCTGTACGGCACTTACGGAGGTGATTCTTCCTCCTTCGATAACAAGTATCGGAAACTATGCTTTCAATGGGTGTAGTAGTCTTCATCGGGTGTATTGTCGTCCGCAAACGCCGCCGACACTCGATCCGTCGGGAAATATATTCGTCGGCTGCGCGGATGATCTGGTCTTCTGCGTGTCGAAACTTAATTACAAATCCACAACAGGTTGGAGTTTTTATGAAGAAAAGTTCCAGTTCTGCCATCTCGACGAGTACGATGAGCAGTTGGTTACAACAGGTAAGATAACAGAATTCAGCAGTGGTACTCCCAAAACCACCATCGACATCTTCCGTACGCTGCGCAAAGCAGGTTGTTTCAACACCCTGACACTGCCGTTCAACGTGCTGGACATCGCTGCATCGCCTCTCGGAGGAGACAACGTGGAGGTCTATTCGTTCTCTTCCGCTACGGTCGAAGACGGTACGCTGGTGCTTGACATCGAGAAGGTGACATCCAACACCATGACTGCCGGTACGCCGTACCTCATCCAATGGGATAACACTGGTGCGGTACTTAACCGAATGACATTCACCGACATCACATGGGATGCAGACCAATCAGCGGATGAGGCAGGAACGGACGATGTGAGATACATCGGTTTCTATGGCAGAACGCATATCGACGATGATGCCAACCATAGCAATCTCTTTCTGAAAGGCAATAATACACTTTATTGGCCGGCTGAGGACGATGATTCCAGCATGCTGGGCTTCCGTGCGTATTTCCATGTGAATACAAGCAGTCCGTCATCGGCACCGCTTTATCGCGGTATGCCGGCTGCGCTGCGCATCAACTCCACACCAACAGGAATAGAATCCCCCTCGCTTTTAGGAGAGGGACGGGGTGAGGCTGCCGAAAAAGTGCTGCGCGACGGTCAGTTAATCATTATTCGCAACGGAGAGAAATACTCCATAAATGGTCAGAAGTTATGAGAAAGTATATTTCACCCCGTGTAGAAGTGCTGCCTGTACTTCCGTCTGTTTCCATTCTCAGCACCAGTGGAAACAATAACATGCACATTGACAATAAGGGCGCAAATCAAGTAGATGCCTGGTGACCCATAAAAACAACAAGAATATGAAAAAACATTTGTATATCTTTTTACTTTGTACTTTGTCCCTTTGTACTTTAGTTGGCTGCAAGAAAGACGAACCGGAAACATTTATTTCAGACCAAGCGCGTCCTGTTTGGACGGCGCCTGAAGCGGGCGATATGACCTCGTCAATGACCGCTGTGGTCAAGGTGGATCTGAAGGCACAGTACCCTGAAAAGGCTTCCGATTGGCAACTGAACGACAATGATTTGCTTGCCGCCTTCAACGGCGAAACCTGCCTCGGTGTTGCTTCACCTAAGGAAGGATTGTTCTTCCTGTATATAGCAGGAACGGAAGGCGCCGTCACACTCCGCTACTACTCCGCGCACTACAAGAACTTCTTCGAGGCGAAGGATGCCTTCACCTTCGCCAACGATGCCCACCTGGGCACCGTCGCCGAACCTTTCGTTCCTGTATGGGAATAGCAACCCTATAAGATTGACAGGAAATAAAAAACAACACATATATGGAAAACAAACTTAATCTTTTTATCAAGCAACTCGCACAGTGGCGCGAGAGTGGCTTGAGAGTGGCGGGGATGATGGTCCTGGCACTCTTCATTTTGCAATCATCACCTCTGAAGGCGAATGACTACCTGGAGAAGCAGAACCACTACTCGGTGATGGCCACCGGGCAGGATGTGATTCACTTTGTAGTGCCCGTCTATGCCTATGGCAAGGGTAATGACTACTATGTGCACAAGACGAGTTACATCTACATCGACAACATCACAAAGAATGGTGTCTCCGAGAGTGGAACAGTAACGATAGCCAAGGCGTATTCCAAGCGCAGTGCCGATGATTCGGAGAACAAAGATTACTCCGGTGGCAAAGGCTCGGCTTATGTGGAGATGAAGAAAGGTAAAGCCATCGTCACCTCTACCTACAGCGGTATCAACGAGGTGGTTAACGAAGGTGAAAGTTCGGGTAAGATGCTCATTCGTACCGTAGAGGACGACGGTTGCGACCATGTGACGAAGCTCGAGTTCGACTGGTATCCTCCTACGGAGTTGAACCAAAAGAAGTTCCGTATCAACCTGAAGGTCTATCTCTACCGCAACCAAGCCGACCCGAAGGACAACAACCAGTCCTACACCTTCGACTGGCATTTCGACAACAGCGGTCAGAACTTCACCAGCAACGATAACATGGTAGCTCCGCAGCTGATGACTCCGTTCCTCTATACGGTGAGCGAGTCGGGTGCAGCAGCAGGCTTTGGTGCAGCGGCAGTGCCGTATATGACGTTCCAGAACGTGTATGGCTACTATAGTTCGTTGAATTCAAGCAAACTGATCCCGGTAAAGGAGCGTTCGGGTATGATCTATGTGGAGACAACCGACACCGTGCAGCCGGCTTTCTCGGCTAAGTTTGATTTGGAGCGCAATGCGACGACCCATGAGCGCGTGCAACTCAATTCCAATACGGTCAATATTCTGCCTTACCATCGTATCTATGATTTTACGGCAACGGCTGAGACGGATAATACGGATACCTATACCGGCAACCATGTGCTGACCTGGAATATCAAGAACCCGCAACTAGCCGATTTGCTGGACGGTGATATGTTCGAGATCCAGCGGGCGCTGAAATCCGATTTCTCGGACGCACAGCAAGTAACAGTTACCAACATGACCCGCAACAAGGGTACTTACAAGTTTGTGGACAACAACCGCAGCACTTGGACGGGAAATGCCCATGGACAAACGGAAACGTTCGATTATCATGCGACCTATACACCGAATGAGAGCCATGTCATCTATGACCAGAATGGAAACGCCAAGTACAGCATCGATGTTGAGCTTACCAACGAAAAAGTACAAGTATCTTCTGTACCGGTGTATTACCGTATCCGCCGTGCGTCTGCATCTGTTTGGGGATGGAATAACGAGTTGGTGAAAACAACAATGCTGCAAAACGCCAACTATCTGGCTCCGCTTGCTGCTACGCAGGATAACTATGCCAAGGATGCGGACTTTGAGAACAATCATAAGGTTAATTTCCGCTTTAAGATAGAGAACAGTAGTACGCCTCCCGCCTCTTTCGACGATGATGCCTATACGCTGCAGCTGAAAAAATGGGAAACGTTTGAGGACTCCGTGATTTTTCGAATCATTGACTATCCCGGTCGTCCCTCTGAGAGCTGGTTTGCTCCCCGCTATAGTTTGCGCGCACCCGATATGAAGTTCATAAAAAGGTATGGATACTTTAGTGGAGACCAAGAATTTAAAGTGCCCAAAGGTACCGAATTGTACTTCGATGATGGCTGGAACCAACATTTGACTATTTATCTTAATCATGACACCCAATATAGGATAGAAAAAGATAGTAGAGGTTGGTACGGATTCGTAGAAGAGAGTTCAAAAATGGCCTCTTATCCCTATACTCCGGCACTTCAACAATACTTGATTGACAGCCTTAAACCGTTGCTTACTGCTAAGTACCAGCAGGAGTACCAAGGCGCCAAGGCAATGTGGGACAACTCGGCGAAGCTGGTTGTGACGCGTACGATACAGGAGACGGGGCAAGAGATGGAGTTCATCGTTCCGCCCGACAGTATCCGTCGTCAGGAGGATGGCTCGTGGATAGCTACGTTCAGCGATGTAGCCGACCGTGCTTGCTCGCACTATTCGTACAACGTACGCATTGACCAGAGCGAAGCCGATCTGCATGTGTTCGACTCATTGCAACTGCAGCCGAAGACCATCAGTGGTCCGGATCTCTATTTTGACGAGTCGGCTACCATCACCCGCTTCACGGCTACGAAGGGCGATGCCTCGACGGCGATGAAGAACGGCGTGCTGCTGCGCTGGCAGGTGAATAGCGAAGCGGTGGACAGTTACGTACTGACGCGTGTCAAGAAAGGCAGTGACGCCAGTCCGGATACGCTCTATCGTGGTGATAACACCGATTATTTCGACCGCACAGCTCTTCCCAATGTGCACTACGACTACACGGTGGCGACCAGTTACTCCTGCAACGGCAAGAGCACGTCCAACGCTGCTACTACGGAAGGTTGGCGTACGCCTTACGGCGAGATCTCGGGTACTATCCGCGTGACGGACAATAGTGGTATGGCAGGCGTCAAAGTGGTGTTGCAGGACGCAGCAGGCAACGTGCTGGATAGCATGATCACCAATGCCAGCGGTTTCTATCGCTTCGACAGCCTGACCTACGATGGTGCGACCGGAACGGACTTCGCAATCATTCCGACTTCGCAATACGGAAAATTCTCGTATAACAACACCTCTGCCGTCTCGGCTACCGTCTCGCTGACAGTAGCTGAGGCTGTTGGCAGTGTGATAGACTTCGTAAACACGTCCTCCACACGCCTCTCCGGTCGCGTGCTCTATAAACTGAGTACGATACCTGTGCCGGGTGCGATGTTCCTCTTGAACGGCGATACTGTTCGTCGCGACAACACACCTGTCACCACCGGTACGGACGGTAATTTCGAACTCGTGCTGCCGCTCAGCCAGCCTTGCAAACTGCAGGTATTCAAGCCCGGGCACAGCTTCGAAGGTGACGGTATCCTGCATGTGGAGCAAGGAAAAGATACTTTTGCATTGACCAAGCCCTTAGACGGTGTACGGTTCTACGACCAGACCAAGGTACGTCTCGTCGGCCGCGTAGCCGGAGGTAACGACCAGCGTGACCTGCAGCACGGCTTCGGTTTGGGCAAGAACAACCTCGGTGACAACCTGCAACTGGTGCTCCAATTGGAAGGCGACAACACCGCCCAACTCGTGCACGACCCCGATGATCTGTCGCGTGATACGATGCAGCAGCAGGTTTCCTATACGGATATCAACGCTAAACAGGTAGTGACCAACACCCTCTTCGAGAAGAAACGTATCATTCTCCAGCCCGACCCCAGGACGGGTGAATACGCCGTGGATCTGTTCCCGACGAAATACAAAGTGGTACAAGCCACAGCTACGGGTTACGCGACGCTCTTTGCCGCCGGTCAAGGCGCTGAGACTTTCGACCTGACGAACGCACCGCTGACTATTATCCATGATACGCTGGCGACCCATACGAACAGCAATAAGCAATTCGCCACCTCCTACAACGCCGTATATGACCGCATCTATCACAACCCCGTAGTGGTAGGCCTGTCGCAGATCCTCTACGGCATCGAGCGTAAGGGCTATGGTGAGGCAGAGATGGAGTTCAGTTCGATCCGTTCGCAGAGCGACAAAGTGGCAATGTACACGGTGCAAGAGAACGGAACGGTTAACTATCTGATGGGCTATCCTGTCTTCCTCAGCGGACGTAAGTACCAGTTCGTGGCACGGGCGTATGAAGAGTATTTCTATAACAACAACCGCAACGGCGGCGTCGTCGATCGCGTGGCACAACGCGGCGGCGAAGTGACTATCCATAATGGTCTGCATAGCCAGATGGACACGCTGCAGTTCGCGCTCGACGAGAAAGGTGAGAACCGCGCTGTATGGCTTACGGTAGATCAGATAGACGTCAACAACAGCGGCACGAATGCCCTACGCAACGTCAGCACACTGCTCAAAACAGAAGGAACGGCCGTAGAGACCACCGTCTTCAGCGCCTTCGTCAGCGGTGTGGACTTCGAGAGCGGTAACCTCACCGATACAGAGAGTTCCATCGTACTGCTCGATATCATCCGTGACCCTGCCGGTATGGGTTCGACAGCCTGGGTAGATGCCGGTTCGACATACACCTTCGGCTATAGTGAAAGTTTCTACTGGAATATGGGTGTAGACATCACACTGATGAGAGGAGTCAAGGTGACGCAGAATATAGGTACAGTGTCCGCTCCTCAAGGAGCCGGTACGTACCTGGGTTCGAATTTCGAGACCTCGCGTCTGCTCTCTATTCCTATTCCTATCAGTCATGACTGGAGTTGGGGATATATGTACAACTACACCGTCACTACCGACAACCGTATCTCCACTTCTCCGGGTATGATGCCGCAGGATGTAGGTGCCCCCGCCGATGTGTTCTACGGAACGACTATCAGTCAGTTGGCCGGTCGGTTCAACGCCGTAGCCGTCATCTCCGACAGCCTCTTCCAGGTGCGTCAACCGGCTATCAACGCCAGCATCATGAAGGTGCTCGGTTCGGGTGCGGCCGCTGACGGCAAGCAGTATTACCTTGTCACCGGACAAAAGACTGCCTTAGGATCGAAGGTCAACAATACTTTCGCCTACACGCAGGACTACGTGATCAACAGTATCATTCCGAAACTGGCTATCGAGCGCAGCAACCTGCTGATGAACTTCGCTGACTCGGCGGAGGCACAGGCTTATGCGAACGCTACGGAAGAACCCGTCTATTGGAATATCGGCAACGTCGACCGGACGGCTGCTACCGATTCCATCAAGAAAGGTTCGTACAAGATGATCTGTCCGGATAACGACCAAGTCTATACCAACCGTATTGCTGCGCTGGATAACATGATATACCAGTGGATAGCTATACTCTACGGCAACGAGAAGGAGAAAGTACACGCCCGTATGGCGGGTTCGAGTACGGAGGTAGGCACCTATTCTATCAGTGCCGGAGCCAGCTTCACACATTCCGATGTATATGCTTCCACCGCAGCCTACAACGAACTGCCGCAGTCCGCCAAACTGTGGGGTCAGCAGCAAGCCTCCAGCGCTACGTTAGCTGCTTCGCAATTAGCGTCCAGCTGGCAGAGCATCGCCAATTTCTTCGGTACGATGGGTAAGGATAAGATAGGCGAGACGGTGGAGTCGGCATTGGATAAGATAGGGGATATATCGCAGATCCAGGACGATCCGGGCGATCAAACTCGCACCAGAGAGAACCAGATACAGGAGATGGGTTCGCAGACCAACGCGTCGAAGTTCATGTTCAATATCGAACCCACTACGTATTATATGCCTAATTACGACAAGAACCATGCCAAGACCGTCACGAAGAACTGCGGTTTCTCGCTCAATTCGGATAACATGGGTGACCTGACCGTAGCTGTCTATCGTGCTCGCACCGACAGCGTTTGGCGCGACACCACGGCAGTGACACGTGACAAGGTGGGTGTACCGAGCAATGATCCGGACCTGCTCTACGGCTCGTATGTGTTCTATACCGTAGCCGGTTCGACCTACTGCCCGCATGAGGACGAACAGAAAACGACATTCTACAACCCCGGAACGGTCATCAGCAATGAGACCCAGTGGGTATGCAAGCCCGAAATGACGATCGATACCTACGAGCAGAGTGCCGTCATGCCGGATAAACGCGCCGTCTTCCATGTGACGCTGATGAACAACTCCTCGCTCCAGACCGGCCGTGCCGCTATGGGTAACCAGTTCGACCTGTCCATCAATCCGAACTCCAACCCCAACGGCGCACGTATCACCATGGACGGTCAGCCGCTCACGCAGTCGATAGGCTTCTTCCTCACGCCGGGCGTGCCTGTCACCAAGACCCTGGAGGTGGAGCGGGGAACAGTGGATGACTATGAGAACCTGACGCTTAACCTCGGCCTTGCCGATTGTCCCATCACGTTCGCCAACCTCAATTTCTCCGTCCATTTCCTGCCGGTTTCCAGTCCTGTAGAAATCACTTCGCCGCGTCAGAACTGGGTGATGAACACCCTCTCGCCGCATGACTCTATCGGCTATTACCTGCCTGTTGAGATTGACGGATTTGATATTCACCATAAGAACTTCGACCATATCGAGTTCCAGTACAAACTCTCCACGGAGAGCGATGACGCATGGGTGAATCAGTGTTCGTTCTATGCCGACGACAGCCTGTACAACCTCGCTTCGGGCAACAAAGCCATGATCGAGAACGGACGTATCGTACCGTTCCGTTTCTATGGCGAGCGCGACCCGAAGGAACTCAACTATGACCTGCGTGCCGTCACTTTCTGCCGCTTCGGCTCGGGCTTTGTCACGAAAGCTTCGCCTGTGATGAGTGGTGTCAAGGATACCCGTCCGCCGGTAGTGTTCGGCAGTCCTGAACCTGCCAACAGTATCTTAGGTATTGGCGATCATCTCAAGCTGCGCTTCAGCGAACCGATAGCCGGTAACTGGCTGGACGAGGATAATAACTTCCAACTCATCGGTATCACCAATGAGACCAGTCCGACTACCGACGCTTCGCCGCATTTCGACGGCACAGCCGACTCATACGCCGCTTCGATGGTCAACCGCAGTCTCGCCAACCGCTCCTTCACCATCGACCTGATGGTTAAGCCGACTAACCCGAATGCGGCCGCCGTCTTCTTTACGTATGGAGAGAACGGCTTGCGTTTCGGTATGACTGCCGACAACCGTCTCTACCTCCAGAGTGACTCCGGCACCGTCTATTCTAAACAGTTACCTGACAGGATGCTTGAGTTCACACGCGTGGCTGTCACTTACAACAACGACTCCAGCGCCGTCCGCTTCTACGCCGGCACACTCGACGTGACAGCAGCGCAGTCAGTAATCAGTTATCAGTTATCAGCTATCAGCAACGCCCAACTCTTCTTTGGTCGCGGTTTGGAAGGGAACATCCTGGAAGCCCGTATCTGGACCAAGGCGCTGACGCAGGAAGAGATCACCGTTACCAACCAGCGTTACCTCACCGGTTACGAACGCGAACTGATGGCTTACTACCGCATGAACGAAGGCACCGGCTCAACACTGCGTGACCGTGCTTCCGGTGCTACGCTAACGATGCACAATGCTTCGTGGAACCTGCCGAAGGGTATCTCGCTCGCCCTCACCAAGAACGACACCGTAACGCTTGAACGCAACAAACTGTCCCGCTCTGCCGCATACGACGCCACCTACTTGTTATGGTTCCGCCCGACGAGCAGCAATGGTACGATCTTCCGTGCCGGCGACAAACGCTTCGCCCTCGAAGAAGGCAAACTCATCTTCTACTACGGAGATCAGTCGTCAATCGTAAATCGTCAAATCATAAATGGAACTTGGCATCACCTCGTGCTTGTTGTTAACCGCACGTATAACAACATCGCCGTCTATCTGGACAACCAACTGACAGTCACTTTTGCTGCGGACCGTCTGACAGGTATAGCCGGCGATATGTACTTCGGTGGCGACGGCTTTGAAGGAAACATCGACGAGTTCATCGTCTTCGAGCAAGCACTGCCCAAGACCTTCATCTCCGAGTTCGGCTCACGCAAACCGCTTGGTGATGAGATGGGTCTGATGGCATACCTGCCGTTCGAAGAGCAGATCCAGAACCCCAACGGTGTACTCGAACTCGTCTTCTCCGTCAATGACCAGCGTATCTTCAAAGATGCAAACGGTAACATAGTGGACAAAGTGGTGCCTTTGGTAGTCGAAAGTCAAAAGTCGAAAGTCGAAAGCATGGCCGATAAGGCAAGCTACGCTCCGGTCAGCGGCATCGGTCTGCTCAGCAAGCTGAAGTTCAACTGGACGTATAACAACGAGGAACTGCTTGTCAACCTCAACATGGCGGACTACGAAATCAACCATCAACCTGTTCTCGTGACTGTGCGCGATGTAGAGGACCTCAACGGCAACCCCATGCCGTCACCCGTCATGTGGATGGCTACGGTCGATCGCAATGCCCTCAAGTGGTACGACAACGAACTGGCGTTCGAGGCTCTGTACCCCATCACCGGTAACGCAGCATCCGAACCGAATTATAACGTTGACTTCGCCTTCTTCAACCAGACCGGACTCCGGCATCAGTTCGTCATCGAGTCCCTGCCGGATTGGCTCACGGTCAGCGAAGCGTACGGTGCTATCAATGCCATCAGTAGCAAGAATGTTCGCTTCACATTCAACGCACAGATGCCGGTGGGTGTTTATTCCGACTATATCTACCTCACCGACGAGAACGGACTGAGCGAACCGCTGCTGGTGGAATATACCGTAACCGCTATCTGCCCGTACGACGAGGTGGACAAGAACAACTATCCGCTTAATATGTCCGTATGCGGTGAAGTGAAGATTGGCAATATTTACGATACGGATGCCAACGACAAGGTCATTGCCCTCTATCGTAACGAGTGCGTTGGCATGGCGAACATCGCCTTCGATGCACTGACCAGCAAGACCGAAGTCTTCCTGACTGTTCACGGCAACGAAGCCATGAATCAAAAGGAGATACGCTTCCAACTCTGGCAAGCATCAACCGGCAAGATACTTGAACTCGCTCCGAGTCGCAAGATTACCTTCGCACATGGTGCCGTCTATGGTTGTGGTGATCCGACACCGCTCGTCTTCACAACCTCCGGTTCTCAGACGCAGAACATCGCGCTCAATACCGGATGGAACTGGATATCGTTCAACCTGAATCTCCTGCCGGATTCGACGCTCATCAATGACCACATGTCTGCTGAAGGACCTTGGGCGGAAGGGGACCTCATCAAGAACCCCGCTTCACAGCAGTTCTGCACCTATTCGGAAGTGAAAGATGCGTTTATGGGTACGCTCACCGCCTTCGACTATCAGCAGATGTACATGGTATATGCCAAGAACGGTAATATCCTGCGCATCGGCGGTGATCCTTTGGAGCAGAAAGACATGCATGTCACGCTCCGCGGAAACGGACAATGGAGTCCGCTCCCATGTCTGCTCAACCAATCGACACCTGTCACAGAGGCTTTAGCAGACTATTACGATCATGCGTCTGTGGGTGACCTGATCAAGGCACACGACCGCTTCGCGTACTTCTCTGCCGATAAGAAATGGGTAGGTGACCTCACCGCCTTCCGTCCGGGAGAAGGATATCTCTTCCGCCGCATGGGTGCCGACTCTGTCACTATCAACTTCTACAATAAAGCTGCTAACGCTCCGAAGCAAGCACCGGCTTTCCATGGAAACGCGGCAACTAACATGACGATGATCTGTAAGGTTGAAGGAGGGAATGAATTAATGAATGAGGGAGTTAAGGCGTTCAGCGGTGATGAACTCGTAGGTATCGCAACGCCGATTGAACTGAACAACGAAACGCTCTACTTCTTAACGGTTTCGTCTGACTTTGCTGACGAACTTCGCTTCGAAACAGAAGATGGGACCCCGCTTCGTGCCGAGCAGCCTATACGATACACCTCTGATGCCCATCACGGTTCGTTAAAGGCTCCTATTATCCTGAAACCCGGCGAGACCAGCCGTCCGTATAAGATCATCGAAGATCAACATGTAGTAATCATTCGTAATAATGAGAAATATGATATTACAGGTAAGAAACTTCAATAAACTGCTGCTTACTGCCTTGCTCATCGGGGCAGTAGGCAGTGCTATCGCAGGCACTCCTTGCGGTACGAACCTGGAGTACGAACTGGACGGCACTACGCTTGTCCTCACTTCACCCGACCCCACGCAAGCGGCTACGATTTATTCGCAGGCGTTTTATAACTCCGAGATGAGTTTCCAAGAGGTCATTATCCCGGATAATGTGACGGAGATCAACACGAAGGCATTTGAGAATTGTACCGGCCTCCTAACTGTAGTCATCCCGCCTTCGGTTACTTTAGTCGGAGAGCACGCATTCTATGGTTGTACCGCCCTTCATAACGTGCTCTGCCGTCCGCAGACACCGCCTACATTGGGCACAGATGCGTTTACGGGTTGCAACGCAAGTTTGCAGATTTGCGTACCCGCGCTCAGTGCGTACAACTATTCAGATTGGGACACCAGTTATGGAGGAAAACTAAATCTCTGTTTTCTTGACGAATACGATGAACAGACTACTACCGAAGGCAAAATATCTGCCTTCCGGACAGCCTCCCGAACCGACATCGACATCTTCCGTACGCTGCGGAAGGCAGGTTGCTTCAATACCCTCACGCTGCCTTTCAGCGTGTCCCTCAGCGGTTCGCCTTTGGACGGGGATAACGTGGAGGTCTATGAGTTTGCCGGCGCAGCGGTCGTGGATGGAGCGTTGCAACTCGATATCACGCCGCTTGTCGGAAACACCATCTCTGCCGGAACACCATACCTCATCCAGTGGGACAATACAGGCGAAGTGCTGACGCTCATGCATTTCACCGACATCACTTGGGACGAAGACAATAATGCCTCCCACGCCGGTACAGGCGACGTGAGTTACGCCGGGTTCTACGGCAAAACGCACATCAATGACAACGAGAGCCATAGCAACCTTTTCTTAGCCGGCGGAAACGAACTCTACTGGCCCTCCGACGGAGATGATGAGGACGCCAAAATGTTGGGCTTCCGCGCATACTTCCAAATCTCCAGTGACCAATCACCAATCACCAATCACCAATCACCCCTCTATCGTGGCATGCCTGCCGCACTGCGTATCAAATCGACACCGACCGGCATTGAGACAGAGCATGTGGATAATGTGCATTGCGCCAAGATCCTTCATGACGGACAAATAATCATTATTAGAAACGGAGAGAAATATTCCATAAACGGACAGAAATTATGAGACAATATGTACAACCCTGTACGGAAATAATTTCTGTACAAATGCAATCATCCGTCCTCGTTGGCAGCAATAATATGCCTGTTAAAGGCGCAGAAAGTCAAATAAAAGCTTGGTAAAAACAAAAAATTAGTAAAACAATGAAAACGAATCTCCTTCGTACATCGTACTTCGTACCTTTGTACATTTTTCTGTTCCTCTGTACCTTCTTTGGCTGTAAGAAAGGTAACACCCCCGAAACCCTGCAAGGCTCTACCGAAAAACCGGCATGGACTGCTCCTGCCAACTACGACTTAGCCTCATCCATGACTGCGGTCATTAAGGTAGATCTTTCTTCCTGCTATACGGCGGAGCAACTATCAACTGTCAACTATCAACTATCAACTGACGACATGCTTGCTGCCTTCTCCGGCGACGAATTGGTAGGAGTTGCAGAACCCCTCCCCCTTCAGGGGGACGGGGGGCAGGAAGAGGGGTTATTGTTCTTCCTCTATATTTGTGCACCGACTAAAGGGGAGGACATAACGCTCAAATACTACTCATCGGTATTGAAGAATATCTTTATCGCCGAACCGTTCGCTTTTGCCAATGATACCCAACTCGGTTCTATTGCCAACCCGTATATGCCGCAGTTTACTATATAGAAGTAATCGTGCCTTTGGCTAAGAAATAATCGTGCATGTCAGGGCTAAGAAATAAATTTTAGTATTCGCCTATTTTCCGAAGAAGCGGAGCACCTCAATAGTGCCCCGCTTCTTTTTGCGTGTATTCTTGCTTCTGCTAGGGCTCCGCCATCATTTTCTAAAAAAAATGTTCATTATATGGTCCATCATGCCGTTCTGTATAAATAAAAAAATAGTAAATGAGAAAATCGTAAATATTTATGGCAAAATACAAAGCAATGACCCATACCCAATTGGCGGATTGCGCGGGTGTGTCGCGTCGCACGTTATATAAATGGTTACATCCGTATGAGGATAAATTACGTAAATTAGGCGTCCAACCAAACGCCAAAGTGATTCCACCAAAGGCTGTACGTTTTATCTGTGAAACCTTCACGATTGATATAGACTAATGCCCTTTCTACTATCATATCACCCTCGTGCTCCACCTCTCTATCGGGGTCCCCAACGAACGCTAACGGGAAGGAGTGGGATTTATTGTGCATAATTGGGAAGCACTGGGAAATCACCATCCCCCTTGTCGTATCTTTGCACTCGATTTCTAATTTCGCTGAGCTCAAACGATTATTTCCGAAATCAACTAACTGTTTAACGTCACGTAAGCGACCATTTTAACTATTTAACTCTTTAACATTCTAACAACTATGAGTCAAATCAAACCTATGGGACTTATCGAGTCCATGTCCGGCAAAGTATGCGAACACTCTGACATGTATTTCTTCCGCAAGAACGGCAAAGTCTTCTCCGGCAAGATCTGTAACCCCTCCACCAAAGAACCAACTGCCGCCCAACAGGCACAGCGCACCAAGTTCGCCACCGCCAGAGCCAACGCCAAGACCGCCCTCGCTGACCCGGACCAGAAAGCAGCGTATCTCACTGCCTTCAAGAGCCAGAAGAAGTACAGCGATTTCAGCGGATACGTCTTCGCAATGGAGTATGCCAAACTCGGAGATTAAGCACCAGCAATATATGGCGGATTAAAAGTCCAGTACAATGAAAAAGTCTCTTTTGCAACTGATCCTCGCTACAGCAATGTGCATCTTCGGGTGCGCCTTGCTTGTAGCAGGGCTGGCACTTCCCCCTGCCGGCATCATTGATTCCTCGCTCCTCGTAGCCTACGGCGAAACCCTCACCTTCGCCGGTGCCCTCATCGGAGTGGATTATCACTATCGCTATCGTCCAAAGAAATAAAGTTTTTTGTGTTTTTTTCTAATTATTCAATACTATGTTACTTTCTTTAATCCGAACCAACGAGTCTCCCAACGAGACCACAGGCATCCTCCTCATCGGAGGCAAACCTTTCTGCGGTACTCTTGAACCGCCCACCGTCCCTAACGCCACCCATCCCAAAGGGGCTATCCCCCTCGGCTGGTACAAACTGACGCTCACCCGGTCTTCCAAGTTCGGTCGCGTGCTACCGCTGGTCAACTATGTGCCCGGCTTCGAGGGTATCCGTATTCATGCAGGCAATACCAAAGACCACACCGCAGGCTGCATCCTCGTCGGACGGCTTAGCGGTAACACGCTGCTCCATTCCCGACAGATCGAACGCGACTTGGTGACCAAACTTCAAAAACACCCCGATCATGAGAACTATATCGAAATCACCACACCCGAACGCTTTTTTACTGAGCATTGCAGTTCTGTGGATGCTCTTGCCGGCCTGCTCCGCGGTGCGCAGTTCGACGGAGAATAACCACGCCCAACTCTCCACTCACATCCAACGCGACAGCATCTATCTGCATGATAGCGTGTCATATACCTATCGCCCTGCAAGAATCTCCCTTCCCTACAACAGGGAGGGGGCGGGGGTATGCTCTCCGCCCGACACGGTCTATCTGGAGAAATGGCACACCCGTTGGCGTGACCGCGAGACCGTCAAGACGGACACTATCACCCTGACGGAAACCAAGACAGAAACGGTTGAGAAACCTTATGTGCCTTCGTTTTACAAGTATTGTGCATCCCTCGCCATTCTGTTTGCGCTGTACTGGCTTGTCAAACTGGCACTATACATTAAGAAACGATTTTATATATAACAACTTTTAACCCCTCTACGCAGACCGGAGGTAAAGCATGGTCTGAATCAAATGGCTAAGGTAGTATGGCAATCCGGTATCGAATATGTATCCGGCGCATTATGCAAGTGCGGGAAGAAAGAACCGCACAAACACGGTCGAATGTTGCTGGCTACGCACCGTCGCGCTGCGACCACAAGTGACTCATGCAACCGCATCTATCTGCGTGACGAGACGAACATCCAAATATCAAACAGCGCGGACTCTGTTTGGGCACGTCAACGGTTCAAGACGGTTGCAGGGATGGTTCGCCAGCGTAGTATGGATCTCTCCAAATTGACACAAGACCAGATGGATTTCATTGCTCAACGCAACAATCCACGTGGTATCAAGACGATGCGTGCATATTATTGGCACATCTGCGGTCAGGAGTACGATGCACAACACCCGCGTAGCTAAAGCAACAGCCGAAACCCCACGGACGTAAAATCCCGCGTCCGTGGGGAATCTTCACAAGCGATCTTTGACGTATTGTTTTAATATGGTGATCTCCGCCGCTACGCTCTGTCGATTATTTCACTACGTTCACGGTCTATATCGGTATTTTTTTCTTTTCCCCCCCCCAATAAGGAGTTCGGTAAACCTCACGTCTGTGTCTTTGCTCCGCAAAATTTTCTTTTTTTTGACGGACAGATAGAAGGCAGGCAGCGTGGAGGGTGGAGAGTTG
>CADBZO010000012.1 GCA_902799185.1 uncultured Bacteroidales bacterium | reverse complement strand
CAGGAAGAAGTGGTCGCCGCAGCCCGGACACCACCTCGGCTGTCCTTTCTTGAAGTCTTGGAAAGTATATTCTGACATTGTGCTTGTTTTATTCGGTTATTGTATTTGCTGGTTTTCCAGTTAGGATAGTTGGGATAGTTCTACTCGTGATCCTATTCTTGACTATGTAAACTGGTCTCGCTCTTTTCCTTGTTCTCAGGCCAGATGCTGCTTGAAGGCTTCCACCAGTTCGCTGACCACGAAGGGCTGGCCCTTCACTTCGTTGTACTGGAGGGGCACCAGTCCGTCCACCTTCATGCGCAGCCATGCAGCTAGCTGTCCCATGTTCTGTTCGGCCACGATGACCTTCGGGTAGCGGCGTAGCACCTCGGCGGTGTTTGCGGGCAGCGGGTTGATGTAGCGGAACTGGGTCATGGCCACTTTCCGTCCCTGGCTGCGCAGTTCCTCCATGGCCGCACGCAGATGGCCGTATGTGCCTCCGAAGCCCACGATGAGCAGTTCGGCATCCTCTCGGTCGCCCAGCACTTCGAGGTCTGGCACGGGGATGTTGGCAATCTTGCGGGCACGCTTGCGTGTCATCAGGTCGTGGTTCTCGGGATTGGTCGAGATGGCACCCGTCTTGTCGTCCTTTTCCAGGCCGCCCAGGATGTGCTGGAATCCCTTGCGTCCGGGCACGGCCCAGTAGCGTGTGCCGTTTTCGGCACGCATGTAGGGTGTCCATTGTCCTTTCAGTTCTTCGGGAACGGTTTGCGGATGGATCTCCGGCAGTTCGGCTAACTTCGGGATACGCCAGAGCGCCGTGCCGTTCGCCAGATAAGTGTCGGTCATCAGAATCACCGGCGTCATGTTCTCCAGCGCTATCTTGCAAGCCTCGTATGCATAGTCGAAGCAGTTGGCGCTGGTCGAAGCCGCTATCACCACCGCCGGGCACTCCCCGTTGCGACCGTAAAGGGCTTGGAGCAGGTCTGTCTGCTCGGTCTTGGTCGGCAGGCCTGTCGAAGGACCTCCGCGCTGTACGTCAATCACTACCAACGGTAGCTCCGCCATCACCGCCAGACCGATTGCTTCACTCTTCAGACTCAGCCCCGGACCGGAAGTGGAGGTGCAAGCCAAATCGCCTGCGAAAGCCGCACCGATGGCCGTGCAGACACCCGCTATCTCGTCCTCCGCCTGAATAGCCATGACGTTCATATCTTTGCGTGCCGCCAGTTCATGCAGGATATCCGTTGCCGGCGTGATAGGATACGAACCGAGGAAGAGCCGTTTGCCTGCTTTTTCCGCCGCCGCTATCAGTCCCCACGCCGTCGCCTTGTTACCGGCGATGGAGGTGTAGTGCCCTGTGGGCATTTGACATTTGCAATTTGAGATTTGAGATTTGTCTCCGTCCAAGCGCACCTGCTGCACATTGAGGGCGAGGTTCTGCCCGTAGTTGTAGCCGTCCACCATCACTTTGGTGTTCGGGGCTACGAGTGCCGGTTTCTTCTTGAACTTCTCTTCGAGAAGATGAATGGCTTTGTCCATCGGCTCATCGAACAGCCAATAGATCAGTCCCAGTGCGAACATGTTCCGGCATTTGAGCACAGCTTTGTTGTCCATGCCGCTGTCCTTCAACGCCTCTTTGGTCAGCGTAGTCAGAGCAACCGGCACGATCTGTACGCTCTCGGGGATACCTAATTCCGTGAACGGATTATCCGTGTGGTACTGCGCTTTCTCCAAATCCTTGTCGGTCAGCGAATCGGTATCAACAATCACGATTGCGTGACGATGATAGAGCGCAAAATCGTCATCGAAATGCGCCTGCGGATGGTTGAAATGCGAGCCTAAGGTACAGACCTTCAGCGCAGCGGCGTTCATCGCCACCACTACATCCGCCTTGTCGCCGGAGGTGTAAACCTCGTGGCCTAACTCTACTTGGAAAGCACTCACGCCGCCTAAAGTGCCTTGCGGCGCACGAATCTCTGCCGGGAAATCCGGCAGCGTGGAGATCTCGTTTCCCATCTCTGCTGCCAACTGGGCAAACATATTACCCGTCAGCTGCATACCGTCACCCGAGTCTCCGCAAAATCGAACTGTAATGTTTTTCACTATCTTTTGTGTTTGGTATTAAATGCGGGTACAAAGGTACTGCTTTTTTCTGAATTATGCAAGATTTTGTGATATTTTTCCGAAAAATCCGCTGCAAAAACTCGTGCTACCTTGTATATATCAAAAAAAAGCAGTAACTTTGCAGCCCATAAAAACAAGAACAATTTAGTCGTCCTATGAAAAAGATCTATCTCTTTTTGCTTGCACTATGTGCTTGCTTTATTCAGATGTATGCCGAAACCGTAAAAATCGGCAATCTGTATTATTCGTTGAGTGCGACTACGGCACAAGTGGTTAAAGACCAGAGTTCGGACAAGTCCGTCTATTCGGCATATACGTCCGTCACAGTCCCTGCGTCCGTGACCTATAACAACTACACGTATCCTGTCACTTCAATCGGGACAAGTGCGTTTGAGGGACTGACGAACCTGCAATCCGTTACTCTACCGACATCCGTCACCACTATCGGAACGGATGCTTTCTACGGCTGCACGAAATTAGGCTCCGTGAACTTGGAAGAAGGTCTGACGACCATCAACCTGCGTGCGTTCTATAACTGCGCACTGACGGAGATCACTATTCCAAGTACAGTTACCTCTATCGGCAATGCCGCTTTCAAGGGCAATCCGACGGCTACGATTGTCTGGAAACCTAAAGACTGCTCTATCGGTTCGGACAGCGAGGCACCGTTCTATAGCACCAATTCGCAAGTTACCTCGTTTACTTTTGCGGACGGCGTAGAGGTTGTGCCGGCATACATCTGCAAGAACATGAGCCTGTTGGATACAATTGTGCTTCCGGCTTCGGTCAACAGACTGGGTCAGTATGCTTTCATGAATTGTACGAACCTCAAATCCATTAACTTGCCTGCAACGCAAAAGACACTGCCTGTCAGTTTCATGGAGGGCTGCTCGTCGTTGGAGTCCATTGAATTACCGGCGACTTTGACTACCATTAGCGCAGATGTTTTCTATAACTGTACGAAATTGGCGAACGTGAATCTGCACGAAGGATTGACAACAATTGGTGCGCGTGCGTTCTATAACTGCCACCTGACGGAGATCACTATTCCGAGCACGGTTACGTCTATCGGCAATGCCGCTTTCAAGGGCAACCCGACGACTACGATTGTATGGAAACCGGCAGACTGCTCTATCGGTTCAGACGACAGCGCGCCGTTCTATAGCACCAATTCGCAGGTTACCTCTTTCACTTTTGCGGATGGCGTAGAGCTTGTGCCGGCATATATCTGCAAGAATATGAGCTTGTTGGACACAATTGTACTTCCGGCTTCGGTCAACAGGCTCGGACAATATGCTTTCATGAATTGCACGAACCTCAAATCCATTAACTTGCCTGCAACGCAAAAGACACTGCCTGTCAGTTTCTTGGAGGGCTGCTCGTCGTTGGAGTCCATTGAATTACCGGCGACCTTGACTACTATTAGCACGGACGTTTTCTATAACTGCTCGAAATTGGCGAACGTGAATCTGCACGAAGGATTGACAAGCATCGGTATGCGTGCGTTCTACAACTGCCACCTGACGGAGATTACTATTCCGAGTACGGTTACCTCTATCGGCAATTCCGCTTTCAAGGGCAACCCGACAACTACGATTGTCTGGAAACCGAAAAACTGCTCTATCGGTTCAGACGACAGCGCGCCGTTCTATAGCACCAATTCGCAGGTCATTTCTTTCACGTTCGGCGACAGCGTGCAAGTGATTCCTGCATACTTGTGCAAGTACATGAAGATAGAAACTATCGCTATTCCGGCTACCGTGACCGGCATCGGACAAAGCGCTTTCATGTATTGCACGAACCTGAAGCATTTTGAGTTTCCGCAAGGTATTAAGACCGTGGCAACCAGCGTGTTAGAAGGCTGTACGGCATTGGAAGAAGTGGTTATTCCATCCTCTGTGACAACCATCAATCAGGACGCGTTCTATAACTGCTCTGCTTTGCAGGCGATTCGGAACTATGCTTATACGCCGCAGACGATTACCGAGCGCACGGTAAATAATGTCAACAGACAGACCTGTATTCTTTACGTGCCGATAGACTACATCGACCTCTATCAAGCCAAGGCGGTCTGGTGCGATTTCATCCATATAATAGGTGTGGCAACCGACCTGCAGTTTGAGGAACAGACGGTGCAAGTAAGTTATCTGAAACAAGACGAATCGCTTCATTACATGGAGGCGCAGAAATGGCAAGTGCCGCACGCTCCGCGTATTGAGGGCTTCACGTTCCTCAAATGGCAAGTGCTGCCCGGCGATTTGGCGGAGGGTATTATGCTGCAAGCCGTCTATGAGGCTAACAATCCGACTGAAGCTCCGGCTGTTTATACGAATCCCGCCAACCCTGCGCAAAAACTGATCAAGAACGGGAATGTGTATATTCTGAGCGGCGAGAAGGTTTATACAGTTACGGGGCAAGAGCTGAAATAAGCTTGCGAGGGATGATCGGCACATGATTTACCAGAAAATTATAGTAAAAATCTCTCTCCTCTTGCATAAATGCGAAAATTTTCGTATCTTTGCACCCGATTTTTAATTTGGACAATTAGGACCTAATGGATAAAATACGAAATTTTTGCATTATTGCGCACATCGATCACGGCAAATCGACCCTCGCCGACCGAATGTTGGAAATCACTCAGACGGTGGACGTTAGGCAGATGGAGAACCAGGTGCTGGACGACATGGATCTGGAGAAAGAGCGCGGTATCACCATCAAGAGCCACGCTATTCAGATGGATTACAAGGGTTATACCCTCAATCTGATTGATACTCCGGGGCATGTGGACTTCAGTTACGAGGTCTCGCGGTCGATTGCGGCTTGCGAAGGCGCTGTGCTCGTTGTTGACGCTACGCAGGGCGTGCAGGCGCAGACCATCTCCAACCTCTATATGGCTATCGAGCATGACCTCGAAATCATTCCCGTGCTCAACAAATGCGACATGGACAACGCCATGCCCGAGCGCGTGGAGGACGAGATAGTGGATTTGTTGGGCTGCAAGCGCGAGGAGATTTTGCGTTGCTCCGCCAAGACCGGCGAAGGTGTGCCGGAGATTCTGGACGCTATCGTGGAACGTATCCCGGCGCCGAAAGGCGACCCGAAAGCGCCGCTCCAATGCCTTGTCTTCGACTCCGTTTTCAATTCTTTCCGCGGTATCATCGCTTATTTCAAGGTGGTGAACGGCACCATGCACACGGGCGACCAGGTGCGCTTCGTCAACACCGGCAAGGAGTACGACGCCGACGAGATAGGCATTCTCAAACTCGACATGTCCCCGCGCAAAGAGATTTCCGCAGGCAACGTGGGCTATATCATCTCCGGCATCAAGACCTCGACCGAAGTCAAAGTGGGCGACACCATCACCCATGTAGCGCGCCCTTGCGACAAAGCCATTGACGGTTTCGAGGAAGCCAAACCGATGGTCTTCGCCGGTGTCTATCCCATTGAGAGCGAGGACTACGAAGACCTGCGCGCGTCCCTTGAGAAACTGCAACTCAACGATGCGTCTCTGACCTTCCAGCCCGAAAGCTCCATGGCACTCGGCTTCGGCTTCCGCTGCGGGTTCCTCGGACTGCTGCACATGGAGATTATACAGGAACGCCTCGACCGCGAGTTTGACATGGACGTCATCACCACCGTCCCGAACGTATCGTACAACGTCTATACCAAGGACGGCGGCATGGTAGAGGTACACAACCCCGCCGGCATGCCCGACCTCACGGAGATAGACCGCATCGAGGAGCCTTATATCCGCGCATCGGTCATCACCACAGCCGATTATATAGGACCGATCATGACGCTGTGCCTCGGCAAACGCGGAGAACTCGTCAAACAGGAATATATCTCCGGCAACCGTATGGAACTGCTCTTCGACATGCCGCTGGGCGAAATCGTCATTGATTTCTACGACAAACTCAAATCCATCTCCAAGGGTTATGCGTCCTTCGACTGGCACATGAACGGTTTCCGCCCCTCCAACCTCGTCAAACTGGATATATTGCTCAACGGCGAACAGGTTGATGCACTCTCTACCCTCACCCACCGCGACAACGCCGTCGATTTCGGACGCCGCATGTGCGAGAAACTCAAAGAGCTCCTGCCCCGTCAGCAGTTCGACATCGCCATTCAGGCGGCTATCGGCGCGAAGATCATCGCCCGAGAGACCGTCAAGCAGGTACGCAAGGATGTCCTCGCCAAGTGTTACGGCGGCGACGTCAGCCGTAAACGCAAACTACTGGAGAAACAGAAACGAGGCAAGAAGCGCATGAAACAGATCGGCAACGTCGAAGTGCCCCAGAAAGCCTTCCTCGCCGTCCTCAAACTGGATTAAAAATACCACAAAATCTGCATCACAAGTGCAGATTTTTTTGTACCCCGGACACTTTTAGTACGGCTGCATAAAAACATCCCATACTATAGTATAGAATTGATGATTTTGTGCAGAATCGCAGATTATTTTGTATAAAATCGCAGATTTTTCTTGCAAGAATCGCAGATTTTTTGTATCTTTGCAGCCGAAAGTTGCAAAGACGATGGAAATACAGCATTTACATAGTATTCAGGATATATCCAAGCAATACATGACAGGTGATTTACCTGTGTTGGTATTGTGCTCGGATACGCAGCAGTATATCTGCAAGTACATGCGCCCGAATGCTACTATAGCCTATAAACTGGCTTGCGAGTATATTGGAGCCGTGTTTGCAGAGACATGGAAAATCGCCACTCCGCCATTCGCCTTGGTGCAGATTATGCCGGCGCATTGGACATCTGTGACCGCTTCGCATAGTTCGTCTGCTCCGTCTATCGGCTTCAAGAAAATAGAAGGTGTGATAGATATTACGCCGACAACTTTCCGCCAAGTGGAGGCAAATGCGAATACCTTGTACCAATTACTGAAAATCGCCCTTTTTGATTTCTGGATTGCCAATGAGGACCGCACGTATAACAATGCGAATTTGCTGTATGATATAGAAAACGAGCGCCTGATATCCATTGACTATGGCGGAATACTAAATAACGTGACCTTTGATTTTCCTTTGTCGCAACTGACAGAAACGGATAGTATTCTTGGGGCGGATATATTTGCACATATTGTCAAATCTGTATCATTAAGACAGTTAGAAAAGGCGGTAGAAGAATTAGAAAAAGATTATTTGTTATGCATAAATCGTAGCAAGAAACAAACAGGTTTATTTGCCGGAATGCCAAAAGAATGGGCTGTTCCTGTTAATAAAATTGAGAGCAAACAAGAAGAATTATTCTCTCCGGAATGGTTGAGAACCACATGGGAGAATTTTGTGGAATGTTTAAAATCGAACAGCAATTATGGAAAATAATCTTCAATACAGTATTATTTACGCAGACATCCGTCCGGAAATCAAAGAGCGGTTAAGTCTGGGCGTTTTGACAATAGAGCAAAACAAGGTGAAGGTGTACTATTCCCAAAAGAAACTGGGGATTGTCAAGTTGCTTTATACGCCTAAGGAGTATAAGGCTATATCCTCTATTGTCCGCAAAGAGTTGCGCGAGTTGGCATCGGTTGAAACACTGAAGTATCTTACGCGCTACTCCAATAATCTTATCTCCTTCTCGCCGATACAGAGCATAGACAAATCGCAAGCCAATATCAACGGTGAATGGTTATACAGAAATTATGTCTATGACGCAGCAACGGCGTAACATGCCCTCAGCGAACAACGCCAACTGATGGCAAAATAAAGAAGAAAAATCATCGCTCACTGACGTTAAACAGTAGGACACATTAAAAATGGCGTTTATTAAAGCCTAATGAAAGATAAAACTGACATAGTTTCGACACAGCAATTCGACGAAGTGATTCGCCTGATTCAGCATGCTCGCTCGGAGATTGTTCACACAGCCAACTCTCAACTCATCGAGTTGTATTGGCAGTTGGGCGCATACATGTCTAACAAGATTGAATCAGCTCAATGGGGAGATAGCGTCGTACAGCAGTTGTCTGAATATATCGCCCACACAGCGCCTGAACTGAAGGGATTCTCTGCTCAGAACCTCTGGCGCATGAAGCAGTTTTATGAGGCCTATCGCAATGCTGACGAAAAACTCTCGACACTGTTGAGAGAAATTAGTTGGTCTAATAATTTAACCATATTAAGTCGTACTAAATCAGAAGAAGAAAGGTCTTTCTATCTGCAACTTTGCGTAAAGGAGCGCCTTTCTTACAGAGATCTGAATCGTCAAATCGATAGCGCTCTGTTTGAGCGTGCGATGTTGGAGAAACCAAAACTCTCACCACTGTTGAGAGAAATTGCTCCTTCGGCAGAACAAGTGTACCGTGACCAGTACGTGATGGAGTTTATCGGGGGCAAGGAATACAAGACGGAGAACTCGATGAAATCAGCCCTTGTGCAGCAGATGAAGGAGTTTATTCTTGAACTCGGCAAAGATTTTATCTTTATTGACGAAGAATATCGTTTGCAGGTGGGTAATAGTGATTTTCGTATTGATTTACTCTTCTTCCACCGCGAGTTACAATGTCTTGTGGCTTTTGAACTGAAGATGGGTTCGTTCAAACCGGAACATTTGGGACAATTGAATTTCTATCTGGAGACATTGGACCGAGACGTAAAGAAACCTCACGAAAACCCGAGTATAGGTATTCTTCTTTGCAAAGATAAAGACAACGAAGTGGTAGAGTATGCACTCAGTCGCTCGTTATCACCAACTATGGTAGCGGAATATAAACTGTGCTTACCGGACAAAAAACTCTTACAGCAAAAAATGCGTGAGATAGAAGCAGAATAACCTCTTGTCCCGCGCGGACGTAAAATACCAACGCGGCATCGGCAGCGAAAAAAGCGGTGACATATTTTATATACAGAGTTTCGGAGACGAGGCTTTGTTTTTTTTGTGCCTGCTTTTCATTTTCAGCCCGTAGATGTATTAAAATTTGTAAAAATCAAAAATACTACCTTACATATTTGCATATTTTAAAAATTATTCGTAATTTTGCACAGAAAATATATTGCTGTCACCGACAGCGTAAAAAAGCGGTGAAAAATATATTAAGATAAGACATAAGGTGCAAGCGTGCGTCCAGTGGGGAGAGTGGAGGCAATGGTCGCACTTACGATTTAGCGGAGCGGTATCGTTTCTGCGATTCATTTGCCGAACGCGATTGGAGGTAGTTGCAGCCACCGGCAGGGAGAGTGCAGGGCGCAGCTGCTTGGTCAAGGCGAACAAACGTGACAGAAAAATGGGAGACCGTAGGTAAGTATAATACGAACTATCTAATTTATTTAATAGCCACAGATAGGATCGACTCAAACAAATTTTCTGCAAAGTCACGATGCGGTATAGTAATAATTGAATATCCCGATGTTTGAGCGTCAGCAATATCTTCTTCTATGGTTTTTACTATCAAATACTGGTTGACATGACCGGACTTTATAATTTTGTCTAAATACAGATTATCACAAGAGGAAGATACAATCACAGGAATTTTATATTCCTTTGCAATCATCTTCATCAAATACAAGTTAGCTTCCAACTTCATTTCTCGTGAAGGTGTCCGAAAGTTAGTTTCTATCTTCTCGATATTGTCTATAACCACACACTCAACAGCATGTTTATTTAAGTAGGTAAGGCTTTGAAGCCTGTCTCTTAAAGACTCGTAATTTAATACTGGGACGTCCTGTATCCAAATGGCATAAGAACCAAATTTTTCATACGCTTCAGAAATCCGCTGTGAAGAGTCACATCCGGATATAGAAGTGTCGAACCTTTGAATAACTTTAATTAGTCTCCCATATAGTTCACGATGAGAGCAATCAAGAGTGAAAATAACCACACTCATTTCTCTACTTGCCAGACCTATGATGACCTTTGCTAAAAGATCATGTTTGTCCACAAGTGAAGTGCAGCAAAAACAATATAGTTCTCCGTCTTTTAACCCTCCCCAACTAAGGTCAATTTGGTCAATGCCAGTTACATATCCTTTTATTTTGGATTTTCTTTTCTGCATAGATATTATAACTCTACAAATCTGTGTCGATATTGCTTAAGTGCGTCGAAACGCATAAAGTGGTCCATAGTGCCCTGCGGGATTAGCACGCGCTCAATACGATTGCACCTATCAAATGCGGTGGACTCAATGCGCTCTATTGACTTTGGCAAAGCAATTGAAACCAAGCTATTGCAGTTGTCGAAGGCATAAGTACCTATATTTTTTGTGCCCTCAGATATTTCTACATCAGATAGCATTGCACAACCGGCAAATGCACCTGCCTCGACAGACTCAATACCGCTGCCAATTGTGATTTTTTTTAGATCGCTGCACCCGTCGAAACAACTTCTTGTTACTTGACGTATTCCGTGTAATGCTATTTCACTTTCCAGAGAGAAACATCCTAAAAAAGCGAATTCACCAATATACACAACGCTATCCGGAATAGAAATGTGCGATAAATTCCGCCGTTGAGAAAAAGCAGAGTCTGCTATTACCTCAATGCTATCAGGTATAGATGAACTATTGCAACCATGAACCAGTGTGTTAGTCGCAGTAACAATGATAGCATTGCAGTTTTCACGAGAGTCAAACATAGAATTTCCTTGCTCAACGACCAGAGAAGTCAGTTGCTCACACAACTCAAAATTATTCTTCCCTATCACCGATACAGTCTTAGGAATGATTAGTGACGTCAATTCATTGCATCCATTTATGGCATATGCGCCAATGTCAGTCACAAAATCCGGTATTCGATACGTTCCCTTTAAGCCCGATGGCATACGTGTGAGTGTGGTAATGTCGCCACAAGTAGAGAATTCTACTCCATACTCATCTTTGAAGTGTTTTCTTACAAATGTTTTCATAACTGTTCATTTTTATGAGTTGCTTTTTCTGTGTAATTTATGCTGTACTCAAGGTCAAACTCTCGGCAGAATATAAAATCCGTGAGGGCAAAATTGGTATGGTCTAAAAGATTATGAAAGGCATTGATAAGATGCAAGTCCTTTGTGAGCTTTTGGTCTAACCGCTCATTCCAATTATCCGGTTTACAGTCCATGCCGATGAACTCTTCGAAAGAGACCTCCAAGTTTTGAGGAAGGTATAAACTGCGCGTCACACCGGTATCATACAATGAGTTCCAACCGGTATCACACAATGCCTCCCATAATTCTTGCCTGCTATCATTTTGAAATGGGTGAAGAGAAGGATACTCTTTTGACAAAAAACAATTGGCTACTAATTCCACATTTGGCTGAAATGCGGACATTCGAGAGTATAGTTCATGCGCATGATCATACATCTTTTGCAAAGCGAGATACAGAGCATCATTAAAGGCTATAATATCCTGCATAAGACATTTTTGGTTTGCCAACGCTTGCTCATTAAGAATATCTTGGCGCAATTCAAGTAGACACTCACATTGGGTATAATCCTCAATATCCATTCTATTATCATGAGTAGTCCGTATTTCCCATTCTATATATCGAAGATATTTGTCATTATAGTGTATCATTGTTTCATCCTTTCTAACCGCTTACGTTCTGCAGCGATTTCTTCCGGAGTAAGAATCACATCATAGAGCGTGACTTTTGTAAGCATTGTGGCTACCACTGGAGTGCAATGAGCAAACTCACAAAATTCCTTGTAAGGTGGAATTTCTGCGGCACATTCTTCACTCAAGAGATGAGCCATTTTGCTTCGGATCTTAATATCCGACATAAAGAGTTCTTTAAGACGCAGTAATTCAAGCTGGTCATTGATTTCTTGCTTTGTCATAGTCTTTCAATATAAAAAATACAGCGTGACTTTCGAATCACGCTGCAAAATTACTGCCTCGCTCGTTCACAAAGTGGCAGAGCATTATTTTTTTATTAAAAATCGCTTCCGGATAGTTGATTTTGTATCTCCTGAGCTTTCTGCTGATTGTATTGGTCAACTTCTTTCTGGAATATACCATCCAGTGCTTCCTTGCCACCATAAGTCACTTTACAATCATCAAAGCCTCGATAGAATAGCTCCAAATCAATCTTATCGTCTAAATGCCAGATTGCAGCACTACTTTCTTCCAAATCTTGAACGACCTTACCGCCGTGCATCTTCTGAATCAAAGTAGCTTTACCATACTTCTCCTCAAAGCGCGAAATGATAGCGCGACACTGCTCCATTCCGGGGATGTCTTTGTACTTGTCGGTAACGGAGAAGGAAATCTTAATCTTGTAAACAGTGTGTGTAAGTTTGGTAGCGCGCATTTCTATATAGCACTCGTAAGTCATAAAAGTGCCGTAGATGCTACTAACTTCAACATCACTTCCTCCTTCATAGATGTACGTTTTCCCTGTAAAGCCCTTTTCCTTAAAGGCGGTTAAGAACTCCTCATAAGTACTCCCGAAAGGGACACCAAATACTTGAACTGCGGACTTCTGTCCGAATGCGGTTGCTACTCCCATGAAGAGAAGCAAACCAAAAAGAATTACTTTTTTCATAACTACTTAATTTGATTATTATAATAATGCAGCGTGACCCAAACGAATCACGCTGCAAAATTACAAAACCAAACTCCCACAAAATAAAGGAGTGAGAAAAAATTACAATTTCTTTACATCAAAATAGCCATGATGGAAATACTTACTCATTACATCTGCCAAAGCCTTTCCGTACTTTTGCGCAAATGCATCAAGAACCATTTGTTTCCCATTGTTGTTGATAGGGTCAACATAAGGGCATACAAGTTCTACACTCATTCCCTTTTGCATCTTGACTCCATTGTGCGAGCCAGAGTCCTGCTTAACTGTAATGCGATAAAGTGCCATAACATATTATAAATTTAGAGTTTGTCTAACATATTTTGCGATAGTGTTCACATACATTTCATCATTTCCCGGTATGCCAGGGTGATATGCATCAGCAAAAATGCGACCCGCCTTGCGATATATATCAACCCAACCATTTCCAGTCAATACTAAATCGCTATTTTTTATTCCAAGGTCTTCCTTTATTACTTGAAATGTACTACCAAACACTATCACATCCGAATTATATAGCTTGATTTGTTCTAATACAATATCCTTCCAATTTTGAAATTTAGCAGCCATGTCTCCAGACTTTTTACCAGCCGGCATCTTACTTAGATTGATGTAAGCTATTTGGAAGAGATAATTGTACATTTTGGGATGGTGATAATCCCACATATCAATATATTTCTCTCCTTTATCAATACCCCTTGTTGCATATATAATACGCTGTTGACTCTTTGTTAAATTTATATCTAATGGAAGTTTCCTCTTTTCTTCACCATCAAGATCTTCCATTATAGTCCAGCCTCCCCCACAAGGGTTGCCTTCTTCGTCAAAATCATCATATGGCTCTTTGAGAAGCCACATTATTTTAGGTTTTGAACTCACATAAGCAGACACGTCTGCAACTCCGTCATAAATCGGCCATACTTTTTCTGTAGCCAAACCTGTCTTCTCGGCAACGCTCTGAATTTTCTCTTGTAAGCGTCTCTGTTCCGACTCTATTTCTTCTATAGTTTTCATATCAATTATACATTATACATCTTATTAGTTTTTGCTGCATCTTCAGCAAACGCTTGTCGTAACTTTTCCGGTGCAAGCACCTCTACATCGGAGCCGTATTTATATAGTTCTTGGCAAAACTCGAATGTCGGCACTACGTAATAACTGAACACAGAATATTCTTCGTTTCGTTCCTCCTCTTTCTGCGACGGGTGCAAAGGTAATGTGCGGAGAAAATAGGCTTGGTCTGCACTAATGCTAATTTTCACTTCCTCCGGTTGATCTTCTGCAAAACTTACTCCATACGTATTTCGGAAATAAAACTCTGCATCAAAGTCCTCCGGCAGTTGGTATTTCTGTTTGGTGGGTTCGATGGCGTGAATGCGGTCTAACGAATAAATAAGCATTCTGTCCAATTCCGGCGAATATGCCAGTATATACCAACGCTGCTTGAACATCTTCAAACAATATGGTTCTACAATAAAGGTAGAAGGATGTGGTTTACCAAAACCTTGATAAGTCATTTCTATAGCTGTCTTATCGCGCAGGGCTTCAATGATAAGCGCAAGGAACTTTTCTCCGGACGGTATTGGCTCAAATAGTATCTGGTCGGATAGTTCCTTGCTGTCTTTAAGCAGGCTATCCATAGACATAAGGTTCAATAAGCGCAAGCGCAGATCTGCGCCGCGTAAGTCAGATGCCTCTTCAATATAATATTCATTATAGGCATTGCATTTGATATGGACATCAAAAAGCATTTCAACCGTGCTTTTCCAGCGATGGAAATTGCTTTCAGGGAGATAGTCCTGTTTGTACTCGTTAACGGACGAATGCGCCCATTTCTCATCTATTGCCGCGCGTGAAATAGGACCGCGTGCGATGGTATTCAACAGCCAAATATAGCAGTTGAAAAGATAAGCAGTTGATGATTTAAATTTTTTCTTCGTTTCCATGTGCGTTAAATTTTTCGGCTGCAAAATTACTGCTTCAAACTCCTACAAAGTGAATGAGTGTGCAAATTTATAGATTTTTTTTCAAATATGCAAGTTTTCCTTCCCAATTCGTCCTGAATTGTGCATTTTGAAACAAAAATCCCGCGTTAGGGATTGGAAGGGCTATGGTATTTGGTACAAATGCGGAACTTGTGAACCCATGCAAGATTGATGATATATGGCTTCTATTTCGCTTCCATTCTCGTTCGCATGTCGTTCTTAGCCCCGATGGGCACGATTATTACGCATCGTGAACGTAATCGCAAAATCTATATGAATTTTGTGGTTAAAATCGCAAAATCTTTATAAAATATTTGCATATATCGAAAAAAAATAGTATCTTTGCAGCGGATTTTAACTATTATAGTATATAAATCAAGTAAAAAATATACATATTTATATACTATCGTAAGCACAACTGAATAATGACGCAAGATTATCTACTATAATATATAGTATCATGAGAACGGAAATTGCAAATACGGTCAAAGCCTTGCGGAAACAATATGGCTTAACACAAGAGGAAGCGGCCCGTAAAGCTGGAGTAAGTCTGGCGTTCCTCCGAGAATTAGAACAGGGAAAAACAACTGCCCGTATGGATACGGTCAATCAGTTGCTCAACCTGTTCAACTATTGTTTAACCGCCCAACCAAAGAACCATGCGCAAAGCTAACATCTATGTCCGCGACCTGTTGGCGGGACATTTAGAGGAAACAGAAACGGGATATCGTTTCACGTATGATAGCCGATACTTGGAAAAGGCTGATGCTGAGCCTGTAAGTTTAACTTTGCCTCTGCGCGAACAGCCGTATGACAGTAATATCCTTCATCCTTTTTTCGATGGCTTGATACCGGAAGGTTGGTTGTTGGATGTGGCATTGCGTAACAGCGATATTTCCCAATTGGATCGGATGGGATTGCTGTTGCTTTGCTGCAAAGACTGTATCGGAGCGGTTAGTGTACAACCCGTAAAAGAATAATCCATATGTGCAAATGTCTATATTGCTATAAGGAATTAGAACCCGGGCAGATAGATTTTCATCCGTCCTGCGCCAAGAAGATATTTGGTATCAAAGAGCAGCCGCTCATGGAATATACTCAGGCGGATATGGAGCATTTGGCATCGGAGATTATCCGTTCGCAGACCACTCTTACCGGCGTACAGGCCAAGTTGTCGCTTAATCTGACAGAGCACGAAGGCAGCAAACGCTTGACGATTGTGGGATTATGGGGACAATATGTTTTCAAGCCCCAGACCGAGTTATTCGAACACTTACCGGAAGTGGAAGACCTCACCATGCATTTGGCAGAGGACGCCAAATTGTCCGTTGCACGACATTCGCTCATCCGGCTGGCTGACGGGAGTCTCGGATATATTACCCGGAGGTTTGACCGGGGCGCAAAGGGGCAGAAGATTTTGATGGAAGATATGTGCCAATTGGCAGAGCGAAAAACGGAGGACAAGTACAAAAGCAGTTATGAACAAGTAGCCAAACTGATTGCTCAGTATTCCGCAATCCCACAATTGGATTTAACGAATTTCTACGAACTGTTGATCTTTTGTTTCCTGACGGGTAACAACGATATGCATTTGAAAAACTTTTCGTTGTATAAACCGGCAAATCAACAAATCTTTACCCCTGCTTATGACCTTGTGAATGTGGCATTGGTAAACCCGGAGGATAAAGAGGAAATGGCATTGACGCTGAATGGAAAGAAGTCCAATATCAATTTATGCGATTTTGAAGCAGCAGCAGAACATGCTAACCTTCCGGAGCATTTTATCCGCCGGACAGTAGAGCGTTTTGCTTCCTGCTTACCGAAATGGGAAGAGACAATTGACCGCTCTTTTATCCCGCAAGAGCAGAAAGAAGCCTATAAATCATTGCTGCGTGACAGATTGAAAAGATTGCTAAGATCCTAATACAACCTGTTTTATTCGTATCAATCCGCCTGCAGTTGGCAGGTGGATTTTTTATTACCGCGTACAACTTACAAAAAATCCGGTCAAGACGTTCGCAATGGTCGCAAAATGGTCACGGCATTGAAAGGACCGGTGAAGACGCCCTATTATGACGTCCGCAATGCGAACGAGATGCGAATGAGAATGAGTGCTAAATGACAGCCAAACAGAGGCTGAACAGAAGGAAGTTACGGCCTCAAAATCCTGCAAATGGCAAAATAAAATGAATTTTATTTGCACATTCGGATTTTTTGTTGTAACTTTGCACTCGCTTTAGCGAGTTAATTCGTAATTCGTAATTTTTAATTAAATTAAATAAAGTACTATGGAACAATTTGTACACTCGGCATGGTCGCTGATTCCGTTCGGACTCATGCTTCTGATGATTGCTATCGGTCCGCTGGTAGCAGAACACTGGTGGGAGAAGAACACCAACAAACTCATTGTTTCCCTCTTCCTCGGCGTGCCCGTTGCGGTATGCCTGATTATGGGCGGAATGATGCACGAGTTGGAGCACCAGCTCTTCTTCGACTACGTGCCGTTCATCATCCTTTTGCTGTCGCTGTTTGTCATCACCGGCGGTATTCATTTCTCGGGTGACCTGAAAGCCAAGCCTTGGGTCAACACCGGTTTCTTGGGCTTGGGCTGGATCTTAGCCTCTATTATGGGAACGACGGGCGCAGCCATGCTGCTTATCCGTCCGCTCATCGAGACCAACAAACAGCGTGACCACAAGGTTCACACCATCCTTTTCTTCATCGCTCTGGTAGCCAACTGCGGCGGTCTGCTGACACCGCTGGGAGACCCCCCCTTGTTCATGCTCTTCCTTCGCGGCGCACATTTCTCATGGTTCATGCACCTTGCGCCCGAATGGGCGGTTACGGGACTGCTGCTCCTTGGCATCTATTTCGCGATGGACACCTATTATTACAAGAAAGAGCACTGGACATCCCTCTCCGCTGACTCGCGTGAGGCTACGCCACTGGTGATGAAAGGAACCATCAATTTCGTTTATCTGTTGGGCGTAGTGCTGGCAGTGGCTTTTGTGAACGAAGGGACCATCAAGCAGATGGGTGAAGCAGACGCTCCGCTGTGGCTCAAATACCTGCGTGAGATTGTATTGCTGTCGCTCACAGGTCTCTCGCTCTACACCACCAAGAAAGAGGTGCGTTATGACGACAACAAGTTCAGCTGGACTCCGATAGTAGAGGTAGCCGTCCTGTTCCTCGGTATCTTTACCACTATGACCCCTGCCCTCGCCTATCTGAAGGCGCACGCAGCCGACCTCGGTTTCACCCACGCTTGGCAGTTCTATTACTCGACCGGTGCGCTCTCCGCGTTCCTCGATAACACACCTACTGCCGTTGCCTTCCACGGCGTAGCTTCCGGTCTGCCGGAGTCGCTTGCTGCCGCTCAAGCCGGTGTCGTAACTGGCATGTTCGAAGGTACGCCTTTCGTAGCCGGTGTTCCGGAGATACTGCTCAAAGCCATCTCCATCGCGGCTGTGATGTTCGGCTCACTGACCTATATCGGCAACGGACCTAACTTCATGGTGAAAGCCATCGCTGAGGAGAGCGGAATCAAGATGCCGTCCTTCTTCGGCTACATGATCAAGTTCTCGCTCATCATCCTCCTGCCGGTTTATATTATCGTACAATTATTGTTTATTTAATAACCCCACCCCGGCCCTCCCCACAAGGGGAGGGAGGAGGGGATTTTCTATTATGAGTTTATTTGACCAAGTAAGCGAGGACATCAAGAAAGCGATGCTCGCAAAAGATAAAGTAGCGCTGGATGCGCTGCGCGGAATCAAGAAAGAGTTTCTGGAAGCCAAGACCGCCAAAGGCGGTGACGGCGAACTGCATGACGACAAGGCTTTGCAGATCCTTCAGAAGATGGTGAAACAACGCAAAGAGTCGGCGCAGATGTATATGGACGCAAACCGTCCCGAACTGGCGGAAGACGAGTTGGCGCAATTCAAGATCATCGAGCGCTACCTGCCGGCTATGCTGAGCGAGGAAGAGCTGACCGCTGCACTCAAAGAGATCATCGCCCAGGTGGGTGCTACTTCTCCGCAGGACATGGGCAAAGTCATGGGCGTGGCTACCAAGCAACTCGCAGGCAAAGCGGAGGGCAAGGCTATTAACCTCAAAGTGCGTGAGCTCTTAGCCCAATGAAACGCTTTCTTTTGATACTGATATTGGTAGCGGGCACTCTGTCCGCTACCAACGTTTTTGCCCAAGAGACTTTACCCGCCCATAAGCCGGATTCCCTTTCTTCCCTCCCTTGTGGGGAGGGTCAGGGAGAGGTTTCCTCCTCTTGGATCACGGCCGTAACCGACTGGTACTCTGCTCACATGAACTATGGCTCTATCGTAGCGCTGATGACCATTGAGAGTTCGTTCATTCCATTCCCGAGCGAAGTGGTCATCCCGCCTGCGGCGTACGTGGCAGAGGACCCGAACAGCGCGGTTTGCGTTACGGACAACTATATCGTCAATGTCTCGCTGATCGTCCTTTTCGGTACGATAGGAGCACTGCTCGGCGCGATTATCAACTACCTGCTCTCGCTTTGGCTCGGACGGGCTATCATCTATGCCTTTGCGGACAGCAAGATAGGTCACCTGTGTCTCTTGAGCCGCGAGAAAGTGGAGAAAGCCGAAGCCTATTTCAACGACCACGGCAAGGTCAGCACCTTTGTCGGACGCTTTATTCCGGGCATCCGCCAACTCATCTCTATCCCTGCGGGACTAAGCAAGATGCATTTCGGATGGTTCCTTTTCTACACCTTCCTCGGCGCAGGTATCTGGAACGCCATTCTCGCCGTCCTCGGCTACGTGGCGCACGGTCAGGCGGACCTGATCAACCAATACAGCCACGAACTCAGCGTAGCGATACTTGTACTGCTCGGGGCAGTGGTTCTCTACTACCTCGTCAAATGGATAATAAAACGCGTGAAGGCTTGACCCTCACGCGTTTTTTCTTTTAGGCTTTCAGCCATTCGGCTATCGCCTTACGTTTATCCGTCAGCTCCGCTATTGCGCATCCGACTACCCATCCGAAGAGGAGGAAGAGGATCAGCATCTTCATCCGTCCGTTCACGGGCTTGGGGTCCACTGCAAAATGGTTCTCCAGCACGATAGGCTCCGAAGCTAACTGCAGGCGGTAGTCCACGCGCTGCATACGTGCGTGCTGCTCATAGATATCATCCAGGAAGAGCCGTACACGGCGGTCTCCGTAGAAGTTCACCCCGTTGCCGCTGTAGTTCGCCGGCTGGGCAGCCGAAACCGGATAGAAATAATAGCAGCTTGTGAGGCTGTCCAGTTTCTGGGCCTGCGAATGGTTGAACGCCACCTCCTCGCGCAGGTTGGCGATATAGGTCTGATAGGACCTTTGCATCGCCGGTTCCGCATTCAGCGTAGCCAGCAGCGCTTCCTCCACCTTCGCCAGTTGGTCCAGATGGCGGTACTTCATCTTAAACTGCAAGCAGAGACGATCCTGCATCTGTACGTTCACCGTATCTGTAGCCGGGATCTTATGCTTGAAGTCCACAAAATCCGGCATCTCATCATGCAGGCAGTCAATCACTCTGAAGGTTCTGAAATCACCTGCCTGGTGCTCAGCGATAAACGGCAAAACAGGTGCGTCTGACGGTAACATCATCGCCGAGCGGAGCAGCGCATACGACTGCTCGAACTGCTGGACGGTAGGACCATTAAGCAACGCGATGGCGTTTACCTTAAAGATCCTGTTTTCCAAACGGGTGTAGTAAAACGCCGCTGCCGCTGCCAACACGCAGAAGGTAAGCACGATCCACCAATAATGATACGTGAGTCTCACCATCCTTCCAAGCAGACGTCCGAAGGCTTTACATCCGCGTACAAACGCTTGCCAGCAAGCCACGCAGAGGTCAAAAAAATTCATCTCTTTTTCCATAATATTGTTTTCTTAATTCTTTCAGTGAGTATTATTTTCTCCGGATCCATCCGAACGGACTATGGCGGGGAGCCTCTTCCTTCTTCTGCTCGGTTGTCTCTTCCTCCTCGATGGTGATTACCACTTCGTCGGCGGAGGCAGAAGCCGTGTGTTCACGGGTCGGAGCAGGGGGCGTGACGCCTTCCTCGCGCAGCGTGTCGCTCAGGTCAATGAGCGTTGCGTTCTCGTCCTCCATGGGTTTGGCGTTCTGCGGAGGGTAGTTGTCCTGGATCGCCTCGTCGATGGTCTTCTTGCCTTCCTCGGCCTCCTCGGACGGCAGACCATCCACCTTGTAGCCCGTAGCGATAACGGTCACGCGTACCTCTTCGCCGAGGCTCTCGTCAATGGACGCCCCCCATTGTACCTCTATGTTATCGCCAACCTCTTGTACGAAATCGTTAATCTGGTCTATCTCCTCCATCACGATGGCGTGTTCCGTAGAGCAATAGAACTGCAGCAGGATACGCTCGGCGCCGTGTACGTCATTGGTATTCACGAGCGGAGAGTTCAGGGCATCATTGATAGCGTTGGTGATTCGTTTCTCGCCGGACGCACGACCGATGTTCATAATCGCTACGCCGCCTTTCTTGAGGGTGTTACGCACATCGGCAAAGTCGGTGTTGATATATCCCGGTACGGTAATAATCTCTGCTATCGCACGTGCCGCGTTCGCCACTACGTCGTCCGACTTGCTAAAGGCGTTGAGCAGGTTCAGCTCCGGATAAATCTGTTTCAGTTTCTCATTATTAATAATAAGGAGTGCATCCACATGTTTCGCCAGCCGTGCGACACCCGTCATGGCTTTCTCTATTTTCTTCTTTCCCTCGAAGGCAAACGGGATCGTTACTATTCCGACCGTCAGGATCCCCATCTCCTGCGCCACTTCGGCTACCACCGACGAGGCACCTGTTCCCGTTCCTCCCCCCATTCCGGCAGCGAGGAACAGCATCTGTGTACCGTCGTTGAGTGCCTCGCGGATATGCTCGCGGCTCTCTTCTGCGTACTGACGCGCGGTCTCGGGATCACCGCCGGCACCCAGACCGGGGCCTAACTGCAACTTGCTCGGCACCGAGCTCTTGATAAGCACCTGGCGGTCGGTGTTGCAGACCAGAAACGAGACATCTTTCAGTCCCTGGCGATGCATGTAATTCACGGCGTTGCAACCGCCGCCACCTACGCCGATGACCTTGATAATACTATCTTCAGTCAGCCCTTCCAAGGGTAATGTAATCAAATTGTCTTCCATAATTATTGTTGATCTATAAACATATCCAATGTACTTTCTTTCACTCTGTCGAAGAACCCGGGTTTCTGCACCGGCTGGTTCTTATGATTGTCGCGGTAGTCCTGGCCTAACAGCACCGTACCGACGAGCGAGGTGTATTGCGGCGATAGGTATTTCTCCTCGGTGTCGCGATGCAGGAGCAGGTTATGCGCGCCGTATTGCACCTTCACAGACGTCAGGCTCTGGATATACTCCAAGATTCCTGCCATCATGGAGCCGCCGCCGGTGATATAAAGCGTCTGGATACGTCCCTCCACTTTTTGCAGTTCCTCCATCACCGGCGAGAGTATCTCCTGCAGTTTCAGTTCGATGGTTTCCGCCAGTTCGTGTGTGGAGATGACGATGTCTCCGCCTATCTCCGGGCTTGCAGGCACACGCAGACGCACACTTTTCTCCACCAGTTGCGGCGAGGCGCAACCGAACTTCTTCTTCAGCACCTCCGCCGTAGCGAAACTGAGTCCCTGCTGTTCCAGCATCCGCGTGATATGATAGCCGCCCTTGGGTATCACTTTGTTCAGCAGATACTGTCCGCCCTTGTAGGCTGTGAGGGTGGTTGTCTGCGCTCCCATGTCCAATACTGCGCAACCGTTCATCAGCACATGATTGCCGTCGCATGTAGCGAAAGTGGAGAGCAGTGTCTCCGGACGGACGAACGCGTGCTCGATGCTACGGCCGGCCTGCGAGAATGATTTCTGCAACTGGGTGTCTATCGCCTTGCGTCCGTAAAAAGCGATATAATGCGCTTCCACCAGCGCGGCGCGTTGTTCGGCCCCCGGCTGTTCGTCCTGCTCCACTCCGTCCAACTTGAAGAAACTGGGTACCAGTCCCAATACGGCCACCTCGGGGTTGCGCGACTCAATCTTCTCTTTGCACTCGCGCTCCATCTCGTCCAGCAGTTCCTGGCTGATTTCTTTGCGCCGTGCCTGGTCCCGCCGCGAATGTACGGCTACTATCTGCATCGACTGACCGCCCACGCTGATGAAAGCGGTGGGCAGTTCGTCCACGCCTATCCGGTTAGCCAGCAGTTTGAGCACCTCGGCGATGACATAGCCGGCGTTGCTCGACTGGGTGATGATACCTTGCTCTACGCAGAGGTTGCCTAATTTCTGCGGCCGCTCCTCTACGCCGAGAATACGGAACAGATCCGGTGCAATCCTTTGCGCCGCCATCGCACGCACGCTGTCGCTACCCAAATCAATAGCTACCAGCGGCAGTGAGTCTGTTGTCTGTGTTTGTCTTTTTGCCATTTTCTCAATTCAGTTAAGGTTTATTTTCTTCCTATTACTTGTCCGCGGAAGCGGATGTCCAGTTCGTAGTATTGCTTGTCCCGGGTAGCCTCAGCGCTGTTGTCCAGGAACGTACGCAGTTTCTGCAGTTTCTCTTTGTATCCGCCCATGGTGCCTATCAGTACTCGCGGTTGTTCTTCTCCGCGCAGATAGAGATAGACCCTGTTCGGCGATTGCACCTGCAAATAACGTATCCGGCTTCGCCAATACCTATTCCCTTGCAGCCATTGGGCGAAATCCGCCAACTCGTGCGACGCCATATGCACTCCCACCGTTCCTGTCACTACCGGCACGCTGTCGCGTACCGCAGCCCTGGCTTGCATCACTCGCCGGTCCGTATCAATGATATAACTCTCGCCCATCGTCTGTACGCGCAACAAGGGTACGCGCTGTGTCAAATGCACTTCCACCTCGTTCCGCGGCGTGACAAAGCACTCGGAGGAACGAACCATTGGATGGTGTGCCACCGCATGCTCTATCCGATGCAGAGAGATACTATTCACCTGTCTTCCCACAGGGTACAGATCCTCCGTTTTTAGCAGCTGGTCCAACTCGGTCTCCGTGAGATACATCCGCTCCTCCGCATCCTCGATGGTATAATGGAGCGCCACGCAAGGAAGAGAGGTCGGCGTCAGCTGCCATCCCCAGAGCACCGCTCCTATCATCAGTCCGATGGTTAGACCGATGCCCGCGCATTTCCATATCACACCTGCGGTATTACTCATTTCTTTAACATCTTAGTGATCTGAGGTACGAGTCGGTCAATGTCTCCGGCTCCGACGGTAAGGATAACCGTTCCTTCGTCCTTACGGCTGCTGAGGTATTCCACAAGCGCCGTCTTCTGTAGGATTTTCTTGTTCGGGTTGGTGATCTTGTCCAACAGCATCTCACTGTCCACACCGGCTATCGGTAACTCCCGTGCCGGGTAGATAGGCAGCAGGACGACCTCATCCAGCGTAGAAAGCACGCGCGCAAAAGCATCCGCAAAGTCGCGTGTCCGGGTGTACAGATGCGGTTGGAAGACACCTATCAGGCGTCGTGAGGGGAAGAGTTTGCGAATAGAGTCGATCGCAGTAGCTATCTCCTCTGGGTGGTGGGCATAATCGTCGATATAGGCAACTTCCGGCGTGTTCACATGGATGTTAAAACGCCGCTGCACGCCTTTGAAGGAAGCAATGCCGCGCCGCAACTCCTCTTCGGTCACCCCGTTGAGCCACGCTACCGCCATCGCCGCTACCGCGTTCTCGATATTCACCCACACCGGCACACCCAGCCGCACATCAGGCAGGACAGAAGCAGGGGTATGAAAATCAAAATCTATCCGGCCGTCACCCACACGGATATTATCGGCGTAGAAATCTATGTCATTGGAGATTTGGTCATCCAATACGGCATAAGTATAGCATTTCACGCCTTTCTGCAGGCGCGGTTTCAGGTCAATGCCGTGCTTCATCACCAACGCGCCGGAGATGAGCTCCGTGTATTGCGCAAAAGCTTCGCGGTAGGCCTCCGGCGTACCGTATATATCCAGATGATCCGGATCCACCGCCGTCACTACCGACATATAGGGTCTCAGGTGGTGGAACGAGCGGTCGTACTCATCCGCCTCAATGACGACCATATTACTATTCTTGTCCAGCAGCAGGTTCGTGCCGTAGTTGACACTTATCCCTCCGAGGAAAGCGTTTCCGCCCACCTCCGATTGATAGAGCAGATGCGCCAGCATGGTACTGGTAGTTGTCTTCCCGTGCGTACCGGCAACACAAAGTGCACGCATCTGGCGCGTCACGATACCGAGTACCTCTGCGCGCTTGCGGATGTCGTATCCTTGCTCGCGAAGCCGGGTGTAGAGCACACTATCCTCCGGCACCGCCGGCGTACGGACTACCAGCGTGTGCTTCGCGTTGTAGGCCGCAAAACGGTCTTCCATAACCGATGCCTCGTCATCGTAGGTAACCGGTATCCCTTCTTTCTCCAGTTCTTTGGTAAGCGGCGAAGGCGTACGGTCATATCCCGCCACCTCATATCCGCGGTGATGGAAATAACGCGCAAGGGCACTCATGCCGATGCCGCCTATACCCAGGAAAAAGAGTTTTTGTATGTCCGATTGTTGTAGCATAATCTTTTTTGTCATTATTTCGGTCCGCGTCGCTTGGGCTGCACGGTGCCTGTTTCTGCACATTCCACCAGATTCTCAAGAATCGTCTCGAACCGCCATTCAATAGCATTGTGCCACATCTTATCGGATACAAAAGCCGACAGCACTTTGCCAAACACCAGCCGGAACTCGTAATGCACTCTCGTCTGGTTCTCCGAGAGAGGCTCCATCCGTAAGATGAAATCGCCGCCCTCCAGAATCGAACCGCTATACGTAGCCGTCATATGGGCTGTCAGCGGATACTGCGCATTCGCAGGACGGGTCAGACGGTATTTGGAACCGAGATGCTGGTCTTTCCACCAGCGGATTCCCAGGACGTAGATGTCTATTGCGACGTCTCCTGTCTTGTGTGCAGGGTCATAGACGCGGTCCTTGTACCGCAGCTGTATCACGTCTCTGCTCTCTTTCGTTTTGGGTTTCTCCTCTTCTTCCCCCAGCCCCAGGTATGCCCATTCGAACAATGAATCGGGGCAAGCCTGAAACTGATAACAGAAGCGGCTTGCCACGGCGCGCATCTCACGAAGAGGCGCATTGCAAACGGTATCAATCACCACCGCCCGTTTCTGCGGACGGGCACAGACAGAGCCCGTCATGAGAACCAGAAAAGCAATCAGTATTCCTCTCTTCATCGTCTCAGCACTCGTAATCCAGACACGTTCTCAACTCCGTGTTCGGACGAACAACCCCGTTTGCCACCGCTACATGCGCCGGATGAACGGCATAGCCTTTCAGTGCCTCCTCCGACTCTAAGGTGCTGTCCAGCATGATATCGCAGTTGCTGCTCTCCAGCCGCCCGTCAATCTGCACATGGATATCTACCAGACCCGGCACCTGACCTTTCAATCCCTCCAGCCCCTGCTTGATTGCCAGAGCTTTCTCCCGTTTTTCCGCGGCACTCATCTCCGACCGCAATTTCCAAAGAATAATGTGTTTAACCATATATGATTGTATATTATTTATGATCTATGATTGATGACTTTAGTACCCTTATAGACAGTGGCGATGCCAAACGTCATGGTTGTGAAATGCTCCTCGCGAAAACCGGCGTCGTGCATCTTCTGCACGAATCGCTCTCCCCAGATGAATCCCTTCACGCTCTTGTTGAGATAAGTGTACGCCGTCTTGTCGCGGCTCACTACCCTTCCCACGAACGGCAGTATATGACTGAAATACAGGTCATACGCCCACCGGATGAGTCTGTTCTCCGGATACGAGAACTCCAGGATAACCACCTCTCCGCCAGGCTTCAGCACACGGTACATCTCTCTCAGTCCGGCCTCCAGGTCGCTGAAATTACGGCACCCGAACGCACAGGTCACCGCGTCAAAGCGCTCGTCCTCAAACGGCATCTCCTGCGCGTTGCCATAGACGAAATCCACGTTTAACCTTTCACCTTTCACGTTTAACCTTTCACATTTCTCCTTCCCTATCCGCATCATCTCCCGAGAGAGGTCAAGCCCTGTAACATGCACCGCCTTACCGCGACGCAGCATCTCGATTGTCAGGTCTGCCGTGCCTATAGCTACATCCAGCACCTCCCATGCACCGGTCATCTGCGCCACGGTCTTACGCCGCCATAGCTTGTCGATATTCAGCGACAAACCGTGGTTCAGACCGTCATACGTACCGGCTATCCGGTCAAACAAAGAGCCTATGTGTTGTTTCTCGTCCATAATTCCGTGCAAAGGTACGAAAAAAAATCGACATATGCAAGGGCATATGAAGAAAAAAATTTTTTTTCTGCAAGGGCATATGAAGAAAAAACTCTTTTTCTACAAATTTTTTAGAGCATTTCTGTGAAAACACTCCGCTAAAAATTGCCGATTATTAAGATTGCTAAAAATAGGATTTAACACCTTCCGATTCGCATACGCCTTATTTTCAATATTTTACATACACTTATCGGAGGCAAACAAGAGTTAAGTAAGGGTAAAGTAAGAGTTAAGTAAGGGTAAACACGTACTCATTTCCAAAAAAAGAATGTACGATTATTAAGATTTTGCCTTTTTTCAAGGTCAGTCAAGGAGTTTTGTAACGATGTTGAAAAGTATATGATTATTAAGACCGGCGAGAGTTCCAAAAAATAAAAAGCGGAGCCGAAGCTCCGCATCAAGGATAATTATAGAAACCATATTTAATTTTGTTTCTCACATATTAGCCAGATATTCGTGCTGGAGCCCGGCATGCTCATTTTGAGCTCCGCTCTACTTCCGGTCAGAGACAATACCGTATAAGTTGCATATTCTTCACCCTGTACATATGTAATAATATCATCCCCTTTTGTCTCATAAGTACCTTTCCCATTTCCAAAATATCCACGTCCAGTATATGTTCCATCACTATAAAACGTTGCATAAGTCGCAGTCAGAAGCCATGTTTGGTAATCTTCAGAAGGAGAAAATTTGACTTGTTTAAATTGCCAGGTTCCATACAATGTTTCAAGAGGATAGTTGAACTGGTTTTTCTCTTTACAGCCTACGAATGAAACGGCCACAAAGAGCAGTAAAGATAAAATCTTTTTCATAATAATTAATAGTTTTTTTTTGCTTTGCAGCAGCCTAAGACAAAGCGATGAATAATATATAAACAAAAGCGTGAGGCTGCTATGCCACACACTACAGGTTGATGGTACTAGGAAAAACCACTAATAGATAGAGTGCAGATAGAACTTCACGCTAATACGTGAAGCCTATTTGCCACCGTTCTACCTATCGGGATGAAAGATTCCTAGTTTTTCAACCAATAGAGCGAAAGCAAACGCTTCTTATAATCAATATGTTATCGCGCAACGCTTTGCGCTGTTAATGTCTTTGCTATTTAACGTCCGCAAGCGAGGTGGGGCTATCTCTTAGTCTCTTCTTTCTGGATCTCAGGGATCATCTTTTGAACCTCGGCACTTGGCATAACAGCAACGTTTTATGATTTGACGGTGCAAAATTAGTGAAAAATTTTGATATGTGCAAAAAAAAGTGTAACTTTGCCGAAAATTTCAAGAATATGACCCTTCCTTCCAATCCCGACATGCTGGTCAGTTTCGTAAACATGAAACTGCGCGACGAATACGCCTCGCTTGAAGCGATGTGCGAGGATCTTGACCTCAACCCCGACGAACTATGCCAGAACCTGCGCAACGCCGGTTATGAATACAGCCCGGAAGCCAAACGGTTCTGGTAAGTCGAATGTCATTTCTGCCAATTTGTCAGTACACACCAGCTTGGCACAACATTTGCCCCTGTCATGGCAGAATATTTCTAAAATCAAGATACAATTATGAGCAAGATTCAACCATTGGCAGACCGCGTGCTGATTAAGCCCGCTGCTGCAGAAGAGAAGACGGTCGGCGGAATCATCATCCCCGACAGTGCGAAAGAGAAACCGCTTCGCGGCGAAATACTCGCCGTAGGCGAAGGAACCAAAGACGAGGCAATGGTTCTCAAAGCCGGAGACCAGGTGCTGTACGGCAAATACGCCGGTACGGAACTCGAACTCGACGGCGAGAAATACCTGATTATGCGTCAGAGCGATGTGCTGGCGAAAATTCAATAACTAGTAGAACTAGATTAACTAGTCAAACTAGAAGAACTAGAAATTTTTTAAGACTATGGCAAAAGATATTACCTATAATGTAGAGGCGCGCGAGGCGCTGAAACGTGGCGTTGACCAACTTGCCAACGCAGTGAAAGTGACACTGGGTCCGAAGGGCCGTAACGTCATCATTGACAAGAAATACGGAGCTCCGCATATCACCAAAGACGGTGTAACGGTAGCCAAAGAAGTGGAGCTGCAGGACGCAGCCGAGAACCTCGGTGCACAGCTCGTCAAGGAAGTTGCTTCTAAGACCGGCGACCAGGCAGGTGACGGTACCACAACCGCTACCGTATTGGCACAGGCTATCGTAGGCGTTGGTCTGAAGAACGTGACCGCCGGCGCTAACCCGCTGGACCTCAAACGTGGTATTGACAAAGCAGTCGCTGCCGTAGTAGCCGAGATCAAGAAGAACGCCGTAGTCGTAGGTAACGACTTCGACAAGATCGAGCAGGTAGCCACCGTCTCCGCCAACAACGATGCCGAGATCGGCAAACTGATTGCCGACGCGATGCGCAAAGTATCCAAAGACGGCGTCATCACCATCGGCGAAGCCAAAGGCATGGACACTACGATTGACGTGGTACAAGGTATGCAGTTCGACCGCGGTTACATCAGCCCGTACTTCGTAACGAACACCGAAACGATGCAGGTAGAGATGGACAAGCCGTATATCCTGATCTACGACAAGAAGATCTCGAACCTCAAAGAGCTTCTCCCTGTGCTGGAGCCGGCTGTTCAGAGCGGACGACCGTTGCTGATTATTGCGGAAGATGTGGATAGCGAAGCACTGACTGCATTGGTAGTGAACCGTCTGCGTGCACAGTTGAAGATTTGCGCTGTCAAAGCTCCCGGCTTCGGCGACCGCCGCAAAGAGATGTTGGAAGACATCGCTATCCTCACCGGTGGCACTGTCATCAGCGAGGAGAAAGGTATCAAGCTGGAGCAGGCAACCATTGAGATGCTCGGCACCGCAGAGACCATCACGGTCACCAAGGACAACACCACCATCGTCAACGGCGCAGGCAACAAAGAGGCTATTGCAGCCCGCGTAGCACAGATCAAAGCCCAGATCACCGCTACCAAGTCCACCTACGACAAAGAGAAACTGCAGGAGCGTCTGGCCAAACTGGCAGGCGGCGTAGCCCAACTGAACGTAGGTGCTGCCAGCGAGGTGGAGATGAAAGAGAAGAAAGACCGCGTGGACGATGCACTCTCCGCTACGCGTGCCGCAATCGAAGAAGGTGTCGTTCCGGGCGGCGGCGTGATGTACATCCGTGCACAGGCAGCCCTCGAAGGCCTCAAAGGCGAGAACGAGGACGAGCAGACCGGTATTGAGATCGTACGCCGTGCTATCGAAGAGCCGCTGCGTCAGATCGTAGCCAACGCAGGCAAAGAAGGCGCCGTGGTAGTGGATAAGGTACGCGCAGGAAAGGCTGACTTCGGTTACAACGCCCGTAAGGACCAGTACGAGAACCTGTTTGAAGCAGGAGTCGTGGATCCGGCGAAGGTAACGCGTGTAGCTCTGGAGAACGCCGCTTCCGTAGCTGGCATGTTCCTCACCACCGAGTGCGTCATCGTAGATCACCCGGAGGAGCATCCGGCAGCCCCGATGGCCAATCCTGGGATGGGCGGAATGATGTAATCAAAAAGGCACTCAAACCGAGTGCCTTTTTGATGGATGATTGGGTCTATGATTGATGTTTGAGCCATACAACGGCATCATCTTCCATGGTCCAAGCTTCCAGAGGAGAAGATCCTGTATAGCCTGCATGACGGAAAAGCGTTGTGCAGGCTGTATTTTTTGTAGCAATGACAGCATACAGCACTCGCAGTCGCAGGAATCCGAAAGCGTAGTCTTCCAACTGCTTCAGGACTTCCTGCCCTACTCCCGTCCCGCGATACTCGGGGGCTATATACATCCCTATCGCCGCACGTCTGTTACGCGGGTCAAAATCAAAGAGGTCCACGCAGCCGAGGGTTGTCCCATTTACCATTTGGTCATTTATGGAGTCATTTCGGCAAATGATCAGGCGGAGCTGGCCGTCCTTGTAGATGTCGCCGGTGGAAGAAGCGATATACTCGCGCAGGTCGTGTTGCGAGAGGGGATTATGGTTCGCTCCGTCCGCCCACGCCGAAGCGTCGTTCTCCCATTGGTAGAGAAACGGCAAATCGGAGGGCTCTATTTTCCTTAGTTTAATCATTGAAGAGACGTGACAGGAACCCTTGTTTCTTCTTCGGGTTCAGGTCTTCCAGGTTGCCCTGCGGAGCAGGTTCGTACGCATGACCGCTATGGATCATGTTATAGATGACCCCCCACTCCGGCAGTCCGCCTAAATTCCGGTCGTCAATCCAGAGGTCCGCAACCAGCTTGCGCGCCGTGCCATGCTCCGGTTCTTCCTCCGGATAATTGGAGTTCACGGCATAGAACTCCAAGCCCTTCGACTTGCAATAGTCAACCGCCTCTTGGAGCAAGGCGCCTTCGCGCACCGTCCAGAGGATAATCTGGTGATGGTCCTCTTCCTGCAGTTTCTTCAGGGTCTGGATGGCAAACGGAATGGGTTTGCCTATCTTCGGATATTCATGGGTGACGATGGTTCCGTCAAAATCACAAGCTATGATCATATGAGAGGTTTTTGTTAATAGGTTTCTTCGTTAGGGTCTTTGGGTTTCATTTCCTGCTCCATCTTGGCGAGCGTCGGTTTGGTGAAATACCAGGCAACGGCAGCAACGGCAGCAACCCATAGCATGGAACGGTAACCGCCCATCCAGTAGAAAGCGATGATACCCAACGGCATGGCGTTGCTCACCAGCATAATCCGCCAGGCAGCTATCTTGCCGTACTGCTCCAACTCCGTCGGCTTGCGCCACTTGACGAGGTAGAGTCCCAGGGGAATCGTAATCAAAGCATCAAAGATCACGATATACTGCACTGCCATTCCCAACTGCGAGAAACGGTCCAGCGGTTCGTACAAACCATGCGAGAAAGCATAGTACATTGCCGTAAGCGCAATGAGCGAAAGGATCATCACGCCATAGTAATAGAGGTTGAGTTTTCTGATAATCTGTTCTTCCATATTAGCCTTTGAATTCTGTTCTGTTGACGATAGACCGCCCGAGGGTGATCTCATCCGTATATTCAATTTGGTTTCCCACCGCTACTCCCCTCGCTATCTGCGAGATACGGAGTTCGCCGTTTTGCAGTTTCTGCGCCAAGACCTCGTTATTCTGCACCCGGCGGTAGAGGTAGAAATTGGTGGTGTCGCCTTCCATCGTAGTAGGGAGCGCAAGGATGATCTCATTCACCTCGCCCCTTTCCATCCGCTCTATAAGGCTGTCAATCTCTATATCCTTCGGCCCTATACCTTCCATAGGTGAGATTACGCCGCCTAACACGTGATAGACGCCGTTATACTGGCCGGTATTCTCGATAGACATCACGTCCTGCACATTCTCCACTACGCATATCGTACCATGCTCCCGCCGCACGGACGAACAGATAGGACACAACTCCGTGTCGGAGATATTATGACACTCGCGACAATAGATGACATCTTTCTTGAGTCTTATGAATGCGCCGGAAAACGCCTCTACCTCTTCATCGGTCTGACGAAGCAGATGAAGCACCAGCCGTAACGCCGTTCTTCGGCCTACGCCCGGCAGCGACGCCATCTGGTTCACTGCCTGCTCTAATACTATGGACGGGTAATCGGACAAAGGATTGAAGATTGATGATTTATGATTTCTTGGCCCAGCGGGCAGGCAGGACACGATACGGATAGCGGTCGCGAATGTCGGTAGCATTCGGACAGTCGATGCGGTGAATGCGGATACCCTTGAGGACGGAGACGAAAGCAAAGATCGGGTCTCCGGGCTGCGGGTTGCAGCATTTGGATAGATTGTAGTCCACGTTCTTGACATTCATATCCACCTCGATCGCCAAACCTTGCAACTCACTCTTAGGTACGTATTCGGTATGTTCACGGGGCATTGCCTGCGGTTCGTCGGGCGTCAGCATAACCTCTTTAAGACGCGTGATATCTTCCTTGCCGACCGCCAGCGACTGGTACATATCTGACACCGCCTTGTAACCCAATTTGATTGCCATACGGGTGATGTCCGCCTCGGTATAGTCGATCTTCCAGTTCTTGAATCGCCTCTCTATCAGTTCCTTACCTTCTGCAGCCTGCTTGTACTCCACCTCTTTGAGTGCCTGACGGATTTTGTTCTTCGCCTTGGAGGAGGCTACGAAATTCAACCAGTCGGCATTGGGTTTCTGGTTCGGCGAGGTAAGCACCGATACCTGGTCGCCGTTCTCCAGCTTCTGGCGGATAGAGACGTTCTGGTTTCGGATCGTACCTCCCACGCAGTGTGCACCCACCTCGCTATGGATCGAATAGGCGAAATCCAGCACGGTAGCGCCCTCCGGCAGACGGCGCAGGTCACCGGTAGGCGTGAATACGAACACATCGCCGGATTTCTGCACAATAGAGCCTTTCACTCCTTTGTACGACCAGTGCGCCGCCACACCTTTTTCCGCAACCTCGTCCATCCGCTTGGTACGTATCTGTACCTCCACCCACCGGTTCTCCGGACCAAGGACGGTAGTATGCAGGCTCTCATAGCCGTTCTCTTTGGGAACAGACAACCAGTCTCTCAGACGCTTGGGGTTAGGCGGGAAAATATCCGTAATGAGCGAATAGACCTGCCAGCAGTCGGATTTCTCCTTCTCCGGCGGTGAATCCAGAATAATACGGATGGCAAAAAGGTCGTAGATCTTATCCACATCGCAGTGCTGTGCCTGCATCTTATGATAGATGGAGTGGATGGATTTGGGCCTGCCTTTGATGGTAAAGACAAAGCCCTCCGCTTTCAGTTTCTGCTCCAACGGGGCAATGAAAGAAGCGATATACGCTTCGCGCTCCGCCTTCTTGGCGTTCAGCGCGTGCGCTATATACTTGTAGGTGTCGTAATCCAGAAATTTAAGCGCAAGATCTTCCATCTCGGTCTTGATCTGGTACAAGCCCAAACGGTGCGCCATAGGCGCGTGAAGCGTCTGTGTCTCCTGTGCTATGTGCCGGCGGCGGTCGCTATCTCCCTCTTTGTCCAGCTGGCGAAGCAGTTCCAGACGCTCATTGAGGATAGAAAATAGGGCTTTGTTACTGTCTTCCATACGTTTCAATTCAAAAAACGGCACAAAGTTACGATTTTTTTTGCACATATCAAAATATTTTTGTAACTTTGCAGCGTTTTTCAAAAATATAGTCGTACTATAGTTTAGAAAATCACCGCTATCAGCGTTTTTCAGAAATAAGACAATTAAAATTAATCTAATAATGAAAGCAACAAGAGCAATTGTAGTATGTACGCTCGCAGTAGCAGCGGTAGTAATGACTGTTTTCTGCGTTCAGAGTGTTACCACTCCTATCAAGTTTGAAGAGACCCGCGCGCAGCGCGAGGTCGCAGTAATCAAAAACCTTGTGGATCTGCGTACGGCAGAGGTAGAGTTCAACCACCAGAAGGGTGTCTTCACCGCTAATCTGGACAGTCTGCTTCTCTTCCTGAAGACCGCGCCGAAGAAAGAGGTGATGAAGGAAGGTAGTCTGACCGACAAGCAGTTAGAGGCTGGTCTGACAGAGGCTAAAGCCGTTAAGATTTTGGACGCTGCAAAGAAGAAAGCGCTCAAGAACAAGAAACTGACATTTGAGAACAACGACGAGCTCTACGCATATATCTGGGAGAACGACGCAGACGTGAAGAAGAACGGTCTGAGCGGTTTCCGCCGTGATACCATCGAGTTGAACATGATTCAGTCGCTGTATAAAGGTCAGTTCGACGAGACTACTATTGACGGTATCGTACTCATCCCCTTCAGCGACGGTAAGCGTTTCGAGGTGGAGGTTAACAACGATTACAAGACGAGCCAGGGTATCCGTGTTCCAATCTTTGAAGCACGCGCTCCGTTCAGTACCTATCTGGGCGACCTCAACGAGCAGGAGTTGGTCAACCTCATCGACCGTGAGGAGAAACTGGAGCACTACGCCGGTCTGAAAGTAGGTGATATCTATGCGCCTAACAATAACGCCGGTAACTGGGAGTAATGAGAATCATCAGTGGCATATACGGGGGGCGGCGGTTGTCGCCCCCTAAAAATATCACCGCCAGACCAACCACGGATTTTGCCAAGGAGAGTCTCTTCAACCTCCTCAACAACCGCATGGATATGGAGGGGATAGATATGTTGGACCTCTTTGCCGGAACAGGAGGCATAGGCATTGAATGTGTCAGCCGCGGCGCACGAGAGGTGACTTCCGTGGAGCTGGCACACGTGCAGCAGAACTGGATTATCACCTGCTGCAAGCAGTTGGGTATCCGGAACCTCAGCCTCATCCGGGGAGACGTGTTCAAGTTCCTCGCTGCCTGCCGCACGAAATACGACCTCATCTTTGCCGACCCGCCTTATGCACTGGAGCAACTGCCTGCCCTACCCGACCTGATCCTCTCCCGGGAGATTCTCAAAGAAGACGGATGGCTGGTCATCGAGCACGGCAAAGACACCGATTTCACCACTCACCCGCGACATATAGAGACGCGCACGTACGGCAGCGTACATTTCTCTTTCTTCCAATAGAAAGCTACCAAGCATCCTTACACAAGCAAAGAAAGCATCCTCGCGGATGCTTTCTTTTATGGAGTGTGGAGAGTGAGTTGTCACAACTCCATATATACCTCAAGCAGTTGGCATTTGCCCTCGGGGTCGATGCGTATGTCATTTAGCGAGGCGGGTATCAGCACGGCCTCTCCCCTACGCAACGTAGTCGTCCGGTCCTCCTCAGCATCCAACGCCGTTACGCGGCACGCGCCTTCGACACACATATACGCCACGAACGAGTCCAGCGGTGCATAGTCGCGCTGAACGGGCTGGGTGAGCGAGAACAGGTTGGTAGTGAAAAACGAGGTACGCTGTAGGTTCACTACGCCGTTCTGCACAGGTTCCGGGTGCGTCACCGCCGTTTTCTCTACCGCGTAGTCCATCACCTCCAGCGCTTTCTCCAGATGCAACGGGCGCGTCTTACCGTCGTTGCCTACACGGTTGTAGTCATACAGACGGTAAGTGAGATCGGAGTTCTCCTGGATCTCCGCCACTATCGTGTTCCGCTTCATGGCGTGTACCGTTCCGGCAGGGATATAGGCTACATCGCCTGCGCGTACCTTATACTCGCGCATGTTGTGCGCAAGCGTACCATCCTGGATGGATTGACGGATAGAGGCCTCGTCCATGAGCCGGGTCCACCCCAAGTAAATAGCTGCGTCTTCTCCAGCAGGCAGGAAATACCACATCTCCGTCTTACCCAGCGACTGCTCGTGCTCTATGGCATAGTCGTCGTCCGGGTGAACCTGGATAGACAGGTCATCCACCGCGTCGATGAACTTGAGCAGAAGGGGGAAGTGGTTTCCGAAAGTCTCGTACACCACTCCTCCTACCAGTTCGTCCATATACACTTCCAGCAGATCCTGAAGGTCATCTCCGGCGTGAGAGCCGTTGACCACCTCCGTAGGAAATTTCTCCACGTCGGACATCACCCAAGCTTCGCCTACGTTCTCGTAGTCGGCGGGTACATGGTCGTACCATTGCTCGATTGTGTGCCCTCCCCATATCTTATGGAAGAGCTGCGCGCGGAATTTGAAAGGATACAGCATCGGGTTATTTTATATTACGGATATGCTTCTCCCAGTTCCAAGCGGAGGCGAGTACATCCCGAATAGGCGTTTCGGCTTTCCACCCGAGTACTTCGTTGGCTTTCTTGGGGGCCGCCCATACCTGCTCGATATCACCTTCGCGGCGGCCTACGATGGTATAAGGGATCTTCACACCCGTAGCGGCCTCGAACTCACGGATAAGAGTCAGCACGCTCAGACCGGTACCGGTACCGAGGTTGAAGACCTCTACCTGCTCGCGGTCGGCGGCGTGGAGCATGCGGTCAATAGCTTTCACATGGGCTTTCGCCAGATCCACCACGTAGATATAATCGCGGATGCAGGAGCCGTCCGGAGTGTTGTAGTCGTTGCCGAAGACCTTCAGCTCGGGGCGGAGTCCGGCAGCCGTCTGGGTGATATACGGCAGCAGGTTCTGCGGCACGCCGTTGGGCAGCTCGCCGATCTTGGCAGACGGGTGTGCACCTATCGGGTTGAAATAACGAAGGATAGTGGCGTGAAGCCCGCTGTCTGCGTGTGCCTCGTCGCAAATGATCTCCTCGTTGATCTGCTTGGTGTTGCCGTACGGCGAGAGGGCTTTCTGGATCGGAGCGGTCTCATCGACAGGCAGGTGCGCCTTATCCGGCTGGCCATAGACCGTACAGGAAGAGGAGAACACCAGATTCGGCACCCGGTGGAGCTTCATCACCTCCAGCAGCGTGCAGAGACTGCCTAAGTTATTACGGTAATACAGCAACGGCTTCTCTACCGACTCACCTACCGCCTTGCTGGCAGCAAAATGAATCACTCCCACGGTGTCGGGATACTGTTTGAACACATTGTCCAGATCAACGAAGTTACCGCAATCGATGTTGGCGAACTCCGGACGCTTGCCTACGATAGCGGCAATACCGTCCAACACGTCCACTGACGAGTTACTGAGGTTATCCACGATGGTCACATCGTAGCCTTGCTGCATCAGCTCTACCGTAGTATGGGAACCAATATAACCTGTTCCGCCGGTAACAATAATTCGTGCCATATCAGAATAACTTGGCAGGATACTCGCCTGCTGCGATCAACTGGTTAATCTTCATCACTACCTGCGGTCTATCCTCCGCGTAGGTCACGCCGAACCACTTGGACGGGGTGTCCAGCACTTTGCAGGAAGCCTTGCCGGCTCCGATAAGCTGGTTGACGAGCGTCGGGATATAGAACTCCGATTTGAGTTCCTGTCCTTTCTCTGCGAGGAACTGACGGAAGCCCTCCTCCGAGTATTGGAAATACTCCGGGGTGAAGCCCCACATATTCATCGACACCGGTGTATGCGGCTCAAGCGGAGTGTCCACGCCGTCCTCGGTGAAGACGATCACGCCGTTCTTATCCTCAATCTTGGTGCGCTCCACGACGTCCGTGAGGCAGCCGTTCTCGTCGGTGGCACAAACGCCGCGACTCACAGCGCCGTTCTCACTCAGGGTGTTGCATACGCGGTAACCTACCATGCAGTACTTGCCCTCGGTTCCCTCTACGGAACGAAGGTAGTCTGCGAGCACTTGGAACGACTCCTTGCCGTAGAAATCATCGGCGTTGATGACTGCGAACGGTTCGTGGATCAGGTCCTTGCCCATGAGCACGGCATGGTTGGTGCCCCATGGCTTGGCACGCTCGGCGTTGTACGTGCAGCCTGCCGGCACTTTGTCGATAGACTGGAAGCAGACCTCGCACTGCACTTTGTCTGCATACTTGGACAGCACTTTCTCGCGGAAGTCCGCCTCGAAATCCTTACGGATAACAAACACAATCTTGCCAAATCCGGCACGCAGCGCGTCATACACGCTGTAGTCCATGATTGTCTCCCCGTTCGGACCCAGTCCGTCCAACTGTTTCAATCCTCCGTAACGGCTGCCCATTCCCGCAGCCAGAATAAACAATGTCGGTTTCATATGATTTATGATTTGTAATTTATGATTTATTCGTTCACTACGATTACTTTACCATTGTGTTTCTTATGGCGGAACCAGAGGCCATAGACCTCCGAACAGTTACCGGCGGTGATAAACGCCTGTATCTTGTTGTTGCGGATAAACGCCATGAGAGAAGAGAACTCGTCCTGCGAGAGGATGGTTTGTATCTCCACATGCTTCTCGCGGCTGTAACCGCCCTCCACATCATATAAGGAGCACCCGCGCACGAGGGTATCCACTATATAGGTGCGGATACGTTCCGGCTCGCTGGATACTATGCAGACGCGCTTGCGTTTGTTCAGCGAAGCAGTGAAATAGTCTATAGCCAGACCGTTGATCCACGTACCGATGATACCGATGACTACCACCCGGAAGTCATTGATAAGAAAGGCGGTACAGCAGATGATGACACCGCCGATAGCGACAGACGTGCCTATATCGAAATGCAGGTACTTATGGACGATCTTGCCCAATATATCCAGTCCTCCGGTGGAGGCATTGATGCGGAACATCACCGCCTGGCAGATGCTGAGCAGGAGGACAAAACAGATGAGGTCGAACCATAAGTCGCCCATTCCCAATCCTCCGCTCATGACGCTGTCACGCACCCGCTCCATCACCTCGCCCGAGCGGCTGAGGATATACGGATTGCCATGTGCGTCCAGTACGGTCTGGCCGGCTTGCAGTTGCGAGAGTACCTCCGGCGCGTCAATGACCTTGTGGGTCAGATTGGTATAAGGATAGACGCGGTCCCAGACCTGGGTCAACGGACCGAGAATCATCGCCGTATAGACGGTCTTGGCTCCGAACTCATTACCGATGAGGATAAAAGCCAGGAGGAGGAGAAAGGCATTGATCCCCATCACCCAGTAGGAGAACGTGTCCGGCGTGCCGCCCATGAGGGTGTTAAGCACGATAGAGAGACCGGAGATAGACCCTACTATCAGATGGCTCGGCAACAAGAAATAATAGACTGCGGCTGCGCCGAGACTCATGCCGGCAGTCATCAGCAGTAACTCGCGCCAGAACTTCCTGGTCTGTAACGCTTGTACAAAAGTCTGCATCATTTCCCGCCAATACCCGGCGGAGAGATACTGGTTAAGTGTGTTTTCCATAGGTTAGTCCTCTTTCACCACAAATCGCGCTGTGCGGCGTGTAGTCTGGCTGAGCATGATAGTCCGGCCGGCTTTGGCGTGCTCGAGTATCGCGGGCGTCGTGCCGCGGATGGTCAGCAGCGACAGGTGGTCGTTATAAGTGACATTAAAATGCTGTCTGAGTTCCGATATCGCCTCGCTGACCTTCCTCGTGTTGTCCACACAGACGGAGATAGTCACCGCCGATGACTGTATGAGCGACACTTTCAGGTGCTGGCGATGGATGATATCGAAGATCTCACTCAGGCTTTCCTCCAGCGCAAAGGCGAAATCCTTCGCCCTCATGGTAATCAATATCTGGTTCTTTCGCCAGATATATACCGGTATATCCACCGGTCCTACTCCGTCCGCTGCGATACGCGAGCCTTCCGCCGAAGGATCGGAGAAAGGCTTGACGTAGAGCGGTATATGCTTGTTCTCCAGCGGGCGGATGGTCTTGGGGTGGATGATCTGCGCGCCGGAATACGCCAGTTCCACGGCGTCCTGGTACCGCAGGGAGGGTATCAGCACGGTGTCAGGCTCAATCCGCGGGTCGGCATTGAGGATGCCGGGTACGTCTTTCCATATAGTGACGGATTCGGCATCAAGGTAGTTGCCCAGGAGGGCGGCGGTATAGTCCGAGCCCTCTCGACCCAGGGTGGTACGCTTGCCGTCTGCCGTTCCGCCGATGAATCCCTGCGCCACTACGATCTGCGGTCGGCGGGGTCTGTCCCAACCGGCGCGGATGACAGCACGGCTGGCTTCGTCATCCACCTTCGCCTCACGCCAGGTATCGTCCGTACGGAGCAGTTTCGGCATGTTCCACCACTCGACGGAGAGCCCCTGTTTGAGCAGATAGACAGCTATAATCTGAGTAGAGAGGAGTTCTCCCATGGAGACGATCTGGTCGTAGTTCTCGTCAAACGGGAGCGTGGGGTCATAAGGTATCTCGCCCTGCAGACGGATATCCGAACCGGGCTGCAGCCCCAGCTCTTTCATGACCGCCACATGGAAATCAATGATATCCACCCACTGGTTCAGCGCCGCTTCTTCCTTGCCGGCATCGAGCAACTCCACCACGCGCTCCAGGGCGTTGGTGGTCTTACCCATCGCCGACACGACGACCATCAGGCCATTTGACATTGGACATTTGTCATTGGACATTTGACATTTGTCATTTGACATTTGGTCATTGACGGCCATGCGGACTATCCGTTCCACATTCCGGACGCCGTTGGCGTCCTTGACCGAAGCACCGCCGAACTTATAGACTTTAGTCTTCACCTTTCACCTTTCACCTTTCACCTTTCACCTTTCACCTTTCACCTTTCACCTTTCACCTCTCAACTCTCATAGGTTCGCCATGCGGATGGCGGTGTAAGCACCTTCTACGCCTTTGTTTCCCAGTTTGCCGCCGCATCGGTCGAGTGCCTGCTGTCGATTGAGGACGGTCAGGACGGAAAAGATAACCGGCACCTTTCCTTGGACATTGAGCGTAGCCACACCTTGTGTCACCGACTGGCACACATAGTCGAAATGGGGGGTCTCCCCCTGGATGACACAGCCTATAACGACCACGGCATCGACACGTTCTTCTTTCATTACGCGCGCGGCGCCGTAAGTCAGTTCCACTGTTCCGGGCACATGGATGATGTCGATATTCTCGTCTTCCACACCGTGTTTGAGGAAAGTATCTATGGCTCCCTGCGCCATGGCGTAGGTGATCTCGCTGTTCCAGTCCGCTACCACGATTGCGTAGCGCTGACGTCCGAGAACGTCAGCGCCGGGCAAGCGGTTAACATCATATTGAGATAAATCCGTCGTCATACCATGTACGATTTACAAATGTACGAAGTACGGTTTATTCGGCAGCGGCGATGTATTTGTCAATATCCTGTGCTTCCGCAGAGGAAGGATAGTTCTCCTTGATTGCCTTGAAGGCCTTGAGCGCGTGGCTCTTCTCTCCCTCGTGCAGATAGACGATACCGGCTTTCTTGAGACTCATCGGCGCAATCAGGCTGTTGCCCGAAGCAGCCGCTGCCTCGAAGGCTTTCACGGCCTTGCCGTACTCCTGCAACTCCACATACGCGTCGCCCAGCAGCTGGCTGGCGGCGGGATCGATGTTCAGGTCGTCGGCAGAGAACTTGCTCAGATACTTGGCTGCCTCTTCATACTCGCCTTTCTCGTAATAGCAGATTCCGGCATACAGCGCTGCCAGCTCGCCCTGCTGGTTGTGGTACTCGTCTGCGATAGCCTCGAAGCCGATGCACTCGGCGTCATCGCCCTTGAGGGCTTTGTCGAAATCGCCTGCCTGGAAATAGACAGCGGCCTTGGCGTTCTCGTTGCTTGCCTCCAGCGCTTTCGGCTTGATGATGTACTGGTTGACAGCGATGACTGCCATCACGATCAGCGCGATACCGGCCACGCACCAGCTGATCATGGTGGCGTTGTCCTCAATCCATTTACCTGCGCCGGTCAGCGCTTCGTTCACTTCCTGTAATTGTTCGTCCTGTTTGGCGAACTCTTCTTTCTTTTTTGCCATTGTTTTATTATATTTTTATGTTATTTTTCAAAATCGGGCACAAAGTTACTAAAAAAAAATGACATACACAATAGTGTATGCCACTTTTCGCGATTTTTAACGCTTTTTTATATACCTCAGAGCCGCTTCCAGTTGGTTATCCCGTCCCGTGGACAAGTAAAGGGGCAGGTCAAACGGCACTTCTATATCCGGCGTGATGCCGATGCCTTCGAGTATCTGCAGCTCGCCGTCTCCTTGCACGTCGTACATCGCCACGTATTTGGGCACATAGCCATAGACCGGTGTCACGCCCTTTTCCCCAAAGGCGCCCGAATAGGTCTGGCTGTAATAGGCGGGATCGGTGTTGAGTGCACTCAGCGCACCGAAGGTACGCGTACCGATGAGTATGCCGTTCGGAAGGGTCTTCACGCCCCAGGCGGTCTGTTCCGCCATGCTGATAGAACGGACGTTGGACAGCACGACTATCGGTTCATCAGTAATGACCGCGTGCGCATTCGGATAGGTAGGCAGCGTGAAGGACACGACCGGCGCAAAATCATAACGCCCCACTCCGTTTTTCATACGCATCTTGCAAGGCGAGACGCGCCAGACCGAGTCCACCAGATGGCGGTAAACCGCGTAATCGGAGGGAGGGTTGGCGGGTTGCGCAGAGGGGCTCAGATGGTTGGTAAGCCCGAAAGCACCGAGCCTGAGATAGAGGATGTTTCCCTCGAAACGCGCGGTATAAAGGTATCTCATCATATCCTGATAGACACTTGTGCTCACAGGCTTGAGCGTCATACCGATGAGTTGCCCTGCATTCCGGTATTGGGTGCATAACGAGTTGTACAACAGTACGCATGACGCGTTGGGCGCAGGCATGAAGCGGATAGACTCCGCCTTTCTCTTCATCTCTGCCACCAGTTGGTAGGTCGCCTCCACGGCCTCCGTATTACGCAACGGCTCCAGTTCGGCAAGGAAAGCCTCGGAGCGAAGAATAATCGTATCGCATTGCTCCATCACATACTGCATCGCCACCGCCGGACCGTTCGCGCTGTCCAGCTGCTCGATATGAAACTCCGTATCCGTGGCGGTATAACGGCTCGGGTTAGTGAGGTATTTTCCCGTCACGGCATATTCCCCGCCGCGCTCCCTCTTGACCCGTGCCACGCCGGGTTGGAAAGAAAGCGGCTCCGGCGAGACGGAAGAGGAAATCTGTATGCCCAAATGGCCGTCATGGAGCGAGTCGAGGAAATGTGCATAAAGGGCTTTCAGTTCGTTCACCGTCACCGGCTTGCGGCGCGTGCTGTCGTCCAGCGCTTCGAACAGCGGCAGGTAGTCTGCATAGACCTCATCCCAGTCCACCCCATGCTCCGACTCGTAATCCCAGATGCAGTAGTTCTCGTTCATAGCCATCCACAGCGCTTTGAAGGTCGCCGCATGGGACTTATGCACCTCCCCGTAAGCCTGGTTGTCATTCTGACCGTACGAGATCAGGTCATCGCCCGTCGGACGGCATCCGAAGAGCGTCACAATCAGCGCACTGACGGTAATATAGTATCGAACAGGTCTCATCATCAAAAGAGGTAAGCCACTCCGGCTTGTATGCCGAGCGTGGTGTTATAACGGTAATCGCGGACGGACATATACTGCTTGACGGCGGAGAGGAGGCTGTAGTAGCACCGCGCCTCGACATGCACCGCCCAATGGCGCGAGGGCTGTATCTCCAAGCCCAATCCGCCCGCCAGACCGCAGTCGGCGCGTTGGTCACGCTCGCGGTTAAAGACATAGGGCTGATTGACCTTCTCCGCCTTACCAGACATAGGATTGGAGACGGTGCCTTTTTGACGCGAAGCAGCCCAATAGCCCGCATAAACACCTGTGTTCGCAATGCCGCGGAGCGCCAGACCTTTCGCATTCAGCACGCCGCCGAAACGAAACTGCGCCATCACCGGCAGATGCAGATACGTGTTATGCGTTATATAATTGGTACCCGCATACACGCCCGTACGATAGAAACGGTTGCTCTTCTCCAGCGCCTCGAACTCCGCTCTCAGCCCTAACCACGGCAGGAAGTCATACTGCGCAAACACTGCCGCGGACCATCCCCACACGCCGCCGTAATGGTAATCCGTCTGGTAATGGGTGTTTGCCGTGTACCAGTTGTAATCCGCACCCCCGGAGATCCCCACGCGCCACTGCGCCCCCTTCGTACGCGACTGCGTCTCTGCCACACGCTCCTGCGCCCCCGCCAACGCCGGCAGGAGCACTATCGCTGAGAGCACAAAGAGGAGTTTTCGTAAAAAATCGACATATGCAAGTGCATATGAAGAAAAATCATTTTTCTGCAAGGAGAAAGGGATTTTTTTGCAAAAAAGTAGTGTTCTCACTACGTTTTTTTGATGATTATATAGAGCACTCATGCTCGCATGAAAAAATCCCTTTTCCCTTGCATATGCACCGTAGGACGCGACTGTACTTTCGAAGGGGTCCCCTCTTTTCTATCATTTTTCTTTCTCCCTAACCTCCGCGCAACGTCAGCGCAAGGTCTGCTGATTTATGGCTATTTGAACCAGCCGTCCTCTTGATTGCGGTCGCGATAGTAATTGTTGCGTTCCTCTTTGGTCATTCCGCGCGTATCTTTGTTGTACTGCGACATTCGGTCGTAGTAACCGGCTGACGCTTTCATGCCTCGTTTCAATGCATCTTTCGTGCCTTCAGCGGAATACTCAAAGGCTTAGTAATCATCTATGTGCAGAGCGCCGTTCCAACATCTTCTGACAATACTTATTCACCAATGCCTTATACGAATCCAGATGGCGGATATTGTTTAAATCCTCGTCAATGTTTATATGGTTGATTCGCACATAACCTGTTTGGATGAATGATTGCTCTAAATAATATAATGCCTTAGTCGTATCTCCTACCAGTGAGTACACGCAAGCCGCTCCATAAACGGAAGTGGGATTCTTCTGTAACATTTCCTCTACCCACTCAATCGCTTTATCATCCTGCCCCAAATAATGGTATGCATAAGCGGCATTTTCATCCATATGCGTGGGCCTAATCGTCAATAACTTCTCATATGTCTGGCGTGCCTTGATAGAATCACCCAATTTGATGTAACATCTTGCCATTGCGTCATAAGAATATGGGTATTTAGAAAAAATCCTTATAGAGCGCTGCAAATCCTCGATGGCTCTTTCACATTCATTATTTAGATGTTCATACCACCCCCTGCGATAGTACCCGAAATAATTTTTAGGTTGAAGTTCGATAAACTTAGTCATATCTTTGATTGCGTTCGGAAGATCACCCAGATCCTCATAGACACGACTACGATAATAATAGTTGAAATAATTAGTACTATTCCGTGCTATCAAAAATGTATAATGTTCAAGAGATTGCTGAAGACCACTCATTTTAACGTAACAATCCCCTATTCGTTTATCAACATAATTAGAATGCTTGAGTTGATTACATTTTTTATACATCTCTATAGCCTTTGTGTACTGTTTATCCAATTCGAGAGCCACACCATAACAAAACCACCATTTTGAATTATCCGGAAATGAGATGTATTGTTCGTGTAGCTTTTCGACCATCAGTTTAATGGCTTGTTCATCATCTAATAAGTCTAACATGATAAACGCATCATAGTAATCAACTTCTAATGCTTTTATCAGATCTGTAGCCATCTCTTCATATTTCATTACGTTTAAGAAGGTATTCGCTCTATATTTGTAAACTTGCGCAACGTCCGGATACAAATTGATGAGTTTTGTATAAGTGGCTATTGCGTCATCAAATTGCTCTCTGTTATTTTGTATAATTCCAATGTTAAGATATCCCTGCTGAACATATTGACTGTCTGATGAAGTAAGTAATTTCCGACTATCAGCTTCAGCTAAATTATCTTTTCCCAATTCGAAATATATAAATGCACGCGTGTGGTAAACAAAGTCTAAAGACTCCTTATCTTCTTCGGGCAGATATTTAATAGCTGCGTTCGCAGCGGTTAAGGCTTTGTCATATTCCCCATTCTCCAACAGTACACTCGCAAGCTGTGCATGGGCTTCACCATCTTTAGGATTAACTTTTAGTTTATGATTGTAGTAGTATAATGCCTCTTGAGTAGTAAAGAACTCCTTTGCCTCAAGCTGGGAAATGTCGAGGTTATTGTCTTGGTCAGTTTCTGCACAAACGAAAACGCAGCACATACATAGTGCCATGATAAATGAAAATCTTTTCATAGTTGTAAAAGTTTAAAATTATTAATCTATATTCCTATAGGCATCCAGTTCACCATTAAAGATGGTGTCGATGTCTTTATCCGAGAAAACCAGCGGTTTACGAGAGACATACGGGACAGATACGAGAGGATAGATTAGTTGTTTTACATTGTATCTGTTGGTTTTATATATGATAATCGTTTATGAAATAATGTTTCTTGTCCTTCCGAATATAAATGAGAGTCATACATCTTTTGTAACAAAGAATACAATGGTTTTTGGAGCCCCATTTTACAGGCGTATAAATCACTTTCAAGCTCTTCCATTGATACACTTAGAGAATCTTTACCTATTCTTAAGTAAACTATAATATGTCCAACCTCATGAGCAATCGCTGCTAATTGTTCTTGTTCTGTTAAACATAATTCATTACAGAGTTCATTATTTACGACTATCTCAGCATATACTGATGAAGCATCATTATCTGTTTTTTGATATAAATAATACGTAAATGCATCGTTTTCTTTTAAATCAATTTCCTTAGAGTATTTAGTCTTACTATGCTCAACAATATTTATCTTGAACTTCGATAGAGGAGGGTATAATAAAACTGCACGTGCGCTGTATCCTTCATTATTAAAAGCATCAAAACTTTTAATATCTGTTTTATTGATTATTAATTGATGTCTATCCATTTTTTTCGTTGTTTGCAATAGATACTTTTTCTGTCTGACTAATCATTATACCATTCACCTATTATCAGCAAGCTTCAGAATACTATTATTGACCATCGTTTTAATATATTTAATTTTGTGCTCAATATCTGGAAATAATGTACCTTCGTGAATGCCATATTCCATCAATTCATTTTGTATGGCGATTTTAGAGCTGGCGGGAATTGTTACGCTTTTTGCAAATAAATCGTTAACATTCTTTGCATTTAAGAAATATTCTCCCGAATGTTTATCTTCTTCAAGTAATGGAGGAAGAAGAAATGCTCCATTTTGTGCATTTATTCGAGGATTATTCATTGGCGGATTTACGTAGTATGCACATGTTAAAATGGATTTATCCTTTTGATTATCAAAATTCCACCCTGGTATTCCACTTACAATACGTTCAAGTTGTTGTTCAAATGGAATACTACATATGCGTTCTATGCTTTCATTATTCTCTTCATTAATGGGGTATCCACACCAAACTACGCCATCAGTTTCTTCACCTTTATCATCTTTCTCTTCTTTGCATGCAAAATAAAGTGCTATCAGCGGATTTGTAGTTACATCTATTAAGCGTGTACTTAATCCATAGTGCTGCAATAAAATTAATTTTTCTAGGTATGAATTAGTATTTGCCAATTCATTCCATAGTATATTTCGCGCATTTTTTAATAATTCATGTTCAAGCATTATATTCTCTCTAAATAGCGATGGGAGAATATCCCAACCAACATTTCCTTGACCACGGTAGAAAACCTTACTATGATCCCATTTTAGTCTAGATGAAGTAGACGTGTGCGAATTACGAACCCACGTTAGAAATTGACCTACTTTTGTAATTGTTGTTTTAGACATAGTGCATTTTTTAATTGTTACTTACTAAGTAATGTTGTACTTGAATACTTTTTATTTACTTCATTAAGTTTTGACTCGAAGACACCTTCATTACCATATATTTCATATTTGTTACCAAATGAGTAGAAATCTCTTTGGTCAAAACAATCCAATTTGAAATAATGAAATAATATATCTTTCAAACTATTTCTTTGTATCTCTAATTCTTTAATTCCTGTTTGGTTTAATTTCCTTTGATATAAATCATGTGCTAATAAACATGCTAGGTGTACCTCTTTTGAGTATTCATTCTGTACTTTCTCTTTTTCCTTCACTAAATCTTCTCCCTGATATTCTCCCATCTTTATATCAATATCTTGTAAACTATCGCATTCTAAAATAAGTTGTCCGCCCAACCCTAACAGTTCCTTTAAAAAGATATCATTATATGCTTCCTTATTATCTGTTTCTGCCTCTCGATAAACTTTATATTCTTCTTTTTTTTGAATGTATGAATAGTGATATGACACCTTGTATGATTGTAAAATTTTAGGAAAATCTACTGTATCTAAGTATGATTTGTATTTTCTAATTAAAGTCAGCCAATGATTCTCTTTTAATCTCTTTCTTTTAATGTCTTTAATATTGAAAATCAAATTGATATTATTTTTTATAGTTAAATTACCAATAACCTTCCCTAAGCAATACATCCTTAGTATTATATTGCTAACAATACCACTAAAATCCTGGTTAAGATTATTATTGAGTCTTTCGGGTATTACAATTGAAGGACCAGAATCCGCTAAATCCGTTCTTTTCGTTTTGAAATAATACTCAGGATTTTCATTGCATATTTCTAGTCCATTATTAAAAAGTTTGCCTTGGTTCTTATCAAAATATGTTACATGCGTATCAGCGGCCAATAATTCCAATCCCTTGTTTGTTAAGGCTTGTTTATCCTCTATATATTGAATTTCGGATAACAAGATGTAGTTTGATATTTCTTGCTCTTTAGTGTCTTTATATAAAATGGGCAAGTTAGAAATAAATGTATTGGGATTGCTTAAAATATCAGCAATTCTTTGATCGTGAAAATACTTTATAACAAAATGGTTTTGTTCATAACAAAAAACTATATTGATATCCGTGGTCTTTGAAGATCCAATATTAACTAGTAATCCTATCTTATACATAACTTGAATAATTTTGAGATTTTCATTTCAAAACACACTCATTCCTTCCGGTTGCCAGTAGATGCGTGTGCGCGTTTCTTATATATATTTTATGTATGCCTATATTCCATGCTTGGGTCAAAAAGATCATAGTGATGATTGCTTCTTGTTTTTGCGCATTTAGCATTGATTAACATTACCAAACCAAGTATTGCAATGATGATGATAATGAATATTCGCCTATTTTCTTTTGCTGTTTGCTCTTGTATCTTCTTTCTTTGCTCAATTTTCCTCCTGCGTTCTTCTTCCTTTATTTTTTTGCTTTGAATAGAAGCTCCTTCTTTTTGTAAATGCTGAGCGTTCTCTTCGATTCTTGTCTGATTATCACGGCAAGGTTCAGTTGATGCGACATTTGTGCCAGATGGTGTTAGGCAATGCAACTTATTGAAACTTTCGGTTGCTTTTTTAATGCCTTCATCAATCTCTTCTACGGTTCTTTCCTTAACTACTCTTACTCGTATAAACACGCACAAGCCATTTCCGGTAATAGAAGTAATCAATCTCATTTTGCTAAACGTACAAGTACTCCATACGGGTATATATATACGTTCATTCCTTTCCTCTTGAGGTTCTACTCTATGTTTATCAATATATGCCATTTTTATATTTCCTCTTTCATGTAAATATGTTTATACACATTTTCCCCACACATACATTCTTGAATATCCGTAACAATAAAAGATGTGTTCGGTAAGAAATTAACCTGATTTTCATTTCCATGATTGTGTATGCGGTATATGCAATGAGCTTTTGTTTGTTTATTTGGTAATGTCTGTATAATGTATCTATTTTTATTCTGATTCCAATTATCAGTTGTTGTTGCCAAACTATAAGAAAATTTAACTTTTTGCCCTATTTCAAAATCAACACTATCTTCATATATGCAAAACCGATATAGCGTACTTCCTTCAAATACCGGAGCCTTCTCTATTATAGAATAAAGACACTTTTGCATTTCACGTACGATTTCGGGGATTTCTCGCGTTCCCCAATAATCGTCACGAAAATATTCAGACATAAATCCCTCATATGCAAGTAACATCAATAATTCTGAATCCGTGGCATCATTCGCCAATTTTTCTAATAAGTCCTGTTTTGTATTCAGCATCGCATTGTACGTCTTGTGGAGTAAATTTTGCTCTAAAAAAGCAAGAGGATCATCAATATTTGAAGGTTGCATTCCATACTTTTCATCAAAGAAAAATTCTGATTCCCCATTTCTACTTGCTATATATTTCTCTTCTTCTTTGAGGAAATATTCTACTGGTTTCAAAGCATCCATAGTATAGCTATTTTTCAAAACACACTCATACCTTCCGGTTGCCAGAAGATACGTGTGCGGGGGAGGTTACATATTATCTAAAATCTTGTCTTTCTTTTTATCGTAATCTTCTTGTGTTATCAAGCCCTCACTCAACAGTTTGTTTAGGACTTGAAGTTTTTCTTGAGTAGAATTGTTTTTAGTAGTATTCTCTTGTTTTTTATCGAAAGCCTTTTTTAGCAAGACAAAACCTTCAATCAATAATGTGAATGTTACGAAAGGAGAAAGAATTGTAAAAATAAAACTCGATATGAAAATCGTTCCATATCTTTTGCACTGTGGTATCGTCAGCCTGCGAATATTGAGGAAGAACCATATATTAATGAATAAAGCTGAAACAAAAGAACATCCAAGTATGATAGGAATAGCGTCATCATCTTGGAAGTCAGAATATCGGCCCCACATCCAGCCAACTATAATACCTGTGATAAATGTAGCCGAGGCTATACTCAATAGAAAAATATTTACTTTGTTTTCAAAGGAAAGCATTTTAAAAGAACTATTAATCTTTTCAAACATCCGATCCATAATGTTTTTCTCTTTGTTAGTTACTTTTTCCGACTCCGAAAATCGGGATACAACATTCTCTTCCAATTGTACTTTTTCTTCCGGTTCTATTGGTTGCATATCTTCTACAGGTTTGCCATTATACCCTATGTGACTTTCTGGAGCAATCGGAGCAACAGCGTCTTTTTTATATGTCCGAGTTAGGAAATAAATACACAAGGACACTATAATAATAGATGCAAATTCAGCAATAGAAAAATAGTGGAAATTAATAGTGGCAGGAAGGAAATACAAAAGGAGAGTATAACCGATAAACTTGCGGACTTTCACCCACTTCTTTACGGAAGAAGGTTTGTATAAAATGAAATATAATCCAAGAGAAATATAGCGCAAAACATTTTCTATTCGTGTTTCAAGCAGCCATTGTTGAAAAGTTAGATGCCCCCATTCAACATTTGGATACAGAGTTAAGTATGGGGAGACACCTGTCGGTATTATATCAGTGGATGGCGTCATCGTTCCATATATTGCATAGTAATATATAGGAAGTGAAAATTTTTCTATAATAAAAAACTGGAAAAAAGCGAGGACAAACCAAGCAATACCAGAAACAACACGCCACCGACGCATATATTTAGTGTCGTAATCAGTTGGTTGGCGTTTGGCAAAATTTACCATACAAATCATAATTATGACTTGCATGACTATTGCACACTGTAAATGCTGAAAGAATTGCTCTGTTGATAGAAAAGGAATAATCATAATAACAATAGTTTTTATTATATTGTGGTAGTTAAGTAGTACGGACTACTAGGTTTAACTGTTGTGTTGGCTCTAATGAAGGTGCAAAAGTACTGCGTTGTTGTGCAACCTATTTGCACTACGAATATAAATCGTGCAAAAAAGTGAAACGCGTCTCCCATTTTTTAGCTATGCTTTTTCCTCTATTGAAGGAAGGGCGGATTGGACCTCTTCAATAAGTTGCTTAATCTCATATTCCGCGACACCCATCGGTTGGCTAAAGCCACGGAGAGAGAACCGTACTTTCTCATTACTCTTGGTCGGACAAAGCAGCAAACCAATAGTGGGATTGTCTTGTGGTGATTTAAGGTATTCATCTACGGCAGAGATATAGAAATTCAGTTTACTAACGAACTCGGGAATAAACTCTACCGCTTTTAATTCAATAACTACATATCTATGCATTTTGAGATGATACATCAACAAATCCATCTTATATTCATCACCATCTACCATAATGCGGTATTGCCTTCCTACAAAAGCAAAGCCACGTCCCATTTCCATCAGAAACTCCACCACATGTTCAGTTAGTTTGTCCTCTATGGCACGTTCGTTTTTCAGTTCTTGTGCACCCAAGAACCCGAAACTATATGGATCTTTGAAAGCGTATCGCGCAAAATCGGAATCAACAGGAGGCAACGTGCCGGAGAAATTGGTTATCGCTTTTCCTTTAGCATTCTTATAACCGGCAGCCACATTGGCTAACATCACATCGCGACTCCATCCCTGGGCAGCTGTTTCCATTATATAAAACGCACGCTCAGGGAGATATTTAACCTTAGGCAGTAACGATATATGATGATACCATGTAATTTGTGCAAGCGGCACTTGCACAAATGTTTCACCATCTTTTTCTAATTTTGCAAGCGGCACTTGCAAAATTGGTGTGTTGTCATTTTCGGCAAGCGCGACTTGCCAAAATTCATCCTCTTGTAATTTTGCAAGCGGGACTTGCAAAAATGGGAAATCGGGATATTCGGCAGCAAATTGCTTCATATAACCAAGATTTCGTTCCGAATAACCATCATCTTCAGGAAAACGATGTCGTAAATCTTGTGATAATTGCTTAATGACCTGAGTTCCCCATCCCAATTCTTTTTGCTTGTGGAGAATGTCGCATCCTATTTTCCAATAGAGCGCAAGCATCTCTTTATTTACATTGAGAACGGCTTGCAGTTTTGAACGCTCAATAAGCGAAATGATTTCGTCACGCCAATGAGGGTATTCTTGCGGAATAATCTCCTGATAATTTCTTTCTATATTAGCCATAGTTGAATGTATTGTCTATTTATATAAATCGTGCATTCTTGCGATTTTGGTTGCTATCTGCTGCCGCAATTCAGCCGATTGGACCACTTCTACATCAAACAGCGGTCCAGTGCATAATGGCGTATGAGTTTTTGTTTGGTTATAGGCATAGAGTATTTATCAAATGGCTTGCAAAATTACAACTTTTTTCTGAAATATGCAAATATGTAAGGTAGTATTTTTGATTTTTACAAAGTTTGATATATCAGCGGGCAGAAAAGCAGGCACAAAAAAACAGAGCCTCGTTCCCGAAACTCTGTATATAAAATATCTCACCGCTTTTTTACGCTGCCGATGAAGTCGGCTCTGTGTTTAACGTCAGTGAGTGACGAGGGTTATAAACTAATGTCTAATAAATGACCTATTAATTTATTATTTGCTAAGTAAACAATACTGTATACGTTCTCTAACTCTTCATAAAATGCATACCATGTAGTATGCGCATTTTTACGGTAACGGACAAAATGAAGATTTTTCCCGTCAACGCAATAACGTGTAAAATACTCAGGCGCATCTACTGAAAGAGAGTTTTGCAAATTAAGCGCAAAATACCTGAATATATCACGCATATACATGACGGCATAGTCTTCCTCGCCGAAATATCCCTGTTCCACCAACTCTTTCACACTTTCTTCAAATTGCAAAAGAGCCTGCTGCGTGTAAACGACTTCTTTCATTGGAACATAGCACGGATACGCGGCTCAAGGAAGGCGATAGCTTCGTCTGCCGTATAGTACTTCTTCTGCACATTGCCGACACTCGACACCTCGGTGGTAATCGGTGCTTCTTTGGAGTTGTGATTCAGGTCCATATACTAATGCTATTGTTTGTATAAACGATTTCGGGTGCAAAGGTACTGCTTTTTTTTGAATTGTGCAAGGGTTTTAGGCGATTTTGGGCGTTTTTTGTCTCTCGGTCATCTCGGCTTTAAGGAGTAAGTGCGCCTTAATCGCTTCACAGTTGTGAGTTGCCTATTTATTCTTTTCCTAACAACCAATCTATCACATTGATTTTACGTATACCGTCAATGTTTGCGCTATCAAAGTCAGTTGTTAAAAGATATTTAGGATAAGTGTCCTTAATCTTTCTTAATGACGAAAGTTCACGATTTAGTGTTTTTTCGTCATTAACGGTGTATGCTACTTGGTAATACTCACGCTCTCCGTTGTGTTTCATAACCACAAAATCCACCTCTCCTGCATCTGTTCTGCCGGCATAGACCTCTCCTCCTCGTCTCAGTAGTTCAAAATACACCACATTCTCTAACTTGTGCCCTAAATCAATGGTCGGAGCATTCGTTTGCAGCAGATTGCGGAAACCGAGATCCACTACATAATACTTGTAATTGCTTGCCAACAACCGTTTGCCTTTGATATTATACAGACGCACAGGATAAATCAGATACGATTCCGTAAAATAGCGAAGATATTTCAGCACGGTATTGTGCGACATCTGTTGTCCTGAATTGCGGTTCAGCGTATCCGCGATATTGTTCGGCGACACCACGCTGCCTATACTGTCATACAGAAAATTGATCACACGTTGCAAAGTATCAAACTTACGCAATTTATTCCGCTGCACAATATCTTTGATCACCACTGTGTCATAAACTGATTGCAGGTAAGCATTAACCATTTCCGGAGCTGTGCGGGATAAATTGACTGCTTCCGGGAAACATGAAGTATTCATATACTGGCGGAACAGCCTGCCGGAATCATGCTCATCGGGAAAAGAGGCAACGTATTCGGCAAAAGAGAACGGATGCAAATGAATATTGATATACCGTCCGGAAAGCAAGGTACTCAAATCGCTGGAGAGCATATAAGCATTCGAACCGGTGATATATAAATCCACATCTTTCTTGACATAAAGCGCGTCCACCAGTTTCTCGAAATGTGGTAAGATTTGCACTTCATCCAAAAACACATATCGCTTTGGAATGTTGGGCAAGTGAGCAATGATGTAGTCATATACTTCTTCCCATGTTGCAAAACGTGCACTCTCACGTTCCTCAAAATTGAGAGACAACACAGCATCATTCTGTACGCCATTAGCATACAAATACTGCCTGAATGCCATTAGCAGTGTGGATTTTCCGCAACGACGGATACCGGTTACAACCTTTATCAGGTCTTGATCGCGCAATTTAATGAGTTGCGACAGATAGGATTCTCGATTTATCATAGTGTCATCCATTTCTACTGACGAAAATTACTTGTTTTTACAAATTTCGTCAGTAATCGGCTGCAAAGGTACAACTTTTTTCTGACATATGCAAGAAAAATCGCCCTGAAAGACAATTTTTCAGTAGAAGACACCCCACCAGTCTCCTCTTAGAGGGGGAGAAAAGATTGGCAGGGGCTGAGACGGGAACGAAAGAGACCTCCGCGGCAAGAGATGCCTCTGCGAGGTGGCGGAGACGAGATTCGGAGAGGCGAGCAGCTTCCTGTTGCGCGGCGTAGCGGGCTTCATTACGTTTCTTGGGATGCACCGGCGAGAGAAAAAGTTGGTACACGTTTTTTCCATGGTAGGTCTTGCGACCTCTTTTGTTTTGCAGGCGGCAGATAACCCAATAGCCGCAGGACTCCGCCTCCTTGAGGGTATTGAGACGGCCGTGCAGGTATTTGGCAAGGGTGTCGTGGAAGATGACCTCGATGCAGTTGGAGGAGGCACGGCGGCGACGGTGAACCATCTCCGCGCCCAAGGTGTCATGGAGGCGGAGGTACATTTTGTA
>CADBZO010000011.1 GCA_902799185.1 uncultured Bacteroidales bacterium | reverse complement strand
CAAACTCATCAAACTGACATTCATCATCGATTAATAGTTTATAAAACTGGCAGTTAGGATTATTAACCAAGTCTAATATCTCTACCGAATAGTTCATAACTTGTTTAGTTATTAGTAAACTTTTTGCAAAAGTACTGCTTTTTTTTCATATATGCAAATACTTTGACAAAGAAATGCAAGATTTTTTCTTTTGGGGACTATTCTGGCTGTTTTGGTAACGCAAACAACCACAGCCAGCATCTAAGCCGGCTGTGATTGTTCAAACAGAGAGCAACACTACTCTTTTGCCAAGCGTTTACGGCGTATATATACCACGCCGCAAAACGCTAATGCCATGAGCGAGAGGGGCAGAAGAGCATCGCCGAGGGGAGAACCGTCGTCCGCGTTTTCCTTATTCGGATCTCCGGTTTCATTAAAATCTCCCCCTGTGCTTCCTCCTTCCCCTGCCCTTCTTGGACGGCTTACTCTTGCCGAAGCGGAACTACTGGTAGTTGTTGCCATGCTACCGACGCTCGCAGCTCCCACCGCTGTCACCTGCGAGGAGTAGGCACTGCCGGACCCCCGCATGGCAGAAGTGGACTGCCACTCTTGCTGCTGCGCGAGAGCGGCCAGCGGCAGCAGGCATACCATCAGTATGCCTACCGCCATCATCTTAAAACTATTTTCCATAATGCATTTTTTTGTTTTATAGTGAACTAGTAGAACTAGTGAATCTAGTAAAACTAGTGGAACTGGTTATTTTACTTTGTTACCGCGGGCATCGTAAATCTTACCATCGCGGAGGATGTACATCGCTCCGTTCTCGATATACTTATGCGCCTTGCCGTCCTTGAGCGAACCGCCCTCTACGCCGTCAATCGCTGTCGGTACTTGGCGGATATTGATCTCTAACAGGAAGCGGTCGTTCATCTCTCCCTTCGGCAGGCTCACTTCATAGTCACCGAGAGCAAGGTTGGTACGCGTCTGCGTAAAGTTATCAATCAGCGTGACTATTCCGTCTATCTTCGTCAGATCTTCATTGAGAGCAAAATCAGCCACGGCGTTCTCACGCAAGGTTACGAATGTTTGGTCTGCAACCTGTCCTTCGCTCGCCAACTCCAGTCTCAGGTCGTAGTTCTGTATCTCCTTCTTCTGCCTTGCAGCCACGGAAGCCGGTACAGAGTTTATAGCGAAATTCAGCGTACCCGTCATCTGAATCATATATGCATGCATCGGCTGGAACGTGAAGCCCGAACTGCCGGTCACAATGTAGGTGTTGTAGATCGTTCCATTATTGTTGTACTCATAGAAATAGAACTCACCTTCACTGATACTATGTTTCTCCTCATCACCGTCATAGTTATCGCCGGTTCCCGTAGTACCGGTAGCATTCTTGAAGGTCGGAATACCGAATACGTGCCAGTGCGAATCCGTCAAGTTGTGATCTTTTCCGCTTCCATCCGTATAGAGACCTTTGGTACAAGGCAGTGAACTCAGTGTAACAGAAGATATATCCAATCCGATATGTCCAAATCCTGCTTGAGATGGGAAGTAGAGATAAATCTCATCCACCAATGCCCACAGACTGCCGGACCCGGTTGCCTTGAAAGCAGACGGCGAGAGTTGCAGCACATATCCTTCGCCCTTTTTCAGTTTGGCATCATCATTCATTGGCATCGTCTTCCAGAAGGTCGTTGTACCGTCGCCCAGATACCAACCCTTGGAGGCACGCTCTGCACCATCGTAGTACTGAATACGCCACTTGCTGCCGTAGTCTGCCACACCGAAGATGTCGGTCATCTTCACATCATACGGGAAGGATATCCAGTAGTTATAGCGGTAATAACTCTCTGCCGCTGAAGCATAGTTGCCACTCAAACCGATGATACCGTCAGCAGTTGTCTTTTGGAAACGAAGGGCACTATAGACACGGTCGATATTCTTTATTTTACCTCCTTCCGTCAAGTCAATCGTATTCACCTCATCTGTACGATCTGTCTTGCGGTTATGGATAAGGAGAACATCAGAGTTCAAGTCAATCTCTTTCCCATAGGTCTCGGCCGGAGTCCAAGCTGCAATCAGGTTATTGGTCTTGAAGTCATATATAAGCGTCATCCTCTGCGAGGAGGTCAATCCGGAGCCAATCAGCAAGTCACCGGCTGTGCTGGTACCAATCAAGTTTTGCATATGATCGTTGCCTCTAAACTTATAGTTGGCACTCAGCCATATATAGGAGTTTGCACCCGCCTTCACGTCTATCTGATAAATCCAGTTGCCTTTGTCACGGAATGAAATCGTATCATTGGTCAGTGCCGTTCCATCGGTCTTAGTAATGGTTTTTGTGCCTGTACCGGTTCCATTATTCGTCATATCCTTGAGTGACAGGAACGAGGCTTCCCATCCACTTGCACCGTTGATATAAGCACGTTTCAGTTCGTTGGTGTAGCTGTTATAGGAGAAACGCACATTAGCATTCTCTGCCAGATATTGACGGGGTGTTGTACCATCATCCATCTTGCCGAGTATATCGTCGCCGATAAGCGTATCCGTCAGCTGCTCGTTGTAGTCATTGGCGATGATACACTTCACGTTCTTTCCGTCACCGTCCACCCACGCGCAGTGGTAATAATCAAACGTGTTGGCATCCTCGTTGCTGAAGTTGATGGTGTTTTGCTCCAGTACGTTCTGTTTGAAGTTCACCCATCCGCCCGGTGCATAGTCGGTCTTGATGTAATATTTACCGGTATAAAGACCATCACTTGCGATTGCTGTAACCTCATCACCGCTGATTGTTATATCAAACTTATACACACCGTTTCCTTTGTTAAACGTAGTGGTATTGAACAAGCCTGTGCCTGTTCCGACCTCTGTCTTTGCTCCGAAAGTAGGCGTACCGCCTGCGGTACTCGTACACTTCTTCAGTATCAACTTCGTGCCAGATGTTACCATGTCCAAATGCATGGAGACCGTTGCCGTAGTTAATCCGCCCTTAATGATATCCGAATGGCTTAATATTTTGGATTCATCAGAGTTCGTCTGTACCAGCAGATAGTCCCCCACTGCCACAGGATAGTTCACCGATATTTTCATCACATCGCCACTCTGGTCAATAGTAATGGTATAATAGCCTTCCGAAGACGGAGTGATTAAGAACCGAGGAGTGCCATCGTCATATTGTGTCATGTTTACATCGGTGCAGGCATCTGTAGTGATAGCTGTTCCTTCACTTTCTGAAACAGAATGAGTTACATACTTTATTCCGCCTGCACTATGAACCATATATTTATTATGATAATCTTTATCCATATTATCTACACGGAGCTTATAGCTGATGGTATTCTCATCCACCACAACGAACTTGCAGTCCGTAGCCGCATCCTCATAGCCATTAGAAGAACTATTCAGACGTTTCATGTAGTAGCCTGCCTCTGCGCCCGGAGCAAGACCATAGTTTTTCCAGTAACTCTTGTAAAACAACGTTTTATCTATTGTTTCTGTATCTCCATGCTTAGGGACGCACATATTCAGTTTGCGGTTATAGCTTCCCCATTTTACGCTTTCATATTGATAGAATGTATAGCCTGTTGTAAATTGATGGTTGCTAAATGCAATATTGCTGTTCGTATACTCAGCGCGAGGAACATACGCCCAATAGATATTAGATGTGCCTATTTGCTCCATCTGAACTATATTGGAGGCTGTGCTAGATGCTATCGGTCGGTTGTCGCCATTCCATGAGATACCGAAATATACATACACATTTTCCCACAGAGGCTCATTGCGATCAGCATTCCAGTTCCGGAAATAGATCTTGTCCAGTTCCACGAAGTTAGCGGTGAGAGTGCCTGAGGTACCGGCCGTTCCTGCTCCGGTGATTGTTATGGTCGTGTTCGCCTCACCTGTTCCGCTGGCAGTGAATGTCTCGTTCGACAGCGTCCAACCCGCGAAATAGTATCCTGCGTCAGGTACGGCGGTGACGGATGCGGTAGTATATACGCCCACGCTTGCATGTGTCTCGTCTGTCCTGCCTGCACCTGCGGCAATCGTTACCGTTCCGTGCGCGTTGTTGGCTTCTACGGTTACGGTTGTCCTGTTCTCCGTGAACTTGGCATAGATAGTCTTGTCGTCATCGAGGCCGCTTAAAGTCAATGTCCTTGCCCCATCATTAATTGCCACATTGGCTCCTGCTGCATAAGCGGAAGTGCATGCTGCATCGCTGTACCAGCCCGCCAACGAATAGCCGATGCTCGGCGTGGCGGTAACGACGATCGTTCCGCCGTGCTTAATATATTTGCCGTTCGTAATGACGTTCGGTGTTGTTTCGCCATCTACCGCAGAGATAGAACCGCCTGCTGCATCGCTGGCACCGAAATCGGTCTTGACGCCCATCGTGATAAGGTGCGAAGCAGGATTGGTAATCTTCACCTGCGGTTTACCTGCATTGTCACCGACAGCAATGGTCTGCACAGTCAGGGTGTAAGTTCCTACACCGGCTGTCGCCAATTGTGCATCAGCTGCAGTGCTTGCCGCAGGGTGGTAGTCGCCATCCGCCGGAATAACGGCTTTGCTTGACAGACCGTAGGAGGTATGTGTTGCACCACGGCGATCCACGATTTTGAACTTGTAGGTTGTATTCGGCAAAGTCAGATCAACCGTTTTGGTGTACGTCCCTGCGGAATAGGTAAATGGTGCTTCGTTTCCTTCTCCCCATCCCGGCATACCGGCTGTCAGTTTGTCATCCGTATCTACAGAACCCAAGAGCGCGTACCGCACATTGAACAGAGCCGTAACGGTCTTACCATCGGCTGTTGCCTTGATAGTAATCGTCTGTGTGACACCGTCATAACTGGTCTCAGAAGCTTTGGTTATAGTTCCGTCCGGCAGTTGCCAGCCGACGAAATAGTAACCCTCGTTAGCAGTCGCAACGATATTGGCGGAAGCTGTTTCTATACCCGCACGTGCCGTGCAGGTACTCCCTGCCGCACCGCCGTTGTAACTTACCGTTCCGCCTGCCTCGGCATTCACCGTCACATCGTGCATGCCTTCGGTGGTAAAAGTCTGGACATCGGAGACTGTCGTTCCCTGTCCGTTGGTGGCATATGCAATGTAATAAACCGTGCTGCCGGCAGAGAGACCTGTCAACTCATGAGCAATCGCACCGATGTGATCACTTGTTCCTTTCTGCACTTGTGTTCCGCTGGATTTCAGTGTCTCCGCGGTTTTATAAGTCGTTGACCAATAGAAGCCGTAGTCTGTCAGAGCGTCATTACCTGTGGCACTGATACTACCATTGAGGGTCGCCTTTGTATTCAATACCGATGTAGCCGCAGAGGCAGTTACTGTCGGGGCGGAAGGGCAAGCCGCACCGGATGTAACGGCACATGATGTTCCTGTTGTTCCGCCAATAGTGTAGCAACCGCTTCCTGTTACCCCTGTTACATCTGATGTATGGTTCGTATCATGGTTGCTCGCAGAGACAATGAAACTATCAAAATCAGAGTTCAATTCAAATTCATACCATTGCCCATGGTTGGTGAATTTTCCCGTAGAACCAGGGAATGCCCCATATTGAGTAATCTCTGTACTCTTGTTCCAAACATACAACTTGTTAGGAACCCAGTTAGAATTCTTCTTCACCTTAATCGTGTACATTTCCGTCATGTGCACATTGGTCGTACCGTTTACAGTACCAGCCTCATCCGGTAGAGTTACACGGAAAATATAATCACCGGTTGAATTTGCCGTAAAGGTCTGGGTGTTGGAAGCAGAACGGCTGGCTATAGTTGTCCATGAGGAGCCACTATTCGTCGAATATTCATAAGTATATACCAGGGAATTGACATTATATAATGCCGTTGCTGTCAATGTGATAGTTTCTCCGGTAAGTGCACGTAATCCACCTGTTGTGGTCAAGTATGCAGACGATGCAGCCAAACTAACCGAAGGATCATGTACCTCATGGAAACGTACATAATAGTTCGTTGCAGCTCTTGGATAATAGGTGTACTCCTGATCATCTTCTACTGGACTACCACCATTCATGGCTGTGTAGATACCATCATACACCCAACTTGCCGGAGCATCACCTACGTTAATAGTTGTAGTTGCTGCTTGACATGCACTACCCGATGCAACACCTGTTGAACCGTTCATGTTATTGGTTTGCTGTGTTGAGACAGAACCAACCCCTGTTAAATTATATGTTGTGAAGTTCAGCGATGTCAGCGAAGAAGTATTGGCTGAATAAGAATCTGCTCCATAAGCTTTGGTACACAACGTTACTGATTGCGTGTAGTTCAAATTCGAATAACCGGTATTCTTATGTGTGATTGTCAACGCCTTACCGTTTCCACTGCTAGCTGTGGTAAACAAGTACTGTTTATTGCTTCCATCCAAATCATACTTTCCTGTATAAGCAGCAGTATAACCTCCTGTCTGTTTTGTAGATAGGCTTTCGGAGCCCCAACTACCTGCAGAAATTGAGGCAGCAGAATTACCTACAATAGCATAGTAGGTGGCATCTGTCCAGTTGGCACCAACGGATACATAGTGTAATTTTGTACCTGCCAATTGGGTCATTTTGTATGCACATGAGAACTTAGTCGGCTTGTCGTGACCGATAATCAGATAAATATTACCCGTAAAATTACTTACAGAGTTGTCAAAATAGATCTTATTCGTGGGTGTTACTTTATTGCATCGCGTAATAGTCAATGCACCGGATGTTGTCACATTGAATACACAAGTTTCGTCCGTACTCGGAGAATTGTTGACAGTTGCTGTTTGACCAGTCTTCGCTCCGGCTCCACCATCATAACCTCTTCGCCCGAAATCATATGTCGTTCCATTGTAAGGACCGGTGCACGCATACGTTCCATCACTACATGCCGTCATCGGAGCACTAAATGTCCATGCATGATTATCTCCCCAAGGATACTTGATAAAATAGGATGAAGGGGTAACGGTAATATTAACATTCCAACCACTATTTGCCCAAGTAATATTAACGTCATTTATCCCTGTTAAATTTATCCACATGCAACCATCTGTAACTCCATAATTGCTAGAAGTCACGCCTGTAACAGTTCCAAAACAAGAACCGCCAGATTCAGTGTTACCATCAGTAATTTTGAAAAAGTACTTTCCTGCTGCTACTGCATAATTATTGTACGGAGTATTATCAATCCGATAGCCCTTTTTATTCCATCCTGTGGTAATCAATCCAGCGTCTCCTTCAATGTAATTATCCGCCCACGTTTGTCCGACACCGAGGGTGAGGAGGAGGAAAAGAGAAAGGAGTCTTGTCAGTCCGACAGGTAAGTGACGTCGGCTATGACCGTCGTTCGACCGTCGTTCGACCGTCGTTTGACCGTCGGGATTGAGTGCTAATTGACTGCTCCGACACAGTCCTTTAAGATTAAGTAAATTTTTCATAATGCATTATTTTTAAGTTAGTTTTATTATCTTTTTTAATCGCCCATGCATGGTCGATGCTGCTTTTTTTAATCGCCCAAGCTTGGTCGATGCTTTGTTGTCGGATAGTATCCGACCTAATGGACGAAGCTTGTTTTAATTTTTGGTTCTCGCAAAGATGCGAGAAAAATGTATGATGTTTTTCTTGTTGTCGGATAAAATCCGACGGCAAGGGACAAAGTGTTTTTCTTTTGGTTCTCGCAAAGATGCGAGAATTTACCATGTACCATTTTGTAGGCGGTGATTTGCCTCGGTTTTGAGTCCTGAGGCGAGACTATGGATGCAGTATGCAGATACAGCAAGCCCGGCCGCATAGTCAGTTATGCGACCCGGTAGAATACGATTCCGGTTCCGATACAAACTCTCCTCCGTCAGAATAACGACGGAACAAACTAACAGAGTTCTCCATAATGCATTTTTTAATGTCCGGCGCTCGCACGCGTACCTATATATACGTATCTCGTACGCGCCCGAACAAATCGGGTGCAAAGTTACAAAAAAAATTCGACACTTGCAAGCAAAATGTCGAATAACATAAAATTATTTTATCTTTTGTAGAAAAAGAGGGGGATTACCGCTTTGTAATAATTTATGCTGTTTTAATCAAAAAGCAATTCGTGAAGGGCTTCGTACACAACAACTACTCTTTCTCCGGAAGGCAATGTCTCTATTTTGTATCCGAAATGAAAACCCTCTACATAATAGTCTTTGTATCCTTTTTGCGCCCAAAGCAAATGCCTAACCTCTCTGTGATCCGTTAGCGCATACTTGCCCAAATCTTTCAAAGCACGAATTAGACGCTGCTCTTTCTTTATCACAATAGCCTCATCTAATGCCGGATGTTTCTCAAGACTGAATTTATAAAACTCCGTCAGATCTGAGAAAACGCCATCAGTTATACGTACCTCCAACTCTTTCATTTATGAAAATGATTATGGATAATACCCTTCAAGGTAGCATCCAACTCATTGATAGTATGCAGGCTCTCCCATCTCTCTTCTGAAAAAGTACCTGTATGCTGCATAACCGGCTGTCTTAATATAGCTTCCATATTCTCTGAAATATTTTATGCTGCAAAGGTACAACAAAAATGGGACATATGCAAGGATTTTGCTATTTTTTCTGCCAATTATTTTATTTTTTATACAAAAAAGCCGGTTACCCGAGAGGATAACCGGCTGATTATTGAGATTACGTCAATGCGCTGTTTCAGGGTTGGAGGTTTACTTCACTAACAGGCGAGCCTGATAGATCTGGTCTCCCTCGGTGAGACGGATGAAGTAAACACCCGCTGCGGGCAAGCCCGGCAGAACGATCGGCGAAGAGAGCTCTTGCGCTTTGTACACCACAGCACCGGTAGCGGAGAGCACCTCTACGTCCGCGTTGCTGTAGGAGCCCAGGACATTGACCGGTTCGCCTACGGCTGCGGGGTTCGGGGTCACAGCCAGCGTGTTGACATAGACGCTGCTGATGCCTTGTGCCTTACCTACGGTGATGACGAGGTTCGCCTCGCCGCAGTTCAGCGTGATCTTCTCCGTATAAACACCTTCCGCGGTACCTACCGGCAGGATCTCCCGGCCGTTGAGTACATACGGCAGGTTGTTTACCGATACCGTATCGGTGATGAGGTAGGTCTGATCCTGCTGCGGCGTAGCTACCAAGAGATGGAGCGTAACGACGCTGTCGCATCCATAGACGGTCTTGAGACCCTGGTCGCCCTTCGGCGTAGAGTAGTCACCGGCCGTACGCAGACCACCGAAGATACCCTCGTCATATACCTCGCCCTGGCAGATAGCGGCGCGGAAGAAGGTATATTCCTCGGAAGCTTTGTGGATGGTTACCGCAGCGACGGAGTCGCAGCCCTTCGCCAGGATCTCGTTCACCGTGAGGTGGAGGGTGACGATAGAGTCACAACCGAGCGAAGAGGTCGGCGTGTCGGTCTTGTTGATATTGGTGTAGTACTTCTCGCCGTTGAACTCGAAGTAAGCACCCTGACAGATAGTCTCCTCGATGTCCACATAGAGTCTCGGATTAACCGTTACGTTGAGGACTACGGTAGAGTCACAGCCGATAGCGGATTGCAGTTTCTGCTTGTACACGCCGGACTGGGTAGCGATGAAGGAGAATCCGTCGGAGTTGTAGCTCTCACCCTCGCAGAGGACAAGCGTCTCCATCTCGTTCACTATCTCGTCTTCCACAACCACCGTCAGACGCTCGATGAGGTCTTTCTCGGCATCTTTCTTAGCGGGCGTGAAGCGCTCGAAGAGGTTCGTACCGGCGGGCAGCTGGTCTGCATCCAGTTCGAAGCCGTTCGCGCTATAGTCCTCCCAACGGCAGATCTTGTCGCTGCTCTCTACCAGCGTGTATTGGTTGAGCTGGATGTTATCGAGGAGCACGAGGTTTTTGGAACCCGCAATCTGCTTGTCGGCGAAGGAGCCGCTATAGAAGGCAATCTTCACGGTCTGGCCTGCATACTTGGAGAGGTCGATATACTTCGTGAGGAACTCGCCCTTGTTATAGAAGTTGTTGTAGTTGAACTCACCCTCTATGTCGGTTGACCAGACGGTAGCATCCTCCTGTTTCCAGGTCTTGCCCTGATCCGGGGAGACGATCACCATGAACTGCTCCAACACACCCTCGTTCACGTTCGGGATAGTCGTCGTCTGTCCGCGGAGCGCGATATCGAAGCTCAGCAAGAGGCTGTCCTCGGTGTTAGCACTCAGGTCAATCTCCGGCGTGATGAGCCAGTTGTACTGACCGCTGGACGAAGAACCGGCATTGTTGGTAGTCGTATTCGTGTAGATATACAGGTCAGTACCTATGCTGGTAGTACGCCAAGCATACGAAGCCGTCTCGGAAGCCTCGCTCAGTGTCTTAGCACCGCTGAAGACATCCGCCGCCGCAGTAGAGATAGAGCGGCTCCAGTTCTTCGGCAGGTTGGTATGAACCGAGTTGAGGTTCTCGCTGAAGCGAACCACATAATCGGTCACGAACGAAGTGACAGCACTCCAATCGGACTCGTCGCCCGCCTCCTCGTCACAGATATGCTTGAGCGAGTAGTAGTAAGTGGTACCCGGCTTGAGATTCGTCAGAGCAGCAGCGCTTACCTCTTTGAGCGTATCTACCACGACAGCGTTCTCGTCCGCCAGATCCTTGTCGGTACCGTACTTGAGGACTACGGTGTTCTTGGTCGGCAGTTCGCTCCAGCGTATGGTAGCAGATGTAGAAGTGATATCCGAAGCGCTCTGGCCGGTAACCGGTATGCAGAAGTCACCCTTGATTACCTCTATATCATCTACAAAGAAGTAGCTGGCAGCAGAAGGCTTCGGTGCGACAATAGCGATTCGTCCCTTGCCTGCATACTTGGCCAATGGCAGTGCGTATTCTTGCCAATAACTATTGCCTGACGGATCGTCATAGGTCTTGGCTGTTGTAGCAGTCCATTCGTAGTCGTAGGTAATCGTATCTAACGGCAGGAAGGTCTCGAAGTCCGCCGGATCGGTCATAACACCCACTACCAACGTACGGCTATAAGTACTGTTCTTCGCATACAGCTTGTTTTTGTTGGTAGCATTGGTTACCCATGAACCGTAGAAGTAAGCAGCACGTCCCCAGAAGTGGAGTGTCATCGAGTCAAGCTTGAAGTCCATCTCCGGCAATACCGCGTATGCGTTGTAATACGTAGCGGTGGTATAGAAGCGGAGCGAACGATCCGTAACGCTGTCTCCACGAGCATACGAATAGTTCGTTGTGTTCACGATAGCATACGGGGTGTAGCTTGCGCCCGAACCGAAGCCCAGACCTTCATCCCAGCACTCCGGAATGACGTAGGTAGCGGAGGTTCCCCATTGATAGAGGTTATCCACGAATCCCCAAGAAGCATTCTCCTGGTCGGCAGGCTTACACGGCGTAGTGAACTCCAACTCAACCGCCTTGCTCAGATCCTCACCACATACAGCCTGTACGGCGATGGTATAAGTCGTCTGCGCTTGGAGCGTATCAATCTTGAAGTAAGCGGTATCTACCATAGCCTGTGCAAACGGAGTCTCCTTGCCTTCCTCAGTGATCGTTACCCGGAAGTTCTTCTTCGGCGAGAGCCAAGTGAACGCAGCCGCGTTGTACTTGAGCGCATCTTCGTCCATTGCCAACTTCGTTACGTTAGTGCAGGCATTCGGATCCACTTTCTCTACAATGACGTCGTCCACATAAACTACGTTTTGCATTGCCGGTGAAGCTAAGACAATATATTTGCCTTTTGCACCATAAAGCGGAACTACCACTTCACGCCACCATTTAGCATTCTCCGGATCAACAGCATCCGAAGCTTTCGTACTCGTACCTGTTCCTACTTGCGGAAGAACATATGCCGTCATCTCTTCAAATGTGGACATATCATACGGGTCAGAAGCTACACCTACGCGAATAGTGCGTGCATAAGAAGCATTATAGCAATAGGTAGTAGAGTAAACTGAATCGACTTGATCATCAACCTTCGACTGAGTCACGTAAAGCGAACGAGCATTGAAACGTATCTGCAAATCGTTATAATTCTCATTTGCAATTACCGGCAATACAACATAGGATCCTGAGCCATATATACGCAATACACTATCTCCAGACAATGCGTATCGTGAAGTTACCATACCAGTTGTTGTATTCTTAGAGTTAGCTTGGATATAAGGCACATTTCCAGTAGTTGCGATTCCAGTTACATAGTTGTAAACAAACCATGACTCAGGTGCCTTGTTGGATTGACCTGCGATATACGGTTTTGTAGGCTCTTTCTCGAATGTCCACTTAGCATCAGCCAGCGGGATTTGATAGAGTGTAGTAGCCGTAACCGGACCACGCCATTCGCTCAGGTCACCGTCACCGCAGTTGGCACGCACATAGAAATCGTACTCGGTGCTCGGCTGGAGACCCGTTATGGTGATTTCCGGCTTGTCTGCCGGTACGATCGGCATTGTATTTACTTCCGTACCTGCAGGACCGTAAGCTACATCCCAAGCGGTGTTGTCACCCTGAAGTTGCTCCCAAGTGAGTTGCGCCTCGGTGTCATACATCTTCGCAGCAGACAGGTTGTCCGGCATGAAGCAAGACGGAACCAACGAAATCTCAATGTCGTCCACATACATACCGCCGGTGCTGGTAGTACCATTACCCTCAATCGAGTAAATAACGATATAATGCGCATCGCCGGTGTATTTCTCACTGATTACACGCGCGTATTTCTCATAAGGAATAGTAGAAGATGTATTTGTCTGAACAATCGTATCGATGACAGTCATTGTAGCTTGCAAGGTATCGAAAGTAGAAACCTCTTCCGCTACAGCGACAACCAATTTACGGGTCGGCGTAGCCGCTGCATATGCATTAGCTTTGTACCAGAAAGATACCATAGCCTTGTCTACCTTCGTATCAATGTACGGAGTAACAGCATATGAATACATCTTGGTAGCTGCATTACTGCTCCATAACTGCATACACTTCTGGCTATTATGCGAATAGGAAGCCGCAGCAATAGTCGGATAGGTAGTAGTCTTGCCTTCGGTAATCGTAGCACCGTTGACATAATAGTATGTCCAGCAGTCCGGCTTGTACGAAGCACCCGTGCTTGCGCAAGTCTCGAAGTCCTGGCTGAACGGCAGTGTGTAAGCTTCCGGACAAATGGTGGTGAAGAAGCGTGCATTGGACCAAGCGCTGGTATCGCCTGCACCACAGATCGTGCGCACGTACATATAATACGTAGTGAGCATCCGGAGGGTATCGGAAGCTATAGCGAAGGTGTCCGTTGTCTCTTTCTGCCAGATGACTTTGGCGTTCTCCTCGGACGGAGATACCTTGGTCTCGGTGATAGCTACCTCGTATTTCTCGCCGGTCTTGTTCCAAGCGATCTTGGCACCGTAGGTACCTACCGAGTCAGCCACTACCGCAGAAGGAGCAGCACACGGAGCTATCAACTCAAGGCGAATATTATCAATGAATGCCTCATTGAAGTTATCACCGCTCTCCGAGAGGAACATTACTTGATTTCCTTTTGCTCCGGTTACAAAGTCACCGTCATAACTGTCAAACGGTACTGTGTATCTGAACATCCCGGTCGAATCCGTAGTATAATTCAGGTTCGTGATTGTGGTAATCGGGGCAAACGTACTGAGGTCGGCTCCATTGGAAATAATACCTACAGTGATGCTCTTCACATTCGTTGCGGCCGTGCTATTGGTACAAGCATCGAAGGAAATCTGGTATTTGCTAATATCCTCTACCTCCAGCGGCGGCATGATAGCATATGCTCCATCGGTAGAAGTTGTATTGAATATACGGAGCAGGAATTTGAACTTACCCGTAGCAGAGCCATAGCGGGTAGGCATACTGGCACCATTCATACAACCTAAAGTCCAGCAGCCGAGAGCTGTTGTCGAAGTAAAATCAATAACTCCCATGTCTTCCGGAGTCTCCGGCTCGCAAGTGGTCTTGAATGCAGCCTGCTCAGACCAAGGCATTACTGTACTGCCGCATATAGCGCGGACACGTACGTAATAATTGGTATTGAGTTTGAGAGCATCATTCGTGAATATTACCACATTGGTATCCACCATCTGCTGGGTGATGATTGTCTCGGATGCAGCCATACTACCGGCAGGAATCAACTCATCCGGATTATCCAGCGGCTCGGACGATACTACGAACTCATATTGGTCGGCATCTGTCTTTTCCCAAGTGAAGGTAGCACCATTCACTTTCGGCGCACTGGTGGTCAACGTAAATACTTTCTCACACTCTACGATATAGTTGATTTCAATATCATCAATATAGTAGTAATGCGAGCCCTTGGGCAACATAAGAGCCAATTGATGACCGGCACTGACACCCTTGTAGGAATCCAGCGTCTTGATATGCTCTTGCCACTGGTTACCTGTCAAGCGGATGGAGTCAAATACGACAAAGGTACTGTAATCATTGCCATCCGTCATTGTTCCGATATAGAGTTGGTCATCGTAGGTCAGACCGTTACCCTTGGTCCACAGGTCAATCTGCAGTTTGTTGATGGAGTCAGCCAAAACCGGCAGCGACACCCAGAGGTCTCCGAGATTATTGGTAGCACTGCTGGAAGCCAAATAGAACGCACAACTACCCCTATGAGCAGAAGAAGAGGATCCTGTGATATACGGATAGTAATTAGTAGGAACATTTGTGCTACCACCTGCTGAAGGCGTATAAGCAAAAGTGGGATAGCCCCAACAATACGGCATTTGACGAGTTCGGTTATTGGAATTGGATATTTCCAGATTTTTGTACTGCTCGAAGTTCTCCACATACGGCAGCGGCTCGCCGGGCAGACACTCGGTCGTGAAGGTGAGCCAGTCGGACAATGCAAACTCAGTGTCGCATACCGGCGATACCATATAGGTATAAGTAGTGTGCGGAGAGAGTGTGCTGATAGTATATTCCGTAGTGTTGACTTTAACAGAATCCAGCAGGTTGTTTTGTGAATCTTTGACGCGGACAATCCACTCCTTCATATCATTGGCTCCCCAAGTAATCTTGGCAGACTGATAGTCAGCCTCCACCTTCGGATTGGCAACCGGATTGCACTCGCCGAGGGCGAAGAGGTTGATCCAGTCAATACGCTGAACAGAGCTGTACCAACTTTTTAATGAATATCCAGAAGAACTCGAACTGCTGCCTCCTGATACCGGATTCTCTGCATCCATCGCCAGGATAGCAATTATCTTACCAGCACCCTTGTATTCAGCAAAGGAGCATGAATATGGCTTATACTGCAAGGGCGAATTGCAATCAAAGACAGCTACTGTATCAAATGTGGATATATCATACGGGTCTGACAATACACCAACGGCTACACGCGATGAGTTTTCCACACTCGAACTATAACGTTGCATATAGAATTTAAGCAGGACTTTGCTCAGATCCTCCACTTGCGGCAAGGCGATGTAGTTGCCATATTTATGGCGATATCCATAATACTCGGGATCACCCTGGACAACCTCGTTGTATTCTTTTCTGAACCATAGATAGTGCGCCCCTACCTTACCTTCCATGGTAGCGGTTTTGATATCCGTACTAGAAGCATAAATCTCCGATATAGACGGATAGGAGGAATTCTGACTATGACCGTTTGGTGCATATTGCGTAACAGTGATAACACCTTGGGGCATATTGGAAGAGTTTCCGGAAGAGCCGTACGGATTTAACTGACGCTCCTGCCATGTATTTTCTTTTTCTTCCCATGTGATTTGGTAGGGAAGGTCAGCGATAGCCAGATAGAGCGGCGGACGGATGGTGACAGGCAGAGCCCAGTCGCCCGCTATGCCGTCAGTACCGACACACTGCACATATACCTCCAACAACTTGGCAGACGCGCTCAGTGGGAGATCGACATGAATCTGCTGCGCTGTCTGATTAGAGAGCGTAACCACTTTCTTGGCATCGTCTATTTCAGCAGGATTAAGCAATATGTGACCAGTGACGGTATTCACTACTCGCTCTGCCACTACTACATTGTATGCAAAACCATGTGCATTAAGTGAAAGTTCGAAACCGTTTGCTGTAACATGATTCGTTACAATATCAGTCGGCCAAACAGGAGCGGCAGACTCTTTGATCTGGATATTGTCTATATAGAAGCGATTGGCTTTGTCCTTGAAATCCGAAGCGAAAGCTACATACTTGCCTTCTCCCTCATAGGAAGCCAAAGAAACGCCAAACGTATTGAAAGTCTGGCTCTCCGTGATATAGCAGGTATCCACAGGCACGAAGGTCGTGAAATCCTCCGGGTCGGTCATCACACCCACTATGATGCCCGATGCGTAGTCAGGACCTACCGACTGATAAGCGGTTCCCCAGAAGGACACCTGCACATTCTTGAGCGAAGCGATATTGAGCTCCGGAGTAGCGGCATATACATATTGCCCGGCCGAGATATCCGTACCCAAAGCACGTGCACCCGTGAATGCCAGACAGAAACCGCCGTCAAAGGAATATTTACCGGCATCAGCACTGCCCGGGTTGGTAAGTGTGTTCACGAACGGCATATACTCCATCGTTATTCCGTCCTCACGCTTGATGCTGGTACCGAAAGACCAGTAACTGATATGATTTATCGAACCGGATTTATACTCCCATCCTTCGCCCGGAGTAAAGGTTACCGAGAGCGGCAGGGATACATAATTCTTCGTACGGAACGATGTGCCGGTCCATTCGCTGATAGCCCCCTGGCAGTACGAACGGACATAGAGATAATAGAGCTGGTTACGCTTCAGCGTCAGGCCCAGCGCAGAGGACGAGAAAGCAAACGCATCGTCCTTGAGGAATCCCGTCCAGACGATGTCTGCCGGGTCTGCAGCCTCCACAGACTCAATCGCCGCCGTAGAAAGGGCTACCTCGAAAGAGTCGGTATCGAAGCTGGCATTCCAGCTAACCGTAGCAGCAGAGGTTGTCAGACCGGATACTACGTAGCCGTATGGGTCTTCGCAGGTAGGCATCGGACGCACGTGAATGTTATCCAGCACTACACCGCGACCGAAACGGTCGGTGACCTCAAACATAATCTGATAGGTGTCACTCTGGCTGGTAAGGAGAATGGTGTCCTGCTGCCATTTAGCAATCTTTTGGTTGAACTCCGGATTACCGTTACGTCCGTCCAGGCGGACCCAGTTATCCGTTGCTTTGGAACGATAATAGACTTTGAGTTGGTCGAAGTCTCCGGTACGCTGCTGTTGCGCGTGGCTGAAAGCGAGAATAGGCTGGAAGACCTTGTTCTGGCTCAAATCCATTACGGGAGAAATCAACCGTGTGGTGTAGCCGATGGTAGCGTTGGAACTGTTACGCAACGCCAGCACGTAGTCCCCGTTCGCCTGCACGGCCTGAGGATAGTCCGTTTCGGCAGAAGACTCGACGGTCCAAGGATGCTCGCCGTAGATATCACTATCTACAAACTCCTGCGTCCACCCTTCGGGCAAAACACCACTCTCGAAATCTACTTTCTGGACGTAGATACTGTCATTCACTACGCCCGCATACGCCATTACTGAAACTAATACCAGTAATAAAGTAGAGAGTAAAGTTTTCTTCATAATTGTTAATAATTTAGTGAACATATAGAATATTTGTTATCCCATTTTCAAAATCGGGCACAAAGTTATACAAAATTCTACATATATGCAAATATTTCGAACAAAAAGTAAATTTTTTTTTACCTTTTGTTGCAAATATTGCTATTTTACGTCCACTCAAGTGCCTTTTGTTAGTATTTTAGGCACATACATACGCGTGGCTGATATGCAACATTGAAGAGGAATGTCAGTTTGACGCCCGCCCGCAGACGTTGGGGATCGGCCGACACCATAGAGGCATCGTTCATACTACGGAAGCGTATCTGTGACGAGAGGTTGGCTTGCGACTGAGTGAAGGGGTTGGTATCCACCGCGGCATAGTCTCCCAGGCCGACGGCTTCCCGTTTCGAGCCATAGGGAATGAGGGGTATGTCATATCCGATGAACACTCCCGCCCGCATCAGTATGCCGGATTTGAGGGGTACTCGGACACCCACCTCCGCCTCCATCGCCATCTCGTGGGTAGCGGATTGTACAGTACCCTTGCCTTTGTACTCCTGCTCCGCCCAATAGCCGTAATAATCCGTATTACGGACAGGCTGGATAAAACGTTCATATTCGCCCTCCGTAAGCATCCGGGAAGAGGTAGTGAACGAGTTCAACAGCGGAGCGGAACGGAAAGCGGCTCCGACGCCCACGTACACCCAATCGCCGAACTCATAGCCGAACTGCACGGGCACTATCACGCGCAGCTGGTTCTGCTGCTCCGCTATATCGGAATAGCAGTAGCGGTACAGGACGGGTTCGCCCATACGGTCCAGACGGTCGAAAGCCTCGGAATAGGTATCCAGCGTGCTGTTGGTAACCGTATAATCGGCACCTACGCCGATATTAAAAAAGAAAGCGTTTTTATGTATCTCATAAAGGAGGGTAGCCTGACCTCCGCCGCCGACCTTGATCTGCACGTCCGTGCCTTTCCCGAATACCGGATTAGCCTCAAATCCGGCAGCCGACACACCCAACCAGTGCGTCACCCCTCTTGCCCCATGACGTGGCGCAGCTACCGCGGCAGCCGCCAGCAACAGCATCATCAACACTATGTTTACACGCACTTTCATCACCTCACAACAATCTTAGCCGTTTGATGTTTGCCGGGACGCACGAGTATATATACCCCCGGCGAAAGGGTTAGAGGCTGTTTATGCTCCGCGAGGGGCACAATCACGCGTCCCATCATATCCATCAGCATCCATTCCCCTCCGGCTTCGGGGATATACTCTACCGCCTGCGCCGCATCATAGACTACCGGACAGGCAGCGACTGTCACGCCGTCCGTACTACGGGTCAAGACGACGGTATATTGCGCTCCCAAGTCATCGTCCCCTACAATCAGATAAGACTCATTCGCTCCGTCAATGAGCACCCCATTGCGGTACCATTGATAGGAAGTGAATAGATAGCCGCCGTTATGGTCTTCATTGAGGAGGGCGATGATACCGTCCTTCTGAGCAATGACAGACGAGGGGTAGCTGATCTGCACCACTACCGGCACATCCGGCGCGGGGCACCGCGGCGTACCCAGTTTGACGGTAGCGGGATATAAGCCCGGGGTGATATTCTCCGGCGCGTCAATCACCACCTCTTCCCCGGCCTCAAAGGCATATTCCGGTTCGAAGCCGGCACTGACAGCCATCTCGGAGAATATTATCCGAAGGCTATCCATCCGTCCCTGCTGTACACTGACGGGGAGGACGATTACCGGCTCTCCACCGCATACGGACACCGTATCCGGCAGGGACACCAGCAGCGCCGGCTCCACCTCCAGATGCAGCGTGACGATACTGTCCACCTCGGGCCATTGCAGGCTCTTGAGGTTGCCTTTGTAGGTGCCGGAAGCGGTGATATGCTCCTCACCCAACAGGAAATAGCCGCCCTCGCAGAAGGAAGTATCCACCGTGAACTGGGTCTCATGCACATGCACATGCGCCAGTATCTCGCATCCGTCCTCCATCAGTATATCGTCAAACTCATACGGCTCCCAATAGACGCGGCCGTTGAACATCGTACCCTTGGAGATATGTATCTCGCGCTCCTCGATAGAGACATCTGGCAGCTCCAGATCCGTTACGAGCGACGTAGCCACACAGGCTCCGTCGGAGATAGAAGCGCTGACAGTAGGATGGTATTCGCCTCCTCCGGCAGGATAGACATGCACGATGGAATCAGCCGAAGAGACGACTACCTCTCCGTCTCCGAAGTCCCAGGTGACCTCCTGTACCTTCTCATTATTGGTATAGACAGTGTCGGTACGCTGATCCTTGTTCCAACGCTCTATATTCTTATAGTATATGTACGATTGATTATAGAACGTGACCTCGTTCCGGCAATGCTCTCCGCCGTTCCATTTATAGTCCGCCTTGGCCACCGGGTAACGGGGGATACCGCAGGCATCCAGGGTATAGTAACATCTATCATTGGTTTGGGAGATGACATCAACGTGGTACAGCAGGGTATCCATCGGAGAGATGGTAAACGTCTGGTCCGTAGAGAGAATATTACCCGGGTTGCCGGGCAGATACCACTCATAATCGAATCCCGAAGGAGCGGTGAACGAGGTAGTGGGGTTATCCTCTCCGCAGTTCAGTCCGGACAGTTCTCCGGACTCACAGTCGAGGGTGAAATAAGCATAGCTGAAATGCCCTCCCGCGGTACAGTCTGCCGTAGAGAGCTGGACGGTGATGCGTTTGCCGACGTACTCACGCAGGTTGACCGCCACTTCGGTCCACTCCTTGTACATCGTCTCGCCGTTGCCTACGGCGTGCCAGCCCGTCTGGTCACCATAACCGATATGGAAATGCGCATCTCCACAACCGCCGGGGAGGGCTATCTGGCGGTTCTTGCCCGGCTCGGAATAGAAGATATGGAGCTGGAAGCTGGACTGGACAGCCTCGTCATGCGGCGTGGAGGGCTGGTTGAGGACGATCGCATATTTCAGTTTCAGGATCGCCACATCCCCGTCCGGCACATCGTAGGTATATTCGATACACTCTCCTTCCGCGCCTACCCTCCAGTTCCCAAGCCGGACGGAAGCCAAGGCACCATCCGGCTTGGTTTTGAGCATGTTATCGGTACGGGGGTCCGTCTCATCCGGCACATAATGAAGCGTATGCCGGCTGAACTCGGAAGCGTATCCCGAATCCACGAGCATCTGAATACCGCGAGGCACCGTAGCTGTGCCTACAAACGTAGCACAGCGGGCACGGTCATCAATACCCAGATAGTTGATACACCTGCCCGGCAGGAAATAGAACGGCGTATAAAGCGCGTATTCGCTGATACCGCCTTTGTTGCAATGCGAGCGAACGAATACCTGCGCCATACCCTCCGACAGACCGTCTAAATCCAGACGTTTGAGGGTGACGGAATCAAAATACTGCCATGTCTGCGCCTCATAATCGAAGACCCGTGCATCGTACCAATCCGCCTCGCCTTTCCACGAGATACGCATGGTCGTACCGTTCATCGTACGGGTGAAATCCGAAGGCGGGGGACACTCGTCTTCCTTGGGAATAATCATGATATTGTCCACGCATCCGGCGGGAGGCGCCGTGACCGTACCGCCCGTATTGGTCCATACGACCGCCAGCTTATGCCTGGAGCCGTCGGAATGGAAAGAGAGCTTGCCCTGTTTCCAGATAGAAGAGCTGTTAAAGACAGAGTCTATGCGGTATTGGTCCACCCAGAGCGAGCGCAGCGTCCTCGCCGAATAAGTATCCACGGTGTCGGGCACCCAGCATATCCATATACCCTCACCGCTGGCAGCCTTACCTTTGGCCATCCAGTCGAAGAAGAGGGTATAATCTCCTTCGGGCAGAGTGAGTTCACGGGTAGCCACCGAGAGGCAGTTATAAGTACCGGTATAGGAAGGTGCCTCACCGGTATTGGAGACAAACAGGCCGTACGCCCCGTCGCGAGTAGCATTGACGGCTTCGTTTATATACCAGTTATTGAGACAGAGGTTCGCCCTCGGTCCATCATTCAACAGCCATTGCGCCCGCTCCTCTTCGTCCTCGAAGTCACACTGATAGACGACTTGGGCGAAAGACAAGGGAACGAGGAACAAGGTACAAAGGATGATGCACCCCGTCCGACGTATCCAAGTTACTATTTCATTCAAACCAATCATTACAATATCATAAATTCTACACGGCGGTTCTGCGCGCGACCTTCTTCGGTATCATTGGTAGTAATCGGTTGCGACTCACCCTTGCCTTCCGCCTCTATACGGCCGGCATCGATGCCCCGTTTGATGAGGTTGTCGCGTACGCTGTTGGCGCGTCCTTCCGACAGTTTCTTATTGGCCTTATCCGAACCCACGTTGTCCGTATGTCCGGTGATGCGGATACGTATCTCCGGGTTCTCCTGCAAGAGGTCATACAGGTCCTGGAGCGAAGGCTCCGACTCGGGCAGGATGGTGGTCTTGTTGGTAGCAAAGAAGAGGTTATGGAGGATGATAGCGCGTTTCTTGACGATCGGCTCAAGTCTGAAGGTCTCCGTGCCTCCTATGTCACCTACGGTTTGGGTCAGCGCCAGGTGGTTGGCCGCCTCCACATGCACGCGTATATTCGTATTAAGCGGCAGGCGGAGCTTCGCAAAGCCCGTGAGGGAGTCCGTAGAAGCCGAAGCCACCGTCGCTTCGTTCGAGGTATTGATGAACGTGACGGTTGCCGCCAAGAGCGAGTCGGACTTCGCGTCGCGTACATAGAAGCGGAAATCGGGACGCGGGGTCATCGCCAGGCGGAGCGTATCACCGAAATCGCCATGGACATAGTCACGCTCCAACGCCTGATAATCCGTGTGGGAGAGACGGAGATGGTAGGTACCCTGGTTGAGTTTCATGACGAGACGCCCCTTGCTGTTGGTCGTACGTTTGGTAGTACGCGGTTTTTTCGCCTGCATGGGCGTTACCTCCACCGTGGCGGCGGCAATCGCCGCATCGGTCTCCGTATCCTGCACATCCAGCACCATCGCCGGCTTCTGCGGCTTGGGCGGCTCGGGTTTGTTCATCTGCATGAGGGCGGTGAATTTCACGCCAACGAGGAGGCTGTTCATTCTTCCTCCCGCCCAGTCGGAGACATGCAAGGAACGCGTATAGACATTCTTCTCGTCCACGGAAGCCATCGCTCCCTGCGAGGCGCGGGTAAGATTCAGTATGCCATAATCGGCAAAGACCGCCACGCGCATGTACCACGGGAAGCGGCGTGCCGCGTTCGCCTCGTTCCAAGCCTGGCTCAGGAAGGCGTTGATATTCAGACCCACCTCTGCCGAAGCGGTGAGATCCAAGCCATAGGTATTACTGCCCTTCGCGCTATAGGGTTCGTCCGTCACAGCCCCATGGTTCGGCATATTCACCCATGCGGGGTCGTAGGCATCCGCATCCGTGATAGAAGAGGAGTAGGTGCTGCTCTGGCTATAACTGCCCAGAAGCGCATAGCCGACCTTCATACCCGCCAGAAAATAGACCCTGTCCCATGTACCACCGAGCATGACGGGCAGCATGACCTGGCCCACCACATGATTCTCCTTCATCGGCTCCGTGAAGGTATAATGCTTCACCTGGGAGAATCCGGAATTCATCATCGCCACGTCATAGGAGGAGGGGAAAGTGATTTTATCCAATGAGGAGAAGAGACGGAACTCCGGCCCGGCATGGAGGATGAAATGGTCGTATTTATACTCATATCCCACGCCTATCAGTCCGCCGCCACCGCCTATGAAGCGGTTGTTCTCATACTTGTTCACCAGCCCGCTATAGCCCAATCCGCCCCATAAAGCCAGATGATGGATATTCCTGTTCGCACCCTTCCATTCCTTGGCGGAGGATTGGTTCTTCCCGGCGGAGGTTTTCTTCTTCGCCGGCGCAGCAGTCACCGCCTGGGTCATCATCAGGGCTACCAATATGATATAATAACCTATCTTTCTCATTCTCATTGTTTTCCTCCTTACTCTATCACACTAATCCGACAAACACGTGTCTGCGCCCCTATGGCGACCTGCACGACATACACTCCGGCGGGGACACTCACCGTGAGGCTGTTCTCACCCTCCCGGAGCGCACCGCTCAGTACCACATCGCCGAACATATTGACCATCTGTACGGAAGCGGGTTCGCTGACTTTGACGGTCAGGACACCTCCCGTGCGGACCGGAGAGGGATATACATATACCACCGCCTCCTCTTCCGCTATTTGCGGGGTGAATGGACAAGTAGCGACCTTCTCATTATTCGTAATCCGTCTCATCTCCAGATGGTAGAAGGCTTCGGGATCCAGTCCTTCGCCCACATAGAGATAGGAGAGATTCGCCCCGGGTATCGGTTCGTTATTCTTATACCACTGATAATCAACAAACTGATGGGCCATCGAATCCGTTTCCAATGCTCCGGCATTCTTGAGAGAGAGCACATCGTTCCAGCGCTGGTACACCCATCCCGGCATACAAACGCTGACATCCGCATGACGGAGCACGGAGCAGCCAAGGGAGTTGAAGAACTCCAACTCATAGGAACCGCCATTGAGCCCCGTGATGGAATCCTCCGTTTGGCGAGGACCACCATTGACGGTGTAATAATCGAATCCTGTTCCGGAGATAAAGATCGCTCCCGAGTTAGGCGCATCCGTCATCTCGCGCACCGTGACCTCCGGCAAGATGGAATCCATCACCGTGACGTTCATCCAGAGGGTAGAGTCACAGCCGTACCGGTTCTTGTAGAAGCGGTAGAACTTACCGGACTCCTTGGATTTATAAGTCTGTCCGTCCACCGTCAGTGGTATCTCCGCGCAGACAACCGTATCGGGGAGCTGCATGGTGCTCTGGGGCGAGAGATGGAGGTTGAGATATACCGTGGAGTCACATCCGGCAACGGTCTTCCACACATTGACGTACTCGCGCTCCTCTCCGGCAAACTGCGGTCCGAAAGGTATATATCCTCCTTCGCAGATAGTCGTATCTATACGCACCTCCCTGTCGCCTATAGCCGGTATGGTAATATATATAACCGTATCATCGACGCAGCGTCCCTCCGCGATGGAGGAAGCGAGGGTGACGGCAAACGTACCGCCCTCGTTGGGGAAGATGACCACGGGGTTGCGCTCCGAACCGACCTGACCGTTACTGAAATCCCATTCGTATTCATCACAAGGCCAGTCATAGTGGTACTCCGTGACATTATTGAAGTGTGTCATTATATGGCTCTTGTTGGCGAAGCGGACTTTGTTCTGGCAGTTGGACGGCTCGTAGCTCCAGCTGAAATCCGCTATCGGGTAACGCGGGAGGCAGGAGGAATAGAGGTCGAAACCGCAGCTTTCCTCCTCCAGATACGAGAGGTGGCAGCGGTATGTCGTAGTATCCGAGGGCGGGATGAGGAGGGTCTGTCCGTCCTGCGTCTTCATGGAGTCCGGCACGGGGTTGTCGTATTTGTCAAACCACTCGTAGGCGAATCCGCTCGGCGCGGCGATGGACATCTGGGCATCGTCGCCGCAGCTGGTACTGGTAATCTTCGCCGCAGCACATCCCATCGTGAAATAGGCATAGCCGAAGTGACCGGACCAGTTACAGTCGCGGGTGGTCAGACGCACGGTAAGGCGCTCGCCGTCATATTCGGCCAGATTCAGGCCGATGGTCGTCCAATCCTTCCAGGTAACACTACCCGTATTATTCCATCCGGGGCGGTTGGCATCGGCGTAGAAATCCGCCGAACCGCAGGTGTAGTCGATAAGGTTTCCCCACTCGTCGAGTATCTCGAGGTTGAAGTGCGGCTGGTCTGCGGGCCCGTGGTTCGGATCCTCCAGCACCACCGCATATTTGAGCAGGAGGATGGAAGCGTTCTCTCCGTCCACGGTATAGAAGAACGACAGAGCCTCCGCCTCAGCTCCCACGTTCCAGTTCCCCAGACGGACAGAAGCCACCTCGTCCTCCGGCACGACTTTCAGCCGTCCGCCGGTACGGGGGTCGTACTCGTCGGGATCCCAATTGATGACATGACGCTGGAACTTCGGGTCGTCGGTATAAGCGGTGTCCACCACGCCGGTATTCAGATAAGGGTTCTGGAAAGTACCATAGGTAGCCTCCACATCCGGTCCGTGCAGATCCACATAGTTGATACAATGGCGGTCAGGATAATAGACGCCAAAGGAGTTGCGATAAGTATAGGCACTGGTATCTATGTCGTTGCAGACACCTCTCACGCGGAAGTCATACGCTCCCTCGTCCAGTCCCTCCACCACGAAACGCTCGTCGCGGACGCCGGTCTGTACCGACCAACGCTCCCGCCCGTAACGGCGGTACTCCACGCAGTACTGCGCACTGGTACCGGTCCATGTCACGATAACCGAATCGCCGACCACCTCAGCATTCAGATTGGCCGGCTTGGCGCAGTTACGGGTCGTGATCTGGATATTATCAATACACGCCGAGACGGGGTTGGCCAGTTTGGCATCGCGGTTCTTGTTACGCCAAGCGAAATAGAGGCGATATACACGCGTACCGTTGGAAGCGAAGTTGATATTGGCATGCTGCCAGCGGCTGTTACCCCGCACGACGCGGTTCTCGGGCGTAGCAAAGCCCTGGATATACGTTGGAAACTCGGCGCGTTCGTAGTCACTGACCATCTCCTTCATCTGGTTCGCTATACCTACACCGGCGCACATATACGACTCGTCTCCTCCCAGACATCTCCAGTCGAACGACAGCTCGTACTGGCCGGAGGGGATGATGAAATCCATATAGGCATAGACCGTGTTCCAGACCGTATCGAAGGTACAGGTCTCGCCCTCGTCATTTGAGACATAGAGCGAGTGCTTCCCCTCGCTTTTCACGGCCGTGCCTATCACCCAGCGCTCCTTGCAGCGCGAGACATCCGCACCGGGGTTAATCTGCCAAGCCTTCAGCATCGTACTATCCGCCGGCTCGAAGCCCATGGAATAAGGCACCGTGACCTCCACAGGAGTCTGGGCGGTCAACTGGTGCGGAACTATCAGAGTTATCACTAATAAAAGCAAACTTATCACACTTTTCATCTTCATATTCATCTTCATCTTCATCTTCATATCCTTATATTAAACGCACGCATGTGCGTCTGCACACACGCTATTTGGGTGCAAAATTACTAAAAAAAATTGAAACTACCAACATTTTGACAAGAAAATTTACTTTTTATTGCATTTTGTTATTTTTACATGGCATTTTATTGCAGAATGATAGAACATTAAATGTCTTATTTTACGTTCTTTTTGGTGATAGGCTCCTAATATCCTAAATATTATTACTCGCGCACGCGCTGCGCACGCACGGGTTTCTTCCGGAAATCCTGTGTTGGAGAATGGACGACGACACCGGCATAATATGCCGGACAATTGACGCTGTAAGGGGATGGGGGAAGCCCGCATACCATGCGGGGTAATTGACGAAACAAGATACCGTCTGGCAGACGGCACAACTACCAAGAATATACAAATCCGGCGGAAAAGAAGGAGGACACCCCCCAACCCCCTCTCAGAGGGGGAGAAGGGAGCACGGAGAGAAGGAAAGAAAAAAAACGAGAAGGACACCCCGTGGGGCGTCCTTCTCTGCGTTGAAGAGAGGTTGTTCTCTTTCAAAGAGAGGTTGTTCTCTTTCAAAGGGAGGTTGTTCTCTTTTATCAGATATCAGAGCGAAGCCTGATAGGCCGCGGCATCCATGAGGGTGTCCAGCTCGGCAGGGTCCTTCACACTGATCTTGATAATCCAGCCTTTGCCGTAGGGGTCGTTGTTGACCAGTTCGGGGGCAGCGTCAAGCTCCGCATTAAGCTCCAGCACCTCGCCCGTAACAGGCATATTGAGGTCGCTGACGGTCTTGACCGCTTCTACAGAACCGAAGACCTCGCCCTGTCCTACGGTCTCACCTACGGTAGGAACGTCAATAAAGACGATCTCTCCTAACTCCGACTGCGCGTAGTCCGTGATGCCTACATAGGCCTCGTCACCCTCTACGCGAATCCACTCATGTTCGCTGGTATAGCGAATGTCATTGGGAAAATTCATTTTATTCAAGTGTTTAGCTCGGCATGTATGCCGAGGGTTTAACAATACTGATTTTTATCGTACCGGATCAGAGGGAATCTGGTCACCGAGGGTGGACATAGCACAACGGAAACCGATCTTCGAAGAAGACTTATCCTGGTCCAGATAACGGCGGTTGGAGGGGTTGAGCCAGTAGATACGGTCCGCCCACGAGCCACCTTTATAGACACGGCTCTTCTTGGTGACACGCGGAGCGAGTACGTCAGTCGGGTCGGTCTTGACCTCGGTGAGGTTAGCTACGCCGACGGTATCCAGCGGATAATCGGTCTGGAGCAAGCTGGCGAAGTCGCCATCCAGCACGTCACGTTTATCATCCTCCTTGCCCCATGTGATCATGACGCAACCTACGGAGTCCATCTGGAACTTGCCGTTCTCGTCCAGCACCGGACGGCTGAAGATATTACCACGGTAGGAGTTATACTCGGTAGCGTCCTGGAAAGTCGTCTCACGATAGACATCCATGACCCACTCATTGACGTTTCCCGCCATGTTATAGAGTCCGAAATCGTTGGGATAGAAGGCATCCACAGGGTTGGTGATGACATGGCGGTCGTTGAGGGCACCGCTGACACCCATCATGTCGCCTCGTCCGCGGACGAAGTTAGCCTGCATCATACCCAGGTTCTTTTTCGACATATCGCGCGGATGATAACCCGACCAGGGATAGACCTTACCCTCAATGGTCAGACCGTCTTCACCCGCCACGGGTGCATAAGCCGCGAACTCCCACTCGGTCTCCGTCGGCAGACGGTAGCCGGTGACGAAGATACCATCGGCGATGGTCACCTTACGGTCAGCGCCGTAGCTGTCCGTCTTGGGGTGACGGCCGTACGCCGGCGTATAGGAGTCGTCCATGAGGTATTTATCGGTATTGAAGACGAACTTATCGCGTATCCACTCGAACGGCGGGCGGTACATCGTCACGGTCTGCTCGGGATCCTCGGGGCTGACCTCCTCATAAGAGTACATCTCATAGCCGGTCTGCTGTTCCCACTCGTCTTTGTAGGCCTCATCATCGGTAGGCTGGAGGTCAGCGAACTGCGGCACCTCTATAGCTCCGGCATTGATAAGCGCCATCTCGTTGACACGGTCGGTACGCCACTGGCAGTACGCCATAGCCTGCTCCCAGCTCACACCGACAACCGGATAGAAGGAGAAAGCGGGGTGCTCGAAATAGTTATCCTCATAAGGATCGTTGTAGGCCAAGTCTTCCCGCCAAACCTTATGATCCGGACGCGCCCGATCCACCAACTCCGGAGCTACAGCACCGAAGACGAAATCCAGCCAGTGGAGGTATTCGTTCCAGTTGAGGTTGGTAATCTCATACTTGTCCATGAAGAACGAGCTGACGGTGAGGGTACGGGTCTCGTTATTACGCGGCGAGGTGATGAACTCGTCTTTCTCACCCACCGTGAACGAACCACCCTGGATAGCCACCATGCCGGCGGGATGCACATTTCCCACTCCCTCGTTGGCCTCGAAGTTCGTAGTACGCTCATCGAAATAATTCCAACCGGTAGTGTTGCTCACACGTGTGTTCAACTCCCGTTGCTGGCAAGAGGCAAAAGCCATTACCACCGGGACGATCAAGAGATACTTAAATACGTTTTTCATATCTTTTTTGAATTATTAATATGTATCTATACATAAAACAGCCTGCAAATATACAGCTTTTTTCGCACATACGCAAATTTTTCTGCAAATATACAGCTTTTTTCGCACATACGCAAATTTTTGTTTGTTTTTTTTGCGTATTTGCAAAAATTTTACTAATTTTGCAGCGCAAAAGTGAAAAATTGACACGATGCGTGCGCAAATCATGGCGATAGGGAACGTAACGCCGGACAGTTTCTATGCCGGTTCACGCCTGGAGACGGCGGATGCTTTTTCGGCGTGGGCGGAGTCGTCCATAGAGGCGGGTGCCGACATTCTGGATATAGGCGGTTGCTCTACGCGTCCGGGCAGTATCCCTGCGGACGAAGAAGAGGAGTGGCGTCGGTTGGAGCCCGCCCTTGCGGCAGTCCGAACGATAGCTCCGGAGGCGCAACTCTCCGTTGACACTTTCCGGGCCGAGATAGCCCGCCGTGCGCTGGAGTCCTTCGGTACGATGATCATCAATGATATCTCCGGCGGCGACGAGGCGATGTATGCTGTAGTGCGTGCCTACCGCGTGCCGTATATATGGACACTCCGCGGCGATTTGCAGCTGCCCTCCCGTCATCCGGAGCTGCACGATATAGACCTCATCCTCGACCCGGGTTTCGGTTTTACCGGCGGTACAGGAAACGACTACGAATGTTTACGGCGGTTAGACAGCCTTCGCGCATACGGGCGGCCGGTTTTAATAGGAGTGAGCCGCAAGTCGATGGTCTATAAGCCGCTCGGTCTGACACCGGAGACATGTATGACAGCTACCATGGCTTTGCAGTTCTACGCTCTGGAGCACGGGGCAACGATTCTCCGCACCCACGATGTAGCGGAGACAAAACAGGTGGTGCGTCTCTACGAGACGTTGATGGGGACACCCCCCGCCCCCCTCTCAGAGGGGGAGAAGGGGATTGGGGATTGATGATTGGTTAATGAGTTAATGATATGCATTTTATCGCTTCCACTTTCGGTTTCAAGGATCTGATAGACATCCTGCTGGTAGCCGTGATGCTGTACGAGATGTACCGGCTGTTGCGCCGTACGGGTGCTGCCAACCTCTTCTGGGGTATTCTGGCGTTCATCGTGGTATGGTTCTTAGTGAGTTATGTATTCCAGTTAGGTCTGACGGGTGCACTCTTCGACCGCATCATCTCGGTAGGGGCGATAGCTATCATCGTCATTTTCCAAGAAGAGATACGTATGTTCTTCTACCGTTTAGGTTCGCGTTTCTCTTCCTTCCAGCTCTTCCGGCGCTCCCCTGAGGTCGAATCCGTCTCGCGCCAGCAGATTCCGGATATCATCCGTGCCTGCCGTCACATGTCTTCCAGCAAGACCGGTGCGTTGATAGTCTTAGCCGGCGAGGGGAATCTGAAAGAGGTGGTAGATACCGGGGAGCGGCTGGACGCGCAGGTCTCGACACGGCTTATCGAAAACATCTTCTTCAAGAACTCGCCGTTGCATGACGGCGCACTGGTTATCCGCGAGGGGCGTATGGTAGCCGCCGCCTGCATCCTGCCGGTGAGCAAGGACCAGACCATCCCGCAGCGGTACGGTCTGCGCCACCGCGCCGCTTTAGGTCTGACAGAAAAAACGGACGCGACATGTGTTGTCGTGTCCGAAGAGACCGGTCATATATCCGTGGCCCGGGACGGCAAGATACGGGAGGTATCGTCGGATGAGTTATTCCTCATACTTCATTCCGCGCCGGCTTCTGCCGTAACTGCGGGTCATTGATCGGTACCCGTCGCTACACATCACGCACTTCTGCTGCTCAGGCAGCTGGAAGAGAACCGTGAACTTGATTCCCACTACGAGGTTATTCACCATTTTGGCAAAACCTTCGGTAGCCATGATGTCATTCATTGCCAGGTTATTCACCATCGAACGGGAGTTATAGACATAGTTCTCCGAGGCGGGATCAATGTCATAGCGCTCCGGCATGACGACAGCGGGTTTCGAACCGTTGGTATGCACATCCATCAGGCCGTAGTCCATAAACGCCGCGATGCGGTACTCCATCTTCCGTTTCGGCACATCATATCCCGTGCCGTAAGTAATCGTACCTAATCGTGCTCCCACCTCCAGGCTCAGATCCAAATCCAGATTGAGCGAGGTTTTGATATTCGTGTTCACCGACTCTTCGTCGAAGAACTGGTACATCGGCATGCTTCTGAAATCCCCGTTTTGGGTCATACCGATAAACTGGTCATAATGTCCGTAAGTTGTCAGGTTCGCCGCCGAGTAGGCTTTCGTCCAGATATTGGCATAGACCTTCACGCCCGCCAGCGCATAGAACCGTTTGTATTGCAGGCCGAACATAACCGGGATATGCACCGCCACGTTGTTGTAGCGGTCCTTACGGTCCTTGATCTCATATACATAATCGAATGGCTGTTCCTGTAAGTCCAGCTGGTTGAACATCGTAGCCGTCTGGTCCGTACTCTGGCTATACGCCGTCATGCCGCCCGTAGCCCCTACTCCTACGTTGAAGAGGAAACGGAGCGGACTGTAATTCTTGCCCGCCTGCAGCTCATACAGGAAACCGGCTCCTCCGGCCACACCGAGGCTCGCCGAATAATCACTTTGAGAAGGCATCAAAGACCACTCGCCTATCTGCGCAAATCCTCCCACATAGTGGTTCACTTTCGCGCTTGCAGTACCGCAGACGAGGCATGCAAGGAACAAAACCAAATATAATTGATATTTTTTCACAGAATAACTTGTATTTTTCATTTTAATTTGCACATTCGGATTTTTTGTAGTACCTTTGTACCCGATTTTGCGAATCACCCCGCAAAAGTACTGCTTTTTTTTGAAATACGCAAGATTTTTGAACTTTTTTTTGCTTTTAGCATAAATTTTACACAAAATATGTCATTTAATCGCACATTGATTACAGCAGCACTCCCCTATGCGAACGGTCCGGTGCATATCGGTCACCTCGCCGGAGTGTATGTACCGGCGGACATCTACGCCCGCTATCTCCGTCTGAAAGGTCAGGAAGTTCTTTTCGTCTGCGGTAGCGACGAGCATGGCGTGCCAGTTACCATCCGCGCCCGCAAAGAAGGCATCACCACCCAGGAGGTGGTTGATCGCTACCACTCGCTCATCAAGCGTTCTTTCGCGGATTTCGGCGTGTCGTTCGACATCTATTCCCGCACCACCTCGGATATCCATCACCGCTTTGCGGCAGACTATTTCCGCAAGATGTATGAGGCCGGCCAGTTCGTAGAGGAGACGTCGGAGCAGTTCTACGACCCGGAGACCGGCCATTTCCTGACCGACCGTAACATCCGCGGCGAATGTCCGCGGTGCCACTCCCTCGGTGCGTACGGCGACCAGTGCGAGAAATGCGGCGCTACCCTCTCCCCGGACGAGTTGATCAACCCCTATAACGCCGAGACGGGCAACGCCTTGACCAAGAAAGCCACCAAGCACTGGTACCTGCCGCTGGACCAGTACCAGGAGTGGCTGGAGGACTGGATCCTCAACAACCACAAGGAATGGCGTCCGAACGTCTATGGGCAATGCAAGAGCTGGCTGGACGGCGGACTCAAGCCGCGCGCCGTGACCCGTGACCTGGACTGGGGAATCCCCGTACCGGTAGAGGGCGCGGAGGGCAAGGTGCTCTACGTATGGTTCGACGCACCTATCGGCTATATCTCCAACACCATCGAGCTTTGCCAGGCACAGCCGGAGAAATACGGCAACTGGGAGAAATGGTGGAAACAGGAGGACACCCGTATGATCCATTTCATCGGGAAAGACAATATCGTATTCCACTGTATCGTCTTCCCGGCGATGCTCAAGGCGCAGGGTTACAACCTGCCGGACAACGTACCGAGCAACGAGTTTCTGAACCTGGAGGGCGACAAGATCTCCACCAGCCGCAACTGGGCGGTATGGCTCAACGAGTATTTAGAGGACTTCCCCGGCAAGCAGGATGTGCTGCGGTATGTGCTGACCGCCAATGCACCGGAGACCAAGGACAACGACTTCACCTGGGCGGATTTCCAGGCACGCAACAACAACGAACTGGTAGCCATCTACGGCAACTTCGTCAACCGCGCGCTCGTGCTCACGAACAAATATTTTGAGGGGCGCGTGCCCGCGTGCGGAGAGCTGACGGAATACGACCGGCAGACCATCGAGGAGTTCAAGAACGTCAAGGCCACCTTGGAGGATTTGCTGAACAACTTCAAGTTCCGCGAGGCGCAGAAAGAGGCGATGAACCTCGCCCGTATCGGTAACAAGTACCTTGCCGACACCGAGCCTTGGAAACTGGCGAAGACCGACATGGAGCGCACGGCTACGGTGCTCCACATGGCCTTGCAGATCGCCGCCAACCTCGCTCTCGCCTTCGAGCCGTTCCTGCCGTTCTCGTCCGCGAAACTGAAGACGATGCTCTGTCTGGGCGACCGTTTCGGGTGGGACGATTTAGGCAGAACAGACATGCTGCAAGAGGGCCAGGCTTTAGGCGAGGTGACGCTGCTCTTCGAGAAGATTGAGGACGCCGCCATCCAGGCGCAGCTCGACCGGCTGGAGCGTATCAAGAAAGAGAACGAAGAGGCCGCCAAAGCCGAGGCGCTCAAGAACTGGCGTCCGGCGGAGATCAAAGGCGCCACAACGATCGATGAGTTTGACAAGACGGATATCCGTGTAGCCACCGTACTGGAATGCACGAACGTGAAGAAATCCGACCGGCTGCTGCAGTTCAAGCTGGACGACGGCATGGGCGGACGGACGATACTCTCCGGTATCGCGCAGAGTTATCCCGATCCGTCGGTGCTCGTAGGCAAACAGGTGCTCTTCATCGCCAACTTCCCGCCGCGGAAGATGATGGGTATCGAGTCGCAGGGCATGATTCTCTCGGCAGTGGATGCAGACGGCAAACTGGTTGTCACCACCGTCTCCGCCCCCGTCAAAAACGGCGTTCAGGTAGGATAATTCGCCTTTTTCGGTAAAAAAGTGCAAAAATATTGTAAAAAATTTGGTCATATCAAAAAAAAGCAGTACCTTTGCACCCGCTTTTCATTTGAAGAGTGTGTTGCGCACGGCGCAAGGCGGGATAGCTCAGCTGGTTAGAGCGCATGATTCATAATCATGAGGTCCCCAGTTCAATCCTGGGTCCCGCTACCGAAATCCCGCATATCGTAGCATATGTGGGATTTTTTATTGCAAATCATAAATCACAAATATATGTCATTACAATGTGGTATTGTGGGTCTGCCGAACGTCGGCAAGAGTACCCTCTTTAACTGTTTGAGTAACGCGAAGGCGCAGAGCGCCAACTTCCCATTCTGCACCATCGAGCCGAACGTAGGGGTGATCACCGTTCCTGACGAGCGTCTCATCAAGCTGGGCGAGATATGCCATCCCGAGCGCGGCGTCATCCCGACGACCGTAGAGATTGTCGATATAGCGGGTCTGGTCAAGGGTGCCAGCAAAGGCGAAGGACTGGGTAACAAGTTTCTGGCTAACATCCGTGAGACGGACGCCATCATCCATGTGCTGCGCTGTTTCGACGACGAGAACGTAGTGCATGTGGACGGTTCGGTGAACCCCGTGCGCGACAAAGAGATCATCGACGCCGAGCTGCAACTGAAGGATTTAGAGACCGTCGAGAGCCGTATCCAGAAATGCGAGAAAGCCGCCAAGGCCGGAGGGGACAAGGCCGCCAAACTGCAACTGGAGGTACTCGTCAAATACCGCGAGGCACTGTCGCAGGGTAAGAACGCGCGTACCGTAGAGCTGGACAACAAAGAGGAAGAAGCCGCAGCCAAAGACCTCTTCCTGCTGACCAACAAACCCGTGATGTATGTGTGCAACGTGGACGAGTCCGCCGCCGTGAGCGGCAACGCCTATGTAGAGCAGGTCAAAGAGGCCGTCAAGGACGAGGACGCGCAAGTGCTGGTGCTGGCTGCGAAGATCGAGAGCGAGATAGCCGAACTGGAGACCTACGAGGAGCGGCAGATGTTCCTCGGCGAGATAGGACTGGAGGAGAGCGGCGTGAACCGTCTTATCAAAGCGGCTTACGCGCTGTTGAAGCTCCGTACGTTCCTCACCGCAGGAAGCGACGAGGTACGCGCATGGACGTTCCGCGAAGGCATGAAAGCGCCGCAGTGTGCAGGCGTCATCCACACGGATTTCGAGCGGGGCTTCATCCGCGCCGAGGTCATCAAATACGACGATTTCATCGCCCTCGGCGGCGAAGCGCAGTGCCGTGCGGCGGGTAAATTAGGCATCGAAGGAAAAGACTACCTCGTGCAAGACGGCGACATTATGCATTTCCTGTTCAATGTATAGGAATGTACAATGTACAATTTACAATGTACAAAGGGCTTACGAAGTTTGATACAACATTTTAAGATACGTACGGACAATTCAGTTTGTACAAAAGCCACTAGGACGCGTTGTTAATTGAGAATTGATAATTGAGAATTGATAATTGAGAATTAAAATGATAGAATCATTATTATCTTATGGCTGGTGGGTCGGCGTGGTGCTGATTGTAGCCGGTTTTGTGGCGTTAGTGAAAGGCGCGGACTGGCTGGTGGACGGAGCTTCCGCAATAGCCAAACGGTTCGGAATCAGCGACTTGGTCATCGGCCTGACCGTCGTAGCGTTCGGCACGAGTATGCCGGAGTTTGTGGTGAACATGGTGTCGGTAGCGGAAGGAAGCACCGACCTGGCCATCACCAATATCTTAGGTTCGAACATCATCAACACTTTTGTCATCCTGGGTCTCACGGCACTGGTCTATCCGATCACTTCTCAAAAACGCAGCCGTGATTTCGACATCCCGCTCTCCATCATCGCCGGCGTGCTCGTCTTCGCCTTTGTGGCGGTGCGTTCGCCGTGGGGCGATGTCATGCCGGCAGGCGACTGCGGCGACGACCGAGGCATAGGACGTATCGGCGGTATCGTGCTACTGGCGATGTTCGTCTATTTCCTCTATAACACGTTCCGCCATGCCAAAGACCACCCAGAGGAAGGACAAGGGGAAATGGCAGAAACCCCTCCCCAACCCTCCCCTCAAGGGAGGGAGATGAGTATTCTCCGTGCTCTATGCTTGATTCTCGGCGGATTAGTCGGCTTGGTAGTCGGCGGTGAGCTGATTGTAAAGAGCGCCGTGGACATCGCTACGCGGATGGGTGTGAGCGAAGCTATCATCGGTCTGACGATAGTCGCTCTCGGCACCTCCCTGCCAGAGTTAGCCACCTCCGTCATAGCGGCTACGAAAAAGAATGCGGACATCGCATTGGGCAATGTGGTAGGTTCGAATATCTTCAATGTATTCTTCATCCTCGGCACCAGCGCCGTCGTTCATCCCCTGCCTGCGTACGAGGGCATCGAACTGGACGCCTGGGCAGCCGCGGCAGGAAGCCTCCTTGTCTGGCTGTTCGTGAAGTCCAACCATGAGCGTCAGATCAAACGGTGGGAAGGCGGAGTACTGCTACTGGTCTATGCCGGCTATCTGACCTACCGGCTGATGAGTCTTTGAGCGTATTGACAGCGTACTGACAGTACTATAACGTCATTTATATGGTCTAGGTATGGTCTAGGTATGGTCTAGCCCTGACAGGTTTTAGAAAGCGTAGAAATGGCTCCGTTAATCAGTATGGCACTTTCTTCCGATATCCAGTTTGACCGACAGGCTTTGTCCACCAGCCTCATGTAGTCGTGCGTGTATTGCTGCCGGTCAAACGGGCCTGCCATCCGGGCTACGGCATTGACATAATGATTGATGATTTCCACCTCCTCCGGATACCCACTCAGCAGCACCGCCTCTATGTCATTTCCCTGATAAGCAAGAGCTTCCGCATAATCCATCAATCCGGATCGGACTATACGGATCTGCTGCGCCGTAAAATGAGCGTTCAGGGTTGCAAAATCTGCCGTACACATATATTCATACAGTTCTTCTCTGGTCATCGAAGAAGGAATTTGGCCACACTCCAGTACTTCCCGGACCAAACAGCGGTGCAGTTCTCCTATCTCGGAACCGATAGGAGCATGTCTGTTCTTTGCCGGACGGTTCTTTTGTGGAGTGTCCGCCGACGTATACAATGCGCATATACCATCCTCCTGTTCGCATTCTCTCCAATAAGCATCTATATAATAAGCGGCCCCGTACACAAGTCCGCCGATGATGGCTCCTTCTGTCTTTCCGTAGCGTCCGCCGATGATTGTTCCTATTCTCGCCCCTCTGCCGTCCGGTGTTAGCATATCGTGCCCCCAGTGTTTCATGTCCCCGGATGTTCCGGGCATGGTGATGATGGCGGTGAGCAGTCCGTAGGCGCTGTCCAACGCATTCAACTGTTGCTCCACGTGATACCAAGATGCCGCACCGGCTTCCTGCATCGCGAAAATCATAAAGATAGCCAATCCATAAAGATACTTTTTCATTTTCATATACATTTTAGATAGTTAAACATGCTTCTGTTTCATCTTCCCGAGAGTCCGTATAGTTAGATGAAATCCGATGCAAAATTACTACAAAAAAGTGTATTCTTCCAAATAAAAAAGTACTAAAAATAGCTGTTTGTACAAAACGCAACTACCTTGTTTTCAGGAGTTTTATATATTTCACAATACTAAACCACCTTCCAAAAACACCAAAGTGCTCTCTTTCGCCCAGCCCCCAACAAAAACGCACCTGCTTTTGAGCAAGTGCGTTTTTCGAACGGCGTTTATGTTCAGCCTTCGGGAAGCGTCTCCTGGAGCATGTTCTTTGCGAACTCCTCAAGGGCGGTGCTGGAGGTCAGACCGATGCGCTGGGCAATGAGTTGCCGGCGGCGGTAGAGGGTGCGTTTCTCCATGCGCAGGATCGAGCAGACCTCCACATTGTCCATGCCGATACCCAAGAGGCAGATGACCAGCAGATCCAGCTCCGTCAGGTCGGGGTATTGCTTCTTGACCGTGTTGATAGGTTTCTGGTAGATGGAGAAGAGCTCCGTGCTCAGTTCCTCGATACCCTGCTGGTGGTATATATACTTGGCTACAAGGTCCTCGCCGCGTGTCATCCGGTCACGTGCTTCCTCGGTCAAGGCGATCTTCTCCTTGACCTTGTCCAGCATCTTCTCCCGCCACTCTTCCGTCTCGGCTTCCGCCAGCTTGCGTTGCAGTTCCCGGGTTTCCGCTTCTCGGTTAGTAATATCATTTTTTAGAGAAAAATAGATATACCATAATATCATTATTCCGATAAAAATGAAGCCTAATATCATGATAGCTTCTAATACATTATCATTCATATTCAGTAAGATATTTATCGTGATTCATTTATACGTTTGTTGAGTTCTCCATATAGTTCTTTGGCATGGGCATATGTATATAGTACATATTTCTGTCCTCCGACCGTGATTTCCAGGAGTCTGAATGGAGTGACGAGCAGAACTATTCCTTGTTTGGATATCTCGCGCAGGTCCGTAAACTTCGGAGTGAATCTGACATTGGAAATACTGGAAATAGGTATTGTTAATTTCGCTTCATGAGAAAAGAAAGTCTCTTTAACAATTAGCTCATCTCCAGTTATTGCATATTCCCCGGTTCTAAACCTTTTGAAATACTTTGGTACGCAATAAAGCAGCACAAAAATACATATAATGATGCTTGATTTCAGATCACCCATAGAAATAACAGTTCCTTTTTCTATACCAAAATTACAAGTTATACTAAGAACTATGGATAATGCCAGAGTGTATATGGTGATTGCAAGCAAAAACTCCAACATTTCGATTACATATTTCCATGTGAACTTATTATTATAAGTCACGTGAGTTATATTATTTGTTTTCATAATTGTCTAATTTTAAGGTGATTTTAGTTTTCCGGTAGTGTCTCCTGGAGCATGTTCTTTGCGAACTCCTCGAGGGCGGTGCTGGAGGTCAGACCGATGCGCTGGGCGATGAGTTGCCGGCGGCGGTAGAGGGTACGTTTCTCCATGCGCAGGATCGAGCAGACCTCCACATTGTCCATGCCGATCCCCAAGAGACAGATGACCAGCAGATCCAGCTCCGTCAGGTCGGGGTATTGTTTCTTGACCGTGTTGATTGGTTTCTGGTAGATGGAGAAGAGCTCCGTGCTCAGTTCCTCGATACCCTGCTGGTGGTAGATATATTTCGCCACAAGATCCTCGCCGCGTGTCATCCGGTCACGTGCTTCCTCGGTCAAGGCGATCTTCTCCTTGACCTTGTCGAGCATCTTCTCGCGCCATTCTTCTGTCTCGGCTTCCGCCAGCTTGCGTTGCAGTTCCTGGGTCTCCGAATTACGGCGTACGACTACCAGGAGAATTGTGAAAAATAATGCCATTGCCGTCAATAGGCAAGTCAGCGCTATGATATAATAAAACAAGAAATCTTCCATAACTGCAAATTTATTGATTGGTGTTATTATTCTCTACACGCTTCTGTAACTCTTCGTATAGTTCTTTCGTGTGTGTGACGCAATACAATATATAACTCTGCCCTTTTATAGAAATTGCAAGAAAAGAGTACGGAATATACGGCATGGTCGCAATTCCGGAACGCGCTATGTTCTTCACTTGTCGATACCCGATAAAACGAGGAATATATTGCACTTCCGATATTTTAGCAAGGGGAATCGTAAGATCTACCTTGCTGAAAAAGAAGCGTTCGTGTACAATAAGGTTATTGCCAACAATGCTGTATCTGCCGGTTTTTATCCGATGGAAATATAAAAGCGCATAGAACATAAATATAAACAGTACCATTCCTATAAATCCAATTACCCGCCTTTCAATACCCTCAAAAAACGGTACGCCTCCACCTATATACGTAACGGTAGAGATAATGATATACGCAGGAATCAGCCAGGAACTATATAGAAAAGCATACCACAATGCTTCCCATACGTGCTTCCAGCCGAACTCGTTATCATAAACGAGCGTGCCTTTTGAATCTGTTTCTTTTTTCATTTTTGTAAACATTTTTTAATTGTTAAACTTGTTCGGATCTTCCCTTGCCGTGGCGCCCGGTTGGCTTGGAAAATCGGTGCAAAGTTACAACAAAAATGTGTATTCTTCCAAATAAAAAAGTACTAAAAATGAGTCATCGGCTATTTTATAAATATCTTGTTTTCTGCTATTTGCATATTCTCGCAGTACTAAAGCCTATGCAAAAAGTACTAAAGCGCGTGCTTTAGTACTATAGTTTCTTGTGTTTCCAATAGAAATAGAGGAGTGCGCGGATATGAGCCCTTCCTAAGCGGGAGAAGGGACGGGCAGTTGTCTTGCGCTGGCAGTGGTGCACCATCCGGAAAGCGGGCAGATAGATCACCCGGTTGCCGTGGTTACGCACCCGGAGACAGTAATCGCAATCCTCCGGTCCGTAGAAGATATGTTCGTCCAGCGGTCCTACCTCGCGATAGACGGATGCACGTATCATCTGGCATGCCCCGATGATATACACCGGTTCAAAAGGCAGTCCCTCCTCCACCTCACGGGCATAGACAAACGTCCGTTTGGCGGGCCGGAGCACATGCCGTATCTTAGTCCAGAGGCCGGGATAGTCCTTGCAACTCTCCTGTGTCTCACCGGAAGGATAGACCAGCCGGCATCCCGCCATGCCTGTCTCGGGATGGGCATCCATATACGCCTCCATCCCTGCAACCGCTTCGTCGGTGATACGGATGTCATTATCGAGAATCAGCAGATACTCCCCATGCGCCATTTCCATCGCCCTGTTCCTCGCATACGCCACACCTTTGTTCTCCGCCAGAGCAATGACACGCACTGCGGGATAGGTGCTTGCAAGCCATTCCACCGTTCCGTCGGTAGAGCCATTATCGGCGATGATGACCTCTATGTCGGGCCGCCCGAGCTGGTGGCGCATGGATTGCAGGAGATCACGCAGCAGCTCCCGTCCGTTCCAGGTGATGATGATATAAGAGGTTTTGACAGTCATCCGAACAGCTTGATTTTCAGAGAACGAAGTGCGTGGGTAAAATCCGACCATGTACGGAACTTGCGTATCTGCTTCCATACAAAACGGGGCGAAAGGAAATAAGTCAGGTTGGAGACAAAAAGCAGGTGCTCCATCTCCTTGTAAGACAGATGCGGATAGTTCAGAATCGACTCACGTTGCACATCCGTAGGCACATATTCGCCATCCTTCAGCCATCCGTTCTCCAAGGCCGTTTGGTAGAACTGCGTGCCGGGGAAAGGCGAGACGATATTGATCATCAGCTGGTCCACCTTCAGTCTCTTCGCCCGGCGTATGGTATCGCGTATGGTCTCTTTCGTCTCCAGCGGGCTTGTTCCGATGAGGATATTCAGTTTGACCGGCACGTTGTATTTCTGTAGCAGACGGACAGCGGTGTATATCTGGCTGCTGGTGATGCCTTTATGGACATACTCCAGAATCTCGTCGTTGAATGACTCAACGCCCAGATCCACATACCTACATCCGGAGGAGCCCAGCATCCGGGCAACCTGTTCGGTGATGGCATCCACGCGCGCCTGGCATCCCCAGACTATACCCGTCTCGCGCAACACCTCGCAAATAGCGGCCGTACGCTGTTCGTTCCAGATGAAGTTATCATCCATAAACCCGATAGCCCGCACCCCTTCGCGGTGCAAGAGGCGTATCTCTTCCGCCACTTTTTCCGGCGAGCGGAAGGAGATAGGCGGTTTGCGGTGGTTATACTCCTTATATTCTATCTCGCGCGCGAAGGTAAGCGAACTGGGTACGCAGTATATACAGCGGAAGGGGCAGTTTCTGGAGGTGACCATCGTGACATAAGGCGTCGTCTTCAGTTTCGGGTTACGGTAGAGGGTGTTGCTGACCAGATGGCGTGCCGGAATCGGTAGAGAGTCCAGATCCTTCATCAGCGCCCGCATCTTGTTCCTCCGGACAAGTCCGTCGCAGAGGCAGGATATGCCGTCTATCCCGCGCCATTCGCCACCGCTGTCTATCTTCTCCAGCAGTTCCATCACCGTGCCCTCCGGCTCGCCGTGAACCACTATCGTGTTTTCATCTATGAGGCACTTGCGGAAGAAATAGCCTGCACCGGGTCCCAGGAACAGCACTTTCCTGTCCGGGAAAAGAGCATGGATGCGGCGGGCTGCCTCCATGTCATTTTCTACAGACAGGTTCACCGTCCATATCATATATACATCCGTGGCGGCGGCTTTCTCGTTCTCCAGCAGCTGCTCCATCGTCTGCGGGTGATTGATACAGTCGATATACGTCACACGGTGAGATTGCTCCACGCAGGCAGCTACTTGCAGTTCGTATATATTGGGAGTCGGATATACCACATGGGTGCATCCGGAGCTTCTCTCTGCCGGGTGTTTACCCACTAAAACAGGCGGGACTAAAAATGTAACATTCAGCATATTCTACGTGTCAGTTTTGTTATTCTGTATCCTATTTATTTCATCTCCTGAGGTATTCCGCATTTATTGGCGTTGGAGAGAAGACAATACTTGCAAATATTCGTTGACAATGATTCTCTCATCGAATGTAGCGAGCACTAATTCGCGCCCTGCTTTGCCCATGGCGGCTATCTTCTCAACCGGCATCTCCAAAATCTGCCTCATCGCAGCAATGAGACTATCCAGATCATTCGGATTGCACATAATCCCATTCACGCCATCCCTTACCACTTCTCTGCATCCTACGGAGTTCGTAGTGATAATCACCCTTTCCATGGAAGCAGCCTCCATAAGCGAGCGTGGTACTCCTTCTCTGAAATAGGAGGGCAAGACACAACAAGAGACCTGCTCCAGATAGGGGCGTATATCTCTGGCGACGCCCATATACTCAACCAATCCTCTATGCACCCAGTTCTCCACTTCCTGCGCCTCTATACAAGACGGGTCATCCGGAGCAAAAGGTCCTAACAGTTTCCAACGTGCAGCCGGGTATTCTTTCCGCAGCACTTCTGCCGCCCGGACAAACAGCTCCACACCTTTGTAGCGCAACATTCTCCCGATGTAGATAAACGATGCCTGTTCGGGCATAGGCCTTGTTGACCGGAAAAACTCCGTATTTACCCCCTCTCCCGGTATCACATGCGCTTTCCCGCGCGACACAAGGCGGAGGGAAACAAAAACATCGCAATCTTCCCGGTTGAGAAACCAAACCGCCTCGGCCTTGCGTAGAGCCAGTTTATGGAGCATACAGGACACACGGAAAAGCCAGTTGCGCTTGATAAACGTATATCCCAAACCGGTAACCACACTTATATGCCGAATACCACAAACACCAGCAGCCATTGAACCATAGATAACCGGTTTGATGGTATAATGGAAGACAAAGTCAAAATGTCTGTCACGGTAAATGTTTTTCAGTTCGCGATATAGATTGTAATCGTTCTTCGGGTTAGTTCCTTTGCAATCTACCGTTATTGGAATAAAATGTATTCCGGTACCCTCAATAGGTGTCAGTTCTCCATCTTGCGGGGCAATCATTGTCACATCATAGCCCGCGTTGACCAACGCAGACATCAATCCTTTACGAAAATTCATCATCGTAAGGGCACTATTCCCGACAAATGCTATTTTGGGTTGTCTCATTCTTTGAGTTTTTTGAAAATTTCCTGTACTTTCATTGCAGAACTTTTCCAGCTGAACAGTTTGACCCGCTCGTTCCCCTTTGTGATCAACTGTTCGCGTGTTTTTTCACTCTGCATAATTGTTTCCATTTTGTCACATATGTCCGCCACATTCAGCGGATCAAAATAAAGAGCCGCGTCTCCGCTCACCTCCCGGAACGCCGGAATATCCGAAACCACCACTGCACACTCCTGCCCCATTGCCTCCACTATCGGGATGCCGAAGCCCTCATACAATGAAGCATTGATATACGCGGTAGCGTTACGGTATAAGCGTGTCAGTTCCTGTCCGGTCACATAGCCTAAGAAACGGATACCTTTGCGAGTAGTATAAGGCCGTAATCCGGCATCGGCATAAACGGCATTTTTTCCTCCCACTACATATAACTCAAAATCCGGGTTTTCTATCCGGCAATATGCTTCCAGCACCCGTCTGACATTCTTTCTGGGAACATGACTGCCTACAGCCAGAAGATATTTTTCTTTGTTCCCGCGAGGCAACAACGGCGAAGGACGAACTGCATTATATACCACCTCTATTTTCCCCGCAGGCAGACCTAAGCGTTGCACCAACTCTGTTTTAGAAAACTCGCTTACCGTGAGTATCTGTTGCGCCCGTCCGGCTATCAAAGGGGTCATGAATTGATAGTACAGACAATATGGCAGCGAATAAGACCTCGGACGCAGCAAGTATGAGATATCGTGAATGGTCATTATATTGCGATTGTACCATAAAGGGCTGAGGCCGCTCAGGCTAAGCAGGTATTCTCCGTTGTAATGCCGCTTCATATAGGCCGGAAGTGTCACTTGCTCCCAGTAATGGGAACCTTTTCCGCCGATAACTTCTATAGTCAGCCCATCCAGATTATAATCTTTTTCTATATTTGCCGGAGCCAGAATACGTATATCTACACCTATCTGATGTAATGCACAGCAAATCTCATATGCAAACCGCTGAATACCGGTAATCCGCTGGCTCAAAAAACGTCCGTTTACAACTATCATTTTTTTAGTATTATTTGTTGCTTATATGTCTGATTCACGATGTGTGCTACTCCGCTCCGTCCAAGTACGATATACTCTCCCCATCTCAACCATTTAACCATTCCGGCCCACTGAGGATAGTGCTTCAGATAGTAACGCCACATACTCTTCATCTGGATAGTGACGATATTCTCATTTCGGGATGTTGACCCGCCTACTTTATGGTAGTAGCGGGTACAATCGGTTGTCAGCAAACGATAACCGTCATTCTCCAATTGTTTCGAGTAGTCGGCATCCTCATAGTACAGGAAGAAACCTTCGTCTAACAAAGGCGCTTGAGGAGGAATCAAGATGCAAGCCCCACAAAGATAGGGAGTGCGGAATATTCCCGGAGAATTAAAACTCAAACCGGTAGGCACAGAAAGATACTGTTTCCCATTATGTCTCTTCTTCCGCCGGGAGAAATAATTATATTCAGTGGCAGACAAGGCAAAAGGCGCCCCCCCCGCCTTACGGATTTTTTCCGCAGCACCGGTCATTTTCTCTATAAAATCTTCGGGCAAAACAGTGTCATTATTCAGTAGCAAGTTCCAAGCCTCAGGAGTATGGTTATGCGCCCACCGCAATGCGATGTTATTTCCGGCTGCGAATCCTCCATTGACCGGCGCATCAAAAATCCGTATCTGAAGTTCTCCGCTATTGGCATATTTTCTGACTGCATCCATCGAATCGTCTGTAGAGCAATTGTCCACCAACAGCACTTGAGCTTTCTGCGTTTGTGCCGCGATACTCTCCAGACAAGGGATAGTATCTTCAGAATTATAATGTACTATGCAAATATTCAAATCCATCACACGTTTTTGCTGATCATGCCGTTGAATACAGACAGGATATTTCTTTTATACTCGTTTTGCTTCACCCATTCCTCTGCAAAACACCTTCCCCGGGCTGCTATCCGTTCACGGTAAGAGACATCCATACAGCGGATAAGCGCATTGCGCAAACTCTCTTTGGTATGCGGGTCAACAAACAGACACTCCTCCCCGTCGTGCATAATCTCTTTCATGCCGGAACAACAGGTCTGGATAACACAAACACCGGCTTGCATCGCCTCCAGCACCACTAATGGCATTGTTTCCGACCAAGAAGGCAGCACAAAAATATCCAAACCGGAATATACCGATGCTATGTCTTCCGTGAATGCATGCACTGAAAATTGTTCATCGTCCGGCCAGAGGGCCTGCATCTCTGCCGCCTCTTGCTGATTTTGCGCCCCATACAGGCAAAGATGAAGTTTGTATTCCTTTGCCAGTTCAGCCGCCGTCTGAACCAGCCACGGCAGATTCTTACGGTCCATGAAACTGCCAACATACCCTATCCGTACACTTCCTTCATGCACTGCATTGACTGCACGTATTTCCCGCACGGGATTATATACAATTCGGGCATTACAGAACTGCACCCCGCCCAATTTTTTCTCCCACAGTTCCTTTTGGGTTTTGGCAATAAAAAGCAGCCGGGTGCTGTAGATGGCCCAATACCTCAGTAACCTTACGGACTTTTTGGACCACCCGAACTCCTCGGTTGGCAGTTCATGCCAATGCCAAATATGGGGTGTTTGAGTCCATCGGGCGGCTTTCACGCCAAGCATAGTAACGGACGTATTGGAATATATCACATCCGCTTTATTATTCCGCAGCCATCGGCATAGGCGGATTCGTGCCGGCAGATTATATATTTCTACTGCCAATGTCCGCAGCCATCCTCCGCCTGAGTTCTTATAGTTCAGATATAATATCTCTGCCGTGTCCCTTATGACCGCCTCCAAACCGCCTTCCGGTTTATTGGACGGCAACACGATTGTCAGGCGCCACCCTTGCGACTTGCAGAGCCGCATTGTAGCAAGCATCACCTGCTCCGAACCATGCAGTTCGCGGGTGTGGTTAACAAAGACAATATGTTTAGTTCTTTCGGGCATTTTGGAATAACTCGTGGGATTTCTCCAAGCGTTGTTTGCCGGTACTCGGACGCGGATGGAGCTTGTATTCGATATAGTTCTGGTAAGGGTTATACGCCATAGCCTGCGGCGCCTCCAGGAAAATCATACGCGAAAAACTAAAACAATACAATGCCACCACTGCCAGTCCGGCTAACCGCTCCAGGAACAGCGGCAGGATCTCCAGAACCATAGGCAGCAAAGCGATAATACCTATCAGGAAGAATAACCGGACACGGTTGCTGACCTCCACCAACTCAAAACAATAGTAATAGCACGCCAAACTCAATGAATACATATTCAACATGACAGTACCGTGCGCAAGCCGGTCTATCTTTTCCTTGAAAAAGACGATGACTACAAAAATGAGAAGGTTCAGAACGAATCCGACACTCAGGCCCCGGTTGACGACAAAGAGAGCCTCCTTGGTGTAGTATTCCGCTTTATCCAGATAGTCACCGCCCAGCCATCCGGCTATTTGCATGATCACAGACTGTATCCAGGGAATGCCGGCGAGCATCACTACCGCCCCAAGGCCAATGACCGACAGATAGACCCAGGAAGGCAGTTTGGTATTCAGGACGAAATAAAGAGGAAGCATCAGCACTGCTACGCGATGGAACGTACAAGCGAGCAACACCATCAGCATATAGGGGAGTACACGATGCGGTTGGATATATTGCAGCGCCAAGAAACAGAGCGCCACTGCCGTCGCCTGGCGGATATAAATCATTTCAAGGTTGAAATACAAGATACCATAATAGCAGAGCAGACCCACCACCGGATACTTGGTATATTTGCCAAGCGCGAGGGTGATCAGGGTGATATTGATTGTCGTTACCACGAAAAACATATGCTGCACCGTTCCTCCCAGCGATTTGATCAAGGCGCAAAGCAATACAAATCCCTTTTCCATGGAATAATTATCAAACGTAGCCGGATTTCCGACAAACCGGCTGAATGACGGGAAATCGTCGAAGAACCGGTTGTAGGTATCCCAGTCGCCGCCCGTCTCATAACGCAGGCCGGCAATACAGATGAGCATTACAGCCGCCAGACCGCTCAGTATCTGCGTACTGAGTTTGTCGTGCATCTGCACATTCAGTACCGCCAACACGCATAATATGCCAAAACAAATCAGGTAGAACATAACTTGCGTCCTTTGGTTAACAATATACCTCCGACCAGGATGCACTCCATCAATTCAGCGACATTCCAGCCGATGCACACGGCTTTGACACCCAAGACAGGCAACAGCCACAGGTTTATGGAGATACAGACAACAGCCAATATCAAACCTACCCATGGTGCATAACGATGCAAGCCCAATCCGTATAAGCCTTGTACGGTCAGGAGGGTGGCGGTCATTACCAGGAAAGGCAACGGCGACAACCAGCGCAGGATAGCTATTGCCGGTTCGTAGCCTGCTCCATATACGACACGGATCACCAGCGGGGATGCCACCCAGGTCATCACGGATACTATTCCTGCACAGCCACCGGCCAGCAGCAGAACCCGCTTGAGGTAGCCAACACCTTTCTGTTTGGACTGCTCGAACTGACGGCTTATCTCGGGATAGAGAGCGGTGCTGACGGGTAATACGGCAACCATGTTCAGCGCCAGAATCAGGCGTTGGGCAGCAGAGAAATAACCGACTACATCATCGGCGGCATAGATACCGAGAAGCGTCATGTTGACGGCCGTGTAGAGGCTGATAAACACGTTGTTGAGGAAAATAGGAGCACCGGGCACCAATACCTCTCGCAAAGAAGACAGGGAACATTCGTACCGTCCTATCCCGAAATGACGAATGACATACAGCAGCGCTCCGAAACCTACCGCAATACCGGCCACCGAAAGGAATAACGGGTAGAGGCGGTAAGCGGATGCTTCGCGCACCAAAGCAATGACCAAGACAGCCCCCAACAGTTTGCCGAAGAAATTAGCCCACGCCATTTTGTCCATCTGCTGCTCGCCCTGCAGATACCAGGTAGGGAAGAAAACTATGCCGATATTCGTCAACGCGGTGTAGATATACAGCCGCGGATCACAGGCCACACGCTCCACGAAAAGCGGCAAGAGAGCCAGTATCGCAAAAGAGATTACAAGCAACAGTGCCTTGGAGGTCATGACCGCCCAGAAGATACGGTTCTTTTGCGCCTGATCCGCGGCCAGCGCAATCTGGCGCGTGGCGGAATACTCGAAACCGAAATTGACCAGCAGTGTCAGATAAGAAACTATATTCTGCGCATAACCCACGCTCCCGAAAAGAGTGGCACCCAGCACACGGCTGACCACCGGCAATACCAAGAGCGGTATCACGTAGTTTGCCACCTGCAGTACACTCATCGCAGCCATATTTCGGAAGACCCGTGTCATTTCAAGCCTAAAAAGTTTGCAAAGATACTACAATTTTTGCATATATGCAAAATAATTCTCTCTTTTGCACAAAAAAAAGCCCAAAACGTGCGTTTTGGACTTCTTTTCTTCGGTGTCTCGATATGTTGATCTATCGATTTTCCGATTGTCAAGCCTCAGCGGGAGCCTGTTCGCCGTTAGCCTCTGCCTCAGCGGCAGCAGCTTCCTGAGCGGCCTCCTGTGCAGCAGCAGCGAGCTCTGCGGCAGCAGCGGCGCGTTTCTCAGCGATCTTAGCGGCGATAGCCTTGTTGGTCTCTACCTCCTGAGCGAGGAGGGCCTTGGCAGCAGCAGCTTTCTTGTCTGCCTCTGCCTGGCTGATCTTACCGGCCTTGGCATCTTTCTGAGCTTTCCAGGCATCGAAACGCTTCTGAGCCTCTTCCTGGCTGAAAGCGCCTTTAGCTACACCGCCCTGCAGGTGTTTGCAAAGCAGTACGCCCTCGTTGGAGAGGATAGTACGAACGGTGTCCGTCGGCTGAGCACCACAGTTAACCCAGTACAGTGCACGCTCGAAATTGAGGATTACGGCTGCGGGGTTGGTGTTGGGGTTGAAAGAACCGATACGCTCGATGTACTTGCCGTCACGCGGAGAACGGCTGTCAGCTACTACGATGTGATAGAAAGCGTAGTCTTTGTGGCCATGACGGGCCAAACGAATTTTTGTTGCCATTTGTTTGAATGGTTTGTGGGCCTTGAACTGCGCGAGTCCTACGCCCGGGTTAATAAATAATGACGTGCTTTTACACGAAAAGCGGCGCAAAGGTACAACATTTTTCTGACATGACCAAATTTTTCGGCAAAAAAATGCTTCATAACTTGCATATGTGCGATTTTTTCCGTACCTTTGCACTCGATTTAGAGGTACAGAACAATAAAATATGCTTATCAGCAACCCGAAAATAGAGGATCCCATACTTCACTTGATCGGCGAGGAAGCCGACCGGCTGGGGCTGGAGTGCTATGTCATCGGCGGATGGGTGCGGGATCTGTTTCTTCACCGCCCTTCCACGGACATTGACGTGGTGGTGGCCAAGGGATGTACAAAGGACGAATGTACAAAGGACGAAGGACGTTCAGGCATCGGGATTATGCTGGCGGAGGCGGTAGCCAAACGGCTGGGCAGGCGGGCGCACCTGTCGGTCTTCAAGACCTACGGCACGGCGCAAGTGAAGTACCATAGTCCCAAGTCGAAAGCCGAAAGTCAAAAGCCTTTGGAACTGGAGTTTGTGGGCGCACGCCGGGAGAGTTACCGACACGACAGCCGGAACCCCATCGTAGAGGACGGCACATTGGAGGAAGACCAGAACCGGCGGGACTTCACCATCAACGCCATGGCGATATGCCTAAATAGTCGAAAGTCGAAAGTCGAAAGTCGAAAGCTGGACGTCGAAAGTCGAAAGACTTATGGCGAGTTACTGGATCCGTTCGATGGAATCGGCGATTTGGAGCGTTGTATCATCCGCACGCCTCTTGACCCGGACATCACTTTCAGCGACGACCCCTTGCGTATGATGCGGGCTATCCGTTTTGCCACCCAACTGGGTTTCAACCTCGACGGCGAGACATTCGACGCCATCGTACGCAACAAAGAACGTATCGGAATCATCACCAAGGAGCGTATCGCCGAGGAACTGAACAAAATCATGCTCTCCCGCAGACCTTCGGAAGGATGGATTTTACTCGATAAAACCGGACTTTTGCCGCTTATCTTTCCCGAACTGGCATCCCTCAAAGGCGTGGAGGTCAAGGAGGGGAAGGGACACAAAGACGTATTCTACCACACGCTCAAAGTGTTGGATAATGTAGCGGAGTTAGTAGAAAGTAGAAAGTCGAAAGTAGAAAGTCGAAAGCAGGACGTCGAAAGCAGGACGTCGAAAGTCGAAAGCAGTCTCTGGCTGCGCTGGGCGGCGCTGCTGCACGACATAGGCAAACCGCGGTCGAAGGCGTGGGACCCGCAGGCCGGATGGACCTTCCGCAACCATAACTATATAGGCGCCAAGATGGTACCGAAGATCTTCGCACGGATGAAACTGCCTCTCAACGAGAAAATGGAGTACGTGAAGAAGATGGTGGATCTCCATATGCGGCCTATCAACCTCATCGAGGACACCGTGACCGACTCCGCCGTGAGACGACTTCTCTTTGAAGCCGGGGACGACATAGACGATCTGATGCTCCTCTGCGACGCGGATATCACCAGCCGCAACGAAGAGAAGAAAGCCCGATTTCATCGGAACTATCAGCTCGTCAGAGAGAAGATGGTGGAGTTGGAAGAACGGGACCGGATCCGTAATTTCCAGCCGCCTGTCAAGGGCGACGAGATCATGCAGATGTTCGGCCTCGAACCCTGTTCGTTAGTGGGCGAACTGAAAGCCGCCGTCAAAGACGCCATCCTGGACGGCGTCATCCCCAACGAACGGGAAGCCGCAATACAATACATTACTGAATTATGGCAGAAGAAACAGAGATAAATTTGGCAGCCGTGGATTACGGCGACGAGAACATTATCCACCTCGATGACATGGAGCATATCCGGCGTCGTCCGGGAATGTATATCGGCAAGTTAGGGGACGGCAGTCACTCCGACGACGGTATCTATGTGCTCATCAAGGAGAGTATCGACAACTCCATCGACGAGTTCCGCATGGGCGAGGGCAAGGTGATCGAGGTGGACGTATCCGACGGACGGGTGCGCGTACGGGACTACGGCCGCGGTATCCCCTTGGGCAAACTGGTAGAGGTGGTCTCCGTGCTCAACACCGGCGGCAAGTACGACTCCAAGGCGTTCAAGAAATCCGTCGGTCTGAACGGCGTGGGCACGAAGGCTGTGAACGCCCTCTCGTCCTTCTTCGCCGTAGAGTCTTTCCGCGAAGGCAAGACCCGCCGGGCGGAGTTCGCGCAAGGCAAACTGACCTCCGATACCGGCATACAGGACTACAACGGTCCGGAGAAACGGGGCACGGTCATCGAGTTCGTGCCCGACAACAGCAAAGGGCTCTTTGAGAACTACCGTTTCCGGGACGACTATATCGAGGAGCTGCTGCGCAACTACGCCTACCTCAATACGGGTCTGACACTCGTCTATAACGGCAAGAAATACACGTCCAAAAACGGTCTTCTGGACCTGCTGACGGAGAACATGACGGTCAGTCCGCTGTACCCGATCATCCACCTCAAAGGCGAAGACATCGAGATAGCGCTGACCCACACCGACCAGAACGGCGACGAGTACTACTCCTTCGTCAACGGTCAGCACACCATCCAGGGCGGTACCCACCAAGCCGCTTTCCGCGAAGCGATAGGCAGAACCATCAAAGAGTTCTTCAATAAGAACCAGGAATTAGCAGATATTCGCAACGGCGTAGTCGGCGCTATCGCCATCAACGTAGAGGAGCCCGTCTTCGAGAGCCAGACGAAGGTGAAACTCGGCTCCAAAGACATGAGCCCTACCGGCGGTATCTCCGTCAATAAGTTCGTCAATGATTTCGTCAAGCAGCAGCTGGACAATTTCCTGCATAAGAACCCGCAGACGGTGGAGATCATGCTCCAGAAAATCCAGGACTCCGAGAAGGAGCGCAAGGCTATTGCGGGCGTGACGAAAGCAGCGAGGGAGCGTGCGAAGAAGAACCTCGTCAACAACCCCAAGCTGCGCGACTGCCAGATCCACCTGAACGACACCAAGCCGGTGAAATCGGCAAAAGATGCGGACGACGACCTGCGTCTGGAGTCCTGTATCTTCATCACCGAGGGTCTATCCGCCTCCGGCTCCATCACCAAGAGCCGCGACGTACGCACCCAGGCGGTCTTCTCCCTGCGAGGCAAACCGCTCAACAGCTACGGGCTGAGCAAGTCCGTGGTCTATGAGAACGAAGAGTTCAACTGCCTCCAGTCGGCGCTGAATATTGAGGACGGGCTGGATGAGTTGCGGTACAACAAAGTCATCATCGCTACCGATGCCGATGTCGATGGGATGCACATCCGGCTGCTCATGCTCACTTTCTTCCTGCAGTTCTTCCCCGATCTGGTCAAGAAAGGGCACGTCTATATCCTGCAGACGCCGCTCTTCCGCGTGAAAGACAAGAACCAGACCATCTACTGCTACTCCGAGGAGGAGCGGCAGGCGGCAATCAACAAAATCAAGACCCCTGAGATCACACGATTCAAAGGACTCGGAGAAATTTCGCCGGACGAGTTCAAAGGGTTCATCGGGGCCGGTATCCGTCTGGACCAAGTGACGCTGCGCAAGGAAGACGCCGTGAGTGACCTGCTGGCCTACTACATGGGCAAGAACACCACCGAGCGCCAACAGTTCATCATCGACAACCTCGTCATCGAAGAAGACCGGGTGGAGGAAGAGGAAAATTGAAAGGTGAAAGGTGAAAGGTGAAAAGTGAAAGAAAGAGGATGAAAGCGCTGATAGGTTTTATCATATTAGGTCTGGTGGTGCTCACGCTGACGGAGATCAACGAACGCATCAAAGCCAAGAGAGGAGAGTCGAAAGTCGAAAGTCAAAAGACCGCGGCAGAGCCGCTCAAAGACGAGGACTGCGAAAAAAACACAGACGGAGAAGACTGCTCCGCCTGCGAACTTCTTTCTGTTTGTGAAAAAGAAAAGAAGAAATAATCAATTTCTCACGGTAATATGGAAACACGACTGTTTCCACTCGTATTTCACGTATATTTTTCCTGCCCGCTGGTGGTTGAGTAGCACTTGTCCGAGAACGAGTTTGAGGTTGTCTTCGTGCATGTATTCACGCGTGCGCGTTACTTTATCGTAACGCATATAGGCGAGGTCGAAGGTGGTACCGTAGCAATGGCATGACTGAGTGACGGAGTTAATGTTTCCGCTCCGTTGCAGGTATTTGATGTCCTCTTGCGTACGCAGGACGGAGGTGACGAAGAAACGGTAGTGCGGGAGACCGTTGCGGGCGAGGATATCCGCCCACTCTTCGCCTATCGCGTCCAGTTCGCGTGCCGCAACAGGGATGAGAAATGGTACAGAGTGGGTGAGGGAATCGACGATGTAGTTATCATTCGTCTTGATCTCCACCAACTGCCGGCGCATGGAGGCGGCATCGGCGCGGTCTTTGGGCGGACGGGGAAGACCTATACGGGAAGCCGCTTCGAGCTGCCTGGCCTGAAGGTCGTTGAATTTCGATTTATAGTCAAATGTCCGTCCGGGGTACTTGACGAGTGTGTCCTCTATTATACGGCGTCCCGTTGCGGCTTCGGACTCGCCGTTTTCAGCACCGCACCGCGTACAGCAGAGCAGGACGACGAGTAAGACGCAGGCTGCGACAGCCGCGATGATGATCAGATTCTTATGTTGCGATATCCATTCTCTCCAGTACTCCATCCGTGTATCAAAGGTTATTCGCAAAGTACGTCGTAATAACCCATCTTATGGTAATAGTCAGTCATTTCTTTGCAGTTAAAAAACAACTGCTCGTCCGTGTCAAGCCGCATGGCGCGTGCGTCGGAGCCCTGACAGGTGCAACTCATCTTGCATGAGTCCAAAGCGGAGGCAATCAAAACCAGCGCAAAAAAGAAGAAGATTTTTTTCATGTGAATCAGTTATTTGTAAATTCCGCACAAAGGTAGTGCTTTTTTTGCATATATGCAAATAAAAAACAGAAAAACCGCCTTCGTGAGGTGACCCCCAAAAGTTGGACGGATTATTAAATCTATTTGACTTGATTTTGAAAGTGAGTTCGGTATTGTACCGGGCTCATTTTCAATTTTAGTT
>CADBZO010000010.1 GCA_902799185.1 uncultured Bacteroidales bacterium | reverse complement strand
AACATAAACAGAGATAAACCCTTTTGAATGCTTTTGAGCTTCGCTCTCGCGTACTTTGCTGCTAAAAACTCCCCGCAAGCAAGCTTTCGGATAGTTTTTTCCATCAAACTCCGCAACTCTGCGAGTAAAAGCCTTCAAAAGCAATAAACATAAAAAACATTTTTATTAGTCAAAAATTACCAACAATGATTCAAAAATTTGCATTGCTGATCAAATCAAAAAAAATGAATAGACTTATAAGTAACTATATAATAATGCTTTACATCTCACAAAACTTAAAATATCGCAACAGCAGTATAATTTTTTTCAAATGTATTTGAATTTATTACACTCCTATGCGATATTGGAAGGAAAAAAGAGGTGTGCCGAATAATATACGGAATAAGAGACGCGAGGACGAAAGAAACCAAAAAAGTTATTTTGAACGCTCAAAATTTGCACATGTCGAAAAAAAGCAGTAACTTTGCACCCAAATTTGGTGCAACTCTATTAAGAACAGGGATTGTATCGAATGTTAACATGTTGTAAAGCGTCTTATGCGCTTTGTTTTGGCTCATTGGAATCTAGCAAATTACCTCATCCAAAACAATGTGACACTAGGATGCTCATAGTGTGTATTTCCGTACACGCATTGCGCGTACATATACATACGGCGTGGGCTACGGTGTTGCTGTTTTGATGAGAGGGCAATGCTAGAGCCTCAATGAGCGGAACGGCAATAGTGCAGTCCCGCTTTTTGTATGCACACTAACAACTAAAACAAGATAAACATTATGAAAAAGAAAATCTTTTTAGTCTTGTTTGCTGCCATTGCAGGAACAAGCGTATTGTTTGCCGATGGAACACTTATCGGCGAGTTGTACTACAATCTCAACACATCTAAGAAAACAGCAACCGTAACCTATCAAACCAAAGATGGGGATAACTATGCTGATTTGACAGCGGTAAACATTCCGGCAACCGTAACTTATGACGGAGTAACATACAATGTTATGGCTGTTGGGCAGGATGCATTTATGGATTGTCTAAATATAACATCAGTAACGCTTCCCGATGGCATTACAGATATTGCACGATTTGCATTTAGAAGTTGCGAAATTACTTCGCTGACAATTCCTGCAAGTCTGAAAACGATGGATTATGGTGCGTTTTTCGGATGTGACAAAATTGCTTCTTTGGCTTGGAACGCTGTAAAATGCGATGACTTTAGAGCTGCTTCGCCTTGGGAATATGCAGGTGTGGGTTATAATGCTACCGCTCCGATTACAACGGTTGTATTTGGTGATGGAGTGCAGCGCATCCCGTCTCATCTATTAGAACGCATAGAGACTTTAACTTCCGTTACAATTCCTAATAGCGTAACTAGTATTGGGGAGTTTGCATTTGCAGAATGCAAGAACTTAACTAAAATAGATATTCCCAGTAGCGTAACAAGTATTGGGGCGGATGCATTTAATAAATGTGAAAACTTAACTAAAATAGATATTCCCAATGGTATTATAACTATAGAGACGGGAACATTCGCAGAGTGTACAAATCTCAAATCTGTTACTATTCCAAATAGTGTCAATACCATTAAGGGAGGGAGCGGATTCTTTGATGCCGGAGCTTTCTATGAATGTTCTAGCTTGGCTGAAATCTATAATTATGGAGAAACGCCCGCCAATGCTTATAGTGCAGTTTTTGACGGAGTAAACAAGTCGACATGTAAATTGTATGTGCCGAGGAACTCTATCAACTTGTACAAGAACGCTCCAGTTTGGAGAGACTTCTATTCGATAAGTGCAATTGAAGATGTACAGGCATTAGAAAATGCTGAGGCTGACAATGTACGTAGTGCCAAGGTTATCATTGATGGTAAGGTGTATATCAACCGTGGAGATAAGACATATACGCTACAAGGACAAGAGGTGAAATAATTACCTTCACAACCGATATTGAGAACTATGCTGCGAGGATCCGCAGCATAGTTTTTTATGCCTTTATGGTAATGCGCTTGGTCGCAAGCGCATTTTTTAACTCCTCCTCAGTATGAAAGCGCATGATGTTTCCATCTACGGAGATGTAACCTTCAACTTTCTTCTCGTCGTAGAATAGGCTCGCAATGGACACGTTTAGCGCGTCCGCAATTTTTTGTATTATTGTGTGAGATAACTTATCACATAGATGAACTCGAAATGCAATTATCGAACACCTGATGTAAATAAGGTATTCTCGCTAATACACAATATATCAGATATTTACGAAAATGAGCAAACAAAAAGCGACTTAGATTTTTCATCTAAATCGCTTGATGTCGAGAAGACGTGACTCGAACACGCGACCCCTACGTCCCGAACGTAGTGCGCTACCAACTGCGCCACTTCTCGATATTTCGGGAAACCGAAATATCTTCGGAGTCCCTCAATTGCTTTTTTTCAAAAGCGGCTGCAAAGGTACTGCTTTTTTTTGACATGTGCAAATTTTTGGGCAATTATTTTGCACTTTTTCGTCTAAAAGTGTGTTTCCCGGGGATAATCGGTTCTGTTTTCGCCATTATTTCCTTCACTTGCGCCTCGGTGATCATCTCTGCGCTCATCCCTTTCGGGAGTTGGTAATTGCCTTTTGGGGTATGGATATAATCACCATACCGTCCGTGCAGCACTTCTATGTCTCCCCATTGGTGAATAGGTGTTTCGGAGAGACGTTTCTCCAAGATGAGCGTTACCGCCTCCTCCATCGTCAGTTTGAGCGGGTCTTTGGTGCGCGGGATACTGATAAACGATTTATCGTAATGCACATACGGTCCGTATTTGCCTTCACCGACGGTGACTTCCTTCCCTTCATATTCGCCGAGGGTAAAGGGCATAGCGGTACGGAAGAGTTCGAGTGCTTCCGCAAGGGTGATCGTGAAGATGGACTGTCCCTTCTTGAGGCTGGCGAAACGCGGTTTCTCCGTAGCCGAATCGCCCAGTTGCACACAAGGACCGATCTTGCTGATTTTAGCGATGACCGGTTGTCCGGAGACGGGGTCAATACCGAGTTCTCGTCCTGCTACTTTTCCCGATGGAATCGAAGAAAGTAATGGTTTGAAGGTCTTATAGAACGTGTCCACGGTCTTGACCCAATCCGCCTTGCCGACGGCGATACGGTCGAACTGCTCCTCCTCGTTTGCCGTGAAATTATAATTTAGGATTGTAGGGAAATGGGCGACGAGGAAGTCGTTGGTGATGAGTCCCAGGTCGGTAGGGATCAATCGTTGTGTCTCGGCTCCGTAGAGTTCGGATTTGGTATGCTCGGTTATCTCGCCGTTCTTGAGGGTGAGGATGGTCGTGTCGCGTTTTTGTCCGGCGATAGAGCCTTTCTCCACATATTTGACATGCTGGATAGTCTCGATGATAGTAGCGTAGGTGGAGGGTCGTCCGATCCCCAGTTCCTCCATGCGTTTGACCAGCGTCGCTTCGTTATACCGGAAAGGCGGTTTGGCGTAGGTCTGTACCGCCTCCGCGCCTTGCAGTTTCAGACGCTCGCGCTGCGCCATAGCGGGCAGGATACGGCGTTCCTCGGCTTCGTCATCCGTCGATTGGACATAGACGCGTGTGAAGCCGTCGAAAGTAATCACCTCTCCGGTAGCCACAAACGCATATTTGCTGCCGTGTACGGAGACCTCAATGGTGGTCTTCTCGCTCTTCGCCTCCGCCATCTGGCTGGCGATAGTACGTTTCCAGATCAGTTCATACAAGCGCTGTTCGTCTTTGGTAGCACCGGCGGAGAGGACATTCATATAAGTAGGCCTAATCGCCTCGTGTGCCTCCTGCGCTCCCTTCGACTTAGTCTGGAACTGGCGTGTGTGCACATACTCCGCTCCGTACTGCTCTGCGATGACCTCTTTGGAGGTAGCCAGCGCCAGGGAAGAGAGGTTGACGGAGTCGGTACGCATATAGGTGATACGTCCGCTCTCGTAGAGCGATTGTGCCAGCCTCATGGTCTTGGAGACGGAGAACTTGAGTTTGCGCGCCGCCTCCTGCTGCAAAGAAGATGTAGTGAACGGAGGCGCCGGCATATGGGTGGTAGGTTTATGCTGGACGTCACGTACGATGAACTGTGCTTTAGGCAGACTCTCGAGGAACGCCATGGCATCGTTTTTATGCGAGAAACGGTGGTTGAGTTCGCATCGGAGGACCGATGCGTCTCCCGGATTGGTACCGATAAAATCTGCCACAATACGATAGGATGACGAGGCACGGAAAGACTCTATCTCCCGTTCTTTCTCCACGATCAGCCGCACCGCTACGGATTGTACACGTCCGGCGGAGAGCCCCGTTGTGACTTTCTTCCAGAGGATAGGAGAGAGTTCAAAACCGACGATACGGTCGAGGACCCGCCGCGCCTGCTGGGCGTTCACCAGGTTATAGTCTATATCCCGGGGATGGAGGATAGCTTCCCGGATGGCATTCTGGGTGATTTCATGGAAGACGATACGCTTGGTATCTTTGTTCTCCAGTCCGAGCACCTCTTTGAGATGCCATGCTATAGCTTCTCCCTCGCGGTCCTCATCGGACGCCAGCCAGACTGTATCGGCTTTTTTCACCTCGCGTTGCAGCTGTTCGAGCAGGTGCTCCTTATGTGCATCTATGACGTAATTAGGCTTGTATCCGTGCTCGAAATCAATACCCATGGAGTTCTTCCCCAGCGGCTCTATGTCGCGGATATGCCCCTGGCTGCTGAGTACATGGTAGTCGGTGCCTAAAAATTTCTCTATTGTCTTGGCTTTCGCCGGAGACTCCACTATCACTAAGTTTTTGCTCATACACTCAAATTTTTGCCGCAAAAGTACTATAATTTATTTATATGCGCAAATTTTTTTTTATTTCCTTGCATATATCAAAGATATTTAGTATCTTTGCAGCCGATTTGAGAAAAAATATTTGAAAATTTTTACAGAAAGGGCTTGCATGAATACCATTTTAGTCGTATTATTAGTGCTCGCGGGCGTCGCGTTATTATTAGTGGAGATGTTTCTCCTGCCGGGTTTCGGCATAGCAGGCATAAGCGGTTTCGCTTGCCTGACAGGTTCCGTGGTCGTAGCATGGTTATGTATCGGCAAGACAGCGGGGTATATCACTCTCGGGGCATGCGTGTTGCTGTCCGCTCTGGCTATCTGGGGTTTCCTGCGCAGCCGTGCGCTGGACAAGATGGCGCTGGACACCAAGATAGAGGGCCATGTGGAACTGGCGAACAACAAACTCAAGAAGGAAATTAAAAATTAAAAATTACAAATACTCATGGATCCTATTACATTTGTTTTGCTTGCGCTGATTTTTGTAGCGCTGTGCATTTTCTTCTATTACGTACCTTTCATGCTATGGATCAACGCAGTCGTGAGCGGCGTGCATATCAGTTTGGTACAGCTTTTCCTGATGCGTATCCGCAAGGTGCCTCCTACCAAGATTGTGAACTGCATGATTGAGGCTCACAAGGCCGGTCTGACAGATGTCAAACGTGACAGTCTGGAGGCTCACTACCTCGCCGGCGGACATATAGAGCGCGTGGTTCACGCCCTTGTCTCGGCGAGCAAAGCCGGCATCACGCTTCCATTCCAGATGGCCACTGCCATCGACCTTGCCGGCCGTGATGTATTCGAGGCCGTTCAGATGAGCGTGAACCCGAAGGTGATAGACACGCCTCCGGTAACGGCAGTGGCGAAAGACGGTATCCAGCTTATCGCCAAAGCGCGCGTAACGGTTCGCGCTAACATCAGACAGCTCGTCGGAGGTGCCGGAGAGGACACTATTCTCGCCCGTGTAGGCGAGGGCATCGTCAGCTCCATCGGTAGCGCCGAGAGCCATAAGTCAGTACTCGAAAACCCCGATTCCATCAGTAAATTAGTGCTCTCCAAGGGTCTGGATGACGGTACGGCATTTGAGATACTCTCCATTGATATCGCCGATATTGACGTAGGCAAGAACATCGGAGCCCAGCTCCAGATGGACCAGGCCAATGCGGACAAGAACATCGCGCAGGCGAAAGCCGAGGAGCGCCGTGCCATGGCAATAGCCAGCGAGCAGGAGATGAAAGCCAAGGCCCAGGAGGCGCGCGCCAAAGTGATAGAGGCGGAGGCACTCGTGCCGCAGGCCATGGCAGAGGCTTTCCGTAACGGCAACCTGGGCATCATGGATTATTACCGGATGCAGAACATGCAAGCGGACACCGCCATGCGCGAGCAGATAGCCGGAGGAGGCGAAAAGAAGGGAGCGAAGAAGTGATTTGAGAATTGAGAATTGAGAGTTGAGAGTTGAGAGTTGACATTTGAGAATTGCACTTCTTCAATATTCCATTGAGTGGGCGAACCCGAAGGCTAACCTCGGTCTGTTGGACGAGCGGTTGCGGGCTATAGCCGGTCAGGCAGACATAGCCGTTGTGCCGGAGATGTTCACCACCGGTTTTTGCACCGACCGTCCGGGTCTGGCCGACGACTGGCTCACCGGTGAGAGCAGTATAGCACTGCAGCATATGGCGGATACGTACCGGATAGCCATCATCGGTTCGATGATGGTCACTGATCAGGGCAAGCTCCATAACCGCGGGTTCATCTTCCGCCCGGACGACAGCCCCCAGTACTACGACAAGCACCACCTGTACCGCTCCGGCGGCGAGGCGGATTTCTTCAGTCCGGGAGAGCAACGTACGATCTTCGAATACCGCGGGGTGAAGATCCGTCTGGCGGTATGCTATGACCTCCGTTTTCCGGTCTGGCTGAGACAGGACAAGGAGAATATGTATGACATCCTGGTCTGCGTAGCCTGCTGGCCTACGGTCCGGATACAGTACTGGGACGTGCTCCTGCCGGCAAGAGCAGCGGAGAACCACTGCTATGCAGTAGGAGTCAACATGGTAGGTACGGACGGACTGCAATTAGACTATAACGGCCATTCGGCAGCCTATGACACATGGTTGCACGACGTAGCGGGATTTGAGGACTATGAGGAGGGGACCCGTATCGTAGATCTGTCCATTGAGAAACTCCGGCATTTCCGCGAGGTCCTCCCGCAATGGCAAGAAGCCGACAAGTATGAGGTGGTTGAGAGTTGATAGTTGATAGTTGATAGTTGAGAGTTGAGAGTTGAGAGCTGAGAGTTGGAAATCAAGTGGAACATAAAAACCCTTTCGCCGGAAGAGCAACACGCAGCCGAGCGTCTGAGCGCCGAACTGGATATCAGTCCGGTGGCGGGTCGTATCTTAGCCGGACGCGGCATCCGCACGGCAGCCGAAGCGCGGGCGTACATACGTCCCTCGCTGGAGAGCCTGCACGACCCTTTCCTGATGCGTGACATGACGACCGCAGTGGACAGGCTCTGCCGTGCCATAGACACCCACGAGCGTATCATGGTCTATGGCGACTATGACGTGGACGGCACGACAGCGGTGGCATTGATGTATTCGTTTCTCAAGACGCAGACGGACAACCTGGTCTATTATATCCCCGACCGCTACACCGAGGGTTACGGTATCTCCACCAAGGGTATCGACACCGCGCGCGAGCAAGGGTGCAGCCTCGTCGTCGCGCTCGATTGCGGTATCAAAGCGGTGGACAAGATGGAGTACGCCAACAGCATAGGCATCGATTTCATCATCTGCGACCACCACACTCCCGGTGACACGATCCCCCGTGCCGTAGCGGTGCTGAACATGAAAAGAAGCGACTGTCTCTATCCTTATAAGGAGTTGAGCGGTTGCGGCGTAGGCTTCAAGCTGGTGCAGGCTTATGCCCAACGGCGCGGCATCAACCCTCAGGAGACATACCGGTTACTCCCTCTTCTGGCGATGTCTATCGCCTCGGATGTAGTGCCGCTCACGGGTGAAAACAGGATCTTGGCTTTCTACGGCCTGAGGGCGCTGAACGCCTCGCCTTCCGTAGGGATGAAGGCCATCATGGAGATAGCGGGCATAGGCGGAAAGACGGTGACGATGACCGATCTGGTCTTCAAGTTTGGTCCGCGTATCAATGCGGCAGGACGTATCAAGAGCGGTGCTGAGGCAGTACGGCTTCTCATCACCGACGACGCAGAGGCAGCTCTGCTGTTTGCCAGAGACATTGACTCCTATAACCAGGACCGCCGGGATTTCGACACCAAGACCACGGATGAGGCACTGGAACAGCTGCAAAAAGATCCGATGAATCCGAAGAGATTTACTACTGTCGTCTTCTCTCCCGGTTGGCATAAGGGAGTGGTAGGTATCGCCGCGAGCCGGCTGACCGAGACCTACTACCGGCCTACCATCGTCCTGACCGCCGGAGACGACGATATCATCAGCGGTAGCGCCCGGTCTGTCAGCGATTTCGATATCTATGCGGCCATCGACTCCTGCCGTGACCTGCTGACCAATTTCGGCGGACACAAGTTCGCTGCGGGACTGAGTATGCACCGGACAGACCTACCGGAGTTCAAACGCCGTTTCGAGGAATACGTAGCCGCACATATCACACCGGAGCAGTTGCGCCCTACGCTGGAGATAGAAGCGGAGGTGGAACTGAGCGATATGAACTGGAAGATGTACAAGATCCTGCAATGTCTGGAACCTTTCGGCCCCGGCAACGAGCGTCCCCTGTTCCTCTGCCGCCACCTGATCAACAACCGCAACACCCGTGCCGTGAGCGAAGGGAGACATCTCCATCTGGACCTCACCGACCGGACAGTAGCCATGGACGGTATCGCATTCGGGCAGGGCGACAAAGCCGCACATCTGCAGAACGGCAATGCCGTAGATGTATGCTTCTATCTGGAGGAGAACACCTACCACGGCCGTACTACGCTACAGATGAATGCACAGGATATCAAACCGGTATAAACCAGCGAAAAAACAACCGACCATGAAAAACATCTATCTTCACTCGTTTCTTTTTCTCCTTGCAGGAGTGTTTTATGCTTGTTCTCCGGCTAAAGAAGAGTACCATATCGGAGTGAGCCAGTGTCTGGACGACGCCTGGCGGCAAAAGATGAACCAGGAGATGGCACGCGAGCTCCTGCTGCATCCGGACATGAAGCTCTCTACGCGCATAGCCCACGGCAGCAACGAGCTGCAATGCGCCCAGATAGACTCGTTCATCGCGGAGCGTGTGGATCTGCTGATTGTCAGTCCTAACGAAGCGGAGGAGGTCAAGCCTGCCGTCACGCGCGCCTACCGGGCCGGCATCCCCGTCATCGTGGCCGACCGAAGAGTGACCGGAGACGAATGGACAGCCTTCATCGGAGGCGACAACTACAAAGTAGGAAGCCTCATGGCAGAATGGGTTCAGGAGCAACTGTCTATCCGTCAGACCCGCTATACCAAGGACAAGCCTTTTGTGGTACTGGAGGTCATGGGACTGGAAGGTTCCACCCCGGCTACCCTCCGTCATAAAGGTCTGATGGACGGTTTGGAGGAGATGCCGGTAGAGGTACACTCCATTCACGGCTATTGGCACAAGGAGAACGCCAGCGAAGCCGTAGCGCAATATCTCACGTCCCACCCTTGCCCCCACGTCATTGTGGCGCAGAACGACCTGATGGCAGTCGGCGCCGCCGAGGCGGTGGCAAATCATCAATCATCCATCACCAACCATAAATCATCAATCCCTATCATGGGTGTAGATGGCATCCAGGTCGGCTTGCAGGCTATCGAGGACGGCGTGATTGAGTGCACGGCCACGTACGCCTCCCGCGGCGATCTGGTGATAGCTACCGCTGCGCATATCTTAGCCGGTGAGCCGTTTGTACATGACACGATTCTGGAGACCACGATGATTGACGCTGTGGCCGCCAGAGCCATGCTGATGCAAAGCCACGAGCGCCTGCATGACCTCGAGACCCTCCGTATCGTCCAGCTAAGATCGGACACCCAGTGGCACAAGATGCGCAGAGAACACCGGCTGCTGGTGATATGCCTGATAGTAGTGCTGGTGATGTTCTTCTCCGTCCAGATGTATCAATACTTCCGGTTGAGGAGTGTGCAGAGCAAGATCAAAAACGAAGTGGTGCCGCAGTTGGAGAACGTACAGGAGGCTATCCAACTCTCCCGCCGGGACGAGGCTTTCTCCGAGCGGCTGAGAGAAGTGGTGGACGCCCATCTGACGAATCCCAACCTGAATGTAGAGTATTTAGGATCCATCCTGCAGTTAAGCCGCACCCAGCTCTTCCGCCGTGTCAAGACGGTAGCCGGCAAAGGTCCGCTCGATTATATCCGTGAGCGCCGGCTCATCCGCGCCGACGAGTTGCTGCACACGACAGACATGACCATCCAGCAGATAGCCATGGAATTGTGCTTCTCCTCCGCCGGTTATTTCACGAAATGCTACAAAGACTTCTTCGGTCATCTGCCCAGCGAGCGTTAAACCCAAATCGGTCATTAGATCGGTCATTAGACCCTTTTGGGGGTAAAAAAATGCGCAAAAACTTGCGTATGTCCGAAAAAAGTTGTACCTTTGCAGCCGATTTGGTTAAATCATAAATCCGAAATCATAAATCATCCATATATTTATGTTAAGAGAAATCCTTGCTATCACCGGTAAACCGGGTTTGTACAAATTGGTAAGTCGCGGCAATAATATGCTGATTGTAGAGAGTCTCGTGGACGGCAAACGTATGCCTACTTATGCGCGTGACAAGATTGTAGCATTGAGCGATGTGTCCATGTTCACCGACGCGGATGACGTGGCGCTGGGCGATGTACTGACCTCCGCCGGCAAGAAAGAAGGACTCAAACCCGTATCCATGGATCCGAAAAAAGCCTCCAACGCAGAGTTGCAGGCTTGGTTTGACGAGGTGTTGCCCAACTGGGACCGCGACCGCGTCTATCCGTCGGATATCCGCAAACTCATCCTGTGGTACAATATCCTCGTCAAAGCCGGAGTCACCGACTTCACGGTCAAAGAGGAAGAGACCGGGGAAGAGAAATAAGATCCGCGGTCTGCCTTAGAAGACTTGCTTTTAAAAAGCATTATCAATAGCATAGAATCTGTAGCGCCACGGAGTGCCCAGGAGAATTGGGATAACTCGGGAATGCAGGTAGGTGACACAGGACGTGATATATCCTCCGTCCTCTTGACCACAGACGTTACGCCGGAGGTGGTCAATGAGGCTGTTATGCGCGGATGCCAACTGATCGTCTCCCACCACCCTCTCCTCTTTCACGGTCTCAAACAGGTATGCGGCCAGACGCCGCAGGCACGCGTGGTAGAGACAGCCATCAAGCATGACATAGCTATCTATTCCGCCCATACCAGCCTCGACTCCGTCCCCGGAGGTATCAACACCCGGCTGGCGGACAAACTCGGACTCACCCACTACCGTATCTTAGCCCCCTCCCCCACCGGCACCACCGGCCTGGGCGTCATCGGGACACTCCCCCAAGCGATGAGTTACGCCGATTTCATCGGACATATACGCGCAATATTAGAATGTACGTACGTGCGCTACACACGCGCGCCCAAAGAGATGATCCGGACCGTAGCCCTATGCGGAGGCAGCGGAGCGGAGTTTATCGAAGAGGCGATAGCACAAGGCGCAGACGCCTATCTTACCGCCGACTGCAAATACCATGAGTTCCAGTCCGCCGACGGACGTATCGGACTCATTGACATCGACCACTGGTACTCCGAGCGGCACGCACGGGAGATATTCCGGGAGATCCTTGCTCCTTTAGGGCTCTCCTGCTACATCAGCGAAGCTGACCAAACACCGATCATTTGTAAATAATAACCTATATTTATGGCAACAAAAAAAGAATTAACCGTCGAAGACCGCCTGCGTGCGCTCTACGACCTGCAGCAAGTGGACACCAAGATTGACAACTTGCGCACCCTGGCGGGCGAACTCCCGCAGGAAGTGAAAGATATGGCTGACGAAGTGGAAGGTCTCAAGACCCGTCTGACCAATATCGAGAATGATATCAAAGAGTGCGAGACCCAGATCTCCGACCACCGCGTACGTACCGAGAACGCCAACGCCTCTATCTCGCGTTACAAAGAGCAGCAGAACACCGTACGTAACAACCGTGAGTTCGACAACCTCAACAAGGAGATTGAGTACCAGGAACTGGAGATTGAGGCCTCCCAGCGTAAGATCAAACATTACTCCGCAGAGTTGGAGGCACGTATTGCAGAGAAAGCCACTACTACCAAGACCATTGAGGAGCGTACCGTTGATCTGAACCAGAAACGCTCGGAGCTCGACCAGATCCTGGCAGAGACCAAAGCTGAAACCGAGTCACTTATGCTCAAGGCCAACGACCTGTCCAAGAAAATCGATGAGCGCCTGCTCACCGCTTTCAACCGTATCCGTAAAAACGCACGTAACGGTCTGGCGGTAGTGAAAGTAGAGCGTGACTCCTGCGGCGGTTGCCACGCCAAGATACCTGCACAGCGTCAGTTGGATATCCGTACGCGGAAGAAGATTATCGTATGTGAGTTCTGCGGTCGTATCCTCGTTGATCCGGATATGTAACCCTCCGGTAGAGCCACCACAACAGGCCGCCTACCGCGGCAAGGCTCAGAACACCGAACCACCAATTTGTGCCGGCACCTATCGTGTCGGCATAATTTTTGCCATTCTCCCCGATTTCATCGAATAAATAATAACTCACAACCGCAATCGCGTTGTTTGTGAAATGCATCGTGACCGGCACCCAGAGACTGCCTGTCCAGAGGAACACATAGCCGAACATGGCACCCATCAGCATACGTGGCACAAAACCGTAGAACTGCATATGGATAGCAGAGAAGACAAACGCCGTCACCCATATGGCGGCATGCACCCTTGTGCGCTGTACCTTATCCCCTTGTCCTTCCTCCAAGATCTGTTGCAGCGTGCCGCGGAAAGAGAGTTCTTCCGCTATCGCCGGCAGCAGCGCCATCAGGCCTATATTGACGAGCAAGCCCCCTATACCGTCCGCCTGCAGGAACTGCTCGGTCAGCACCGCCGCCGCTTCTTCCTGCTGCTTGAGGATATGCTCAATGGAGGCGAGTCCTTCCGGTAATGTCACCCGGCTGTTGAGATCCGCCAGGAGGTTGATACCGGGGATAGCACAGACCATGATTCCTATGGCAGCCAGAAAGACCTGCCACTCCGTCCCCCGGTCCAGTTTCAGCCATCGGAAAGGCTTATGTTCCGCCTCCCACAGCCATGCGCAGCACAGAGGCGGCAGCAGAAATGTACCGACCGTCTGCAAGAACTGTAACCATTTGAGCCCCTCTGTCGTCCGGCTGCCGCCTAAGACCACCAACCATACACCCATTGCTATCACGGTCAGCACGGCCATGATACCCAACCACATTACTATGCGTCTGAGACGTTGCAAAGGCTAAACAGTTGAAGGGTCTAACGATTCTCCCGGATCAGTTGCTCCACCAGCTCCGGCACACCCTCCGTAGCTTTCTTCCTGATATGCGTGATATGGTCCGCCCACACGCCGAACTCCGGCTGGCCGGGATCCACGAAATAGATGGGAATACCGGGCTTGGTATAATGCAGCAGCGACGCCGCCGGATAGACATTCAGACTCGTTCCTACCACAATCATGATATCCGCCGTAGCAGCAATGCGGCAGGCCTCGTCGAAATACGGTACGCCTTCTCCGAAGAAGACGATATACGGTCTGAGCAGCGATCCGTCCGGATGCCTGTCGCCGTAATGCTGCTCCCATCCCTGCAGAGGCACGGTAGCCGTCTCATTGAGCGACGAACGGAGTTTGGTGATCTCGCCGTGCAGATGCACTACCCCTTTGGCACCTGCGCGCTCATGCAGATCGTCGATATTCTGAGTGATGATCTGCGTATCGGGAAACACCTGCTGTAACCGCGCTATCGCTTCATGCGCCGCATTCGGCTTGGCAGCCAGGGTGTCACGGCGGCGGTCGTTATAGAACTTGACACACAGCTGCGGGTTGGTCAGCCACGCTTCATGGGTGCACACATCCTCCACGCGGTAATGCTCCCATAGACCATCACTGTCGCGGAAAGTACCCAAACCGCTCTCGGCACTCACGCCGGCACCGGTGAAAACTACAATCTTCGGCATAAAAACTCCTTTCTTATTGCGGACTGTTATAATTGCGTCCGTACGAACGATAACTGTCTTTCTCAATCTCTATGGTAGGCTCTTCCCATTGCTCCATCGCCACCAACTGCCACTCTATATACTTGATAGTCAATCCTCTGTCCAACCATTGTTTCTCATAATGCGTCTGTAACGCCGCGGCATCGGAGAAAACCGACGGCGTACTTTCCTTCACCGCCTGCTCGCCATACAGATCCTCCGTACGGGCTACTACCGGATAAGGGTTCAGCCGCAGCATCTCCGTGGTATAGGTATAGAGGAAGGGGCTGTCCGTCTTGAGATGGATCAGGCCGCCGGGCTTCACGATACGGTGATACCGCTGCATGAAATAGGTGCTGGTCAGACGCTTGGTGGCTTTTTTCATCTGCGGGTCACAGAACGTGATCCATATCTCATCTACTTCATTGGCGGCGAAAAAAGCCGTAATGACCTCTATGTTCGTCCGCAGGAAAGCAGCGTTCCTCAGACCTTCCTGTTCCGCCTCTTTCGCTCCTGCCCACATACGCGCGCCTTTGATATCCACGCCGATGAAGTTCTTCTCCGGATAGCGCCTGGCGAGCCCTACCGTATATTCCCCTCGGCCGCAACCTAACTCCAGCACGATAGGATGGTCGTTATGGAAATACCGCTCCCGCCAATGGCCGGCTATCGGATCCACCGGCTCGCGTCCCTCTTGCGCCATCCTGGCATAAGACATCTCACTCGCTCCGCACTGGAAGACGTTGCTGAACGTCTCCATCTCTGCAAATTTCTTTAGCTTGTTCTTCCCCATCTCCTTTCACCTTTCACCTTTCACCTTTCATTTTTCACGACTTCCACGCCTATATCGGTGATGCCGCGCAGCAGGCTGTCGCGCATGCCGTGCGCTATCTCCAGACGGTACATACCCGTATCGGCATAATGCACATGCTCCTCATAGAGCACCGGCATCTCGATGAATCCGTGTCTTTGATCCCCCAGCCACCGTCCGCGGTCGTCCGCCAGATAGAACTCTATCGTGTCCTGACGGGTACTGTCGCCTAAGAAAAGCCACATGTTCTGATACGGATACCGCTCCGTGTGACGTACATACACCAGTACCCTGTAATCCGTCGTCGTGTCGGAGATGGCATAGTCAAAACGCGCTATGGAATCCATGTGCCATTGTTCCGATGGAATCGGGATAAAACGGCTGTACACCGTCCTTGAGGAGCAGGCGCTCAGCGCCACTGCTGCCAGCCCGAGAATCCCTATGATGATACGCTTCCTCATGCTTTGCCTTTCTTGTCCCGTCTGTCGCCGCGGTGTTTCTTCTTCCGGTCAAAACGCGTCACATCGCCGTGACCTGTCTGGTATCCTATCTCCGCAGAGACATCACGGGCTCCTTCCAAGGTCTCGGGTTTCTCGCCGCGACGGTTCATCGCGATGATCTCATGCGCTCGGGCGGCGGAGAGCGTCGTCAGGTTCGCCGCCACATGCGGGTCGGACGAATAGGTCACAGTTCCTGCCAGAGGGTCGGAGGAGAAAAAATAGAATGTGGCATCCTTCGTCTCCAGCTCCGTATGCCGGTTCGGCAGTTTCTTCGATGCGTCTTCATAGACCGGCACTTCATAGTTGAGACAGCATTTCAGCTTGGCGCACATGCCGGCTAACTTCTGCGGATTGGGGGATATATTCTGCAACCGTGCAGCACCTGTTCCCACCGATGAGAAATTGATCATCCACGTCGAGCAGCACAGCTCCCTTCCGCAAGGTCCGGTACCGCCTATACGGCCTGCCTCCTGGCGCGCACCGATCTGCTTCATCTCCACACGGATGCGGAACGTCTCTGCATAGACCTTGATCAACTGGCGGAAATCGACACGGCCGTCAGCTATATAGAAGAAGATCGCCTTGGACCCGTCGCCCTGGTATTCCACATCGCCTATCTTCATCTCCAGTCCCAACGACTTGGCCAACTGGCGGGCTTTGATCATCGTCTCCTGCTCACGCGCATGCGCCGCAGCAGCCCGTTCCAGATCCTCGTCGGTGGCGATACGGATAACTTGGCGCACCTCATAACGGGAGGTGTCGATACGGTTCTTCTTCATCTGCAGTTCCACCAGCTTGCCCGTCAGCACTACCTCACCTACGTCGTACCCCGGGTTGGCTTCCACCACGATCTTCACGCCCTTCTCCAACGGCAGGTGCGCGCTGTTATGGAAATAGCCCTTGCGTGTATTCTTGAACTGCACCTCAATCAGGTCCGTCAATTGCGTATTCTCCGGCAGATCACTCAGCCAGTCGCTCACCGGCAGCATATGCGCGGAGTTGCGCTTGGTTGCCGGAGCACCCAGTTGCTCATGCGGATTTCCTACGGTATATTTATTCATATCTTTGGTTTTTTAATCAATACGATCATTTGGAGGCACAGGTCAAAGAAAATCATCTTCGCGTTCCCGTTCTGTTCTATCTGACGCTCCGCCAGATCGAGCTGGTTCATGATCCCCTCCACATTGCCGGAATGGATAAAAGGCGCGAATTTAACGGAGAAATCCCGCTCCTCTTCCATCTGGTAATTGAGCTCCGGCTGACCCACATTACGGATATAGTTCTCCCGCACCTGTTGCTGGGCGTATTGCAGGAAATGTTTCTGCCGCTCGCGGCCTACCTTGCTGTCAGCCATGTCAAGACTCCATTGCCTGAGCCGTTTGAGAGACTCGTATTTCTTCTGCGGGTCACGAAGCACGCCTACGGTATAGGCATCGCGGAAAAGTGCGATGAAATCGCGCAGTTCCTGCTTGTTCTCGTCCCCCTCTCCGGCTTTCTTCTTCGCCGCCAGATAACTGCCGTTGGCTATTCTGGCTATGTCCGTAGCCCGCCCTGGGGCAACCCCTTCCTGCACCAACGCCGCAGCAATAGTCTCGGTCTCCAGCCGCGGTACTCGAATCGTCTGTACACGCGATTGGATGGTTGCCAACAGCTGCTCCGGATGCTCGCTCACCATCAGAAAGACCGTCCGCTCGGGCGGCTCTTCCAGCAGTTTCAGCAGTTTGTTAGCCGTAGTGATATTCATCTTCTCCGGCTGCCAGATGATCATCACCTTGTAGCCGTCTCCATAAGGCTTGAGACTGAGTTTGCGGAGAATCTCGCCGCTCTCTTTCTCGTAGATCATACTCTGCTTGGTCTCTACCCCCAAAGCCCGGTGCCAGTCGTCAAGGTCGAAATAACGGTTCACCAGAATCATCTCGCGCCAGCTCTCCAGGAAGTTGTCGCATACTTCGTCCGAACCCACTATCGGAAAAACGAAATGCAGATCCGGGTGTTGCAGCTTATGGAACTGCAGGCAGGTAGGACACACGCCGCAACTATCCTCATCCGTACGGTGGGGACAGTTCAGATACTGGGCATATGCCAGAGCCAGTTGCAGCTTGCCTATACCGGATATACCGGCGAAAAGTTGCGCATGAGGGATTCGGCCCTCACGCACCGACTGACGCAACTGCCGTTTGACAGCCTCTTGTCCTATGATCTCGCGGAAAAGCACCTTTCAATTTTCACTTTTCACCTTTCAACTCTCTTCTCATCGCCGCTACCATCTCGGCGTACTCCTCGTCTGTCAGATAGACCTTACCCGGATTCATCTGGAACGTGCCTCCGTAATCCGGACCGTCCACGTATTTGGGAGCCAGGTGGAAATGCAGATGGCTCAGTTTGTCGGAATAGGCGCCGTAGTTGATCTTCTCCGGTTGGAAGAGCTTCTGCATCGCGCGGGTAACGTCCGCCACATCGGCCATGAACAGATTACGCTGCTCGTCACTCAGCTCATTCAGGTCATTCACATGCCCGTCATAAGCTACCAGACAGCGGCCGTGATAGGTCTGCTCCTTGAATACAAACGCGCGCGACACACGCAGGTGCGCGATTTCAATCATCAAGTCATGAAGGGTCTCATTATTGGTACAATAGAGACAGTTTTTAGGATCGGAATACATAATTTATTTACTATTTGGTCATTTACCATTTGGTCATTTATTGCCGGCGGCCGGAGATGACGGCATTACGCACCGCCTCGATTGCCTCATTGGGTTCGGCAAACTGCTTCAGATCAATCGGTTCGCCGATATGCATGTGTACCGGATGGCGATGTACGAACGGCTTGCCTTTCGGCAAGACCTCGAAACATCCGTCCAGTGACAGCGGTACCACCGGCAGCCCCAAGTCCCATGCTATCTGGAAAGCACCTCGCTTGAATCGGCCTACCTCGCCGTTCAGCGAACGCGTTCCTTCGGGGAAAATCACCGTACTCACACCGCCTACCAGCTGCTTCTCCACCTCCTTGAGGCTCTCCAGAGCAGCCTTGGCGTTACGGCGATCAACAAAGATGTGCCCTGCTGCCTTGCATCCCGAACCGATGAACGGCACCTTACGCAACTCCGCTTTCATCAGCCATTTGAAGATCACCGGAAGCCAGCCATAAACCAGCCACACATCGAACATCGACTGATGGTTCGCTACAAACACATAACTCTGACCCGGACGGATATGTTCTTCGCCATCTACCGTCACCGGCAGAAACATCAGCCGGAAAAACGACCTTGACCAGAACTGCTGCTCCTTATGCACCCACTCCGAATTCTTCCAGCGCACCGTGCATATCGTAAAAAATGCTGTAAACGCAGTCAGTACCACCAATATCGGCCATGCTATCAGATACTGATAAATGATATAAAAGGGTTTTAGTATGCTTTTCATTCTCAATTCGTAATTCGTAATTTTTAATTCTTAATTCTCCTTGTCGTATTTCTGCATAAACCCGCGGTAGAGCGCGCATATGCGGCGTATCTCTTCCCATTGCTCGTCCGGCAGTTTCGTGCCTATCACCTCCACCACGCGGCCGGCTGCTATCGTACCTATCTCTGCGCAGCGGCGGATATCAAAACCGTCCGACAGAGCGTGCAGAAAACCTCCGGCGAAATAGTCACCGGCACCGGTAGAGTCGGTACAAGAGGTAGTGATAGCACCGATATGGTGACGCTTGCTGCCCTGCTGCACATACGACCCGTTCTTGCCTACCTTCACCACCGCAATGTCGCATTGCTCGGAAATCATCTGCACCGACTCCTCCGGATTGAGATGGGTGTACGCAAACGACTCGTCTTCATTGGCAAAGACAATATCCACGTATTTCTTCACCAACTCTTTGAGGAACGCATGGTTCTCGTTGATGACGTTATAGGACGCCAAATCGAGCGAAACCATACATCCGGACTCTTTGGCCATACGGATAGCTTTCTCCAACAACTCATGGTTTTGCACCAGATAGCCCTCTATATGGAAGATGTCAAAACCGTTGAATGCGTCCTTCTGGATATCGTCGGCGCAAAGCTCGGCCGCAGCACCCAAATACGTTGCAAACGTACGCTCTCCGTCCGGCGTGACAAGCACGATGGATACACCCGACATCGAGTTCTGCGAAAGCAGAAGGATGGGTTTCACGCCGTTCTTAATCATATCCTCCCGGTAGAAATCACCCACCTCGTCATTACCGATCTTGCCGATAAAAGCAGACTTGCCCCCCAACGAGGCGATACAGTTAATGGTGTTCGATGCCGAACCGCCGGCTACCATACGCTTGCGTACGGACAGGAAACGATACTGGATCTGCTCCGCCTGCTCGCGAGAAATCAAGTTCATACTGCCTTTCGGAAAACCTAACTCACGCAGATCATCCTCGCTTACCTGAAGCAAGATGTCCGTCAGGGCGTTACCCAAACCTAAAATTTTCTTCATTTGATGCTATTTTTAACCCCAAACAGGGCGATTTTTCAAAAAAGTGATATCTTTTATGCATTTTTTTGCCAAAAAATTTGGTCATGTCAAAAAAAAGCAGTACTTTTGCACCCGCTTTCGAAAAAGCAAGCTTCCTTAGCTCAGTCGGTTAGAGCATCTGACTGTTAATCAGGGGGTCCTAGGTTCAAGTCCTAGAGGGAGCGCAAGAGCATCTACATTCCGTAGGTGCTTTTTCTTTGTCCACCTTTCATTTTTCACCTCTCCCCTTTCACCTTTCAATTTTCACCTTTCAATTTAAAAATCCGCTGCAAAGGTACAAAAAATTTTGCATATATGCAAATCTTAGGACATAATTTTAAGAAATTATGTACCTCGGAGCACGTAAGCCCGGAGCCATGCGTCTATATCATCTATCTTCTGGTCGATATGTCTGCGCACTATCTGACGGCGGTGATAGACCGTCTGTTTCTGTACATTGAGCAGGATTCCTATATCGCTGTCGGAGGCGCCGATGATACTCAGTATCACAAACTGCATGTCCGACTCCGTCAATGGCGGATACTCTCTCCGCAATCGGCTCACAGCTCCGTCCAACGCCCCGTCTATGGACCGGATCAGTTCGTCCAGACTCTCCTTGTTCATCGTCAACTGCTCGTCGCGGAAGGTCTGCAGCCATTTCGGAAACTCCACCTCGTTGCCGCGCAAGCGCTGCAACTCAATCTCCTTGGTCAGTCTCACTTTCTGCTGCAGCCGCTCCAGAGCGGATTGCAGCTGCTGGGTGTATTTGGCGCGCAGGGCTTGAAGAGCGGCCGTCTGCTCGCGACGGCGGTGCTGCCAATACCGCCAGGACACGAAAAGTAATAACACCACCAAAACCAGAAGCATCACCAAAATCACAGACACCGTCCTCTGCCACTGCCGCTCGCGGTGAGCCTCCTCTGCCAACTGCTGCTCATGAGCCACATCATAATGTAACGAGAGAGCGTACGTACGGGCACCCGCATCACGCTGCAATTCCTCTATCTTACGGTCGTACAGATCAAGCAATACACGATAGGCGTCTTCCGTATGACCGCGATGGAGGAGGATTTTGCTATGCAGATAAGCATAGCTCTGCTCAAACCAATACGCGTAGGCAGAGTCACGAGGCTGCAGACGTTCCAGGTAATAGGCGGCGGAATCTGTCTCCTGTTGCGCCAACAACAACTCTACTATCTCCGAATAACGGGTAGGCACGCCGTATTGTTCCGCCAACAGACGGCATACCTGCAACCGGTGAGCCACGCTGTCCGGAAAACACAACTGATAGCGATAGGCATCCACATCCAGCACCAGAATATCACTACCTGCTGCGCGGGCAAATTCCTCCGCCCTGCCAAAATACCATAACACGCTGTCTCGCTCACCTCCGGCAATGGCCGTCGTGCGGGCTATGTCGCGGTAGGCACAAGCCAGATAGGTCTCATTCTTCTCTTTCTCCAACAGCGGAATGGCTTTGCGGTAATATTCCTGCGCTATGTCGTACAGCATCTCGCTCTCCGAGGTGTTACCCAGATGAAACCACGTGAGACCCAGCAACGAATCACGCTTCTCTTGCTGCCCCATATCCAAACCTGCATCCGGAATGGACAAGAACGCATCCTCCGCCTGCTTCAGATAATAGGTAGATTCCTCATACATACTCGCGTGGTTGGAGGAGGTTCCTTGCACATAAGCCCGCTCCCCTTCCTCAAGCAGTTGAGAGGCCCTGCTGCCACCCGACCGGCATCCCGACGCTAAAAAAAGCAAGCACGGAAGGACAGCATATACTACACGTACAACTATTTTTCTTTGCATATTTCTTAATATGTTTGTTTTCTGTGAATTATAATTATCGTTTACCATACCTCGTACAACTGCTAAATTTGCATATCTCGGAAAAAAGCAGTACCTTTGCATCGGATTTTGAAACACGTTTCACGCTGCAAAATTAGCATAAAAAATTCATATGTGCAAATTAAAATTTCATATTCTTGTATTTTTGTGCATTGGGGGCGCTATTTGCAACCCTTTGTACGCTGAGCCGTATATTTCTATTCAACCTACCGCCGATGCACTCTGTTCCGCAAACCCTTTTATCTCTTTCCTGATCAGTTTTGAAGATGACGGTTCGTTTGGAACAGGAAATACCTATATTTTTGAGTATTCATCCGACGGCGTAGCATGGACGCGTCTTTCATCCACTAATAGTGCAACATGGGGTTACACCCAACGTCCTGTAAACCTGCAGGAGGGATGGTATCGTGTCTCGGCGGCGCGTATAGGAGAAACTGATCAACCGGACCGATGGATAACCTCTGCACCTGTTTATATGGAGAAGACAGAAGGAGGCTGTACGCCTTTCAGAAATCCCTGGCCGGACGAGATATCCGAGAATGTATGTCCGCAGGGAACATTGCTCTTCCGGGAGGATTTCGGTGGCAATGACCCGGCAGACCCCGTAACAAGCCAGGAACGCATGACCACCATGAGTAGCCGGTACCGGCAGCGGTTCGACGTCATGACACGGGCTGCCAGCGGCTATTTTATAGTAGCCAAACACGGCTTGCAGAATAACTTGCAGACCAGTACTACCGCTGATTTAAATTCACAATGGTTCATCCAGGATGACCATACTTACCCGAACGATTACTCGCGAGGTTACCTCATGGAGGTCGATGGAATCGGAGGAAATGACGCTTTCTACACCACCACCTTTCCGGTCTGCCATGAGTTGGATCTCTCTTTCTCCGCCTACGTAGCGAATGTCTTGGAACCCGGTCATAATTTCGCCCGCCCCAAAGTGCGGTTCCTTATCCAGGATGACATAACAGGCGATACGATTCTGGAACAGTCATCCGGAGCCATAAATCCGGCTCCTTCGGATTATAGAAAAATAGGTTTACCGCTAACAATGTCTGCTCCGTGGCACCTGGTCGGAGCTTCGTTCCACGTGCCCGAAGGAGTGAGTCTGCTGCGACTCACTATCTTCAATGATGAAGACGCAGGCACCGGTAATGACTTTGCCATGGATGATATCGAGATACGTCTCTGCAAACCCGAAGTGTCCATCCTTTCGGAGCATGAGATTTGTATGGATTCATCGTATGTTTTCGAGGCGAATGTGACTGCGGATGGAGGTTTCAAAGCACCTTATAACTACCTCTGGCAGTATGCCACGGACAGTCTGCCGTTTAACAGCGATGGCTGGACCAATGTCACCTTGGGAGAGGAACTGTCTTTCGATTCCGTCAAACTGTCCGACACGGGTTGGTACCGCCTTTGCGTCACTTCCGAAGGTGTGGATGTAGAGACGGAACGCCACTGCCGCGCCATGAGTGAACCATTCCATCTCATCGTGAAGGACTGTACGCCCCCTTGCCCGGAACTGCAGTTCGCCGAAGTGGACACCATCGTTTGCGACACACTCATGCCCTTCCTATGGCATGACACCCTGCTGACCGAACCCCGCTCGTTCTCCATCCTTTATCATAATAAGTACGGCTGCGACAGCGTGCTCGTGACATACAACTTGCAAACAGAAATCTGTTGCCCCGACCTGCAGTTCGCCGAAGTCGATACCACCGTCTGCGACACCCTCATGCCATTCCTTTGGCATGACACCCTGCTGACCGAACCCCGCTCGTTCTCCATCCTTTATAAGAGCGCGAAAGGATGCGACAGTCTGGAAACCACTTACACGCTGCATAATGAGATATGCTGTTATGACCTGCAGTTCGCCGAGAAAGACACCACCGTCTGCGACACACTCATGCCCTTCACGTGGAGGGGATTGCTTTTTACAGCGCCGGGTGAGCAAAAAACAATGCTTCAAGACCGCCGCGGCTGCAATAGCCTGGAGACAACATGGAAACTCGCTACGGAAATCTGCTGCTACGATTTGCAGTACGCGCCGAAGGACACCATCGTCTGCGACACGCTCTTGCCCTTCATTTGGAATGGCTTGGTGTTCGACGATCCCTCGGTGCTCGAAGTGATGGAACTCAGCCCCCGCGGCTGCGACAGTATGCTGCATATCTACAAAGTAGATACCTTCCATTGCGAGCGGCTGTATCCTATCATCGTGAACAAATACAACTGGCAACTGCTCTGTGACAATATGGCGCTACGACGGTTGTTTCCGGGACGGACGGCCAAGGCCTTCCTATGGTACAAGAACGACTCCCCTGTTCCGGGCGCTACGGAAGATGACTATGCCGAGCAGAACGAGCTGCACGGACGCTTCCAGCTGCGCGTCACGCTGGACGGGGAACAGATCATCTGGTCCAACATAGTAGAAATATCCGATTCCATCGAAGAAATACCTGCCCGCGTACATATCTATGACAGCCATGGTGCAGAAGTCCGTGAAGACCAAATCACCCATGGCATTTACCTTTATCGTTTTGAGAAAGGCGGCACTATATGGACTGAAAAAAGAATGATCCCATGAAAAACACCCATTATATAAAACATATTGCAATGAAGATGATGTTCCTTCTTCCTCTCATCTTTCATTTTCTTCCTTCCTTTGCGGAGCACCTGTTCGAACTCGGAGGGCGGGCAGGCCTCGCCGGATACCAAGCCCGTTGCACCTATGTCTCGTCTGCGCCGGATATGCACGCCGGACTACTGGCCAGCTATACTTACCACTCGCCCCAGGTAATCGGAGTACGTCTGGGTGCCACGATAGACTGCCACCGGGCAGGGTTCCGTAAGGCCGGTTATACAGACACCTACACCGTCATAGACATAGAGGGCGACCCCATGCAGGTGGATTACTCCATCGGACTCTTGCGCGAGAACCATACCGTCTGGTCCGTCGGCATCCCGCTGCAACTGGCGTTCTCATGGTCTCATATCAACCTCTATATAGGACCTGAGATCGTATTCCCGTTCCATACCTCATGGCATGAGACGGCCGAAAATGCCGCACTGTCCGTCTATTACGCCCTTCAGGACAACCGCGTCTATCACTCCTATCCGCTCGCCGCTTCCCCTTCATTCGCAGAGACGCAAGAGGGTGTACAGACCCGCCTTGAAGTTCAATACGGACTCTCCGCCGAACTCAGCTACGACATGCACCTGTACACATCCCGCCGCACGAAATCCTACCTCTCCGTCGGACTCTATTGCGACTATTCCTTCACCTCCATTCGGGACACGCCCTCTGACCGGGGTTCGCTCCTCATGCTCTCCGACACACGGGACGGCTTTCCGCTCCATCGGATTATGACGCCCGTCGTCTCTGCCTACCGCCAAGACAAACGCCTCGTCACCTCCCGCAGACCCTTTGCCATCGGCGTCAAGATAGCCTATCGCATAGCACCCTACTCGGCACGGAAACAGAAAGCCCAAAAATGCCATTGTTTCGGCACAACTTATAATCAATTTGCATATATCGAAAAATAATAGTAACTTTGCACCGGGTTTGCCGGTTTGGCAATAAGCCTACAATACAAAAACTGAAAAATATAACCCATATGAAAAAACGATTTTTCTTATTTGCGAGCTGCCTGGCTCTCATCGCCGGCAAGAGTTATGCAACGGTCTATACCGGCACCTGTGGTCCGGAGTTGACCTATACCCTGGATTCGGGTACGGGACATCTGGTGATCGAAGGTCGCGGCGCCATGACCTCGGACGAGTTGAGCAACTATCCCAAGAGGGAGTATGTGAAAACCATTTCCTTTCCGGAAGGACTGACATCTATCTGCGCCAATGCCTTTCACGGGTGTTATAACCTCCAATCGGTTGTCTTGCCGGACAGTGTGACCACCGTCGGTGCTTATGCCTTTCAGGAATGTACCAAACTGACTACTGCCGATTTGGGAAAAGGCATCAAATCCATCAGCGACCAAACATTCCTCTATTGCACCGCGCTTCGGAAGGTCAGATGGTCGGATTGTCTCGAATCCATCGGTGTTATGGCGTTCTATAACTGTACCGCGCTTGGTGACACCGTCTTCTTCCCCAAGACCTTCAAGACCATGGGATGGGATGCGTTCGGCTCGGAGAATTACAACAATGCCTCCAAAGTGATGGTGTGGGAAGCCATTCACGCGGATGATTTTGTTAAGTACGCATCCGATGTACCGGGAGAGTGCCATTTCAGCTATATTATCTTCGGAGACTCCGTGGAATATATCCCGAACAGCCTCTGTAAATATATGTACAACGACTCGATCCGCCTGCCCGAAACGGTGAAGGAGATCGGAGCAGAGGCTTTTGCCAACTGCAACCGTCTGCAGAAGATCAACATCCCCGAATCGGTAACCCGCATAGGTGCCGGCGCTTTCGCTAACAGCAAGAAACTCAAGCAGCTGGTGCTCCCTTCTTCGCTCAAGGAACTTCCGGAGCAATTATGCAACCAATGCTTGGCATTGGACTCTGTCAAACTGCCTGCCGGTCTAACGGTCATTCCGCAGAAAGCCTTCAGCGGTTGTGCCTTGAGGAGAGTGACGATACCGAACTCCGTGACGAATATCGGCAATAATGCGTTCAGTAATTGTCCGTTGGATACGGTGGTTTTTCCTACTTCGCTCAATGTGTTAGGCGACGGCGTGTTCAACCAACTGAACCTGACCACCAGCCCGAAACACCTGGTCCTGAACGACCGGTTGGTAGCAACGGGCATGAGTACTTTTGCCAACTGGAACGATCTGGAAACCCTTGTCATCGGCAAGAACATGTCTATCTTGGGCCAGGACTGTTTCTTGGGCGACTCGCTGGTGAAGGACATCACCTGTTATGCCGCCCAGCCGCCGCTCATCTATGATGCTACGTTTGGCGGCGTGCCGGATACGGCAGTCGTACATGTGCTTGCCGGCAGCGTAGCGGCATACAAGGCTGCGCAATACTGGTCCCGCTTCCGTATTGTGGCTTTGGATAAGGAAGACATCGTGCAAAAATCCGTCACCGTCGATCCGGCGGAAACGACAGCAGACTTCACCTGGCCTACCGACTCCGCCGCACACTCCTATCAGATAGATATATATAAGGATGGAGTCGTCTTCTGCAAACTGACCCTCGGTGCACGAGGCCAGCTTCTCGGCATCAACTTCAATGCTCCCGCCTCAAGAAATGCCCGAACGGCAAATGCCCCTATGACCAATGAACTCCCCTCGGCACTCTCGTTCAAAGTCACCGGACTGGAATCCGCCTCGCGCTATACCTATATCCTCTCGGTGCTGAACGAAGAAGGCACACCCTTGCACGTCTATGTCGGCGAGTTTGCCACTACCGGCTATGACGGCGAACTGCGCTTTGACGGCAATGAAGTCATCCCTACTCCGCCGGTAATCCCCTCTTATTCGGATATCATCCATGCCGCCGGAGTAGAGAATCTGCAAGAGGACGAACTACAACCCGCTAAAGAGGACGAACTACAACCCGCTAAAGTGTTCCGCAACGGACAAATCATCCTCCTCCGTCACAACAAGGCCTACACCCTCACCGGTCAAGAGGTAAAGTAATATCGTCTAACGAGGTAAAGTAATATCGTCTAACCTTATATAAACATAAACGCGAGACCAACAAGTCCCGCGTTTATTGTGATAATCCTTCCTTCGTCCATTGCGTCCAAATTTGATTTGGACACGGCTTTGCCGTCCTGTTCTTCCTTTCACCCTTCCATCGGGCTCCTTCCTTCGTCCATTACGTCCAAATTATATTTGGACACGGCTTTGCCGTCCTGTTCTTCCTTTCACCCTTCCATCGGGCTCCTTCCTTCGTCCATTACGTCCAAATTTGATTTGGACACGGCTTTGCCGTCCTGTTCTTCCTTTCGCCCTTCCACTGCTCTTTCCATCCCTCCGAAGCCCATCGCTCAGCGAGCGCCTCTTCCATCCGTTCTGCCGCCCCACCCGCCGCTCACGGCAAACCTTTTTTTAACATAAACCACCTCCGGAATTTGCATATTCAAATTTTTTTTCGTACCTTTGCACCCGCTTTTAGGGATTGCGCAATACCCGCCCCTCCCCCCCACGCCTACCCGCGCCGTGCAATGGACGCACTACTTGCACTCTGTATCGACCCCGCCACGGGGTTTTATAACACTCGGATAACTCCAAAAGCGCGTGATTAGCGCGTGATAACGGCGTGATTAGCGCGTCATTACCACGTTATTACTATAGGGTAACAATAAGAAAAAAGGGAAAATAGTATCCGCCGGTTGGACGGATCAGGAACAATAATTACACTACAAAAAACATACCAAACTATGTCACAAGTCACACTTTATGCACCCGTCGCCGAGATGCACGGAAAATTGGAAAAAAACGGCACTGTCGTCATGCGGCAGAAAAAGTACCGCGCCCCCAACGGAGCTGTACTCAAAGTAGGCGTACAGGAAGCCTACAAAGTCGCTTCCCCGCGCAATTTTGACAAGACACCGCCGCAGGGAGCCGAACTCACGAACATGCGCGCTTTCGGAGAAGTGAGCCGTATGGCGACGGACATCATCCGCTCAGAGCGTTACACGGCGGATGAACTCGCTGCCATGACGCCGGAGGAACGGGCTCGTATAGACGGACTCCGCTCGCAACTGGAAAACTACCGCACACGTTTCTATGCCCAGTTCAAAAAGCCCGACCCGGAAGCTCCCTTCGAGAAGAAACTCGATCCGGGATGCTCTGCCTTCAAACGCAAGCAGTACTCCAAACTCGACACGTTCATCCAAGCCCTCATCCGGGAGAAACTAAAGTCCCAACACGCATGAAAAAGAAAATTCTCTTTGTCTGCCACGGGAATATATGCCGCTCCCCGATGGCGGAGTTTGTACTCAAAAACCTCGATGAAAACGGAGCTTTTGACATCGCTTCTGCCGCCGTCTCCACCGAAGAAACCGGCAACGACATCTACCCGCCTGCACAGCGTAAGATGCAGGAGAAAGGTATTCCGTTTACGCACCGTGCAGCCCGGCAGATGACCAAAGCCGACTACGATTATTACGATTTCATCGTCTGTATGGACCGCTCCAATCTCCGATGGATGCGGTATATCTTAGGCTTTGAGCCGGAGGTGGATGCCGGAGCACCCGAGCGGCACAAAGTGAGTCTGATGATGCACTGGGCAGGAGAGGACCGCGACGTGGCAGACCCTTGGTACACCGGAGATTTTGAACGGGCGTACAAAGACATCGAGAAAGGCTGCAAAGGGCTTCTGAACAAAATAATGACTGCTTTTTGACCTTTTCTCTTGCATAATTCAAAAAAAAGTTGTACCTTTGCACGAAATTTTATAGATTGCATTATTGTGTGCTATAAATCATCAATCATCAATCACTTTTGTCCCGTCCTCGGGACACCCCAATTATAAACATCAATCATAAATATACATATGGGACTTTTTTCTTTTACACAAGAGATTGCAATCGATCTGGGAACGGCGAACACGATCATCATGTGCGATGACAAGATCGTGGTGGATGAGCCGTCGGTAGTTGCTATCTCCATGGCGGACAACAAGATGGTGGCCGTCGGCCGCAAGGCACAGCAGATGATCGGTAAGGGAGGTAGCATGATTCGTACCGTGCGCCCGCTCCGCGACGGTGTGATCGCGGATTTCTACGCTTGCGAGATGATGATCCGCGGTATGATCAAGATGATACCGAAGCAGGCACGGCTGTTCACCCCTTCCATCCGTATGGTGGTTTGTATCCCGTCGGGATCGACAGAGGTGGAGATACGTGCGGTGCGTGACAGCTCCGAGCATGCCGGAGGACGCGATGTTTATATGATATACGAACCTATGGCGGCGGCTATCGGTATCGGCGTGGACGTAGAGAGCCCCGACGGATGTATGATCGTGGATATAGGCGGCGGTACGACGGAGATTGCTGTCATCTCACTCGGTGGAATCGTCTCCAACAAGTCTATCAAGATCGCCGGGGACGACTTCAACCAGGATATCATCGAGTATATGGGACGTATGCACAACCTGCGCATCGACGAACCGACGGCAGAGCGTATCAAGATCCAGGTGGGATCTGCACTCCCCGAACTCGAGGACGCACCGGAGGATTTCGTGGTTATCGGACCGAACAAAGTGACCGCACTGCCTATGTCTGTGCCAGTCAGCTACCAGGAGATAGCACACTGCCTGGAGAAGAGTGTCTCGAAGATAGAAGGCGCTATCCTGCAGGCCCTTGAGGCTACACCACCGGAGTTGTACTCCGATATCGTCAAACGCGGTATATACCTCACCGGAGGTGGCGCACTCCTCCACGGTCTGGCACAACGTCTCACGGACAAGATCACCATTCCGTTCCACGTAGCAGACGACCCCTTGCACTCCGTTGCACGAGGAACCGGCATTGCACTCAAGAACGTGAATAACTTCGGCTTCTTGCTCCGCTAAAAAGACACAGCAGTATGCAGAACTTGCTGAAGATACTGCTCCGTTATAGCAACTTCCTGGTATTCATAGCCTTGGAAGTTGCTGCGTTTTTGCTTATTATCCTCAATAGCGCCTATCCCCGCAGCAGCATGTTCAGTACGGCGAACCGCTTCGTAGCTTGGCAGAACCGGCAGATCAGCGAGATAACCGGCTATTTCTCACTCCGCACCCAGAACGAGCAGTTGGCGGAGGAGAACGCCCGGTTGCGCAACATGATAGACGCGATGGACTCGACCGATAACCGCGCTACCATGCACCACATGAGCGCCAAAGCGGTACAGATGACCACCGACCGGCTCCATAACTATATCACCATCGACCGCGGAGAGATAGACGGCATCCGGCGCGGACAAGGAGTACGGAACAGCGAAGGAGTCGTAGGAATCATCAGGACTGTGGGACGGAAATACAGCGTCGTCCTGCCGCTCATCAACACCCACACCAACCTCAGCTGCCGGTTTGCCAAAAACGACTATATAGGCACTCTGCAATGGGACGGGAAAGACAGCCGTTTTGCGCTGCTCACCGACGTAGCGGCACACATGGTGGTCAACCCCGGAGACACCATCATCACCAGCGGACTGAGCCCCGTCTTCCCGGAAGGAATACCCGTTGGAATCGTGGAAAACAGCACCCTCAAGGAAGGTGACTCATACCATACCATCCGCGTACGGCTCAACACGAACTTCAAACGGCTCAAATATGTGGAGGTCGTGCAAAACGAAGACTTGAACGAAATGGAGGAACTGCAACATGGACTGGACTAAACAAATAGGACGATATGTCATTGTGATGCTGTTGCAAGTGCTGCTTTTCAACCATTTGCAGCTCTTCGGCGTCTGCCATCCCTATATATACGTGCTGTGCCTCCTCATGATGCCCATCACCCTGCCCCACAGCGTGGATATGCTCCTCGGAGCCGCTGCGGGAATAGTCATGGATACCTTCTGTAACTCGCTCGGCATCCATACCGCCGCCTGCATCCTCATTATGTTCATCCGGCCGTATCTGCTGAGTGCCGTGGTGAACGACAAAGAGAGACTCAACGAGCAGATCAGCCTGCACACCCTCGGCATGGAGGCGTTCGTCAAATATGTCGTGATTCTGGTGCTTCTCCACCATCTGACGGTCTTCACAATCGCTGCATGGAGCTGGTCGCATTTCGGCTTTGTGCTCGTAGAGACAGCCGTCAGCAGCCTGATTACCATTCTTTGTATTATCGGATATAACGCGCTTACATACAGATGATTAACGATAAGTATTATAATCGCCGATACGTCATCAGCGGCATTGCCGTTGTGATAGTATTGGTGTATATAATACGTCTTTTCTATCTGCAAATCATTGACCAGTCAACCAAAGACCAGGCGGACAACAACGCCTTGGTCAAACAGACCATCTACCCTTCCCGCGGACTGATATACGACCGCAACGGCGAACTGCTCGTCTTCAACCAGCCTATCTATGAGATTACGATGACCATGAGGGAGATGGGCAAGGATTGGGACACCACCGCCTTCTGCGCTACACTCTCTATCACGCGCGCCGAGTTTGACGGACGAATCGCGGAAATCAAAGACCGGCGTAAAAACCGCGGCTACTCACGCTGGACACCTCAGGTGTTCATGAGCCAGCTCAAGAAAGAAGATATTGCCACCATCCAGGAGTCGCTCTTCCTCTTCCCCGGCATCCAGATACGGAAACGGACGCTGCGTGACTACACCTACAAAGCCGCAGCACATGTGTTAGGCTCCGTGGGGGAGGTCAACCAGAACGACATAGACCGCGACCCCTATTACTCCCGCGGAGACTACTCCGGACGGGACGGACTGGAGAGAACCTACGAAAAAGAACTGCGCGGAGAGAAAGGCATGGAAGTGCTCATGCGCGATGTACGGGGACGGATAAAAGGTAGTTATCAGGACGGCGAACTCGACGTCACCGCCAAAGCCGGTACAGACCTCCATACCACGCTGGATATCAAGCTCCAACTCCTGGCGGAGGAACTGCTGGCGGGCAAGATAGGCAGCGCCGTGGCTATCGAACCCAAGACCGGAGAGATACTGGCACTCGTCTCCAACCCCTCGTGGAACCCGAAAGTGCTGGTGGGCAAAGACCGCAGCAAGAACTACAACGCACTCCTCAAAGACCCCACCAAGCCGTTGATGAACCGCGCGACCCAGGCGATGTACCCTCCCGGCTCGACCTTCAAGACCGTGCAGGCGCTCGTCTGTCTGGAGCAGGGCGGCATTACGCCCAACACCCTGTACCCCTGCTCCGGCCCCGGTAGCAAACCTATCAAGTGTACCCACCACCACGGCTCGCCGGTGGCGCTGGACAAAGCGATCGAGCAGAGTTGCAACCCCTATTTCTGGTGCGCCTTCAGAGACCTGATGGAGAAAGACGGGTACGGCAAGGACAACGAAGCCTTCCGCCGTCGCTATGAGCTATGGAGAGAGACGGTCATGAGCTTCGGACTGGGACAGAAATTCACCGACACGGACCTAAGCGAACAGTCCTCCGGAAGCATACCAAGCACACGGCTCTTCGATAAGTTCTACGGCAAGACCGGATGGAAAGCCATCACTATCCGCTCCCTCAGTATCGGACAGGGAGAGATACTGGCTACCCCGCTGCAGTTAGCCAACCAGGCAGCAGCGATTGCCAACGAAGGCTATTATATCACGCCCCACCTCAACAAGAACGATTCCATGCAGACCCACCGGCACGAGATAGCTATCCAAAAGAAGCATTTCGAGGCGGTCAAGGATGGTATGCACCGCGTGATGGTCTATGGTACGGGACGCCATTACGCTATCGACACCCTCCATATGGCGGGGAAGACCGGTACGGCGCAGAACCCCCACGGACGGGACCACGCTATCTTCATCGGTTTTGCTCCGGTGGAGAACCCGCAGATAGCAGTGGCGGTAGTAGTGGAGAACGCCGGATTCGGCGCCACATGGGCGTGCCCGGTAGCCTCGATGATGATAGAGCAATATCTCACAGGAGAGATGAAACGCAAAGATCTGAAAAACCGTATAGCTTCAGCAGTACTCAATGAGAGCGTCAAGAAATGGTAACATATGGCAACATGTGGACTGGATCACGATAGGTCTGTTCCTGCTCTTAGCCCTCTTCGGATGGCTCAATATCTATGGCGCAAGCTATACCTTTGACCAGACCGGCATCTTCGACTTCTCCAACCGTGCAGGAAAGCAGTTCGCTTGGCTCATGGGCTCGCTGGCTCTGGGTATTTTCCTGCTGCTCATAGACTACAAGACATATGATGTGCTGACCTATTTCGCCTACGGCGCGATGCTCCTGCTATTGCTCGCTACGCCTTTCCTGGCACACGATATCAAAGGTTCTATGTCCTGGATATCACTCGGCCCCGTGAGTCTGCAGCCTGCGGAGTTTGCCAAATGCGTAGTGGCGCTGACTATCGCCAAATACATGGGACGGTACGACTATAAGATACGTACTTGGCGCGATCTCATCGTACCTTTTGCTATCATCGGCGTACCGGCTCTCATCATCATGGTCCTGCAGAAAGAGACCGGTTCGGCACTCGTCTTTGCCTCCTTCCTGCTCGTCTTCTACCGCCAGGGAATGAGCGGCTACGTACTATGGATGGGCGTGGCGGCGGTAGCGCTGTTTATCATCAGTATCCGGTTCGGCGGAGTGCCGCTGCCGTTAGGTACAGGCTCTGTCGGTATCCTCACCTGTATGCTTGTCCTCACCGCCGTGGAGATATATTTTCTCTGCAAGGAGCATTATATCCGTTACCAGGCGCTGATTATGATCAGCAGCGTGGTTGCTGTCTATGCTATCTGCTTGATTGTCAATATATGGATAGCCGTTCCGTTCGACTGGGTGGCCATGGGAGTGGTGCTGGCGCTGATAGGTTATAACACCTTCATCAGCCTCTATTGGCGGAAATACATGCTGCTCTTTGTGGCAGCTTTCACCCTCTTATGTATCGGATACACCCACGCCTGCGACTTCGTCTTCCAGAAAGTGCTGCAACCCCACCAGCGGATACGTATCGAGGTGCTGCTGGGTATGAAAGAGGACCCTGCCGGAGCAGGATATAACGTCAACCAAGCACGTATAGCCATCGGATCGGGACGCTTCTTCGGAAAAGGTTATCTCAAAGGCACCCAGACCAAACTGCAGTTCGTCCCGGAGCAGGACACCGACTTTATCTTCTGTACCGTAGGTGAGGAATGGGGATTTGTAGGATCCGTTGCCGTACTGCTGGTATATCTGGTCTTCATCCTGAGACTGATCTTCATCGCCGAGAGGCAACGTAACATAACGACGCGCATATACGCGTACGCAGTGGCAGGTATCTTCCTCTTCCACCTCACTATCAATGTGGGTATGGTACTGGGACTCCTGCCGGTGATAGGTATCCCGCTGCCGTTCTTCAGCTACGGCGGTAGCTCGTTATGGGGATTCACACTGCTGCTGTTTATCCTCCTGAGGCTCGATGCAGCGCGTATGGAACAACTGAACTAAGACGATACGATGGCATTTGTCACCAACCCCATAGGCATCATCGGCGAGGAGGAAGCCGCGAAGATACTGGAGCGTAAAAGACTCCGGGTGATAGAACGCAACTGGCGGATGGGGCACCTGGAGGTGGACCTGATAGCGGAGAACAGAAAAGAGATCGTCTTTGTCGAGGTGAAGGCACGGACCTCCACTTACGGCAATATACTGCCGGAGGAATATGTCGATGAAACCAAGAGAAAACGTATCATCGCAGCGGCTAACGCCTATATCAAATATCGCAAGATAGAGAAAACACCGCGGTTCGACATCATCGGTATTCTGGTTCACCCCGGAACATATGAGATCACGTACCGCAACCATATAGAGAACGCCTTCTCGCCTCATGTCCGGACAATAACCGCTAACAGCTTCTCGGGCATATGGAGATGGCTGCACCGCAATAAAACCATAGGAAGAAAATAACAATAATTGTCGATTTGATCGGATGAATTTCAAATACGATGTCATAGTAGTAGGAGCCGGACACGCCGGCTGTGAGGCAGCATCCGCAGCTGCCCGGATGGGGAGCCGTACGCTGCTCATCACCATGGACATGAACAAGATTGCGCAGATGAGCTGCAATCCGGCCGTGGGAGGTATTGCCAAAGGCCAGATCGTACGGGAGATAGACGCTCTCGGCGGACAGATGGGTATCGTCACCGACCGGAGTGCTATCCAGTTCCGCCTCCTCAACCAAAGCAAAGGACCCGCTATGTGGTCCCCGCGCAGTCAGTCTGACCGCAAGCACTTTATCGAGGAATGGGTGAAAGTGCTCTCCCATACCGATAACCTGACTATCTGGCAGGACACAGTCATCTCGCTTATTATCAAAGATAATAAGGTCTGCGGCGTAAAGACCGCCTTGGGTATCGAGATGCAGGCGCAAGCCGTAGTGCTCACCAACGGCACGTTCCTCAACGGCCTGATGCACTGCGGCAAGACGCAGATAGCAGGAGGACGCACCTCCGAACCCGCCTCTTACGGACTGACAGAACAATTGGTAGCGCTCGGCTTCAGAGCCGACAGGATGAAAACAGGCACGCCTGCACGCTTAGATGCACGCTCTATCCGTTTTGACGAACTCATCCGCCAGGACGGTGATAACGACTGGCACCAATTCTCGTACTTGGATACCGTTCACCGGGAACTCAAACAGATGCCCTGCTGGATTACATACACCAATCCTGCTACGCACGAGGCACTGCGTGCCGGATTGGCAGATTCTCCCCTTTTCAACGGACAAATCAAGAGTATCGGTCCTCGTTACTGTCCTTCCATAGAGACTAAGATAGTGACCTTTGCCGACAAGGAAGCCCACCAGATCTTCCTCGAACCCGAAGGGGTGGATAGTAATGAGTATTACGTCAACGGGTTCTCCAGCAGCCTGCCGTGGCAGGTACAACTGGCGGGACTGAAGACCATCAAAGGACTGGAAGATGTAGTGATGTACCGCCCCGGATATGCCATCGAGTACGACTTCTTCGACCCCACCCAACTGCACCATACACTGGAGACGAAACAGATTAGAAATCTGTTTTTCGCCGGACAGATCAACGGTACCACGGGTTATGAAGAGGCAGCCGGCCAGGGACTGGTGGCAGGTGTGAACGCACATATCAACGTCCACGGCGGTGCTCCGTTCACCATGGGCAGGGACGAGAGTTATATAGGCGTACTGATAGACGACCTGGTCAACAAAGGAGTGGACGAACCCTATCGTATGTTCACCTCCCGTGCGGAATACCGTATCCTCCTGCGCCAGGACAATGCCGACGAACGGCTTACTGCCCGCAGTTATGAGATGGGGCTGGCAGACAGCTATCGGTACAACTTACTGAGACAGAAACAAGCTACTTGTGCCGATTTCATCGGATATATGCAGTCCACCACCGTTCATAAGGGAGAGATTGACTCCTGGCTGGAGTCTATCGGCAGCACGCCGCTTCACGAGGGCTGCAAGATCAGCGATCTTATCCTCCGCCCGCAGGTCGGTATCAAGGCGCTGTCGGAAGTACTACCGTCCCTCAAAGAAAAGATGACGGATATATCCGATGAAATCACAGAAAGTTGCGAGATACAGATCAAGTACGCAGGATATATCAAACGCGAGCAGCTGGAGGCCGCCAAACTGCAACGTCTGGAGCAGATCCGCATTCCCGAGACGTTCAACTACGAGGAGGTACAGAGCCTCAGCACCGAGGCACGCCAGAAACTGACACGCATCCGGCCGCGCTCTATAGGCGAAGCGCAACGCATACCGGGCGTGAGTCCTAACGATATCAGTGTCTTATTGGTGCTTATGGGACGGTAATACACGCGCTTTAGTTTGCAAGCAAACTAATTTGGAGTGTTTCACGTGGAACAAACAATAAACAAACAAATAGTAAATGACTAAATGACAAAATAACTTTATGACAGCAAACGAAGTAAAACAAAGTATCCGCAATGTACCCGACTACCCGATTAAGGGCATACAATTCAAGGATATCACTACGGCACTTTCAAAACCGGAATGTCTGCGGTGGATGAGGGATGAGATGGTAAAACGCTATAAAGGGCTTGGTATCACTCAGGTGGTAGGTATCGAGTCGCGCGGATTTATCATTGCTCCGGCGGTAGCTATGGAGATAGGGGCAGGATTTGTACCTATCCGCAAACCCGGCAAACTGCCGGCAGAAACCATAACGGTCAGTTACACCAAAGAGTACGGTACGGACTCTGTTGAGATGCACAAGGGCGCACTGAACGAAAACGATGTAGTCCTTATCCATGACGACATCTTGGCTACCGGCGGCTCTCTGATGGCGGCAGTAGAACTGGTTAAAAAAGCAGGCGTCAGGAAAATATACGCCAACTGCATTATTGAGTTGGAAGGTCTGAACGGCAGAAAATATCTGGAGGAGAGAGGCGTAGATATCGATTGCCTGTTTGGTATTGAGGTAGATGAGTGAGAAAGACAAACATATTGCCCTGCTATTAAAACGCATACCGGAAAATCCGGGGGTTTACCAGTACTTCGACAAGGACGGGCAGATTATCTATGTCGGTAAGGCCAAGAACCTGCATCGTCGCGTCAATAGTTATTTCAACAAAGACCACCAGTCCTCGAAAACCCGCCAGCTGGTAGCCCATATAGCGGATATACGTTATGTAGTGGTTGATAGCGAGCAGGACGCGTTCCTGCTGGAGAACAACCTCATCAAGCAATACCAGCCGCATTATAACATCCTGCTCAAGGACGGTAAATCGTATCCCTCCATCTGCATTACCAAAGAACCCTACCCTCGCATCTTCAAGACACGCACTATCAATAAGAAAAGCGGTGAATACTACGGACCATATACCTTCGGCTATACCGTAGATACCGTCCTTGAACTGATTCACAAACTCTACCCCATCCGCACCTGTAACATCCCTCTTACGCCCGATTCCATCGAGAAAAACAAAGTGCGTGTTTGCCTCAAATACCATCTTCATAACTGCTGCGGTATATGCGAGATGCGGCCCGGCAGTGAGCATTATGCCGAATGGATAGACCAGGCTCGCAAACTCATCAAAGGTGATGCACATGATATTGGCCGCCAGTTAGAGGAAGAAATGGCGATAAAATCGGCAGAAATGAAGTATGAAGAAGCCGCTGAGATCAAACGAAAAATAGAACTCCTGGAGCAGTTCAAGAGCAAAACGATCATCACCAACACTCACGCAGGCGACATGGACGTCTTCGGTTACGACGAACAGGACGACAAAGTATATATCTCCATGCTGCATGTGCATAACGGCTCTATCGTACAGGGACAGACGATCGAATACCGCAGAAAGATGGACGAGGAGAAAGAAGAGCTGCTGGCTATGGGAATGATGGAGCTTAGAGAGCGGCTGGAGAGCCGAACCAAAGAGGTGATTGTTCCGTTCATACCGGAGGTTTTCGACGAGACGATGCATGTCAATATCGCTGTCTCCGGAGACAAGAAGAAGCTCCTGGATTTGGCGATGCAAAACGTCCGCCAGTATAAGATGGACCGCCTCAAACAGGAGGACAAGCTGAACCCCGAGCAACGGGGAGTGCGTATCCTCACGGAGCTGCAACAGATGATGGGGCTGCCTACCCTGCCCCGATGGATAGAGTGTTTCGATAACTCGAACATACAAGGCACCAACGCCGTGGCCGGCTGCGTCGTCTATCGTATGGCCAAACCCAGCAAGAGCGACTATAAGCGGTTTGAGATCAAGACCGTCGAAGGAGCCGACGACTACGCGTCCATGCGCGAGGTAGTAAGGAGAAGATACCAGCACCTCCTGGACGAAGGCGGACAGATGCCGGACCTCATCATCGCCGATGGCGGTATAGGACAGATGCACGCCATACGCGAAGCAGTGGAGGACCAGTTAGGCCTCTCTATCCCTATCGCCGGTCTGAAGAAAAACGACAAACACCGTACGCAGACCCTCCTCTACGGATTCCCTCCGGCGGAGATAAGTATGCCGGTGACAAGCGAAGTGTTCCGCCTGCTGACGAATATACAGGACGAGGTACACCGATTTGCCATCACCTATCATAAATCCAAGCGGAGTAAGGCGCAGATACATAGCCAACTCGATGATATTCAAGGAGTTGGCCCTGCTACCAAGCAGAAGATACTGCGCCGTTTCGGCTCTGTGAAACGCGCTGGTTTGGCGAAAAAAGAAGAATGGATAGAATTGCTTGGAAAGACCAAAGGATCAGCACTTTACGAGCATTTTCAGTCCAAAATAACGCTCTGAGAATTGAATATTTTTTACGACCATGAGTATTTATACGATAAAAAAGAGGGAAATAACCCCACCCAACCTCCCCTCAAGGGAGGGGAATGGAATACCTGAAAGTCATCTTGTCCTGCTGAACGAGCGGGGGGAAGAAGTAAGTCCGCTGGAGATCCTGAAGGAGTGCGAGCCGCACCGGGTCTTTGCTTTCGACGGACAGATGGGTGCCGGTAAGACGACGTTCATCAAATCGCTGTGCGAGGCGATGGGTACCGCCGATATTGTCAACAGTCCTACTTTCGCCATCGTCAATGTGTATGACGTGGAACAACCATGCAAGGGTGAGGTGTATCATTTCGACTGTTACCGGCTGAAGGACATCCGCGAGGCGATGGATTTCGGAGCGGAGGAGTATCTCTATTCCGGCAACTACTGCTTCATCGAGTGGCCGGAGATGATCGAGCCTCTCCTGCCGGAAGACACCGTCTATGTGAAGATCACCCCACTGGAGAACGGCGACCGCAAACTAACGATTGAGCTATGATAGAAGTACAGGATATACATAAATCGTTCGGCACGCTGGAAGTGCTGAAGGGTGTGAACCTCAGCGTTCAGAAAGGCGAGATAGTAGCTATCATCGGCAAGTCCGGCGCAGGTAAGACCACCCTGCTCCAGATCATCGGTACGCTGGACAGACCTTCGTCCGGTAAGGTGCTCATTGACGGAGCGGATGTCTTTGCCCTCAACGACAAGCAGTTAGCGGCGTTCAGGAACAAACATATAGGTTTTATCTTCCAGTTCCACCAGCTGCTGCCGGAGTTCACGGCCCTTGAGAATGTCTGCATCCCGGCGATGATTGCGCGTGAGCAAGAGTCTGAGTACCTGGCCCGTGCCAAGAAAATGCTGACTGATTTAGGCCTCAGCGAACGGATGGGCCACAAGCCCAACGAGCTCTCCGGCGGCGAGAAACAGCGTGTAGCCGCAGCGCGGGCGCTGATGATGAGTCCCGATATCATTCTGGCGGACGAACCTACCGGCAGTCTGGACGAGAAGAACAAGCAAGAGCTGGCAGCCCTGCTCTTGCAGTTGCGCAAGGACTACGGCCAGACCATTCTGCTGGTCACCCACGACAAAGAGCTCGCTTCTATTGCCGACCGCGTCATCGAGATCAAAGACGGCAGGATGGAGGATTGATGATTGATAATTGATGATTGAAAGATGAAAAATTATTACGTTATTCAGTACCTATTATTCATTATTCTTGCGCTGACCTCCTGCCACTCCGAGCGCACCTATTTCCCGAAGGATATAGAGGCGCAAGATATTGAGATAGTGCGTTTTGACAATGCGTTGATGAATGTACACGAGTCGTCTGTGGCGCAAGATATACGTGTTCTGTATGACACCTATCCGGTGTTCATGCCGCTGTGGGTAGAGGATATCCTCGGCATCCCTGTCTCCGACACCGCCTACCTGGCGCAAGCGCTGCCGCAGTTCCTGAGCGACACCACCTACGGTTTCCGGAAGACGAACGAGAGAGAGCAGTCTCTCTTCGCCGATGTGAGCGGTCTGGAGCAAACGCTTGGCAAGGCTTTTGCGCGTATCCGGTACCTCTATCCGGAGACGGAGATCCCTACCCTGTATCTCTTTATCTCCGGCTTCCAGACCCCCGTCTATTTCGGCGACGACCTCATCGGTATCGGTGCGGACATGTATCTCGGAAGCGACTACGAGTACTACAACCGCGTGGTCTATGACTACCAGAAACAGACCATGCGTCCGGAGTGCATACCGGTAGATGTCATCAGTGCGTTCCTCTTCCGCAACCTGCCTTATACCTCCACCAAGAGCCGTCTGCTGGACCAGATGATGTATCGGGGCAAGGTGATGTACCTTACCTCCCGGATCTTCGATGAGTTACCGGGCTACGAAGTCATGGGATGGACGAAAGAGCAGTGGAAATGGTGCCTTAGTAACGAGCAGGCAATCTGGCATTTGGTGATGGATAAGCGGGATTTGTTCAAGACCGAGAGTCTGGTGTTGACCAGCTACCTGAACGACGGTCCTTTCACCTCGGAGGTCTCACAGGATGCCCCGGGACGGTTGGGCATATGGCTCGGATGGCGGATTGTAGAGAGTTATATGGAGCATAACGAGACCGTTACGTTACAGCAACTGATGGCTGAACCGGACGCGCAGAAGATCCTGGAGGAGAGTTATTACAAGCCTTAACAGATGACCGGACGAATGATACACATACTGATTATTACCGGGATTTTGGCAGGACTGCTCATCGCCGTCATGGCGGTGCTGCACCACCCTGCTTTCGGTCCCCATCCTTTCGGCCATACAGGACGGCATTTCCGGAACGAGGTCCCTACCCCGCAGTTCACCGGAGAACGCTCTTCGGGAGTGGCGGCTATGTGGAAATTCCTGACGGACAGAACGAACGAGCGGGTGCCCAAGAAACCGCTGGAGATCGTTCAGACAGATATACGGAGCCTCAGCAAAGAGAGCGATTGGTTCATCTGGTTCGGCCACTCATCGTACCTCTTCACCCTCGGCGGCAAGACCGTTCTGGTCGATCCGCTGCTGAAGATGGAGTTCCCTGCCTCGGTGATGATGAAGCCTTTTCCGGGCACCGACTACTACACGCCTGATATGATGCCGGATATTGATTTACTGGTGATTACGCATGAACACTGGGATCATCTGGACTATGCTACGCTGCGTGACCTGCGGCCGCGAGTGAAGCACGCTGTCTGTCCGCTCGGTATCGCCGAATACCTCACCCTCTGGGGTTATTCGCCGGAGATCATCACCGAGATGAACTGGTATGACCATACCCAAATATCCAATGTCAAATCTCAAATCACAAATCTCAAATCACAAATACATATCACCTGCCTGCCCACCCGCCATTTCTCCAACCGCCTCTTCGGCGCCAACGAGACCCTCTGGGCGTCGTTCCTGCTGGAGAGCCGGGGACGCAAGGTCTATATCGGCGGAGACGGAGGGTATGACGACCGTTTCAAGCGTATCCGTGAGCAGTATGGAGAAGTGGACCTGGCGGTTATGGAGAACGGCCAGTACAACCCCAACTGGGCGTATATACATATGTTACCCGAAGACTTGGAGAAGGCTATGACAGACCTGCAGGCCAAGCAGTATATCACCGTCCACCATGACAAGTTCTCACTGGCTCCGCATGCGTGGAACGAACCCGATTCCGTGGCCCGCTCCATAGCCCGGAAAAACCACCTCACCCTACTCGACCGGCCTATCGGCGCGGTCATCGAGTGGTAAAAAATAGAACAACTATGACCTACGAGATTATTTCCGAGCGGCAGGAGAAAGTGCTGCGCTATCTGGAGGAACACGCTATTCCTTTCACCACCTACAACCACCCCGAGGGTAAGACCATTGAGGAAGCGAAACGGTGGTGGCACGACGACGGTTCCGTGCATTGCAAGAATATCTTCATGCGCAACCACAAGGGTGACCAGCATTACCTGATTTGCTTCCCCTGTGACTACGACCTGGCTATCCATGACATCGAGCACTGGCTGAAAGATATCCTGGTCTCGCAGGGCAAGAAAGCTCCCGGCAAACTGTCTTTCGCCTCTCCGGAGAGGATGATGCGGTACCTGGGATTAGAGCCCGGCAGCGTCAGTCCCTTCGGGCTTATCAACGACACGGAGCACCATGTGATACTGTTCCTCGACAGCCGTCTGAAGGATGCTGAGACGCTCAGTTTTCACCCCAATGACTGCCGCGGAACGGTCGTCATCAGCCGGGAAGCTTTTCAGCAATACCTCGCCTCCGTGGGCAACACCGTAGAATATATCAACACGCTCTGATTCTCCCCTACCTAAAGTAGGAAAAAAGAAAAATAGCTCAAAAATGGCATACACTCTTGCGTATGTCGTTTTTTTTGTGTAATTTTGCAGCGCAAAATCAATTTATCGCCCAAAAGGGTTAAAAGGAGAACAGAGTTATGCCAAGTGCAGATATCCAAAAAATGATACCTGAGATACAAGCCTATCTCGCCACGCAGCCTGTCGAACGAGCGTATTTGTTCGGCTCATGTTCACGTGGCGAAGAGCGACCGGATAGCGATATAGATATTTTGGTAAGGCTTGATCATACACAGCCTATTGGTCTCAAGTTTTTCCACATGATTACAGATTTGGAGCAGAAATTAGGTCGCACGGTGGATTTGGTTTCAGAAGATGGACTGCTTCCTTTTGCACAACCATATATAGATAAAGATAAAATCTTATTATATGAGAGAAGCCATTAGAGACTTAGGCCGCCTTCAACACATGTTGGAACATATAGACCGTGCAAGGCATTAATGTAGGAATCTACACAGAAGATTATCGGAATGAGTATATCTCATTGACAGATATTGCTCGCTACCGAAATAGTGATGATCCGCGTTTTGCCATACAAAACTGGATGCGAAACCGCAATACCATTGAATTCCTTGGCTTATGGAAACATTGCATAACCCGAATTTTAACCGTGTGCAATTCGACACGTTTAAAAATGAAGCCGGATTGAATCGCTTTGTGATGACGCCATCCAAGTGGAACAACAATCTTATGTAAAGCAGTTACAAACCTTGTCTGCTCTTGATATCTCTGGGCTACCTCAATTGCCCAAAGCATAAACCACCGTCACTCACTGACGTTAAACAGGTGAAGATATGCGATGAAACGCATATCGAGTGCAGTGCCCGAGTAGTCCCCACTACGAGGAATCAGCACAAACATAGAATTGAAATAAAAGGCGTTTATTGACGAAAATGAAAGACGAGATAGTATTATATCAGCCTGATGCCACTATCCAATTGGAGGTGCGGCTGCAAGATGAGACTGTTTGGCTGAACCAGCAACAGATGGCAGAATTGTTTGGTACAGACAGAACGTCTGTCTTAAGGCACATCCATAATATATACAAGACACACGAATTGGAAGAGGCAGCAACATGTGCAAAAATTGCACAGGTTCGTTTGGAAGGAAACAGGCAAGTGAGGCGTGAAGTTCCCTTTTATAACTTAGACATGATTATATCCGTTGGTTATCGCGTCAATTCTATCCGAGGCACACAATTCCGTCAATGGGCAAATAAAGTGCTTAAAGATTACATGCTCAAAGGCTATGCCGTTAATCAACGTTTATTAAATATAGAGAATCAATTAGCCTTACAACAGAAACAATTGGCAGACCACGAAGAGAAGATTGATTTCTTTGTGCGAACATCATTACCGCCGATAGAACAGGTTTTCTTTGAAGGTGAGTTCTTTGCTGCACGAGCACTATTGGAGAGTTTGATTAAGACAGCGCAAAAACGTGTTATTATCATTGATGCGTATATAGATGCTGCTACGTTTGAGATGTTGGATGTGCGTGCAAAAGGAGTGACGGCAGACATCTATTCGGATAGCGAACATAAGTCTTTGCGCGACATGCACAATACCACCAAAGGTGTGCAACCCGTGAATACGCATAAATGGTCAACGCCCTCGCATGACAGATGGCTGATAATAGATGACAGCCTTTACCATTGCGGTCACTCGCTTAAAGATATGGGCAAGAAGCTGTCAGCGATCACCCTTATGGGCACAAACCCTGAAACGATACTGAAAGAGGTTAAATAATGATACCGCTGCCGCCGACAGCGTAAAAAACGGTGCGTCACTCACTGACGTTAAACAGGTGAAGATATGCGATGAAACGCATATCGAGTGCAGTGCCCGACTAGTCCCCACTACGAGGAATCAGCAATAAGCGTTCTCGTGGGTATGTTAATATCCGTTCGCGCCCCTCATAGGGCGGGAGGGTTAAGCATATCGGGCGTGAACGTTATTGTTTATTCTTGTTGGCAGGGTCATTTCCGGAACCTCAATAGAAAAGAATAAGCGTGAATAATGTTCGCGCTTTTGTTTTGTATATACCTGACTAACCCAAATATCAACCATTTAAAGTTGCGCCCGACACAAATTTAGGGATAATTTATGAAAAAACACTTCTTTCTTCTCCTGTTTGCTATAGTGGTAAATGCAGGAACAATGTTCGCCTCAACGCAAGTAGGCAAAATTTGGTATGATCTCGACGAAAGTAACAAAACAGCAAAAGTTACATATCAGTGGAGTACTTATTCTACTTATTCAGGAAACATTATTATCCCAGATTCGATAAAATATTGGGGAGATAAATATAGGGTCACAAGCATTGGTGATCATGCTTTCGCAGATTGCCCAAATTTAACCTCAGTAACAATTCCTAATAGCATCACCAGCATTGGAGATAGGGCTTTCCGTGGTTGCACCAGTTTGACCTCTGTGACGATTCCCCATAGTGTCACCAGCATTGGAGAGAGTGCTTTCTCTAATTGCTCCGGTTTGACCTCTGTGACGATTCCCAACAGTGTCACAAGCATTGGAGAGAGTGCTTTCTCTAATTGCTCCGGTTTAACATCCATAACAATTGGCGAAAGGGTATCAAGTATAGGAAATTATGCTTTCAATGGTTGCACTAGTTTAGATTCTATTATCATAAATTCAAATGCAATAGTTAGTAAGTCATATTCTTCATCATCTAATCTCAAGAATAAATTTGGAGATCAGGTTACAACATATATTATTGGAAATAATGTCACAAGTATTGGAAATAGTGCTTTCCGTGGTTGTGACAGCTTAACCACGACAATAATAGGCAATAGTGTCAAAAGCATTGGTAACTATGCATTCGAGAACTGTAGCCATTTAGTCTCTGTTACAATGGGCGATAGCGTCTCCACTATAGGAACAAGATCTTTTGCATTGTGCGAAAAGTTATCCTCTATTGGATTCTCTGATAACCTCACAAACATTGGGGTTTATGCATTTTTCGGATGCAAAGGTTTAACCTATTTGACTTTTGGAAATAGCGTAACAAGTATAGAGAATAGAGCTTTCTGGTATTGTTCCAGTTTGACCTCATTAGAGATTCCAGCTGGTATTACAAGTATTGGCGATAGCACCTTTTGGGGATGTAGTAGTTTGGAGTCTGTTACATTAAATTCTAATGCTATTGTTGGTAACAATAATTCAACTTCCTCCAAATTAAGTATAATATTTGGCACTCAAGTACCGAATTTCATAATTGGAGACAGTGTCACAAGCATTGGAGATCAAGTTTTCTCTGGTTGTACAGGCATGACATCTGTAACGATACCCAATAGCGTCACAAGTATTGGAAATAGTGCTTTCCGTGGTTGCACCAGTTTGACCTCTGTAACAATTCCCAATAGTGTCACTAGCATTGGAAATTATGCTTTCGCCGGTTGTACAGGTTTAAGCTCTTTCGATATACCAAACGGCATCACAAGCATTGATGGTACTTTTGATGGTTGTACTGGTCTAACATCTGTAACCATCCCTAATAGCGTCACTATCATTGGAAATTATGCTTTCGCAGGTTGTACAGGTTTTACCTCTTTCGATATACCAAACGGCATCACAAGCATTGGAAATTATGCTTTTGATGGTTGCAGCGGTTTGACCTCAGTAACGATTCCCAATAGCGTCACAAGCATTGGATATTATGCTTTCAATGGTTGTAGCGGTTTGACCTCTGTGACGATTCCAAAAAACGTCGCCAGCATTGGAAGGGCGGCTTTCGGAGGGTGCACAGGTTTAACTTCTGTAATATGGAATGCAAAAAAATGTGCTGATTTCTCATCTGAAAGTTATTCTCCATTTTACTATAATAGATCTAATATCATATCATTTTTATTTGGCAATGAAGTAGAACATATCCCTTCTCGTTTATGTGACACGATGTCAAAACTTACCTCTATTGAACTTCCAAATAGTGTTACAAGCATTGGAAATTATGCTTTCTATTATTGCACCGGTTTGAGCTCCGTAGAGCTTCCCAATAGCGTCACAAGCATTGGAAATAGTGCTTTCTATAATTGCATCGGTTTGACTTCTGTGACGATTGGCAACGGAGTCACAAGTATTGGAAATAGTGCTTTCAATGGTATAAGTAGTCAGGCATCAATATATGTTTCTTGCGAAGAATATAATCGTTATATGGAATTACTAAAAGAATATAGTTCTCTTATAAGGGCAGAGTCTAACGATATTATTGATTATTCACATTTAATACAACTATTTGCAGATGAAAAGAAAGGACGGATCACCGTAGAAAGCGAGCCTAATGAGTGTGATTCTACTATAATCATTTCAGCGCTACCTAATGCCGGTTATACATTCTTAAAATGGACTGACGGTAATACAAATGCATATAGACACTTCAAACTGACTGCTGATAGCCAAGCTTTGGGTGCAATCTTTAAACCTGAAAAAATAAGTTTGTCCTATTTAGCAACAGGTGGATCTAATTGGGGAGCAATTACAACAGATAATACAGATGTTTGGAGTTATAGTTCTCAATATGGTGCAGTAGGTAAAAAGTCAAGTGCAACTGGCACTTTGTTCACTCCAATAAAAGATATGAGTTCCAGTTCTTATGTAACTCTATCCTTCGAACACACCCATAGATACGCTACAACTCCTTCCGATGAATTAACTTTGTGGGTAGCGAAAGATTTTAAAGGTAATTGGGCAGATTCCGAGTGGCAACAACTGACTATTTCCCCGTATGCAAGCAATACCAACTGGACTTTCGTAAGTGTGTCCATTAACGTACCAATAGAATATGTTGGTAAAAATACAGTCTTTGCCTTTAGGTATAAATCAACAGGTTCCAAATACGCAACGTGGGAAATCAAAAATCTTAAAATAACCATTTCAGGACAAGATCAATATTCCGTAACAACAGAAAGTGATCAAACTCATGGTCGAGTTGAAGGTGCCGGCTTGTATGATTATCTGACTAATGTTGAGTTAACTGCCGTTCCTAATAGCGGTTATCACTTTACTCAATGGAATGACGGAAATAACGATAACCCGCGAGTAATAGTTTTGTTACGAGACACAACTATTACTGCTGAGTTTGAAAAGAATTCGTATTCGGTCATAACGGAATCTGCTAACCCGGAATGGGGAGCGACAGAAGGTAACAAAACGGCTTTATACCTGGACGAAGTAGAGATATCTGCCTCGGCTAACTACGGCTATCATTTCACGCAATGGAGCGATGGAAATACCAACAATCCCAGAACAATTATTCTTACGCAGGACACAAGTTTTACTGCGACATTCGCCAAGAATACTTATTCTATAACCTCAAATGCAACAAATGGTACAATCTCCGGCAATCCCACCGCTGAATATATGGATGAAGTGACACTAACGGCTATACCGGATTATGGGTATCATTTTACAAGATGGAGTGACGGGAATACTGATAATCCGAGAACTTTTGTCGTAACACAAGACACTACCTTTACCGCTGAATTCGCAATCAACCAGTATGAAATCAATGTTAGTTGTGATGAAGCAAATGGAAGTATTGTCGGCGAAAGCGGTAGTTTTGATTATTTAAGTTCCCATACCTACGAAGCGATACCCAATAACCACTATCATTTTAAACAATGGTCAGATGGAAATACCGATAACCCACGTGTAATTACAATTACTCAAGATACTGCCCTCATGGCTATTTTTGCCCTTGATACATATACGATTTCAGTTAGCTGTAATAATTTAGAGAGAGGTACTGTTTCCATGAGTGAAAATAGCAAGATCCTGTTGATGCAAGCGTCCGTGATAGAAAGAACGGTAACCGGCCCTATTCCGGGTAGTGTCTCTACTAACTTATCAAATGGAAAAACAAAACTCGATATAGGAAAATATTTTGGAATAAAATTTGCCGCTGGCTCATTGCGCGAAGGGGACTTGTTCGTAATCCACATTACGAAACCAGCGGACAGATCTGTAGGACCGAATTTATACGCTACTCCTAATACTGACAAATTGATTTATACACACCCAAAAGATGCAACAGGCATTATAGGTGACCTTACAATAGAACTTCCTGCAGGAGTAGATAGTTTATCCTCAATATATTTATACCGAAATGAGTCTGATTGGAACCCGTATTTCGATAAAATTTCCATATTTCGTAAGGAGGCGGAATACTTAGAAGAAGTAACACTAACCGCCAATTCTGAATACGGTTATCATTTTACACAATGGAGCGATGGAAATACCGATAATCCGCGTGCTTTCATTATAACACAAGATACTACTTTTACTGCGGAGTTTGCGGTTGACAAAAGCGGAACATGTGGCGAAGATAACCAACTTACATGGACTTATGATGATGAGACAAAAACATTAACCATTAGCGGTAGCGGAGCCTTGACTTCCAACTTTACGTATGGAGTTGAAGCACCCGAACAAATGCAAAATCTCATTATAGGCAATGAAGTTACGGCTATTGGAGATAGCGCTTTCTATGGAATGAGCACTATCAATCATTTGGTAATCGGTGGAAGTGTTGCCTCAATCGGTGATTATGCCTTTGCAGAATGCAAGAATTTTGATGATATTACCTGCTATGCAACCACCGTTCCAACGATTACTGAGAATACGTTTGCTAATGTAGGCAATAAGCAGTACATCTATCTTTATGTGCCGGAAGGTCGTCAGCGTGCTTATCTCCGCGATACATATTGGGGAGAATTTGACATTCAAGTAAAAAATGCGGAAGCCGTTACTGAACCGACCGAGGATGTTGTTGTCACTCCGTCAGAAAACTCGGCAGAGATAGTTTGGCCTGTAGTAACCGGAGCAGAAACATACGAAATAGCTATTACTAAAGATAACCAAATAGTATGCACGCTCACATTTAATGCGCAAGGTCTGTTGGCAGGAATTGCTTTTGCACCGGCACGCGGAATGGCAAAACAGCAACAAGTGGAAGGATTCAGATTTACAGTAACCGGTTTGACAAGTAACACCCAATATGGTTACTCAGTCGTATCTAAAGATGCCAGCAACAACTCATTAGATACTAAATCCGGATTGTTCACAACCACCGGCATAGCAACAGGCATAGATGATATTTCTTCATCCCTTCAGGGCGGAGACAGAGGCAGGCTCATTCTCCTTAACGGTCAGATCTTCATCCTCCGTGGTGACAAGACCTATACCCTCACCGGGCAGGAGGTGAAGTAAAGCCGCACATAAATGAGCGGCGCATAAACGCTAATAAAGCGGAATGTTCGCTTCTCTAATGCACCGTGCGGCGAGCGGGATATAATTCCGCGGGAAAAGACAGAAAGTTAAGTAATGTACAAAGGGACAATGTACAATGTACAAAGTAATCAGGCGGGCAGAGATGTCCGCCTGTTTGCGTTATTGAGGAATCTTAATAATTGGCAACTTCTATCAGAGTGTTTACTGGTACTCCGCTTATGTTCTGACTGTACTTTCGTTAGGTGTTTCTCGGAAGATGGTCCCGTGATGGTAAGGTGAATGAAGCACAAGACCATCACGGGACCATGTCCCGGGAACGACCTGACAAAGTTCGAAGGACATCCTGAAAATCGGCACATAGAACTAAAAATCTTCTTTAAAAATAGTCCGACCGACCGCCACGCCACCGGCATCTCCTCGCGCGTATGTGCAGTACCACCACCTTTATTTTTAAAGGTGGTAGCTACCACCTGCGGTGGTGGCGGGGCTGGGCTTTCTTTTTTATTATTCTTTTGGTTCTTTTCTTTTTCTTTTTTCTTTCTCTCGGGGGAAAACTCCTACCCGGCGCAAATTTAAGAAAATCGCCATAAAACTTGCATATCTCAAAAAAAAGTTGTACCTTTGCAGGCGTTAAGGATTCATGTTTAACCAACTGAAAGGATCCCAACCCAAGTAAACCTGTATGAACAGAACCGATTTCCCTATATTGAACGAGAAGGTACACGGACGCCCGTTGGTGTACCTGGATAATGCCGCTACGAGCCAGAAGCCGCAGGCGGTGATAGATGCTATCACGGAGGCTTACACCCATTGGAACAGCAACATCCACCGCGGCGTGCATCACCTGAGCCAAGTAGCAACGATGAAACATGAGGAGGCACGAAAAGCTGTGGCAGCATTCATCGGAGCGGAGAGTAGCGACGAGATTATCTTCACCAAAGGCACGACGGACAGTATCAATACGTTGGCGTTCGCCATTGGAGAATTAAAAATTAAAAATTACGAATTACAGGAGGAACCGTACATTCACGAGGGTGACGAGATTATCGTCTCCGCCGTAGAGCACCATTCCAACATTGTGCCGTGGCAAATGCTCTGTGAGCGCAAGAAAGCGGTGCTGCGGCATATTCCCCTACAGGCAGACCAAACGCTCGACATAGAGGCTTTCAAGGGGCTTCTGAACGAAAAGACGAAACTGGTCTCCGTGGCGCAGGTGAGCAATGTGCTGGGAATCATCAATCCGGTAGAGGAGATCATTCATCTCGCGCACGAACGCAACATACCGGTGTGCATTGACGGTGCACAGAGTGTGCCGCATATGCAGGTCAATGTGCAGGCATTGGATTGCGACTTCCTCGCGTTTTCGGGACATAAGATGTACGGTCCGACGGGCATCGGCGTACTGTACGGCAAGCGTGAGTGGCTGGAACAACTGCCGCCGCATGAGGGTGGAGGCGAGATGATCAACCATGTCCGTTGGTCGGGTACGACCTATAACGACTTGCCCTATAAGTTCGAAGCCGGAACACCTAATTTCGTAGGCTCCTATGCGCTGCACAAAGCGATTGAGTACATGCAATCCATCGGTTGGGAATCCATCGAGGCGCACGAACGTGAACTGACGGACTACTGCGAGCAGCAGTTAGCAGCCATTGAGGGCGTACATGTCTATGCTGCCGGACAACCCAAAGCCGGAGTCATCAGTTTTAACGTATATAATAGTCAAAAGCCCAAAGTCGAAAGTCAAAAGCCATCGGAAGGGCTGATCCATCCTTTTGATATCGGCACATTGCTGGACCAGCAGGGCGTGGCGGTCCGTACGGGACACCACTGTGCCGAACCGCTGATTGACGAACTGGGCGTGCCGGGAACGGTGCGGGTGTCATTCGGTCTGTATAACGACAAGGGGGATGTGGATGCTTTCATCGCAGCGCTGAAGAAAGCAATTATGATGCTCGGCTAACACCAAAAAACGGCAGCCTTCCGGTTGCCGTTCTTTCTACTTTCTACTTTGAGCGAAGCGGTCTTTTGTCTTTCGACTTATTGTATCTCAATCTGTTTCGTCGTCTTGCCTTCTACTTTCTTTACTTTCGGCAGTTCGATAGTCAGAATACCGTCTTCTACCTTGGCGTTGATTTCTTCTTCGTTCACATCATCCGGCAGACTGTATTTCTGCTCGTAGTTGGTGTACGAGAACTCGCGGCGCAGATAGTGCGAGTGTTTGTCTTCTTCTTTGTGTTCGAACTTGTTCTCGATGGCGACGCACAGGTTGTGATCCTCATCGACATGAACGCGGCAGTACTCTTTCTTTACGCCCGGCGCTGCCAGTTCAACGATATACGCTTTCTCGGTTTCTTTGACGTTAACCGACGGAGCGGTTGTACTTACGGTGTTCATTAAATCCGAGTTCAGAAACTCATCAAATACTGTCGGGAACCATCCATTTCTACGATACATTGCAGGTGTCATAATTAAATCTCCTAATTTTGCGGGTCTGTTGCCAGAACCCAAGTTAAACAATCTTGCGTTGTGCGGAGCTGTAGGAGTTTTGTATGCTTTGCGGCTCGCGTTTTAAACGTTTTCACCCTATCTATTGCAATGTCTGTGCCAGACGCAAAACTCTGCCAAAATGTCCATCCCGTGTGCCAAAATGTCCATATTGAGTGCCATTTTGTCCACTTTCCATCGACCTATGACCAAGACATGACCGAGCAATAAGCACCTAATTATTTTGCACAAAATCATTCCTATACTTGCGTATGTCAATAAAAAGCAGTACCTTTGCAGCGGAAAAGGACCGACCAAAAATACTTGGAAGAAATAGTTAACTACCTTTCCGGCGGAACTCAAACGCTACAATGACGTCCGTAATGGTAACGAAATGCGAATGAAAATGACTGCTAAATTATGAAAAACATTCTCTACATCGCTGCGGCTTTTTTGACCGCAGGAATCTTAAGTAGTTGCAGCCCAAAGGGTGCTGAACCTCTGCACGCAGGAACAGTAGTGCGCGACACATTGAACGGCACGCCCTGCTGCGTCTATCTGCCTGATAATGTACAAAGGGACAATGCACCATGTACAAAGTTCCCTGTCCTCTATCTGCAGCACGGCATGTACGGCAACGAGGACGACTGGACCAAACAGGGTAGGCTGGTGGAGATCATGGACTCGCTGCTGCAAGCCGGCGAGGTGAAAGAGATGGTGGTTATCATGCCGGACAACTGTCCCGCCAGACCCACTTCGGACGAGGAGAAAGCCAATGCGATGACAGGAGAGTGGGAGAGGCTATTCCCGCAGTTTATGGCAGAAGCGGAAAGCAAATATCCGATCAGCAACGAGCCCTACCAACGCGCTATAGCCGGTCTCTCCATGGGAGGATTTCACACCATGCACGTATCCCACCATCTGCACGGACAGTTTGCGTATGTGGGTCTTTTTTCGGCAGCTATCCTTCCATTAGACCCAAACCTAATATACGACAACTGGGAGGAGGAAGTAAAAGAACAGATGAACACCACCAAGCTTTACTGGATAGGTATAGGCAAGGATGATTTTTTATATAGTTTCAACGAAGAATACCGCCGTTGGCTGGAGGCAAACCATCTCGAATATACCTATTACGAATCCGCCGGAGGTCACACTTGGGACAACTGGCAGGACTACCTCTGCCGCTTCTTGCCTAAGATATTCAAATAACCTATTTCTTCGATGAAAACGGCTATTCTTAGCGTTTCATGGATAATTATCATGGCTCTTGCAGGTATAAACACTATATCTGCCGAGCAGTTACGCATCGTCAGTTATAATGTGGAAAACCTCTTTCATCCTGCGCATGACAGCGTAGCAGGAGAACCGAAAGAAGACCTGGAATGGACGCCGGATGGCGAGAGGCGGTGGAGCTACTCGCGGTATGAACGCAAAGTGGAGAACATCGCACGTGTGCTGACGAATATAGGCGAGTGGGATGGGGTGGATATAGCGGGTCTGCAGGAGGTCGAGAATGCTGCCTGTCTGCGCAAACTATGTTATACCCTCCGGCGGGGCGAGTATGATTTTGTACATTACGAGAGCAAGGACCCGCGAGGAATAGACGTCGCCCTGATATATAAAAAAGCACGCATTGACACCATCAATACAAGACACATCACCCCGGCGCTCCCCTCAAGGGAGGAGAAACTGATAACCCGCGATATCCTCTATGTATGTGCACAGGTGGACAGGAAAGACACCTTGCATTTGTTCGTCTGCCACTTGCCTTCTCAACGGGGCGGAGCGGCAGAGAGCGAATGGAAACGCAGGACCGTGAAAGACGTGTTGCAGACCGCTATAGACAGCGTTTATGCTGTTCACTCGGACGCAAAAATCATCGTTATGGGCGATATGAACGGCGAACCAAAAGATAACCTGAAAGGTTTGATAAACCGGATGGTAGTAGAAAGTCAAAAGTCAAAAGTCGAAAACTATGGCACGCACAAGTATCAGGGACGCTGGACTTGTCTCGACCAGTTCTATATATCCGATAACTTACAAAAAAACAGCACCGTATATATTTACGATGCTGAATGGATTCAAGAGACAGATGAGAAATACTTGGGTATAAAGCCAAAACGTACCTTCAACGGTTTCCGTTACCAAAACGGTTTCTCGGACCATCTGCCCGTTGTTCTGTTGCTCCGTTAGCTCATCTGTAGCATCCGCTGGATAGAGCTCACGGCTTTCTCCGCCACCTCTTTGTCAACTACCATTTCCGGCTGCTCGTCACGCAGGCACGCATAGAGTTTCTCCAAAGTATTCATCCGCATGTACTCGCACTCGTTGCAGCTGCATCCTACTCCTTCCGTCACCTCCGGAGGAACGGGAATAAACTCCTTGTCCGGACATGCCTTCTGCATCTCATGCAGAATACCGCTCTCTGTGGCTATTATAAAGCGTTTGGCGAACGATTGGATGGTATGCTGGAGCAATGCCTGGGTAGAACCTATTACGTCGCTCTGCGCCAAAATAGGCGCTTTGCATTCGGGATGCGCCAGCACCTCTACACCGGGGTTCTCTTTTTTGAGTTGCAGCAGTGCCTCCAGCGAAAAACGGCTGTGTACATGACATGCTCCGTTCCAAAGAAGCATATTACGGCCTGTCACGGAATTGATATAACTGCCTAAGTTGTGATCAGGACCGAAGATGATCTTCGCGTCTTGAGGCAGCTGATCCACTATCTTCTTGGCATTCGAACTGGTCACCACCACATCTGTCAGTGCCTTAACCTCCGCACTCGTATTCACATAACTCACCACCATATGATCGGGGTGTTGCGCTTTGAAAGCAGCCAGGTCCTCCGCCTTGCAGCTGTCTGCCAGAGAACAACCGGCATTCATGTCCGGTATCAGCACTTTCTTCTCAGGACAGAGAATCTTCATCGTCTCGCCCATGAAATGCACACCGCACATTACTAATATGTCCGCGTCCACGCGTGTAGCCTGTTGCGCAAGAGCCAGAGAATCTCCGATGAAATCGGCACATTCTTGTATTTCCGGACGGGTATAGTAATGCGCAAAAATGACTGCCTTCTTCTCCTTCGCTAAGGATTTAATCTTATCAATATATTCTTTATTTTTTAAATCCATGGATATATATGTATGTTGAAATTGTTGATAAATAAACTAATTCTTTGATATTTGTTGTTTTAGCGTTGTAATTTATAGTTATACGAATGTGAATGGTTTTGAAAACTGCAACGTGGAACAGGTTGTAAACTGTGTACCATTTACATTGTTAACAATATGTTTATAACCATTTTTTCAGTCTGAATATCAGTAATATAAGTACTACCGATAGCACCATCAGACCGAGTGCAAACAGGTATCCGAGCCGCCAGTGGAGTTCCGGCATGAAGTCAAAGTTCATACCATACAGACTGCCGATAAGTGTAGGAGGCAGGAAGATGATATTGATGACTGTGAATATCTTGATTATCTTGTTCTGCTCGATGTTTACCAAACCGAGGAACGTATCCTGGAGGTAGTCCAGACGGTCGAAACCGAATCGGGTATAGTCAAAAAGCGAGTTGATATCCTTAATAATCATCGTCAGACGCGGATAGAGTTCTTCGGGGAAGAAATCGCATTTGAGGATATTGGAGATAACGCGCTGTTTATCCATGATATTCTGTCGGATGATAGTCACTTTTTCTTGCAGGTCCTTGATTTGAACAAGCAAATCTTCATCCACGTGATCGCTGTTTGCGTTGATGCGCTGGGACAGTTCGGTAATCATATCCGTGGTATCCTCAATCAAGTCGGCATCCTTTTCCACACGCGTCTCGAATAGCGCTACCAACACGTGATAGCCCGTAGGGAAATTACGGGTGTTGACGAACACTTTCTTGAATGTCTCGTTGAAAGTGTCCAACTCGTTGTCGCGGATAGAGACCAGAATACTGTTTTTGAGGATGAAGTTCACCGGCTCCATCTCAAAATTGGATTTCAGGAAGTTACTGTTCGCCACGATGCTGTCGTCCGTCTGGATATAACGGGACGAGAGCTCGATCTCTTCCATCTCTTCATCTTCCTGAATATCAATCTTCAGAAAGCCCTCCAAGGTGTCCTCCGTCTTGTCACTCACGTCCAGCAGGTCAATCCAGATTATATCTTTCTTGTCCAGCTCTTTGAGCGTGGAGATGGTACGCGCTACCTTGATTTTCTCTTTGTCTTTATAGAATATCTTGATTTCCGACATGGCTTTGTTCAATTAAAGTGGTTAGTTCAATAAATTCTTCAACAGATAGCTGTTCCGGCCTTCGAGTCAGGAACCATTCTAATCGTTCTGAGCTTTCGACAGGCTCTGTCCCGTTTTGACTTTCGACTAAACTCCGTAACGAGTTTCTCATCTGTTTTCGCCGCTGGTTGAAAGCTGTCTTGATGACGGTCTTGAACAGTGCTTCGTCGCACTCCAACCGTCGTCGTTTGTTACGCGTCATGCGGATGACTGCCGACTTGACTTTTGGAGGAGGATTGAACACATGTTCATCTACCGTGAACAGATATTCTATATCATAATAGGCTTGCAGAAGAACGGACAGGATGCCGTATGCCTTCTTGCCGGGCTTGGAAGCTATACGTTCCGCCACTTCTTTCTGGATCATACCTGAGCACACGGGAATACGGTCTTTGTATTCCAGTACTTTGAAGAAAATCTGGCTGGATATATTGTATGGATAATTGCCGATGACGTTGAACTCGCCTTCGGGAATCATCTTGTTCAGGTCAATCTTCAGAAAATCGCCTTCCACCAGATCCAACTCCGGGTACCACTCTCTGAGATACGCCACACTCTCGCGGTCGATCTCTATCGCCGTGAGTTGTATATCAGGATTTTTAAGGAGATACTGGGTCAGAACACCCATCCCGGGTCCCACTTCGATTACCCGAATAGCTTTCTCCCTCCCTTGTAGGGAGGGCTGGGGTGGGGTTATTGTTTCAGCAATTCTGCGGGCGACTGTCAAGTCCGTCAAAAAGTGCTGCCCCAGAAATTTTTTGGCATGTACTTGTTGCATTGTTAGGGTGATAATCGTCCATACTGTTTAATTTTAGTTAAAAATATTTGCGCAATTAAAAAATTATTACTAATTTTGTGCCCGATTTGAATACCGGCATGTGCGCAAATCATACAAGCACTCGGCTTTTGCGGCTGCAAAAGTACTACTTTTTTTTGAATTACGCAAGAAAAATCGCATAAAATGCACAAATTAGCGCAAATAATCACACAAATCATTGATTTTTTTTACCGTCCGTTCGCCAAATGGATGCCGGAACAGCTCTTTCGATATGCCGCTTGCGGAGGCGGAAACCTCGTACTCGACTGGCTGCTTTACTTCTTCCTGTATAACTTTGTTATTGGACATGACCTGGTGTACTTTCACCTTTCACCTTTAACCTTTAACCTCTGCCTCACCCCCCACATCGCTACCCTCTGTATCGTCTTTCCTATAACGCTACTCACCGGATTCTGGCTACAGAAATATGTTACCTTCACTGCCTCCCGGCTCAACAGTTACCGCCAGCTCGGACGATATATGTTGATTGTGGCGGTGAACCTGGCTATAAACTATTTCGGACTCAAACTATGCGTCGAGATAATAGGGTGGTATCCAACCCCCTCCAAGATGATCATCACACTCATCACCGTCGCCTTCTCCTATTTCGGACAGAAATACTTCACTTTCCGTGTAAATAAATAACGCTCCCAAATCCTCCGGAAAGGATTTTTCTCGACCCCAAGTTCACAATGTAAGCACGCAATTTCGACTCAAAACCGATATATGACCGCGATATCACCGCGATATGACCGCGACCACACAAATGGGTAAAAGATGATTTTTTTTGGCAAAAAACGCGTGCGCACTTGCGTATGTGATTTTTTTTTATTAATTTTGCAGCGGATTTGAGTAATAACCTTTAAATATTAATCCTATGTTGTACACACTTTGCTCTCAACTTCACACAGAAGTATCCGACATGCCTTTCAAGGTTTCGGATGAGTTTGTGGCAGAAAACCAAGTAGTAGCCGTCCTGTCCGGAGGAACAGAGGCGCAGTTTATCGATCTGATTAAGGAGAAAAAGATTGACCTGCAACACCCTATTTATCTGATGGTTAGCGGATTTAGCAACTCCCTGCCGGCTGCCCTGGAGATCCTCAGTTTTATTCGTCAGCGCAAAGGTATGGCGAAAATCATGCAGCACCCAAGGGATATCATCTTTCCGGACCCCAGCGAGACAGAGTCTCTGACACGTACACCCCTGGAGAAAGTGCTCAAGAATGAGAAAAAGCAGAGATTAGGTGTACTCGGTCAACCTTCCGACTGGCTCATCGCTTCGCAAACGGATTACAAAGAGGTGCTGAATAAGACCAATACCGAACTCATAGACATCCCTTTTGAGGAGATAACATCGCTGGGCGAGGTGGACCCGGGGATGAAAGGCGCTGAGGCTATCTACACACGCCTCAAAGAGATTATTGCCAAATACCAACTGGACGGCATCACCCTCCGCTGTTTCGACCTCTTCACTACGGTCAAGAACACCGGTTGTGTGGCGGTCTCCAAACTCAATGACGAAGGTATCCCTGCCGGCTGCGAGAGCGACATTCCGGTACTACTCACGATGATGGCGTGCAAGAAACTGACGGGTGAGATAGGATGGATGGGAAGCCCCGCACGGGTGCAACCAGACGGACAGATACTCCTGGCGAAATGTACCATCGCGCTCAAGATGACCAAGTCCCATGAGTTCACCACCCATTTCGAGTCCGGCATAGGCGTAGCTATACACGGAGAAGTGGAGCCGGGAGACTACACACTCGTCAAACTCAGCAACGACATGAAACGGCTCCTCGCCGTCAATGTCAAAGTGACACGCTGCCAGTTCGAGCAGAACCTCTGCCGTACGCAGATATGGATCCAGACCACACCGATAGTCAGCCAGTATATGCTCACCTATCCGCTGTCCGACCACCATGTACTGATCAAAGGTCATCACGCCGCTAAATTCTGGAGAGTATAATGGTATTCAAACCTTCTAACGAGAAACTGTATAACGCCCAGCCGATGCGGCTCGGCGTCGTCGGAAAACCTTCCGACTGGCTCATCGCTTCTACGGTGGACTATCGGGAGGTGAAGGAGAAAATGAATCTGGAGCTGGTTGACATCCCCATCGAAGAGATGACCTCTCTCGGCGAAGTCGATCCCGGCATGAGGGGGGCGGAAGCGGTCTATCAACGTCTCAAAGAACTGGTTCTGAAATACGACCTGCAGGGCGTGACGCTCCGATGCTTCGACCTGCTGAAGACTGTCAAGAACACCGGCTGCATAGCGCTCTCCAAACTCAACGACGAAGGTATTCCCGCAGCCTGTGAAGGAGATATACCTACGCTCCTGACGATGATGCTGTGCAAACGGCTTACCGGCGAACTCTGTTTCCAGGTCAACCCGGCGCGTATCAATGCCGACGGACAGATGCTCTTCGCCCATTGTACCCTGCCGCTCGGCATGACTACCTCCCATGAATATACCACCCATTTCGAATCCGGCATAGGAGTGGCTATCCATGGCGAACTGCCTACAGGGGACTATACACTCGTCAAACTATCCGGAGACATGAACCGCCTCCTGGCGGTGGATGTCACCCTGGAGAGGTGTCAGTATGAACCTAACCTCTGCCGCACGCAGGTATGGATCAAGGCAACGCCCGAGGTAAGTAATTATTTCCTGACAGACCCCATTGCGAACCACCATGTGCTCATCCACGCTCACCACGCAAAAGAGTTTAGAAACTAGTCCACTAGTCCGCTAGTTCACTAGTCCACTAGATATTTTTTAATAACTAATAACAAATAACAATTTATTACAACTATGGTTTCTTACAAGGAATTAGGCCTCGTAAACACCCGTGAGATGTTTGCCAAGGCAATCAAGGGAGGCTATGCTATCCCTGCGTTCAACTTCAACAACATGGAGCAGCTCCAGGCTATCATCAAAGCTGCGGCTGAGACCAAGAGCCCGGTTATCCTCCAGGTATCGAAAGGTGCGCGTAACTACGCTAACCAGACCCTTCTCCGTTACATGGCTCAGGGAGCTGTGGAGTATGCGAAAGAGCTCGGTTGGGAGCACCCGCAGATCTGCTTGCACCTCGACCACGGTGACAGCTTCGAGCTCTGCAAGAGCTGTGTGGACTTCGGTTTCTCGTCTGTCATGATCGACGCTTCGTCGCTGCCGTATGAGGAGAATATCGCTCTCACCAAGAAAGTCGTTGACTACGCTCACCAGTTCGACGTAACGGTTGAGGCTGAGCTCGGCGTGCTCGCAGGTGTTGAGGACGAGGTAGCTTCCGAGGTTAGCCACTACACCAAACCGGAAGAGGTAGTTGATTTCGCTACCCGCACGGGTTGCGACTCCCTCGCTATCTCCATCGGTACCAGCCATGGTGCATACAAGTTCACTCCGGAGCAGTGCACCCGTGACCCGAAGACCGGACGTCTCGTTCCGCCGCCATTGGCATTCGACGTGCTTGACGCTGTCATGGAGCAGCTTCCGGGCTTCCCGATCGTGCTGCACGGCTCGTCTTCCGTTCCGCAGGAGTATGTAGATATGATCAACAAGTACGGCGGCAAGCTGCCTGACGCAGTAGGTATCCCTGAGGAGCAACTCCGCAAGGCTGCCAAGTCCGCTGTCTGCAAGATCAACATCGACTCCGACTCCCGTCTGGCGTTCACCGCTGCTGTCCGCAAAGTGTTCGCAGAGAAACCGGGTGAGTTCGATCCGCGTAAGTACTGCGGTCCTGCACGCGACCTGATGACCGAGCTCTACAAGCATAAGATCATCAACGTCCTCGGTTCCGACGGCAAAGCGGAATAATTGCTTCGCGTAGTTTGCGTAGCTTGCGTATTTTACGTAAATTACGTAAGCTACGAAAATTACGAAAACTACGTAAACTACGAAAACTACGAAATTATGCTTAATTTCATGACAGCGGAGCAAGCCGCTGAATTGATTCAGAATGGTGACGTCTTGGGCATGGGTGGCTTTACCGCCACCGGTGTGCCCAAGGCGGTTCCTTTTGCGCTGGCGCAACGCGCAGAGCGTCTGCATGCCGAAGGCAAACCTTTCCGCGTAGGACTGGAGACCGGTGCGTCGATGGGCGACAGCTGTGACGGTGCTTTGGCACGTGCACATGCCGTCGAGTTCCGTACGCCGTATCAGTCCAACAAGTCCATGCGTGAGGAGATTAACGCCGAGGGTACGCACTATTTCGATATGCACCTGAGCCATATGGCGCAGGACCTCCGTTACGGCTTCCTCCCGAAACCTAACTGGGCGATTATCGAGGCATCGTACGTAGGCGAGGATGGTACCATCGTACCGGCTGCCGGAGTAGGTATCATGCCTACTATCTGCCGCATGGCGGACAAGATCATCGTCGAACTCAATGAGATGTTCCCCGCCACCATGCGCGGCATGCACGACCTCTACGAGCCGCTTGATCCTCCCTGCCGTCGCGAGATACCGATCTACAAACCCTCCGACCGCTGCGGCTCCGACCATATCAAGGTCGATCCGTCGAAGATTGCTGCAGTCGTGAAGACCAACCGTCCGAACGAGATTGCCGCTTTCACGCCGGTCGATGCTACGACCGCCAAGATAGGCGAGAACGTAGCACTCTTCCTGGAGGCGGAGATGAAGGCCGGACGTATCCCTGCGTCGTTCCTGCCCATCCAGAGCGGAGTAGGTAACGTAGCCAACGCTGTCCTCGGCGAGCTCGGCAAGAACCCGCATATCCCGCCCTTCGAGATGTACTCCGAGGTCATTCAGGACTCCGTGGTGGACCTCATCAAAGCAGGCCACTGCAAGTTCGCTTCCGGCTGCTCCCTGCGTCTCGTGGAGAGCAAGATGGCGGAGGTGCTGGCCGACCTCGATTTCTACCGCGACAAGCTGTTGCTCCGTCCGCAGGAGACTTCGAACAGTCCGGAGGTGGCACGTCGTCTGGGTATCATCGCCATCAACACGGCGTTAGAGGCGGATATCTACGGTAATATCAACTCCACCCACGTCACGGGCACAAAGATGATGAACGGTATCGGCGGTTCGGGCGACTTCGCGCGCAACGCGTACCTTAGTATCTTCACGACCGCATCGACGGCGAAGAACGGTGCTATCTCGTCTATCGTGCCGATGGTAACGCATCTCGACCACTCCGAGCACTCCGTGAAGGTTATCGTCACCGAGCAGGGTGTAGCGGATCTCCGTGGCAAGAGTCCGCGCCAGCGTGCCGAAGAGGTCATCAACAACTGCGTCGCTCCCGAATACAAAGAGATGCTGCGTGATTACCTCAAGTACGCCAAGCACGGTCAGACGCCGCATAACCTCTCCCTCGCGTTCGCCATGCATGAGGAGTTCCTCAAGTCCGGCGACATGCGCAACACCAAGTGGGAGAACTACCTGCGTTGATTCTTAATGATTACGTTAGCCTTTGCAGGCACAAAGGCTAACGTTGGGGTATTAGCTCATCTGGCTAGAGCGCAACACTGGCAGTGTTGAGGTGAGCGGTTCGAGTCCGCTATACTCCACAAAAATAATAATGTTTACGACCATTTTATATTTTTCAGAAATAATGGTGTTCGGAGAAGAAAAAAGACAACATGGAGCAACTCAATAGAGCAGAATACATAGAAGCGGTTAAAGCGATTAAAGAGGCTATACAGATTAGCCGTTACCGAGCCGCCAAGTTAGTCAATAAAGAGGTATTGGCTTTGTATTTTGCAGTGGGAAGATACATCTCTATCAATAGTCGTCAGACCTCGTATGGAAGTAATGCTCTGCGAGTTATCTCTGACCAACTCCAGCAGGAAATGCCGGGATTGAAAGGCTTTTCTGAGTCCAGTTTGAAAAGGATGCGCAAATTCTATGAGGATTGGAGCGAGTTGATAGAGAATCGTCCACCGGTAGCGGACGATTTGAATGCAGCCATTATACCGTTTGATAATCAACATATTATAATTCGGCCACTGGCGGTGGACGAATTTACGCAAGAGCAATTACAACAATTCCTGGCGGTTCCTTTTATACATCATTACGAAATTCTGACAAAGACTTCCACGCTGGAAGAAAGGCTCTTTTATATCCGTCAATGCGCTACGCAGTTTTGGACGAAAGACAAACTGATTGCAAACCTCAAAGCAGATGTGTTCCATAAAGAAGCGGCTCCGAATAATTTCCAAGTAGCCATCCCTGACAGCCGTTTGCGTGAAAAAGCATTGCAAGTGTTCCGTGAAGATGTGGTATTGGACTTCCTAACACTGCCGGATCCGGATTTCGTGGACGAGAAAGAGGTCGAGCAGCAGATAGTAAAGAATATAAAGGACTTTATTATGGCGCTTGGCGGCGACTTCAGTTTCATGGGAAACCAATACCGCTTGATAGTTGACGGAGAAGAAAGTTTTATTGATTTGCTGTTTTTCAATCGCCGTTTGCGTTCTTTGGTAGCCGTTGAACTCAAAAGTGGCAAGTTCAAACCGGAGTACGCAGGAAAAATGAATTATTATCTGTCTGCTTTGGATGAATATGTCAAAATGCCGGACGAGAATCCGAGTATCGGTATCATCCTTTGTCGTTCGATGAACGAGAAAAAAGTGGAGTTCTCTTTCCGTGACATGACCAAGCCGATGGGTGTCGCCACGTACCATAGCAGTAGCGAACTACCGGAAGCATACAAAAATATTCTACCATCAGCAGAGGATTTGAGAAAACTCTTATAAGACATCGTCCCTCTCCCGAGACGTTAAACTGGAGAAAGACAAGCGCAAAGCGTTGCGCTAATTAAATAAAAACAAAGCATTACTATTATTTCGTGTCAGCCGAAAGCGTAGCAAACTAACGGAAATAAAAAACACAGAAATAATGTGTGGCAGCATATCTTATAGGTATGCTTTTCACCTTCGTAATAGATGCTTGCACACTTGTGTGAGTTTCTTAGAAGGTGAAAAAGGCTTCCTTGCTACGCTGCCTTGGCGACACGATAAGAGACTCGCACTTTTTGTATATATAAATAATTCAAATTAAAAAAACATGAAAACAAAGATTTTAAATCTATTTCTTTTGCTGGTAGCCAGCATGGGAACCATGTTTGCCGAAAAGGTTAAAATCGGCGATTTGTATTACAACCTTGACGGCATCAACCAAACGGCAGGAGTAACCTGTGAGGAGTATAATTATGGGGATGGTAACTATCATAATTATACAGGGTTAGCAACAGCTAATATTCCTGCGTATGTGACCCATAATTCTATGACTTATAGTGTCACAAGTATTGAAGTTGTTGCTTTTCAGGCATGCAAAAGTTTGACCTCTGTGACGATTCCCAATAGCGTCACAAGTATTGGAAGTTCTGCTTTCAATAATTGCAGCGGTTTGACCTCAGTGACGATTCCCAATAGCGTCACAAGCATTGGAAATAATGCTTTCTCTTATTGCAGCAGTTTGACCTCTGTGACGATTCCCAATAGCGTCACAAGCATTGGTGGGTGGACTTTCGATGGTTGCAGCGGTTTGACCTCTGTGACCATTCCCAATAGCGTTACCAGCATTGGAAATTATGCTTTTGAAAGCTGCAGCGGTTTGACCTCTGTGACCATTCCCAATAGCGTTACCAGCATTGGAAATTTTGCTTTTGAAAGCTGCACCGGTTTGACCTCTGTGACGATTGGCAATAGCGTCACAAGCATTGGAGAGGCTGCTTTCGTGGATTGCAGCAGTTTGACCTCTGTGACGATACCCAATAGCGTCACAAGCATTGGATTTTTGGCTTTCTACAATTGCTCCGGTTTGACCTCTGTGACGATTGAAGCAGAAACTCCGCCGACATTGGATGAAAGTGCTTTTAGTAACACACTTTGTTCAATTTACGTCCCTTGCGGCACTTTAGATTCATACAAAACCGCAGAAGGATGGTCTATGTATCAATATCGAATAAAATATGCACCATATTCCTCCTATACAATTAACAAAAAAGTAGAAAACGGAAACATCACAACAAGTAGTACTGATTTTACTATGTGCGATACGGAATATCCGGTAATTTGTACTGCGATTCCCAATCGTGGGTGTTATTTCGTTCGCTGGGCAGATGGAAGCACCGAAAATCCGCGCACGATAGAACTAACCCAAGATACCACTATGGAAGCTATCTTTGATTATTTGTTAGAAGGCAAATGCGGTAAGGATAGTGCTCTCACATGGACGTTTGAGCCGGCTTCTATGGCATTAAATATTACAGGCAAGGGTGCGCTTTCTGAGAATTACACCTATGGTACATTCATTGAGTCGCTAACCATTGGAAATGAGGTAACAACCATTGGTGAAGATGCATTCTATAAATGCACTAATCTAAAAAATGTGATTTTAGGAACCTCAGTCAAAGTATTGGAGGAAAGAGCCTTTTATAATTGTTCGTCCATTGAAACCATCACTTGCTATAGTATGCGTCCGCCTACGGTTAATACAGATGCTCTTTACGGTTTGGACTACAGCACTATCGTTTATGTGCCTGCCGATTACCTGAACACCTACAAGATGCACGATGCATGGGGATTGTATGATGTTCGTCCGTTAGGCGCCAAGGGCACTGAGACTACTAACCTGTCTGTGACTCCGGCAGAAACTACCGCCGATGTAGCATGGCCGGCTGTTAGCGGAGCGGCTACATACGAATTGGTCATCAAAGACAAGTCCGGCAATGTGATTTGCACGCTTGTATTCAATGCCAACGGCCAGTTGACGCAGATTGCGTTCGGTGCACCGGCACGCAACAACGCCCCGCAACAGACACAAACTGCAGGCTTCTCGTTTACTGTCACAGGTCTTGAGGAAGGCACAAGTTACGATTTGACCATTACCTCAAAGGATAATAATGGAGGTACTCTTGATACAAAGACTGTCTCGTTTACCACATCCGGTGAAGCCCCGCAAGGCATAGACCAAGTACCAAGTGACCAAGTACAAAGTACCAAGGCTATCAAGGACGGACAAATCCTCATTCTCCGCGGCGATAAAACATTCACCGTCACTGGTCAAGAAGTCAAATAAAGGTATAGTAAGGGTATAGCAACCTTATACGAGAGCAAGTGGCTGAAAGGTCACTTGTTTTCGTTGTATAGAATTCTTAACAGCAGAACTTTCTTATGCCGTGTCTAATAGTGGTGCGAGAGTGGCTGATTGACGGCTTCGTTGGTTTATGTTTTTGGCTGTAATAGGGTATGCAAGTTGCTTTATACACCCATCTTAATAATCGGCAATACAAACAAGAGGAATCCACAGATCTCGGAACAAACGAACCACAATCTTCGGAATAAAACATCCTCAACTTTCGGAACAAAATAGCCACAACTTTCGGAATAAAACACCCACAATCTTCGGAAAAGTGCAAAAAATATTTGCAAATATCATTTATTATTCCTTCACACTCGCGTTCGGCAGCGAGTGTGCAATGATCGATACCGCTCCGTTTCATTGATGGGCAACTTATGCCTCCGAGGTTCTATGTGTTGCTTGCAACACTCGAAGTGCTATCCGAAGCACTTCTTCACCCGCACAAATTAAAATTTGCGGGACCCTAATATCTTAAAAATAGTACATTTCTCGGGGCGGAAATGGGCGATTATGAACAGGTTTAAAGTCTTACTTAACTCTTACATAAGTCTTATTTTAGTCTTACTTGACTCCTACATGTCAAAATCTTAATAATCGGATACTTTTTAGGGCAACAAGCGGATAAAAAACGGGACAGTGACGTACGTAATGGTAACGAGATGGTAACGGGAATGGAAGCTAAATACACGCAAAAAATCTACAAAATTTCTATACTTCTTGCATATGTCAAAAAAAAGCAGTAATTTTGCACTCGAAATTTTTGTGGAAATACACACTTTTTTAGAAAGTAAATCATTTTTGCTATGCAAATTAATAGAGATAAATATCTGCAGCAACTCGTTCATGCGTGCGGGAACCAGATGATTAAAGTGATAACCGGCATGCGCAGATGCGGTAAATCTTACCTGTTATTCACCTTGTTCCATAACTACCTATTGGAGAAAGGAGTAGATTCTTCCCATTTGATAGAGGTTGATTTGGAAGACCGTTTAAACAAAACACTCCGTAATCCTGACACGCTACTGGAGTATATCTACTCTCGCATAACAGATGACGGACATTATTATGTAATGCTGGACGAAGTGCAGATGGTTAGCGAATTCGAAGATGTCCTCAATAGTTTTCTCAAGAAGAGCAATGTAGATGTATTTGTCACCGGCAGTAACGCACGCTTCCTAAGCAAAGATGTCATTACTGAGTTTAGAGGTCGAGGCGATGAGATTCGTGTTCATCCTCTTTCTTTCCGAGAGTTTGCAGATTTCCGTCAAGGGGATATGGTGGATTTGTTAAACGAATACATGTTGTATGGCGGCTTGCCGCAGGTCGTTCTTGAGACGGATGCAGAAAAGAAAAAATCTTACCTGCTTCAGCAGTTCACGCATACATACTTACGTGACATCCGTGAGCGATATACGATTCTAAACGATGATGACCTTAGCGAATTGGTTAGCACTTTAGCTTCTTCGATAGGCTGCATGACAAATCCCAGCAAATTGGTAAACACGTTCCATTCCGTTAAGAAAAGTAGCATTTCTTTTGAGACGGTAGCCAAGTATTTGAGTTATTTAGAGGATGCGTTTATGATAGAACGTTCTATCCGCTATGATATCAAAGGCCGCAAATATATTGATACCCCCTATAAATTCTATTTTGAGGATTTGGGATTGCGTAATGCACGTATCGGTTTCCGCCAATACGAAGAAGGACATCTGATGGAAAACCTCATTTATAATGAATTGAGAATGCTGGGATATACGGTAGATGTCGGACAAGTAGTTGTAGAGCAAAAAGATGAGGACGGAAAGCGCAAACGTCAGACTTTTGAGGTGGATTTTGTATGCAATAAGGGCTATTCCCGGGTATATATTCAATCTGCATATAAACTTCAAAACGAAGACAAATATCGCCAAGAGATAAATTCCCTGACTCGTCTATCGGATGGTTTTCGCCGTGTAGTCATTTCCGGTATGTTGGAACCCACGCACATGGATGACAAAGGGATATACTTTGTTAATGTGTATGATTTCCTCCGCAACCCAGCAGCGTATATTGATAACTAAAAAGCTTTTAATTCTCCATACATTCCGCCTGTATGCGCAGGCAGATTTTTTGATAGAAAGGCAAAAAAATGCCCGAATGCTTGCGTATGTCAAAAATAAGTAGTACCTTTGCAGCCGCAAAGGTCAATGAGAAAATAATCCAATGACCAAATCGTACATAAATCGTACATCGTAAATTAGTAAATCGTAAATTAAAATATATGGAATACAACTTTTCTGACATTGAGAGCAAGTGGCAAAAGGCATGGGCGGAAGCGGGGGTTTACACCGTTTCCAATGAGAGTGACAAACCGCACTACTACGTGCTCGATATGTTCCCTTACCCTTCGGGCGCAGGACTGCACGTAGGTCACCCGTTGGGGTATATCGCCAGTGACATCTACGCGCGGTACAAGCGTCTGAAAGGCTTTAATGTGCTGCACCCGATGGGTTTTGACAGCTACGGTCTGCCGGCAGAGCAATACGCCATCCAGACCGGTACGCACCCGCAGGAGACGACCTTCAAGAACATTGACCGCTATATCGAGCAACTCAAGAAAATCGGTTTCTGCTACGACTGGAACCGCGAGGTGCGCACCTGCGATCCGAAGTTCTACAAATGGACCCAATGGGCGTTCGTGCAGATGTTCAACAGTTATTTCGACCCCAAGACCCAGAAAGCGCAACCTATCTCCAAACTGATTGCGGAGTTCGAGGCGAACGACCCGAAATGGGCTACTCTCTCCGAGCGCGAGAAACAGGAGCGGCTGATGAACTACCGCATCGCTTATCTGGCGGACACGAAAGTCAACTGGTGCCCGAAACTGGGTACGGTGCTGGCGAACGACGAGGTTTCCGAAGGACTATCCGTCCGTGGCGGCTATCCGGTAGAGCAACGTGTGATGAGGCAATGGTGTCTGCGCGTGAGTGCGTACGCAGGCCGTCTGTTGGAGGGCTTGGACCGCATCGACTGGACCGAGAGCCTCAAAGAGACCCAGCGCAACTGGATCGGTCGCAGCGAAGGCGCAGAAATGCAGTTCACCGTCAAAGGGCAAGACGCGCCGTTTACTATCTTCACCACCCGTGCGGACACAATCTATGGCGTGACATTCATGGTGCTGGCGCCGGAGAGCGAGTATGTGCAGCGCGTGGTGACCGACGAGCAGCGCGAAGAAGTGGAGGCTTACCTCACCCGCTGCAAGAACCGCACGGAGCGTGAGCGCATCGCCGACCGCCGCGTGACGGGTGTCTTCACAGGCTCGTATGCCATCAATCCGCTCACACAAGGCGAGATTCCTATTTATATCTCCGATTACGTGCTTGCAGGCTACGGTACCGGCGCTATCATGGCGGTTCCGGCGCACGACAGCCGCGACTACGCCTTCGCCAAACATTTCAACCTGCCGATTATTCCGCTGATTGAAGGCGCAGACGTCTCCGAGGAGTCGTTCGACGCCAAAGAGGGCAAGATGATCAACTCCGGTTTCCTCAACGGCATGGAGGTCAAAGAGGCTATCCAAGCCATGAAGGAATATATCACGAACACCGGCATCGGTCGCGTGAAAGTCAATTACCGTCTGCGCGACGCTATCTTCAGCCGCCAGCGTTACTGGGGCGAACCGTTCCCGATATACTACAAAGACGGCATGCCTTATACGCTGCCCGAAGAGTGTATGCCGCTTGAACTGCCGGAGGTGTCGGACTTCAAACCCACCGAGACAGGCGAACCGCCGCTGGGCAACGCCGCTGTATGGGCATGGGACGAAGCGAACCGCAAGGTAGTAGATAAATCGCTGATTGACAACAAGACAGTCTTCCCGCTGGAACTCTGCACGATGCCGGGCTTCGCAGGCTCGTCAGCTTACTACCTGCGTTACATGGACCCGCACAATGACAAAGCGCTGGTCGATAAGGACGTGAACGCTTACTGGCGGCAGGTGGATCTCTATCTCGGCGGTTCCGAACACGCTACGGGACACCTGATTTACAGCCGTTTCTGGAACAAGTTCCTCTATGACCTCGGCTATATATGCGAGGACGAACCGTTCAAGAAACTCATCAACCAAGGTATGATTCAGGGCCGTTCGAACTTCGTCTATCGCTATATCGGCGAAGGCGCGACGGGCAACCTCTATATCAGTTATAACCTCATCGAGAACCCCGAATACAAGGGCAAAGTGCAGCCTATTCACGTGAATGTGAATATCGTCAACAACGACGTGCTGGACATCAACGCCTTCCGCGCATGGATGCCGGAGTTCAAGAACGCCGAGTTTGTCTTTGCGGACGGCACATCGTCCGAGCTGACGGGCTACACCGCCGGCGCAAAGCAGTATATCTGCGGCTGGGCGGTAGAGAAAATGAGCAAGTCGATGTTCAACGTGGTCAATCCCGATGACGTGATTGCCAAGTTCGGCGCCGACACGCTGCGTCTGTATGAGATGTTCCTCGGTCCGCTGGAGATGTCCAAACCGTGGGACACCAACGGTATTGATGGCGTGCACCGTTTCCTCAAACGTCTCTGGAACATGTACGAGAATATCACGGACGAGGAACCGACCAAAGAAGAACTGCGTAGCCTGCATAAACTGATTAAGAAGATCACGTGGGATGTGGAGAACTTCTCGTTCAACACCTCTATTCCGGCGTTCATGATTGCGCAGAACGAGTTAAGCGCACTCAAGTGCAACAAGCGTGCGATCTTGGAGCCGATAGCCGTTCTTCTTGCGCCGTACGCTCCGCATATCGCAGAGGAGATGTGGCATAGATGCCAAGCAATCGGCAAGAAAGTTCCCTCAGAAAACTGCATTGACCTTCGAGCATGTTTAGACGAAGTTTCTTCCTTCGTCGTGAACGCCGAGTGGCCGGAGTGCAATGAGGCGTACCTCGTAGAGGACACGCAGAAGTATCCTGTTCAGTTCAACGGCAAGGTGCGTTTCACGCTTGAGTGCCCGAAGGACACCCCGAAAGAGGAAGTGGAGAAACTTGTCCTTGCGCACGAAGACACATCCAAATATCTCGCCGGCAACACACCGAAAAAGATCATCGTCGTCCCCGGCAGGATTGTCAATATTGTGATGTAAAGAATGGCAAAGAAGAAGGACATAGAAAGAAGAGGCAGAACTTTCAAGATCGCAATTTGCGACCTTGAACGATGAGGAGGAAAACTTGAAGTCGCAAATTGCGACTTCAAGTGAAGATTCTTCAAGGTCACAAATTGCAACCTTGATTGGACAAGCGACCTAATAAGCACTGAAAATCAGATATATACGGAAGACGAGAACACTATTCGTTTGGTTATGTCTATAGGGCTTGAAAAACTATCTATTAAGGAAATAATGGGTAAAATAGAATTGAAGCACCGCCCGACTTTTATAGAGAACTATCTCAATCCCGCCATAGAAAACGGCTTTGTGCGTCTGCTTTATCCCGATAGTCCTCGTCACCCTCGCCAGAAATACCTGCTGACGGTAAAAGGAATGATGCTGTTAAATCAGTTATCGAACAAATAACCTCAAATATGAGATTACTAAACAACAGATAAAAAAACAATATAACATATCGTCCCTCTCCGAGACACTAAACAGGAGAAACGCGCGGAGCGCCGCGCGATAACATATTGAATTACTAACAGCGTTTATTGCGCTTTGTTCTTGGCAACTCTGAATCTCGCAAATTCAAACAAGTATAGTCAAGGCATTGCAACAATGAATGTCTGTATGTGTATATATATATGCCTGTATGGGCAAACTATATTTATACACAGCGGGCTTCGTGTTGCTATCCTACTATACAGGCAATGCGAGAGCCTAGAGTTGCGGGATAGAAATAGGTTGTCCCGCTTTTTTATGCCAGTAAACTTAGCCGAACGCATAAATCTTAAAAAATGAGAAAGTTCTGGCTAATTATTTATTACGGAATTGCCCGGTATTTGCCTAAATCCAACAGACCAATATTAGGACGATTTGCTCAGTGGTTGCGGTGGCAATGTGCTAAGCATCTTTTTGCGGAGTGTAAAGGATATGTGAATTTGGAGCAAGGAGCATATATAGGTAATGGTAAAAGTTTTCACTTTTTGGCAGGTGGATGTATAGGTAAGGACTTTGTCAATCATTGCCGTATTGTCACCGTTCATGGTGGATTATTGATGGGCGAGAATGTTTTATTTCAAGGGGGGGGACATTCTTACGACAATCCCGAATTGCCAATTGGTTCATCCGGTTGTCTTCCAGACACTCCGCTTGAGATAGAGCAAGATGTATGGATCGGTGCTCGTGCAATTATTCTTCCCGGTTGTAAACATATTGGAGCACATAGTATTATTGGAGCAGGTGCAGTTGTCACTAAAGATGTGCCCGATTACGCTGTAGTTGGAGGAAACCCTGCTAAAATTCTTAGAATGAGAAAGTAGAAGTCTCACTTTTATAGTAGACAATATTGCTTTATAGATTCTTAATAATCGTCACTTTTGGCACTGACCTGCCGCGTACGAGAGACCTACGAGAAACATACGGGACGATAAAGGGGGCAAAAACAGCCCCCTTTATCATTCTAAGTCTTAACAATCGTACATTTTTACTCTGCCAGATTGACAGCGTAGTAGCGGATGCGGCCTTGTGGCGTGCAGCCAGTGATGAAGAGGACGCGGTCATGCTCGGAGGCGGAGTTGGCACGGCGGACGATGTCGTCAAGGTCTTCCTCGGTGCGCACGGAGCGGTTATTGACCTTCAGGATGATGAAGTCCGAGGGAACACCGGCACTCTTCAGTTTGCCGGATTTGAGGGACTTGATCTGCAAACCGTAGTTGATACCCAGGCGTTCTTTCTGCGCATCGGTCAGTTCGGAGAAGGTGGCACCCAGAACGGACGCTTTGTCCTCGGCGGAGATGACGCCTGTACCACCCTCGCGGTTGGTGAGCGTAGCCTGAACGGTCATGGTCTTGCCATCACGGAGCAGCGTCACACTCACTACATCACCCGGACGGTGACGCCCGATGTGTTCCTGCAGGTCGGTGCCGGTCTTGACAGCCGCATCGTCAACACGCGTGATCACATCGCCGCTCTTGATGCCTGCTTTCTCTGCCGCACCGTCCGGCACTACGCGTTCCACGTATGCCCCTTGAAGGGTCGTCAGGTTTTTCTCTTTCTTCAGTTCGGAAGTGATCTCACGCATCTGCACGCCGAGGATAGCACGCTGCACGACGCCGTACTGGCGGATGTCGCTCACCACTTTCTGCACGATACTTGTCGGCACCGCAAAACTGTAGCCCGAATAGGAACCTGTCTGCGAAGCGATGGCGGTGTTGATACCTACCAACTCGCCGCGCGTGTTAACCAGCGCACCGCCGGAGTTGCCAGGATTGACTGCCGCGTCGGTCTGAATGAACGACTCAATCTTCATCTCGGCGTTGAGGATGTTGATGTTACGCGCCTTGGCGGACACGATACCCGCCGTGACGGTCGAAGTCAGGTTGAACGGATTGCCGACCGCAAGCACCCATTCGCCGACGCGCAAGTCGTCGGAGTTGCCCATCAGGATTACCGGCAGACCTGTCTCGTCAATTTTCAAGAGCGCGATATCCGTGTTCGGGTCAGTGCCGACCAGCGTAGCCGTGTACTCGCGTTTGTCGTTGAGGACCACCTGAATCTGGTCCGCACGGTCGATGACATGGTTGTTGGTGACGATATATCCGTCCTCGGAGATGATGACGCCCGAACCGGACGCCTGCTGCGCCGGCATCTCGCGTTGCTGCCCCGGACGGCCGAAGAAGAACTCAAAAAGGTCCATCTGCTGCGAGGAGACCTGGTTGCGGTAGGTCGTCTTGACGTGGACTACCGCATTGACAGACAGCTCGGCAGCCTGCGTAAAATCCGTCTCTCCAGCCTGCGGCAACGAAGCAAAACGGCTGTAAGCAGCAGGGACAGACAAAGAATCTTTGCCGGCAGCAAAACTGGTCAATTCGTAATTCGTAATTTTTAATTTGTCATTTAGCCGTAGCACGGTGAGTGTTGTTCCGGCGCTGATTGCTGCAATGAGCAGCACGACGCCTAAGAATCTAAATATCTTTTTCATAGTTTCGAATAATTTTAGTTGCAAGTACTCTGTTACAAACTCCGTGCCAAATAGAGACCGATTATTAAGATTTAGGCATGGTGTTCGTCTCTATCCAATCGGTCTATCGTCAGGTACCTGTCTCATATGTCTCTCGTGTGCGGCAGGTAAGCGCAGAAATGTCCGTCTGCTTGCGTTATTGAGGAATCTTAATAATTCAACTTCTATCGGAGTGTTTATCGGTACTCCGCTTGGTTCTGGTTGTATTGCTGTTGTATGTTTCTCGGAAGATGGTCCCGTGATGGTAAGGTGATTGGAAGCACAAGCCAATTAAAAAGGAAGCGCAGGAGCATCACGGGATCATCTTCCGAAAACGAGCCAAGGACAACTTAAGGACAGTTTAAGGACAACGGGCTGACCTTGGTATAATGCACAAATCTTAATAATCGGAAACTTTTGGGAGTGGAGCGTACGGGGCTTTTATAGCACTTGCCTCCGACATTACTCCGAGATTACTCCGAAATGCCTCCGATAGGGGGTACGCAAATGGTAGAAAATGAGCGAAAAGCGATAAGACCTTGCTTTTTTTCTTGCATATGTCAAAAAAAAGCAGTACCTTTGTACCCGCAAATGTATAATCAATGTCCGCATACTCCTATATATCGCAATTAACGCCCGTCCTTTTTTGGGATATAGATAGGGAACATATTGACCCGGAGCGCCACTCTGCCGGCCTGATTCAGCGTGTGTTGGAGCATGGCACATTGCAAGACTGGCGGCTCACTCGTGACTATTATGGTATGGAGCGGATTGTAGCGGATTGCAAGCGCCTCCGTACGCTTGACCCAATGGCACTTTCGTTTATCTGTGCCATGTCCAATACCCCAAAAGAAGATTATCGATGCTGGCAATTCAGACAATCCAACCCAACACTTTGGAACTCTTAAAACGCCTTTCCGCTCATCCTGAGTTACGGGAAACACGGCTGGTGGGAGGCACCGCTTTGGCGCTCCAATATGGTCATAGGCAATCCATTGATTTGGACTTTTTCGGGCGTTTACCACAAGACAAAGATGAACTGATCGCTATGGCGAGTACAGAAGGAAAAGGAACGGTACATAACCGTTCAAACTTGGTTTTGCAGATGGTGATAGAGGGAGTGAAGGTTGATTTTGTCGATTATAGTCGTTATGAGTGGATAGACAATCCCATACTGGGGGATGGTTTCGTGCTGGCATCGGACAAGGATATTGCGGCTATGAAAGTGAATGCTATTATCGGTCGGGGAACGCGCAAGGATTTCATAGATCTGTATGTATTACTACGGCATTACTCCATAACCGAAATAATGGACTTCTATAAAAAGAAGTATCCGGAGCATTCTGAATATCGTGCGCTCTTGAGTATGACATATTTCGAGGATGCAGAAATGCAAGATACGCCTCGGATGTTCCTTGATACTTCATGGGAAGACATGAAAAAGACTATCATTCAAGCCGTACAAGAATATCAAAAATAACTCGTTAAATCTGTAAATCGTAAATATTTTTCATGTATCCACAACAAGTAATAGATGCTCTTCGGCATGTGCGGTACCCGGGGACGGGTAAGGACCTCATAGAGAGCGGGATGCTGGAGGACGATATCCGTATCTCCGGTTTCGAAGTGTCGTTCTCGTTGATTTTCCCGAAGGACAACGACCCCTTTATGAAATCGGTGGTGAAAGCCTCCGAGGCGGCACTCAAGACCTATATCGACTCCAACATCACGGCACATATACATATACATACCAAAACCCCTCCCCATCCCTCCCCTCAAGGGAGGGGGACGAAGAGCGGTCCCATCCGCGCCAAAAATATCATCGCCGTGCATAGCGGCAAGGGCGGAGTAGGCAAGTCCACGGTGGCGGCTAACCTCGCTGTCGCTCTGGCTAACAGAGGTTTCTCGGTAGGACTGCTGGACGCTGATATCCATGGTCCTTCGATGCCGAAGATGTTTCGATGCGAGGACGCACGTCCGTACTCGGTGGAGGAAGAGGGTCGCACGCTCATCGAGCCTATTGAGCAGTACGGCGTGAAGATGCTCTCTATCGGATTCTTCGTCAACCCCGAGAGCGCGGTTATCTGGCGAGGCGGAATGGCGTCGAACGCTATCAAACAGCTCATCGAAGATGCCCATTGGGGTGAACTCGATTATTTCCTCATCGACCTCCCGCCGGGCACCAGTGACATCCATCTGACACTCATCTCCGAGCTGCAGCTGACCGGTGCTATCGTCGTCACCACCCCGCAACCCGTAGCGCTTGTCGATGCCCGCAAAGGTGTGGAGATGTTCCGCAACGAGAAAGTGAACGTGCCTATCCTCGGTCTCATTGAGAATATGGCGTGGTTCACCCCCGCCGAACTGCCGAATAACAAGTATTATATCTTCGGCAAGGACGGAGGAAAAGCTCTCGCTGAAGAACTCCAAATCCCGCTTTTGGGGCAGATTCCGTTGGTTCAATCCATCCGCGAGGGAGGCGATGAAGGAACCCCCATTGCCCTGCAAGCCGGTCATCCGGCAGCCATGGAGTTTGACCGCATAGCGGACAAACTGTTAAAGAGTTGAACCGTTTCATGAACAGAACCGCCGAACTCGGAACAGTACCGGTACACCAGCTTCTCTGGAAGTACGCCCTGCCCGCCATCATTGCGATGACGGCGAGTTCGCTATATAACATCGTTGATAGCATCTATATCGGTCATGGCTGCGGTGCCTTGGCACTCGGTGCGCTGACGGTGGCGAAGCCGTTCATGGATATCTGCGCCGCCTTTGGCAGCCTTGTCGGAGTGGGCGCCTCTTCGCTCCTGGCAATCTATCTGGGCGAGAAAGACTACGAGCGCGCCAACCGCGTCTTGGGCAACGTCATCGTCATGAATATCATCCTTTCGGCTATCGTCATGGCGGTGGGACTAATATGGCTCGATCCTATCCTGATGGCTTTCGGTGCCAGCGAGGACACCCTGCTGTATGCGCATGAGTACATGGAGATTATCTTATACGGCAATATCCTCACGCATATTTATTTCGGCCTCAACGCCATGCTCCGTTCGTCGGGGCACCCGCGTTTCTCCATGACGGCTACGATTGTGGCGGTGACGGTCAATATCATCCTTGACCCGATATTCATTTTCGGTCTGGACATGGGCGTCCGTGGCGCAGCTCTGGCTACCGTCATCAGCCAGGCGGTAGCCGTCGTCTGGCAGTTCACCAAGTTCATGGACAAGAACGAGTTAGTCCGGTTTCATCGAGGAATTTGGCGTCTGAACCGTCATATAACCACCCGTGCGTTGGCGATAGGCATGGCACCTTTTCTCTATAACATCGCCCATTGTTTTGTGGTCATCATCATCAATAACCAGTTGAAGAATTTCGGCGGGGACTTGGCCATAGCCTCCTACGGCGTGATCAACCGGATGACTTTCGTTTTTGCGATGATGGTGATGGGTCTGAACCAAGGCATGCAGCCTATCGCCGGATATAACTACGGCGCACGCCATTACGACCGTATGCTGCGCTCGTTCTACCTCACCTGTTTGTATGCCACGGGAGTGATGGCTGTCGTCTTTGTCCTCGGCGAGTGTTTTCCGAGGGCCGTGACGGAGGTCTTCACCCATGACGAAGCGCTTATCGCTATGACCGTCAGACCCATGCGTATCATCTGTTCCACCATGCTCATTATCGGCTTCCAGATGGTCACCGGTAACCTCTTCACCTCTATCGGTCAGGCCGGCAAGTCAATCTTCCTCAGCCTCACCCGCCAGGTGCTCTATCTCATTCCTTTGACACTCTGGCTGCCCACCCTTTTCGCCGATCCCGTCAACGGCGTGTGGTGGTCTATCCCTATCAGTGATTTCCTGGCTGCTCTCACGGCCGTGGTAGTCCTCCTCGCCTCCCGCCGCAAACTGCATCTGGAATGATTTTTCTCAAAAAATCTCTTTCTTCTTGCATATGTCAGAAAAAAGTAGTACCTTTGCGCCCGCAAAGGTTCTTGACTTGTAAAATGAGATTAGTATTTGCTTCGAATAACGCGTATAAGTTATGCGTCGTGTTCAATGATAAGCAAAAAATGAAAATACCATTATGGCGAAAAAGAACGACATAATAAATATAGAAGCCGAGCAATCACAGCCATTGGAAAAGATAGAAAATCTTATTCAAGTAATCCGTGGCAAGCAAGTTATGCTTGACCGCGATTTGGCGCGGTTATATGGTGTGGATACCAAACGTCTCAATGAGCAAGTAAAACGTAATATAGAGCGTTTCCCTATACATTTCCGTTTTCAACTCACAGAGAATGAGACAACTGAACTGGTCGCAAATTGCGACCGGTTGCAAGCGCTTAAACATTCTACTGTCTTCCCATATGTGTTTACTGAGCAGGGAGTAGCGATGTTATCCACTGTTCTACGTAGTGAGACGGCTGTCAATGTGAGCATTCATATTATGGATGCATTCACGGCAATGCGCCATTTCATTGCGTCCAATGCGCAGGTGTTCCAACGCTTGGAGGTTATGGAGCGCAACCAGTTGGCACTCAACGCACACCAAATAGAAACGGATCATAAATTAGAGGAAGTCTTCCGGCGTCTGGATGACGGCAGTGTCAAGCCGGAACAGGGCATCTTCTTTGACGGGCAGATATTTGATGCATACACGTTTATCAATGACCGCATACGCGAGGCGAATAAACGCATTGTGCTGATTGACAACTATGTGGACGATAGCGTTCTTGCTATGCTGGACAAACGGGACAAAGGCGTGTCGGCAAAGATTTACACCCGGAACATTTCTCACCAACTGACTTTGGATTTTGAGAAGCACAACGCGCAGTATGCGCCGATAGAGGTAGAGCAGTTCGACCGTGCGCATGACCGGTTCCTGTGCATAGACGATACGGTCTATCATGTAGGTGCGAGTCTCAAAGACCTCGGCAAAAAGTGGTTCGGTTTCAACCGTATGGAATGGACTACGGACGAATTGTTAAGCAAGATGTGAATGGGGTTTTTGAATAGAAAGTTCGCAAACGAATAAACATTATATATGAAAAAATTTAACGAATACAAACGATTGGATTTGGCTGCGCTGAGCCGCGAGGTGTTAGCGCAGTGGGAGAAAGAAGGACTATTTGAGAAAAGCGTGACTACCCGTGAGGGTCATCCGCAGTTTTTGTTTTTTGAGGGACCTCCCTCGGCGAACGGCATGCCGGGTATCCACCATGTTATGGCGCGTACTATCAAGGATACCTTCTGCCGTTTCAAGACGATGCAGGGCTTCCAGGTACGCCGCAAAGCCGGATGGGACACCCACGGTCTGCCGGTGGAGTTAGGCGTGGAGAAGATGCTTGGTATCACCAAAGAGGACATCGGCAAGAAGATCTCTGTGGATGAGTACAACGCCGCCTGCCGCCGCGAGGTGATGAAATACACCAAGGAGTGGACCAACCTCACCAAACAGATGGGCTACTGGGTGGATCTGGACGACCCCTATATCACGTATGACAACAAGTATATCGAGACCCTCTGGTATCTGCTTAAAGAGCTGTACAAGAAGGGCTACCTCTATAAGGGTTATACCATCCAGCCGTACTCGCCGGCTGCCGGAACGGGACTCTCTTCGCACGAGCTGAACCAGCCCGGCTGTTACCGTGACGTGAAGGATCTGACCTGCACCGCACGCTTTAAGGTCAAAGACGGCCGCTTCATCATCGCTTGGACAACTACTCCGTGGACTTTGCCTTCCAACACTGCCCTCTGCGTGGGCCCGAAAATCGATTATATCGAGGTAGAGACACCAGCCGGTGATCATATTATCCTCGCCGAGGCGCGTCTCTCTGCGTACGCCAAAGACCTCTGCGGAACGGACGAAGAAGGCAAACCACTGGAGCCTAAAATCGTCTGGCGTGGCAAAGGCACAGACCTTGTCGGCTTGGAGTACGAACCGCTCTTCCCGTGGGTCAACCCGGGCGAAGGAGCGTTCCGCGTGATCCCCGGTGACTATGTGACCACCGAGGACGGTACGGGTATCGTGCACATCGCACCGACCTTTGGTGCCGACGATAAGAAAGTAGCGGACGCTGCCGGCGTGCCGGGTCTGTATATGCAGACCAAAGCCAACGGTCCGCGTCCGATGGTGGATTTCACGGGTAAGTACTGGAATGTCGAAGACCTGGACGAAGAGTGGTACAAAGCGAACGTCAACGACGAACTCTACCGCAAGTATGCCGGCCGATGGGTGAAGAACGCCTACGACCCGCAGTTCACTGTGGACGGCAAATACGACGAGGCTGCGGCAGCCAAAGCCGAGTCGCTTGACCTCCATCTCTGCTTGGAGATGAAAGCCGACGGCCGTCTCCTCCGCACGGAGAAACACGTACACTCGTACCCCCATTGCTGGCGTACCGACAAACCGGTGCTCTATTACCCGCTGGACAGTTGGTTCATCAAATCGACCAAGGCGCGCGAGAAGATGATTGCCCTCAACAAGACTATCAACTGGCAGCCGGAATCCACCGGAACAGGCCGTTTCGGTCAGTGGCTCAACAACCTCAACGACTGGAACCTGAGCCGTAGCCGCTATTGGGGCACACCGCTGCCTATCTGGCGCACCGAGGACGGTTCCGAGGAAATATGTATAGGCAGTATCAAAGAGTTGTTTGAGGAGATAGACAAATCTGTCAAAGCGGGTTTCATGAAAGCCAACCCGTGGCCGAAACACGTAGTGGGCGATTACAGCAAGGCGAACTACGACCCTTCGGTCATTGACCTGCACCGCCCCTACGTGGATAGCATTGTTTTGGTTTCCCCGTCCGGCAAGCCGATGAAGCGAGAACTCGACCTCATCGATGTATGGTTTGACTCCGGCGCGATGCCGTACGCCCAGAACCACTACCCCTTCGAGAACGCAGACCTGCCGCGCACCGCAGACTTCATCTCCGAAGGCGTGGACCAGACACGCGGTTGGTTCTTCACTCTCCATGCCATCCACACGATGATTGAGGGCACGGTGGCATACAAAAACGTCATCTCCAACGGTCTCGTCTTGGACAAGAACGGCAACAAGATGTCCAAACGCCTCGGCAACGCCGTTGACCCCTTTGGTGCGCTCGACAAATACGGAGCCGATCCCGTACGCTGGTACATGCTCACCAACTCCAGCCCCTGGGAGAACCTGAAATTCGATCCCGAAGGAGTGGACGAAGTGCGCCGCAAGTTCTTCGGAACGCTTTACAATACCTACGGTTTCTTCGCCCTCTACGCGAACGTGGACGGGTGGAATGTACAAGAGAACGATGTACAAGGTACAAAGGATTTCCAGGAGATTGACCGTTGGATATTGAGCAAACTGAACTCTCTCATCCAAGAGGTGACGGAGGCGTACGAGGCCTACGAACCTACCAAAGCAGGACGAGCCATCAGCGATTTCGTGCAGGACGACCTCTCTAACTGGTACGTGCGCCTCAACCGCAAGCGTTTCTGGGGCGGCGAGATGAATGCCGACAAGCAGGCGGCATACACAACCCTCTACACCTGCCTCAAGACCGTGGCTCAACTCATGGCACCGAACGCACCGTTCTACGCCGACCGGCTCTATCGCGACTTGACAGGTGAGACCGTACACCTCAGCACGTGGCCCAAAGCCGACGAAGCACTCATCAACAAGACCCTGGAGCGTCAGATGTACCTCGCGCAGCAGGCTACCTCGACTATCCTCTCCCTCCGCAAACGTGCCGAGAAGAACGTCCGCCAGCCGCTGCAACGCGCTGTCATCCCGACGCCCGACCAGGAGACTACTGATGCCCTGCTCCACGTTGCCGACCTCATCAAATCCGAAGTGAACGTCAAGGAACTCGTCATCGTTCCTGCCGAGCAGTCGGAGATACGTCTTGTCAAGAAAATCAAACCGAACTTCAAAGTGCTGGGCAAGAAAGTCGGTGCACAGATGAAAGCCGTAGCTGCCGAGATCAACGCGATGAACCAAGACCAGATCGCGCAAATGGAGGCAGAAGGCCATTACGAATTACGAATTACGAATTACGAATTGATTCCCGAGGACGTGGAGATCCTCACGGAGGACATGCCTGGCTGGCTTGTGGCGAACAACGGTATTCTGACCATTGCCCTCGACATCGAACTGACCGACGAACTGATCGAAGAAGGTATAGCACGCGAGCTCATCAACCGCATCCAGAACCTCCGTAAGTCCTCCGGTCTGGAGATCACCGACCGCATCACCATCACGCTGGAAGACCGTCCGGAGATCCATAATGCCGTCCTCCATTGCGGTGAGTATATAGCGTCGCAAGTGCTGGCTACGGAATTGAAGCTTTCGACTTTCGACTTTGAGCAAAGCGGTCTTTCGACTATCGAGATGGACGGCTACAACGTGAATATAAATATTCAAAAAGCATAACTATTATGAACTGTCGTAACATTGTTAGGATTTTATTCGTTGCCTTTATCGGCATTGCCCTCTGCGGATGCGAGAAGAAGCAGAAAGATTTTTATCTCACTGACCTGCAGGGATTGTGGTTGGAAGACGGCACCAAGCATTACGTGCGTTTCACGACCGACCCGGCAGACGAGACCGGTTATTTCTGGGGATGCGAGTGGGACGAAGCGGATGATGTATATGAGGAAGACCTGGTGTACCACGGAAATGGATGGTTTAAGTACAACCTCACCCAGGACCAGCTGCTTGAAGTGCATCGGATGGATAACGACTGGGCGGATATACCCAAGCAGTATGTCATGGTAACCCTCTCGGCATCGAAGATGACCTACCATCCGAAGGATTACAAGAACGAGAAAGTAAGTTTCACCAAACAATAACGCTATGAAACGCGCACTTAAAATCTTCGGTTGGACGCTTCTGGGACTTGTCCTGACGGTGGTGATAGTGGCTTCGGTCGCTGTCTATATCGTCTTCACGCCCGAGCGTCTCACGCCTATTGCCCGTCAGGCTGCGGCTAAATTCCTCACCTGCGAGCATGAGATAGGCGAAGTCGATTTGACTTTCTTCTCCACCTTCCCGCGCTTCGGACTGCGTGCGGACGGCTTGCTGTTGATCAACCCCAAGGCCGGTGCGCAGAACGACACCGTCGTCGCTGCCTCGCATCTGACGGCTACGGTGGATGTGATGGAGTTTTTGAACCACAGGAACCTCCATGTCCACGAAGCAAGGCTTGACGACGCCTGTGTCAATTTCTATATCGCGCCGGACGGTTCCGATAACCTTACGGAGGTCTTCCTTACCTCGCCGGACACCACGGCGGAGGACACTTCGGCGTTCTCCCTGCCTTTCAATGCTTTGCAGGTGGACGGGCTGCGGCTCAACGCGAAACGTATCACTTTCGTGGATGAGAAAGACACCATAGAGGCTTCGTTGGGAGAGACGGAGATAGCAGCTTCGGCGGATAGCTGGGACGAGATGCACTTGTCGCTCGATGCACAGGACGTGTGCGCGAGTCTCAAAGGAGATACGTATGCCGACCGTCTGGCTCTGAGGCTGGACGCACCGATGGCGATGAACCTTGACTCCATGCATTTTGCTTTCCGCAAAGCCGAACTGGCGGTCAATGAGTTTGCGCTGGTACTCAACGGTACGGCGGATATCCGCGATTCCATAGGAATGGACGTCACCCTGAGCACCAAAGACAAATGGCAAATCAAACCTCTCATGGCATTGGTGCCTGAGAAATTCGCCAAGTCGCTCAGCGACCTGGATGTGGACGGAGCAGTCTCCTTGGAAGCCGCCGTGCACGGCGTGCTCTCTGATAAGCAGATGCCTCGTGTGCAGGCGCACCTCACGCTGGACGACGGAGAGGGCAGTTACAAACCGCTGCCTTATACCCTGCGGGACGTGGCGCTGGACGCCACGGCGGATGTGCGTCTGACGGAAGGAGAGGTCAGCAATGTGGCGATCCATAAGCTGCACGCCGCTACGCGCAATTCTCAATTCTCCATTCTCCATTCTCAATTGTCCGACCTGACGGGCAACATGCTCCTCGACCTCACGCTGGACCTTGATGCCAACCTGCCGGATTTCGCTTATTTCCTGCCTGAAGAGATGACCCTCCTCGGTCATACGCAAGGTACGGCGAAAGCGAAGATCCGTTTGGACGACCTGACCAATATGCGTCCGGAGCGGGGAAAGATAGAGGCGGACCTGCAGCTGGACGGTATTCATTATGCCATGGATTCGATGGTAGCCGACCTGCCAAGCACCCATGCCCGTATTCAGCTGCCTAACCCTGCCCCTTCGGCTCCGAAAGTCAACTGGGCGCGTATCGACCTGACGACGGACCAAGTGGACTTCGAGATGGCCATGCCGCTGAAGGCGGCTCTGAAAGCTTCGGCTATACAACTGGAGGCAGGCAATGTGCTTTCCAAGGCTCCTGTTCTTTATGCCGCGGTGGGCTTGCAGAGCGAGCAGCCGCTGACGGTAGAGATGGATTCGATAGCCGCTACCATAGCAGCACCGAAGATGACCGCTTATGCCGAGTATAACACCAAAGACACCACCGTCATGCCGGTGCTCAGAGCTACCCTCGACTGCCGTGCGTTCAATGGAAATATAAAGGATATAGCGGCTTCCCTCAAGGCTTCTACCATGGAGGCTTCTGTCTCCGGCGGACGCAAAGACAAGTCCGTGCCTGTCCTGCGTGCCAAACTCAACACCGACGCCGGCGATGTACGTATCGGCAACGAACTGGCGGCGAAGACAGGCGTCCTCTCCCTCGAAGCGGGTGCCCGGTATAAGGCCGGCGAGGAAAACCCGCTCCTGCAATGGAACCCCCGCCTGAAGGTGAACCTCAAAAACGGCGAACTGAGTATGCCTCAGCGCCTGCCCGAGTTGGTGAAAATCCCCTCTATCGAGTTCGGCTATTCCAACCGGGAGATGAATATTGAGAACTCCCGTGTAGAACTGGGACACTCCGATCTGAACCTCAAAGGAAACGTCCGTAATATAGGCCGCTGGTTCCGCCACGACACGATTCTGGTGGGACAGCTCGACATCGTCTCCGACCACTGCGACGCCAACCAGCTCTTAGACTGGTTCTCCGCCGACAAAGGTAGTGAAGAAGAGAGTCCGTCAGCCAAAGAGGATAAAAATGACCAAATGGTAAATGACCAAATGGTAAATGACTCTGATCCCTTCCTCGTTCCTACGGACGTGGACCTGGCGCTCAACACCCATATACGCGAGGTGGAGATCTCCGACCAGATAGCCAAAGACCTCCGCGGAGGGCTGTATATCAAGGACGGTAAGATGATTCTCGATGAGATGGGATTTGTATGCCATGCAGCCAAACTGCAACTCACGGCGCTCTACCGCACCCCGCGGCGCAACCATATATACGTAGGCCTCGACTATCATATGATTGATGTCAATATCGACGAACTGCTCTCGATGATACCGAACCTCGAGGAACTGGTGCCGATGCTCAGCTCCTTCAAGGGGGCTGCTCAGTTCCACTTGGCGGCGGAGACCTACCTCAACAGCAAGTACGAGCCGAAGATGAGTACCCTCCGCGGTGCCGCTTCCCTCTCGGGTAAGAACATGGTAGTGCTGGACGGCGAGACCTTCTCGAAAATCTCCAAACTGCTGATGTTCAACAAGAAGACCGAGAACGTCATCGACTCCATCAATGCCGAGATCACGGTCTATAAGAACGAGATAGACGTCTATCCCCTCTGCGTCTCGATGGATAACTACATGGTTGCCCTCGGCGGACGGCACAGGACCGACATGACTTTCGACTACGATATCAACGTACTCAAACCGATCTACCTCGGCGTACACGTAGGCGGAAACATGGACGACCTCCAGATCAAACTCGCCAAGTGCAAGTTCGCCAAGGATTTCCGTCCGCATTGGTATCAGAAGGCCGACTCCCAGTCGCTGGAGCTGCGGCGGATGATCAAGAACTCCCTGGAGAAAAACGTCCGGATACAATAGGTGCAAAATTACTGCAAAAACGCACCCGCAGGAAAGATTTTCGCCAAAATATTTGGTTATGTGGAAAAAATGTAGTAATTTTGTAGCGGATTTTAAGTGCAGAAGTGTCTCATGCCAGAGAAGAAGGTCAAAAAGAAAAGCATAGAACAGCCGGTAAGGATAGCGGATCCTGTTTTGGCAGAAGCCGGTAAGTTCTGTTTGGATATAGCGAAGTTGGTCTTCGGAGGTGTTATCAAAACAAAAATAGGAGTCTGTTATGAATATTATTCATTTTTTTCTAATTGTAGGAATAATAGGCATTATTGCTTTTGCAGGTACGGAACTCTATCTTCGTCATCAGGACAAAGGAGAATAGTATAGCCGAATAGGCCTACCGCTCGCTAAAATGAAAAAACTGATATTCAATTTTACCCCCCCCGGTTACGCAAATGTCGTATTAGGCGGTAAATTAGAGAGATGCAACGCCACAGGCGGTGCTCACGTTTCGTGAGTGCCGCCTGTTTGCGTGTAATCGGAGTAATCGGAGAAGCAACCAATTTAATCAAAAATATTAAACAATTATGAAGAAAACTTATTTTCAACCGGCGACGGAAATTGCCGGGGTAGTCATGGAGAGCCAACTCTTGGCGGGCAGTCCGGCAGCGCCGGCGGGTGCTCCGGGAGTGAACGGCGCACGCAGCGGTTACGGAACAGCTGCCATCGATGCATGGGACTAAAAAGAAGGAGGAAGAAGTATGAAAAAGAACTTATTTACCCTTAGTGCATTGTGCTTAGCCACTATGACACTTGTTTTCTCCGGCTGCAAGAAGGAGAACAACGACCCGCAGGAGCCTGCCCAGGTGCAGACCTACCAAATGAGTATCACCGCCTCGAAGGGCGCAGACAACCAGGCCAACGGTCCGAGACGCGTGCTCGTACTGGACGGAAACACCCTCAATGCTGCTTGGGCGGAAAATGAAGAGGTGACCGTGTATAACACCACCAAAGGTGAAGCTATGGGCGGAACACTGAAGGCGCAAACAAGCGGCGCCAGCACACAGTTAACAGGCGAGCTGACCGGTAGTATAGCGGTAGGCGACAAACTGACGCTCAAGTATCTGTCTCCGAACTACGCAACGCAGGCAGGTACGATAGAGTACATCTCCGCCAACTGCGACTATGCCGTAGCAGAGAATGTAGAAGTGGAGTCTGTGGACGGTAGCACGATCTACACCAGCGCCGAGGCCACTTTCGTGAACCAGCAGGCTGTTGTGAAGTTCACGCTGAAGAATGAGGACGGTACGGCTACTATTGCTGCCAAGCGGCTTGTGATTGAGGTGGCTGGCGAGACCTATACCGTTAATCCGGCATCCGCTACGAGCGAGATGTATGTGGCTCTTCCGGGTTTTGAAAACAAGACCATCACGTTGACCGCCACTGTCGGCAGCGACACCTACACCTACGAGAAAGCAAATACCACACTTTCCAATGCTCAGTATTATATTCTCACCGTGAAGATGACCAAACAGGCGGCACCTGCCGTACCTGAAGGAGCTATCAGTGGTAAGTTCTCTGTATCATCCACTAAGCAGGTATATTTTGCGAAAGGTAACTTGCAGTTCACCCGCACAAGTACGTCTGTTGATTGGAGCACCGGTACATTCAGTTTCATGGATAATCAATTTGATTATATCGAAACTGGCGCTGTCTCTGACGATTTTGCCAATGAGACCGCTATCGGTCTCTTCTGTTGGGCAACGAGCAATATCAACACTCCGGTAACCAATACCTATTACTATCCATGGGAGACAGATAATGCTCCTGAGAGTTCCGCCAAATACGGAAGCGGTATCACTACGGAAGGTGTCAACTGGGCAACGGCTCATGCCAATTACGATTGGGGAGCTAACACGGGTGATCTCGGTACCGGCTGGCGTACGCTGACCCAAGCCGAGTGGCAGTATCTGTTTGAAAGCCGTACCGGCGATAAGGCAGCGACTGTAAATAGTGTAGCCGATTGCAGATATACAAAAGCTACCATTAATACGGACGGGACATCTGTAAAGGGTATTATCCTGTTCCCTAATGGCGGTACTTTTGCTGCAAGTGAATTTACGGCTGTTGGGTCTCCTAATACAGCAAATGTAAATTTTACGACTGAATGTACAACTGCACAATGGACTGCTTTGCAGGCAAAAGGCTGTGTATTCCTTCCCGCTGCGGGCTACCGCAATGGTACTTATGTGGGCGATGTCGGCTCGGACGGCAACTATTGGTCTTCCACGTCTGCCAGCCACTCTTGGGATTCCTCGATCGATGCGCACGCGCACCGCGTGGGCTTCACTTGGGGCGGTGTGAATCTTACGGGCTCCGACTTTCGGAACAGCGGTTGCTCGGTGCGCCTGGTTAAGAACGCTAACTAATCCCATGCCTTTGGCGTAGATACATTTATGCACTCCCGCAGATGGAACGCTCTGCGGGGGTGTTTTTTTTTGATAAGATCTTTACTATATATGCAACAAATCATCAAAATCGAGCAGCCGACTATCGGCCAAAATTTCGGGTCTGTGACTATTAACTATTATTACCCTCAACCACTTACAGACCCGAAAACCAAGGTTGAGGAAACCACTGGCATAGCCGCTATTCCGCCGGATTTCTTTTGTATTTCTGCGCGGTTTACGGAAGACAACATTCGTGAAAGACTTAATGTCGAACTATCTTTGGCTACTACCAAAATAGACTACTGTCGGGCTTTATACCGCCTGCAACACATCGGCTGCATTAACCTCAATCAGTATGCCTCCGACGCGCAAAGAGCTATCGTCTTCAATCGTTTTCAAGACAAATTTAATCTTTCACCAAACGATTTTTGCAAAGCGCGCATGACTAAATAAACGCAGAATTTTGGAACTCCACGCAGAGAATTAGCAGCCATTTCGCAGAGTTTTGGCATAATCCGCAGAGTTTTGGCACTCCTTTTCAGGGGTGCTTTTTTTATCCCTACCTTTGCACCGGATTTCGGATAACTAACCATCCCCGAGTCCCATGCAATGATGAATTTTAATCCCAAAACATGGCAACCTATTGCCATTGACGCCTTCGGGCTGCTCAACGTAAACGGCACGCCTGCAAAAAACGTGCCGGACGCGGTGTACCTGCGTATCTACACCACGAACGGCGGTATCCTCTCCGCCAAACGCTGCCCGACCGACAAACCATTGTTCTGCTCCCGCGACGGGCAGTTCTTCTCCCTCACCGACGGCGGTACCACCCTCCGCGAGGTCAAACCCCATTACGGCCCGGGCATGCAAAACAACCGTCCGAACATGCACTCGGCTTACCCCGAGATGAACGGTTTCGGCTACAAACTCTGCCACCTTCTCATGTACGAGACGTGGGTCGGCCCCCGTACCAAAGGCATGGAGATCGACCACATCAACGGCAACAAGATGGATTGGTCGCTCGACAACCTCGAAGAGGTCACACCTGCCGAGAACCGCAAGCGCGCCAAGATACTGCGCGTGCTCCGTTCCATCGGTCGCGATCCCAAACAGATGAGCCGCGAAGAGCTCCTTTCAATCTTCAGCAAATACACATTTACTAATCCCCAAAATTTAGACTAACTATGCAAAATTTCGATAAATTGAAAGAACTGCGCGAGTTGCGCAACCAGGAGAAAGCTATCAAAGCACGTATTGACGAGATTAGCGATGAGGCAACACAAGAAGCCGTGGCTATCGCGCCGGACGGCGGAGAGTTTGAGGTGGACGGCCAGAAGTACCAGCTCCAGCGCACGGAGGTGTATGATTTCTCCAACTACAACCGTTACAAAGACGAGGAGGCGGTACGGTGGCGCCGGAAGAAAGCGGAGCAGGAGCAAATCAAGAAATACGCCGCTGCGCTGACCATGGAGATGGGCGCGATCCTCAAGTCTTTCGCCGTCAAGCACCCCGATTGGGAGCCGGACGAAATCAAACTCACAGTCAAATGCGTCGAGAGCAAGAAAAAGGGTTAAAAGAGAAAAGAACCAAAAGAGAAAACTATGCAGATTGGGATATAATCTCTTAAAAAAAATATTTATTTTATAAATATAAAAAAAATCCCCCTTTTTTATGGAAACACTGAATAACATTGTTACCAAACGATTTTCACAAACCTTGGTACATTTACTGCGCCTGGTGGATCCCGAGCGAAAATACAAGATAGACGCCGTGCTCGCCGATTATTGGGACCGTCTCACGTTGAACGAGCAACGGAGGCTCTACCTCTACCTGCTCTACCGCAAATGGCGTGGAGAGGGGTTTTACGGCACTCCGCTGGACATGATACAGTACTGCAAGCCGTACCCGACGAACTGGAACGGCAAAGCGATGATCAACCGTCTCATGAAGGAGACAAAGATGGTACGGGCTTTCTACAATGGCGAATACGGTATCTATACCCGCGACGAGGCGGGATTGTACGAAATGTCCGAAATCAAACCTCTCAACTGACTTTTATCGGACTCTCATCGGACTCTTATCGGACTTAAAAAAATAGGTAAAATGTTTTATTTTTCTATCAACAAACTATGACAAAGAATAACCAAATAGAGATGACTACGCTGTACAAACGTTTTTGCACGGCGGTGGACTACAACCCGACGCTGCACCAGTTCCGTACGCTGGTCTATGGATGGGCGGCTAAGGAGAAGCGACGTCACCGACGCGTGGACACTGCGTTGATTTTCCGGCGCGGTTGGATGTCGAAAAAAGACGCTGTAAGTCTCTCGGAATATGCAGGTTACAACCTGTTATGAAATATTCCCGTAACAAAAGGGCGCGGAAAACTTGGTTCAGTTCCACCGGCTCAGAAAGGGATTGATAGAAAGAGTAGCGCGCTATAAAAATGCTCGCGCAATGATGCGCGAGAAATGCAAGATGTAGAACCTAAAGCAAGATGAAGAAAATTGTAATTATAGCGCTCCTTGCGGGCGCGGCGGGCTTAGCCTCCTGTACGGCAACCCGCGTGGTGACGACCACGGCAAGCTACGTGCAGCACGGAGACACGACGACCACCATCATGACCAAGACCACGGAGACTTACCGTGGCGAGAAGAAATAACCCCTCCCTGACCCTCCCCACAGGGGGAGGGGATAGGGACACCCCAAAAACTCTGATCTTTGAAAGAAACAAAACATACAAAACCCCTTTGCTGTTTGCTGCCCTGCGGGCTCTGTGCTCCAGTTCGCTATGGCGCCCCGGTATGCAAGCATCCCAGCCGCCCTACCGCCCTGTATCACACTCCTAAGGAGTAGCAAACAGCAAAGGCCATAAACCCACAAAACATTTTATCATCCCATGCCCAATGGTTAAATGACTAAATAAATGACCAAACGGTAAATGAGGAAATGATTAAATGAGAAAATGCCTTGTTTTTTATGTTTATGTCCGCAGGCGTTTGTACTCCGCAAGGAGTGTGGATTAGGGCGGTAGGCAGAACGGGGAGCTTGCTCACCGGGCGGCATAGCGGACTAAGGCACAAAAGCCCGCAGGGCTACAAACGGCAAGGGGTTTATCTATGTTTATTTTCTTAAAACCAATCAACAGTATTATTAACCATTAAACCAAAATCTTAACAACATGGCAAAAGCAAAAATCGGCCCTGCAGGTATCGAGTATATCCAGGGCGCACTCCTCAGACCGAAGAAAGTGGACGGTCACAACCACGGTAACTACCTCATCGCAACCCACCGTCAGGCGGCTACCAATAACCCCGATGGCTGCCAGCGTCTCTACACCCGCTCCGCGGACGCCTACAAGCGCTCCACGGCGCTGAGCACCAAGGAGGTCGAGATCCGCAACCGCTTCACGGCGGTACAGGCAATGGTCAAGACCCGCGCCACGAGCCTTGCGCACATGACCGCCGACCAGGAGGCCTTCGAGGCGCAGAAGAACGCCGCCGACGGCAAGCGCACCATGCGCGCCTACCTCTGGAAGATCTGCGGCGCCGAGTACGACGCCGAGCACCCGCAGGGGTAAGCAATTAACAATTAACAATTAACAAATAACAAAGCGTCCTGGTAGGTTTTGTACAAACTTAATAGAAAGTACGTATCTTAAAACGTTGTACCAAACTCCAAAAGCCCTTTGTAAATTGTGAATTGTACATTGTAAATTAGAAAAAATCGCCCTCTCCTCAGGGCGATTTTTTTGTTTTTATTTGCATATGTCAATAAAAAGCAGTACCTTTGCAGCGGAAAGTCGCGTCTAAAAATGTAAGTTTTATGTTAAAAAGAAAGATTTACAGTAAATTACCATAAGAAAGGAGGACGTTATGAATCCTATTTTGAAAGTAACAAGTGCTGACTACATCCGCAATTATGTTTTGCGCCTGTCGTTTAATGACGGCGCAACTAAACTGGTGGATTTCTGGCCGCTGGCACAAAAAGGTATTTGCAAAAAACTGCAAAATATGGATTATTTCCGTCAGTTTAGATTGGATCCTTTTTCTGTCGATTGGTCCAATGAAATAGGTTTTGCCCCCGAATATCTCTATGAAATAGGGACACCGGTATAAATTACGAATTACGAATTACGAATTACGAAATAATCGTGTCCTTTAGGACTAAGAATTAAAAATTACGAATTACTATAAACAATGTCAAACAAATCCAGAACTCTCCTTTTAGGAGCCATTGCTATGAGTTTATTAGCATGTCAGACCTCCAACCCCCTTCTCGATCAGCCAAAAACACCTTTTGGCGTGCCGGCTTTTGATCAAGTGAAGAACGAGCACTACCTCCCGGCTTTCGAGGAGGCTATCCGTCAAAACAAAGCAGAGATAGAGGCTATCGTCAACAACGATGCCGAACCGACTTTCGAGAACACCATCGTAGCCCTTGACCGTACCGGCATGCTGCTGGACCGTGTGACGGGCGTGTTCTTCAACGTCCTGGAGGCGGATGGTAATGATGAGATGAACGCTATCGCCGAGCAGGTGAGCCCGATGCTCTCCGAGCTCTCCGACGGCATCATCCTCAACGACTCGCTCTTCCGCCGCGTCAAGTTCGTCTATGACCAGCGTGAGCAGTTAGGTCTCAATGCCGAGCAGATGCGCCTCGTGACGGAGACCTACAAGCGCTTCGCGGACAACGGTGCCAACCTGCCGGAGGACAAGAAAGAGCGTCTCAAAGAGATCAACCAGGAGCTCTCCCTCCTCTCTCTCAAGTTCGGCAACAACGTAGTAGCGGAGATCAACAGCGATGCCGTCAAGCGCTTCATCACCGACGAGGCGCAACTGGCAGGTCTGCCCGAGTCCGCCAAGGCTGCGGCTGCGGAAGAGGCTGCGGCAGCCGGACACCCGGGCGAGTGGCTCTTCACGCCCAAGCGCACCTCCTTCACACCGGTGCTCCAGTACTGCGAGAACCGCGAGTTGCGCAAACAGCTCCTCATGGACTACACCACCCGCGGCAACCATGACAACGACAACGACAACAAAGCCGTTATCATCCGCGAGATGGAGCTCCGTATAGAGAAAGCCAAACTCTTCGGTTATGACAACCCTGCCGATTATATCCTGGCGGATTGTATGGCGAAGAACCATCAGACCGTCGATGCTTTCCTCGCCTCCGTCTGGGCACCGTCATTGGAAGCAGCCAAACGTGAAGCTGCTGCGCTGCAGGCACTCCTTGACGAGGACCTGCCCGGCGAGAAACTGCAGCCTTGGGACTGGTGGTACTACGCCGAGAAACTGCGCAAAGCCAAATACGCCCTGGACGAGGAGGAACTGAAACCCTATTTCGAACTTAACAACGTCCGCAAAGGCGCTTTCGGTGTGGCTACCAAGCTGTTCGGCTTGCAGTTCGAGCCGCTCAAAGACATGCCGGTGTATAACAAAGAGGTGGAGGTCTTCAAGGTGACGGACGCTTCCGGCGAACTCATCGGCATTCTCTACACCGACTATTTCCCGCGTGCAGGCAAGCGTCCGGGTGCGTGGATGAACAATATCATGTCCCAGTATATTGACGCAGAGGGTGTGGACCACCGTCCGGTAATCATCAATGTGGGTAACTTCAACAAACCGACTGCCGGTAATCCGTCGCTGCTCTCGATGGACGACGTGGAGACCCTCTTCCATGAGTTCGGTCACGCGCTCCACGGCTTGCTCAGCAAGGCACATTACAAGTCCCTCTCCGGCACCAACACCCCGCGTGACTTCGTGGAGCTGCCGAGCCAGTTCATGGAGAACTACGCTTACGAGCCGGAGGTGCTCAAGACTTATGCTTTCCATTATCAGACGGGCGAGGTGATCCCGGACAGTCTGATTGCGAAGATCAACGCCGCCGGTAAGTTCAACCAGGGCTTTGTGCAGACCGAACTGCTCTCGGCTTCTATCCTCGACATGGATTTCCATGAACTGACGAGTGCCGAGGGGCTGGACGTGAACGCTTTTGAGAAAGCGAGTCTGGAGAAGATGGGCATGATCGACGAGATCATCGTTCGCTACCGCCCGACGTTCTACAACCACATCTTCACTACCGGCTACGAGGCAGGCTATTACAGCTACACCTGGGCAGCCGTACTGGACGCAGACGCTTTTGCGGCATTCAAAGAGACGGGCAACCTCTTCGACGAGGCTACCGCCGCCCGCTGGCGTCACCTGTTGGAGCAGGGCGGTACCCGCGACGCACAGGAGCTCTATCTCGAGTTCCGCGGCAAAGCGGCTGACCCGCAGCACCTCCTCCGCCGCAATGGATTTATAGAATAACAATGTACATTGTTAATTGAGAATTGAGAATTGAGAATTGAGAATTGACTCGTCGCACGCAGACCATATTATACCACACCCTGCCGATAGCCTTCTGGCTGTTGGCAGGGTTGGCCTGTGTGTCAGCATGGTTTTTCTCTCCCTCCCTTGAGGTGAGGGAAGGGGTGGGGTTGTTCCTCCCCGCGCTTCTGGCTCTCATCTGCCTCATCATCATCCGCCGTATCCCGCGGCACACGTCTTCCGTAGAGGAGTGTTTTCAGGTGGCTCTGCTGCTCGGTATAGCCTCCTGTTGGATGCCTACCGTTCTGTTTCTCATCCTGCCTGTCTGGGGCTATCTTATCTACCAGAACCTCTATTCCTTACGCTCGTTCACCGCTACGCTCATCGGTCTCGCTACTGTTGCCGTCTGGGTGGGGGTGCTGGTATTCCTTGGGGTCATCGGGAACCCCTGGGCGGACTTCTTTGCAACAAAAAACCTGTGGGCTTGGATTCCCACAGGTGCTGTTCTCATTGCTTTTATCGCTTCTACCATTGCACGACAAAACCTCCGTGTACGTTGATGCCTGCCTGGGGGAAATAACGGATGTCATGTTTCATGCTTCCGTCGTCCTGGAGCGTGGCTTCTTCTACATACGCCGTGCTCGCATAATGGCTGTTGAAAAGGTTGTTCACCTGTGCTTTGAGCGTGATAGCCGGCCATTTGGCAGGTAGCGGTAACTTATACCCAATGTTCAGGTCGGTGGTGGTGTACGCCGGCAGTTTGGCGTCCGCGCTCTCGGTGTTGTCGATATACTGGTGTCCGACCACCTGCGTACGGATATCCGTGGTCAGACCCTCATAGAGAAAACTCAGCGAAGAGACGGCGGTGATAGACGGAGAGAAAGCTATCTGCCTGTCGCCGAAACAATGGCGTATCTCGCTCCAGTCAGCGGTATAGACGGAGTCGGTAAAGTTCTTGATGATATTTCGCGACAGTGTCATGGTTCCTTGCCATCTCAGCCATTTCTGGATCTCTACGTTCGCTGTCAGCTCAATACCCATCCGGTAACTCTTGTCCACATTCATCGTCAGCATAGACCCCGTGCTCGCTACTACGCCGGAGGTCACCAGCTGGTTCTTGTAATCCATGAAATAGAGGTTAGCGCCTAAGGCAAACCGGCGGTGTTGGTACAGGTATCCCAACTCATAGTCGTAGAGCCGCTCGGCTTTGGGAAGGTCGTTCATGCCGCTCTCGGTGTAGTTCTTGCGTGCCGGCTCGCGGTTGGCGATGGCGAAATTGAAATATACCTGGTGTCCGTGGTCCTCGTAGGTGATACCCGCTTTGGGGTTGAAGAAATGGAAATGCTCGTTGACGGCTAATGGGATCTGGTAGTCGTCATCGTCGTTCGATCCGTCAATGGTATAATGTACGTACCGGTATTGCAGGTCTCCGTAGAGCGTCAGTTTGCGTTTGGCCTGGTTCACCACCCGCCAGTTGGCTTTGACATAGATATTTGCATCGGTCTTGGCGCCTTTGTTCTTGTAAAACTCTATATCTTCCGCCAGGTGGTAACGGTAGTCTTGGGCGTAACCGAAATGGTCTCCTATATAATGTGAACCGGCTCCGCCGAACGTCACATCCACCGGTTCGCTCATGTATGTAGCCGAAGCCACTCCGCCGAAATAATGGTTGCGCAGATGTTTCTGGCGCAGTATGTCCGTCCGGCTCACCCCGGTAGCATCGGCGATGTCCGCCATGCCGTAACGCTCGTATTTCTTGTTTGCCTTGATCTCCTCGGTATAGCCGTTGCCGTACGTGTAATGGGCGGTCACGTTCGTGCTCCAGTGGTCCGTGTACCGTTGCTTCCAGTTCAGTTGGTAATGCTGCTGGCGGTAATGGTCGAAGTTATTGTCGTAATACCGCTCGTTGCCCAGGCTGTCGGTGTACGCGCCGTCGGGGTTGTACGTGCGGTTCCATTTCATCTGCTCCGCGCTGATACCGTGCCATGCCACATATACCTTCTCCATACCGCCGAAGGTGGTCAGCGCGACGGTCGTCTTCCTGCCGTAATAACCCAGCGCGCCGTAGTAAGAGAACAGGTCGGAGGAAGCCCTGTCGCGGTAGCCGTTGGAGTTCACCTTACTTAACCGCGCCTGTACGCGCATGCGGTGAGGGAGCTTCACGTCGGCGCTCACCATCTCGCGGAATGTATGATACATACCGCCGTTAAAGCCTATCTCCACATGGGTCGGTGCGTCTGCCTTGCGGATCTCCGAGAGGGTGTTCATGTTGATGGAGGCACCGAAAGCGGCAGGGCCGTTGGTACTCGTCCCTACGCCGCGCTGGACATTCAATTGACCCAGACTACCCGCGAAATCCGCCATGTTGATCCAGAAGACCGTACTACTCTCCGCATCGTTCAGCGCTACGTCATTGACCGTCATGTTGATACGCGTGTCGTTTGTTCCGCGGATTGTGAAATGGGTATAGCCTACACCCAGGCCGTCCTCCGACACGGAGATGAACGAAGGCGTGGCATTCAGCAGATAAGGCAGGTTCTGGCCCATGTTCTGTTCGTTGAGTGCGTCTTTCTGCAGGGAGGCGTGGTTGGTCGTAGGCTGCTCTACGCGCGCCACGACTTCGAAATCCTCCAGCTCCCGATACAGCAGGTCGGTCGAATCATTGTGAATCACTTGTGCGGAGACTTCCGCACGTCCCATGAGCGCGAATGCGCCCAAAACCATCAGCCATGCATGGCTGATACATAACGATTGTCTGTTCATTTTCTTTGACGGCATTACCCGCCTAAGTTCCACGGGTGTAATCTCAGCAAATGCACCCCGAATGATTAATAATTATAGTATCGCGCATTCATGCACGATGATTTACAGTCTGAAGCTGACGCTTATGAACCATCCCCATTCCGACATATACCGGTTGGGCTGTCCTTCCACCTTCCGTGCCAGGTTGTTCAGACCGAAGTCGTATCCCGACTGCAGGCGGTACCGGTCCCATTCCAGACCGCCGCCGAGACCCCATTGGATATTCGTGCGGAGACGGTCCTCTTTCATGCGGTCGTAGCTCTCGGTGGGAATACCCTGCGCCTCCAGCCACTCTTTGGTGGATATTCTGTCGTTGGGCTTCGTCTCGCTGACCTGCGCGTCGATGTTATCCTGCTCCGCGAGACCGATTTGGAGCTGCGGGCCGGTGTAGAAGAACAGGTTCAGCTTCTTCCATAGCGGTATCGTGTAGTACGCGCGTACGGGGATGGTCAGGTTGTGTTCCAGCACCTTGTGTCGGAGCACCTCCGCCTGTACCGCCTGCATGGTGGTGGAGCGCCAGTGCTGCTCGTTCTGCCCGTAGGTCATCGTATAGAGCAGGCCGGTCTGCATGCTGAAGTGCATCGGCAGCAGAAACTGGAACGTGGCGCCTACGCGTATGCCGTGCAGAAACAGCTGCGGGTAGGTCAGCTCATGCGTCCGCTGCTCGTGCTGCGCATAGCCGATCTCCAGCCGGTACTCCACTCCGAACCGGTAAGCCTCCTCGGCTTGTTTCTTCGTGGGGTCGAAGAAGGTGTTGTCGGCTATCTGCAACGCCGGTTTGTTCGTCTCGTCGGCGAGCGCCGGCGTGCCGGCAAGCAAGGTGCAGAGGACAGCCGCCCAAACGGCTATCCTTTGTCCCTTGTACATTATCTCTTTGTTCTTTACCATATACTAACGCGGTTTTCCGGAGCCACGTACAGCGGGCTCTCCTCGGTCACGTTCCACGCCTCGTACCAGGCGTTGATCTGCGGTAGTGCGCCGTTCACGCGCCAGCGGCCGAGCGAGTGAGGATCGCTCTTCGTGCGGTTCAGTATCTCCTCCGGACGGATATTGCCTGCCCATACATTGGCGTAAGCCAGGAAGAAACGCTGTGCGGGCGTGAAGCCGTCGCGGGTCTGCAGACGGTCCTTCTCCGCCTTGGCTTCTTCGTTCAGCGTGAAGGCCAGATAGGAAACCTGCAATCCGCCGTGGTCGGCGATGTTCTCGCCCAAGGTGAAGGCACCGTTGGCGTGTACGCCGGGAGCCACTTCGATCTTGTTGAACGCCTCTTCCATCACTTTCGTGCGGGCGTCGAAGGCCGCTTTGTCCTCGGCAGTCCACCAGTTGACCATGTTACCGTCCTTGTCGAACTGGCATCCCTGGTCGTCGAATCCGTGGGTCATCTCATGGCCGATCACTACGCCGATAGCGCCGTAGTTGAAGGCGTCGTCAGCCTCCATGTCGAAGAACGGGTATTGCAGAATACCGGCGGGGAAGCATATTTCGTTGGAGGACGGGTTATAGTATGCGTTCACCGTCTGCGGGGTCATATACCATTTCTTCTTGTCCACCGGTTTGCCGAGGTAGCTCAGGCTGTACTCCTGCTCGAACTTGGCGGCACGCTCCAGGTTGGCGTAATAGGTGTCCGCGGCGTTGATGTCGAGTTTGCTGTAGTCGCGCCATTCGTCGGGATAACCGATCTTGATGGTGATAGCGTTCAGTTTCTCCAAGGCTTTAGCCTTCGTCTCGTCGCTCATCCATGTCAGGTTCTCGATACGGATGCCGAGCGCTTTCTGCAGGTTCTTCACCAGCGCCAGCATACGCTCTTTGTTCTCCTCCGGGAAGTATTTCTGTACGTACATCTGACCTACCGCTTCGCCGAGCGTACCGTTCACGATACCTACGGCGCGTTTCCACAGCGGAGACGGCTCTTCCTTGCCGGAGAGGACCTTGCCGTAGAAATCGAACGAAGTCATGTAAATCTCCGTGGTCAGGAAGGATGCGGCTCCCTCAATAGCCTGCCAGGTGAACAGGGTCTTGAGGTCCTCCAGCGGCTCGTCGGCTAACATCTTACCGGCCTCCTGCAGGTGGGGTATCTGACCTACGGACAGGCTGTCGAGCTTTACTCCCAGCGCCTCGAAATAGGTCTTCCAGTTCACTTGCGGTACGAGCTCCTGCAGCTCGGCAACGCTCATCTTGTTGTAGTTACGGATGGGGTCACGCAGCTCCACGTTGCTGTAAGCGGCGGTGGCGAGTCTCGTCTCCATGCGGAGCACGGTCTGCGCTTTCGTATCGCCGTCCTCGAAGCCGAAGAGGCCGAACATCTTCTCTACATACGCTACATAGGCGTTACGGATAGCCGTTGTCTGCTCGTCGGTATCGAGGTAATACTCTTTCTCGCCGAGCGAGAAACCGGCCTGGCACTCGTTGAGGATGTTCATGGAGCTGTTCATGGCGTCTGCCTCTACGTACATCGCCCAGAGCTGGTAATCCATGGATTTGCCCAATACCTCCGACAGCTCCTCACGGCTGCTGATAGCGGCTATCTCGTCGAGCGTCTTCTGGATCGGCTCAATGCCCTCGCGGTCACGGCGGGCGGTATCCATCGCCAGGTTATAGATATCCCCTATCTTCTGCCCAATGGAGCCCTGCGGGTGTTTCTTTTGGGCGATCTCCTGAATCAGGCCGTTCACCTGCTCCAGGTTGTTCAGCCCTAATTTGTCGAACGAACCGAAACGGCTGTATTCGGGTGTCAAGGGGTTGTTTGCCATCCATCCGCCGCATGCGAACTGGTAGAAATCATTCTGCGGTACCGCCGTAGTGTCCAGATTGTCAAGGCTGATACCGGTTGTTTGTTGTTTGGTAGTACAAGCTGTTGTCATAAGCATTAACGCTGCCAGCGTAGAAACAATAATTTTCTTCATAGACTGTTTTTTTCGTAAATCGGCTGCAAAATTACAAAAATTCTTGCACATATGCAAATTTTTTACTAACTTTGCACCCAAAATCGCAATTAATCAAAGCAATCGTAAAAATAAATTATTATGATACTCGACAAACTGGAGAACGCCGACAGGTACTTCGACTGCGTACCGGGCTTTGAACAATTCATGAAATTCTACAACGAGAACGACCTGGAGGAAATGCCTGCCTGCAAAATCTATCTCGATGGCAAGAACCTCTTTGTGAACATCAATGATTTCAAGGGTAAGGAGGAGTCCAAATGCCGCATGGAGGCGCACAGGGACTATCTGGATATCCAGATTCCGCTGGGTGACGACGAAGAGATGGGCTGGAAGGCGCAGGTAGATTGTCAGGAGGTGACCCAGGAGTACGACGAGGGCAAGGACGTGGAGTTCTATGCCGACAAGGCCACGGCCAAGTTCACCGTGCCCGCCGGCCATTTCGCTGTCTTCTTCCCCGAGGATGCGCACCAGCCCGGAATAGCGCCGGGCAAGGAATACCGCAAGCTTATCGTCAAAGCACGCGTCGATTGATGTACGAAGTACGAAGGATAAACCATCTAAAACACACAAATCATGGCAACAAAGAAAGTGAAACATCTGCCCATTGTGGAGCGCGATCCGTACCTGCAGCCCTACGAGGGTGCATTGCAGGCACGCGCAGACTATGCGGCACGCAAGGAAACCGAGCTCCTCGGTCATCAGCCGGGTGCCGATGACAAGACAGCCCTTGCGGATTGGGCGAGCGGATACCTCTATTTCGGTCTTCACCACGACCGCAAGAACAAAAAATGGATCTTACGGGAATGGGCTCCAAATGCTACTGCTATTTATATCAAGGGTGAGCAGAAAGACGAGGCCTACCGTCTGCAGCCGGTCGGTAACGGCGTATGGGAAGCCCGGCTGCCGGAGAAAGCCCTGCAACACGGCCAGTTGTACAAACTGCTGGTGGAGTGGAACGGCGGTTACGGAGAGCGTATCCCGAGTTATGTGCGTCGCGTGGTACAGGACGAGCAGACGAAGATCTTCTCCGCCCAGGTGTGGGACGAGCCGGAGTACGAGTGGAAGAACAGACACCTCTCCCCCAACCCCTCTCCCAAGGCGAGGGGAGGAAAGAAGGATGAAGCCCTCTTTATCTATGAATGCCATATAGGCATGAGTTCCAAGGAGGAGAAGGTCAATTCCTATGAGGAGTTCCGCCGTGACGTCCTGCCGCGTATCGCCGAATTAGGCTACAACTGCGTGCAGATCATGGCTATCCAGGAACATCCCTATTACGGTTCGTTCGGGTATCACGTGTCGAACTTCTTCGCTGCCTCCAGCCGTTTCGGTACGCCAAACGAGTTGAAGGCGCTCATTGACGACGCGCACGGCAGGGGCATGAAAGTGATCATGGACCTTGTACACAGCCACGCGGTGAAGAACGAGCTGGAGGGCCTCGGTAACTTCGACGGCACGCCCTACCAGTATTTCCACGACGGCGCACGGCGGGAGCACCCGGCTTGGGACAGCCTCTGTTTCAACTACGGCAAGAACGAAGTGCTCCATTTCCTGCTCTCGAACTGTAAGTTCTGGCTGGACGAGTACGACTTCGACGGATTCCGGTTCGACGGAGTGACCTCGATGATTTACCTCAGCCACGGACTCGGCGAGGACTTCAACGGTTACGGCTCTTATTTCAACGGCAACGAGGACGGCGATGCGATCATGTATCTAACCCTTGCCAACAAGGTCATCCATGAAGTGAAGCCGGATGCTATCACGATAGCGGAAGAGATGTCGGGAATGCCCGGTCTGGCAAGCCCTATTCAAGATGGTGGCGTGGGCTTTGACTACCGGCTTGCCATGGGCATTCCGGATTTCTGGATCAAGTATATCAAGGAGGTCAAGGATGAGGACTGGAAAGCCGGCCATATACTCTTTGAGATGACCAACCGCCGCGAGGACGAGAAGACCATCTCTTATGCCGAGAGCCACGACCAGGCGCTGGTAGGCGACAAGACGATTATCTTCCGCCTCGTGGATTCCGACATGTACTGGCATTTCGAGCACGGTCATTCCACTTATATGGTCGATCGCGGTATCGCGCTGCATAAGATGATACGGCTTGTCACCGCCTCTACCATCAACGGCGGTTACCTCACGTTCATGGGCAACGAGTTCGGCCACCCCGAGTGGATCGACTTCCCCCGTGAGGGCAACGGCTGGAGTTACAAATACGCCCGCCGCCAATGGGACCTGGTGGACAATCCCCACTATTTCTTTGCGGACCTCAACCGCTTCGACGAGGCGATGGTGCACCTGCTCAAAGAGCACCTGCACATCTTGAAACCGACGGCAGAGGAGAAGAAATACCACGTGACGAACCACCTCCCGTGGGTGATGAAATGGTGGGACAACGAGGGAGACCAGGTGGTAGCCTACTCCCGCGGAGACCTGCTCTTCATCTTCAACTGGAACGGACAGAAGTCTTTCTCCGACTACGGCATGCTCGTGCCGGAAGGCAAATACAAAGTGGTGCTGAACACCGATGCGAAGGAGTTCGCCGGCTTCGGCCTCAGCGATGACTCGGTAGAGCATTTCACCCAGCACGACGACCTCTATGCCGCTGACGGCAAGGGCTGGCTCAAGATGTACCTCCCCGCCCGTTCCGCGGTGGTATTAAAAAAGATAGATTAACTAGATAGACTAGTTAAACTAGATAAACTAGAAAAACAACAGCAATGAAAAAGTACTTATTGATGTTTGCAGCGGCAGTGCTGATTGCCGGCTGCGGCAAGAAACCCGCGGAGCAATCTACGGAAACTACGGAAACAACGCAAACAACGGAAACTACGCAAACTACGCAAACTACGCAAACTACGGAACCTACGCAAACTACGTCCGCCTACATAGACATCACCGCCATCACTCCGGAAGGCCGGGAGCTGTCGCTCAGTTCCCTCGTCGGTCAGACGGATTATGTGCTGCTGGATTTCTGGGCTTCGTGGTGCGGTCCCTGCCGCCGTTTCATCCCGGTGCTCAAGGAGATCTACGCCTCGCAGCCCGCGGGACGGCTGCAGATACTCAGCTGCTCCGTGGATCAGGAGGAGGAACCCTGGCGCGCAGCCCTGGCGGAGGAACAGATGCCGTGGCCGCAGATGCGCGAGGATGCCGCACATGTATGCTCCGACCTCTATCAGGTGCAGTATATCCCGCACACCGTCCTCATCAACCGCGAGGGACAGATTGTCGGTGTCAACCTCGAGGAACCTCAGATCGTAGAGATTCTTCTCGGAGAATAAAACCAATCCCCTCTCCTGTCCGTTAGGCAGTAGTTACCGGCAGGAGCGGGCAATAATAATTAACAATTTAACATTCAAACAAAAAACAATGCGAGTAATTATCGAACCTTCGTATGACCTGCTCAGCCAGTGGGCTGCGAACTATGTAGCTAAGAAAATCAATGAGTTTGACCCTAAGGAGAGCAAACCTTTCGTTCTGGGTCTCCCTACCGGCAGCTCGCCGCTGGGCATGTACAAAGCTCTCATCAAACTGTATGAGGAAGGCAAAGTGTCGTTCCGTAACGTTGTGACATTCAACATGGACGAATACGTCAACCTGCCCGAAGAGCATCCCGAGAGCTATCACAGCTTTATGTGGACCAATTTCTTCAGCCATATAGACATCCGCAAGGAGAACGTCAATATCCTCAACGGCAACGCCCCCGACCTCGCTGCCGAGTGTGCGCGGTATGAGGAGAAAATCAAGAATATAGGCGGTATCCATCTCTTCCTCGGCGGCATAGGTCCCGACGGACACATCGCCTTCAACGAACCGGGTTCGTCCCTCTCCAGCCGTACCCGTAAGAAAGAGCTGACAACCGATACCATTATCGCCAACAGCCGTTTCTTCGACAACGACGTCAACAAAGTGCCCAAGACCGCGCTGACGGTAGGTGTAGGTACCGTCATGGATGCGCAGGAGGTGCTGATTGTCGTCAACGGACATAACAAAGCCCGCGCCCTCCAGCATGCTATCGAGGAGCCTATCAGCCATATGTGGACCGTTTCCGCGCTCCAGATGCACCAGCACGGCATCATCGTCTGCGACGAAGCTGCCTGCGACGAACTCAAGGTAGGTACCTTCAAGTATTTCAAGGACATCGAGAAGAACAACCTCGATCCTAAAACGTTGTTATAATGTTAGAAATCTATAATTCTTTATCTCGTTACAAAGAAACCTTCAAACCGTTGCACGAAGGGCACGTGGGCATGTATGTCTGCGGTCCTACCGTGTACGGTGACGCCCATCTGGGACACGCCCGCCCTGCTATCACCTTCGACGTACTCTACCGCTATCTGATGCACCTCGGCTATAAGGTGCGCTACGTACGTAATATCACCGACGTAGGTCATTTGGAGCACGACGCCGACGAAGGCGAAGACAAGATCGCTAAGAAAGCCCGGCTGGAGCAGCTGGAGCCGATGGAGGTGGTGCAGTATTACACCAACCGCTACCACCGCGACATGGCGGCGCTCAATGTCCTGCCCCCTTCCATCGAACCGCACGCCTCGGGACATATTATCGAGCAGATTGCTTTTGTGCAGAAGATACTCGACCGCGGCTATGCCTACGTCTCCAACGGCTCCGTCTATATGGACGTGGAGAAGTACGCCAAGGACTATCCGTACGGCAAACTCTCCGGGCGCAACCTCAATGACATCGTCACGGAGACACGCGAGCTGGACGGACAGTCCGAGAAAAAGCACAGCTATGACTTCGCCCTCTGGAAGAAAGCCAGCCCCGAGCATATTATGCACTGGCCTTCTCCTTGGTCGGAAGGCTTCCCCGGATGGCATATGGAGTGCTCGACGATGGGCACCAAGTACCTCGGCGAGCAGTTCGACATCCACGGCGGCGGACTCGACCTCATCTTCCCCCACCACGAGGCGGAGATAGCGCAGTCCTGCGCGGCGCTCGGGCACGAGTCCGTCCATTACTGGATGCATAACAACATGATTACCATTGCCGGCAAGAAAATGGGCAAGAGCTACAATAACTTCATCACCCTGGAGCAGTTCTTCTCCGGCAATCATGAGCTCCTGTCGAAACCCTTCGGCCCCATGGTCATCCGTTTCTTCATCCTTCAGGCGCATTACCGCTCCACGGTCGATTTCTCTTCCGAAGCCCTGGAAGCAGCCGAGAAAGGTCTCCAGCGCCTCCAAGAGGCTTACAGCCGACTGATGAAGATTCAGCCCTCAGCGGAAACATCTCCCTCCCTTGTGGGGGGAGACGGGAGAGAGGTAGTTTCTCTGCGTCAGCGTTGCTCCTCCGCCATGGACGATGACCTCAACACGCCTTTTGTCATCGCCGCCCTCTTCGACTCCGCCAAACTCATCAACACCGTCCACGACGGCAAGGCCACTATCAGCGAAGCGGACCTGAAGGAGCTCCGTGATGTCTGGAAGACCTACGCCATCGACATCCTCGGTCTGCGGTTAGATTCTTCCTCCTCCCTTGAGGGGAGGTCGGGTGGGGTTTCCGATGGGGTTCTTACCGCCTTCCACGGCGCAATCGACCTGCTCCTCGGCATCCGCCTGCAAGCCAAGCAGAACAAAGACTGGGCTACCTCCGACAAGATCCGTAACGAACTCACCGCCCTTGGCTTCCAGATCAAAGATACCAAAGACGGCTTCGAGTGGTCTATCTGACAGACGATACGTTTTGTCTCATAAATACCGGCATCACTTGACGTTGGTCAGGTGCTGCCGGTATTTTCTTCGTTAGTTACGCGGGATAGTATCCCGCATTATATTCTTTGTATTGTGCTGACACACTAGGTGTTCCCGTTAATCGGGAAAACCGCTACAGGGGAAAGGCAGTATCAGCCCCCAAAAACATACCTAAACCGGCAGACTATGCCGGACAATGAACGTTGTTTTTTTCCTTTGAGGACACTACTGGGAAAAATAATAAATTTTAATCAAAATAGCACCATTTATACGCTGCGAAAAGGAGGAATAGAAGAAAAAATATCTTTTTTGAGTGTTTTTTATAAAAAAAATTTGCGTATATGAAATAGTTTTTGTATTTTCGCGAAATTTTTAGTTCCTTGGGGCTAATGCACAATGATTATATAAATAGAATGTTCATTTTTACCCCCCCCATATCGAATATGGCGGTAGCTTAAATTGTATTTATTTTTTTGCAACGCTAAAGGCGGTGCTTGACTTTTAGGTCAGGTACCGCTTGTTTGCGTTTTATTAGGAACAAAGACCGAGTTACATATAAAAATCAAAAAGAAAAATAATTTTTGGATCATTTTGATAATTTTGGACTTAAGAAATCAATCAGAGTAATTGAAAAAACATATTTGACAAACTAAATGTATAACTAAAATTCACTACCGTATGAAAAAAGTATTATTTCTGGTAGCAGCATTGAGCTGTATGATGATGGGCTTTGCGGGTGAGAAAGTGAAGACGGAGACGAAACAGGTTCCGGCGACCACTCCCTCGGAAGACATCGAGAAAAAAACGGAGATCATCCATGTTTATATGGATACTACGTTTACTTACACCACTAAAACCATCAAGAACGAGATTCCGCAAGAGATAGATACCGCTTGGACTCGTAAGGGACATTACCTGCAAGCTCTGGTCGGTGCCGGTTACGGCTCGATGGGTTATGGTCTGAAGGATCTGTACAATGGTCTGCAGAATGCTCGCAATGATGGTGGTTTCAACTGGTTGGCGCAGTTCAACTATGTGTATTACTTCCATGAGAATGTCGGTTTCATGGTAGGTCTTCAGGTAGAGCAGATGAACAGTTATTCGGTGCTCAATGGTACGAAGACCTGGACCTCCAACGGCGATTCGGATAACGGCGAGGAGTACAGCCACACCGTGACGATGAAGGATTGGAAGGAGCATCAGACTTCGTTCCTGCTTGGTTTGCCGATTGGATTCCAGTTCCAATTCCCGATTGCGGACATGAAGCGTGTTTCGCACCGCAACAACCAGCTGCGTCTGTTCTTTGACCTGGGCGCAAAGGTGAACTACCTCGTAGGACAGAAGTACAACCTCGTCAGCGGTGCTATCGAGCACACGGGTGAGTACGCCAAATGGGGTCTCAAACTCGATGGTACGATGGGTACCGACCGCGATTATTACGAAGAGGTAATCGGTCAGAGTGCCGGCTGGATGACGGATGGTAAGAACCTGAGTCTGAAGAACCTCTCGGTGGACGGTATGGCGGATTTGGGATTCATGATTCCGCTCATGGAGCATCTGGACCTCATGGTAGGTGTGTATGCCAACTACACGTTCAATAACCTGCGTGACGGTGCAGGCAAAGAGATCGGTTGGCGTAATAACAACGAAACCGGATACCGCCAGCATGCGTTCATGGAGAACTACGACGGTGTGATCGCTACCGATTATGTACAGGCGGTTCGTCCGTGGGATGTCGGTGTGAAAGTAGGTATCAGCTGGAACACGCCGGCTCGCAAACCGAAGAAATACGAGAATCTCGTTATGCGTGATACGACTTTCACCTTAGCTCGTCGCGAGGAGGCTGAGAACGTACCGGTTGCAGCGAAGAAGATCAACGAGATCATGATGAAATCGGTTATCTGGTTCGATTTCGACAGCGACAAACCGAAACTCAAACCGGCAGACGTGGTGGATCGTATTGCCGATGTGCTCAAAGAGCACCCGGAGCAGATGGTACTCGTTTACGGTCACGCATCGAAAGAGGGTTCGCTCGAGTATAACCAGAACCTCTCCGAGCGTCGTGCGGCTTCGATCGTCCGCCTGCTCAAGAAAAAAGGCGTACCTTCGGATCAGATTGTCAGCAAAGGTTTCAGTTATACCCAGCAGTATGACGACTCCGAGAACCCCTATCACGATATCTCCCTCGACCGCCGTGTAGAGATCATCCCGGTATTCGAGAAAGACAGAATCGAAAAGTAAATGGAAAATTGAAAATTGAAAATTGAAAGTTATGAAACGATATATTTTATTTTTCGTGGGATGTTTGATGTCCCTCACGATTGCAGCTCAAGGCCAAGTGCCGGTAGTAGAGCACGATACGATTTTTGTCGATTGTGATCCTTATACTTGTCACGCGAAGAGCCCGGTATCAATTAGTTCTACCTATACAGGTGTTCAGGGGTATCAGGATGCGCAGTACATCGCCTTATATGAGATCAACCGCCTGACCGATATGCCGGATTTGGTTGAGAAGGGTTATTTCGAAGATATTCAGTCGTTCACATTACAAGCACCGTACGTAGGTCTGCATACGTACATTATTCTGACGTATAAAAATATGCAGATCAATGCGCCGATCCGTCGTGCAGCAAATGGAACGGCTACGTTGATAGATGAACAATATCCGAAACCAAATGACCGTGATTATGACTATTTGCAGTACGATGTGTATTATGTACGCGTGAACTATCATACCGAGCATCACCGCATGGAGGCTATTCCGGATATGATCACTAATCAGGCGAATGTTCTCATCAAAACAACCGCCTATACGATTGATCCGCAGACTAACCAACAGTTCTGTGGTATGGATATTTTCTATCGGGTCTATAAGGAAGGTGGTTCATCGCCTGTGGAGCTGACTTATGGTCGTCAGGATACCTATTTCGAACCGGACAGTGTAAAAATGTTGGTTACAATGGGAATCGGAACACATATTTATAAGATTTATATCTATGACCGTCTCAATGAGATTATGTGGTGCGACTCATATGCCATCTATGTACCGAATCCGACCTGCACCTCCGGTCTGGTATATGCCAAATGGGATGACTTCATGTTCGTCGATAACGGTGAAGGAGGCGGTAAGGGCGATTTCGTATCCTACCAATGGTACAAAGAGGGCAGCCCGATCAGCGGCGCTACCCGGCAATGGATCCGTACCACCCTGCCGGAGTACGAGAACGCAGCTCCTTCGGGACGCTACTATGTGCTCATCACCGATAAGGACGGTAAGAGTTTCTTCACCTGCCCCTCCTATTTCGAAGATCTGCCTAAGAGTGCCGTTTCAAACCCGCATCCCAATAACGCAGCTCCGATGCGCAAAACAATCAAGAACGGTCAACTCTATGTCATCTACGAAGGACAAACGTACGATGCACAGGGAAGGAAAGTGGAAAATTGAAAGGTGAAAATGGCACTATTAACTCACTAATTGATAAATCATTATGAAAAAGATGTTATTTATGGTGCTGGCACTGCTGATGGCGGTGAGCGCAAACGCCGGCTGGGTTTTCTTGGATCAAGCCAAAGCTGGTTCGACAGTTACCCTAAAGAGCGGTGATACCGCTACCGGACATGTGACAAAGAATGTCAAGGTCGTCATTGAATCCGGAGCTCTGGTTTTCTTTAGCAATGTTACCATCGAGCCGGACTACGAAGGAGGTCCCACAAGTTTAAGCCAACAACACGCCGGCGTGTACTGTAAAGGAGATGCTACTATCGAAATCCGGTACTTCGGTAATGAAATTCATGCCTATGGTGATAACGCACCGGGTATCTATGTACCAAAAGGCAAAACCCTGACGATCCGTGCAGCACAAGAGGTGCAGCTCTCTATGCTGAAAGTGTATGCCGAGCGAGGAGCCGCTATCGGTGCTTTTGCTAAAGTACCGAATCAAAACGGATTCAACAGTTGCGGAAATATCGTGATTGAGAGCGGTCGTATTTATGCCCAGAGTACGTATGGTGCCGGTATTGGTGGCGCTCATGAGACCTCTTGTGGCGACATTACTATCAATGGCGGTAGTGTCGTGGCAAAAACGTATGGTCAAAGTGCAGCTATTGGCTCCGGATATCATACGGATATAAACGGCAGTAAATATTGGGCAGACTGTGGTATCATTCGAATCAATGGCGGCGTTGTCAAAGCAACAAATTTTAATAATTTAGCTGCGGGTATTGGCACTGGTTCTCAAGGACAATGCGAAGCAATCTTCATCAATGAAGGCGTAGATTCTGTTTATGCGAAAGGTTATCGCTGTATAGGAAAAGGCCCTGAAACACAGGAATTCCGGCATGGTTTGATGCTTTTCGGTCAGTCTTTTCCGCAGGGTCTGACGGCGGAGGAGTACATCTATCCGACTCCTGTTGTGCCTGAACCCGAACCCGAACCGGTATGTGAACAACCTTATGGTGTGACCGTGACCGAAAAGACCCACAACTCGGCGTTGGTTTCCTGGTCTTGCGACAATGAACCGGATAGGGACATCTTCTACGTGATGTTGGTACAGAATAATAATCTTCAAGAGTATTACGTTTCCGGTAAGTATTCGTATAGATTGACGAATTTGCAGCCGAATACCAATTATTCTGTCTATATTTCGCACGCGTGCGGTCATTACGGAATAAATATGCCGTCTGATATTGTACACTTTACTACTTCGCAGACTCCTACTCCTCCCTCACCGGCGGCCAGCGAGGCTTATACGGTCTATGAGGATGGTGTGCTGACCTATTACTATGACAACAAGCTTTCGAGCCGTACCGGAACCGTAGAGCTCTATAACCCCGCTAACCCCGGTACACGTTTTGCTTCCTATTACAATGATGTGCTTACAGCCATCATTGATCCGTCGTTCGCGAATGCAAGCTTTACCAGCTTCAGAAGTTTGTTCTTCGGAGGAAGCGGTAGAGGCTATAGTTATTCGTTAAAAAATATGACGGACATCATCGGTCTGGAGAATATTGATACGTATTCTGCAACCGATCTGGGTCAGATGTTCGAAGGATGTAATTCATTGACCTATTTGGATCTCCGTTCGTTTGATCTAATGGAAGTACAGAATGTAGCGTCTATGTTCAGTGGATGTTCGGGACTGGAGGAAGTGATTTTGGGTATCAATCAGTTTGATTTGGGTAGTATAACGAATCTGTACGGCATGTTCAATGGTTGCTCCTCTCTTCATACAATTTATTGCAACGCTGATTTAACTTATCTCAGTGCAACCGAGATGTTCTCTCAGTGCAGTAGTTTGGTGGGAGGTAATGGTACGAACTTTAGTTCCCCGGCAAGTACTTATGCTCGTCCGGATGGCGGTAGTTCGGAACCGGGTTATTTCACCTCGTTCACTTGCCCGCAGGTAGAGAATATCACGGTTGTCAACGTTACCGGTACTTCCGCAGAGATCTTCTGGGATGCGACATCGCCCTATCAGAAAGGTTGGTTACTAAGCGTAAAACCGGGTGGTTTAATTGATACGGAGGATAGTCACATCCTCTTGACCGGTTTGCAACCGAAGACCAGATATACAGTAGGCATACAAAGTCTGTGTGGCGGTATTGATGATATCTTCGGCAAATCTGTCTCCTTCACAACAAGTTACGGAGAAGGCGTAGAGGAAGTGCAAGGGGACAATGTACAAAGTACAAAAATCCTCCGTGACGGTCAACTCTTCATCCTCGTTGGCGATAAGACCTATGACGCCCGCGGCGTCGAAGTGAAATAATGTACAAAGTACAATGTACAATGTACAAAGGCCTTGCGGGATTGGTTTCCCGCAGGGTTACAACCTCAAACAAAGCAGCTTGGCTGCTCAAACAATTTCAAACCACGTAAACTACGTAAACTACGTAAACCACGTAAACTACGTAAACTACGTAAACTACGCAAACTACGTATAACAAACTAATTATTAACATTATGAGAAAAAACTTACTACTTGCTCTCATGTGCCTGATGGCAACGGGAGTATTTGCAGAAACAGTGGTGCTCGACAACTTGAAAAAGGGAAGCACCAAAACCCTCCATAACGGAGATGTAGTAACCGGTAAACTGCAAACCAATGTCATTCTTGAGATTGCCGATGGTGCTACCATTAGGCTTCGTAATGCGACTATCAACCCCGGTTCCCCTAAGTATGCACACGAAGGTCACTCGGGCATTCACTGTAAAGGAAGTGCTACCATCCTTTTAGAGGGTAGTAATTATGTTTATCCGTATGGTGGTTATGCTGCAGGTATCTTTGTCGAAAAAGGCGGTGATTACTATGGGGCCGGTAATAATACCATTGTATGGAAGCAATATACGCTGACGATCGATGCGGCTCCGGGTGCAAGCGTAGCTAAATTGGATGTTATTGCTAGTAACGGTGCTGCTATCGGTGCCGGTCATAAGTACTACAAGAATATCCTTTCTTCCCACCACTCTTGTGGAAGCATTGTCATCAATGGCGGCGAAATCTTTGCTTATAGTAATCAGGGAGCCGGTATCGGAGGATCCCATGAAACCTCTTGCGGAGATATTACCATCAATGGAGGAAAGGTAACCGCTAAATCGAACTCCTATAGTGCCGCTATCGGTTCAGGATGGCATCAAGTAAATGCCGGTTCCGACTATTGGTCCGAGTGCGGTACCATCATCATCAATGGCGGCGATATCATTGCCGAGGCATATGGATCCGCTGCCGGTATCGGTAGCGGTAGGAATGGTATCTGCGGCCCGATCTATATCAATTCCGGCGTAACATCCATCCATGCCAAGGGATACCATGCTATCGGAAAGGGATTTTCCGAGGAAGGCTATACATACGCTTTTGGCGGTCTGACGCTCTTTAATTCCTATCTCGCCAACGGTCAGACAGTGAAGGAGTATGACTATCCGGAGCCTATAGTTCCTCCTGTCACCTGCGAAGTGCCGACGAACGTCCGGAAGCTGAATATCACCGCGTCAACGGCTACCATCTCGTGGAATACAAGTGCCTCTGCGGATCGGTATCAAGTGTGTTACCGCGTTGCCGCCTCTATGTCTGAGGAGTATAACTCCGTGATCGTTCCCGACGGAACCAGTTGTGTATTGGAGAACCTGATGCCCGGCACGCAATACCAAGTATGGGTAGTTGCCTATTGTGGTAATGGTTCCGTCACTACTACCAAATCGACCTTCACTACCGCCGGTTCGCAGGATCCGGAACTCTTATGTCCGGTTCCGACTGATCTGGTGGTATTTGCTGTGGGAACCGACGAAGCTACACTCAACTGGTATCCCGGTTCTGAAGAGCAGAGCACATGGTATGTCTATTATCGTAAAAAAGGCACTTCTTCCTGGTCGGAGGAGATGGTAACCGGCGGATTAGGGAAGGAGCTGAAGAAATTTACGCTGTACAATCTGGAACCCAATACGACTTACCAAGTCTATATCACGGGTACGTGCTATGTGAAATCGATCGGTTATTGGGTGGACAATACCTCGGCATCCAACCAGATCGAGTTTACCACCGAAGCTTTGGGATGCATCACTCCGAGCGACGTGGAGGTATCGGAGATTACGGCTTCCGAGGCAACACTAACCTGGACACCGGGTTCTGAAAGCCAAGATCAGTGGTATGTATCGTTAAAGAAACACTCGGATAGTTCATGGAAGAAGTTCGCTGTCAATGACAACATGGTGGTATTGACAGAACTTCAATCGCAGACCTCATACGATGTCAAAGTCAGCGCGCATTGTGGCAGCGCGGAAAGTACTTCCACCGCCGTTACGACCTTCACGACCGGGGCTCCGGTTACTACCCCATGTAATAAGCCCGGCTTGCAGTTCATCAATATAACATCTACTTCCGCAAGATTGGTATGGTCCAATAATACCAATAACATGTTCGTGTGTATCGAGAAAGCTAGTGTAGGTCATTTCCCGGACGGCAGATGGGTCTATCAGGATTACTACGACGCGACGGGTCTGGAGCCGAACACACAATACATGGCGCGCGTACTGGCAAGATGTGGCGAAGACAGCTATAGCGAGTATTCCGAGATCGAATATTTTAAAACCTTGCCAAATGAACAAGGGATAGAGGAAACCCCCTCCAACTCCCCCTCAAGGGGAGAGAAGATCCTCCGCGACGGACAGCTCTATATCATCGTTGGGGACAAGACCTACGATGCCCGCGGCGTCGAAATTAAAAAATAAAAATTCAGCCTTGCGGCGTTGACTCGCCGCAAGGTTACAACCTCAAACAAAGCAGCTTGGCTGCTCAAACTACGTAAACTACGCAAACTACGTAAACTACGCAAACTACGTAAACTACGCAAACTACGTAAACTACGCAAACTACGCAAACTACGCAAACTACGTGAAACAAACAATACAAACTAAAATTATTAACATTATGAAAAAACTATCCTTATTATTTATGTGCGCGCTCATGTGCGTGTACGCGAATGCAGCGGAGTTGTACACGGTATGGAATAACAATACCTATACGCTTACGTTCTATTATGACAACAACCGTACATCCCGCACAGGCGATGATGTAGTGCTCATTAAGCCGGGTACTAACTATTGGGCTCAGTATGGTACTCTTGTGGATAAAATCGTTATGGATGCCTCCATCAAGAACTATCAGCCTACTACGCTCAAGGAATTCTTCCAGAATCCGACTTATACCATCTGGTTCAGAAACGTACGTAGTATCACAAACCTCTCCTATCTCAACACGGCGAATGCTACCAGTATGGAGCGAATGTTTGAGAATATGATGTCTCTCAAATCGGTTGATTTAAGCAAATTCAATACCACCAATGTAACGAGCATGTATCGTATGTTCGCCAATTGTATGGCGTTGAATGAAGTGAATCTCACTCCGTTCAGTGCGTCCAAAGTAACCACTACGGGAGGAATGTTCTCCGGATGCGAGAAACTCAATTCCATTACATGGGGAGATGGTTTTAAAACCAACAATATTGAATATGCCAATGAGATGTTCTATGGTTGCAAGAATCTGTATTCGATGGATTTGAGCCGCTTTAACCTGACAAAAAACAAATCGTTTTATGCCATGTTTAGCGGTTGCCAGACGCTGACTACAGTGGATTTCGGCACTTATAAGCATACCGCAGCCCAGAACTACAATGATTTGTTTAAAGACTGTTCCTCTTTGCATCATATTAATCTGGACAATTTCGTTTTTACTAATATCACCTCCACAAGCGGCATTTTCATGATGTTTGCTAATTGCTCCAGTCTGCAAACGATTACTTGCAGCCAAGATTTGACGGCCATGCCGAATATTGCCAATACCACTCATCTTTTCGATGGATGTACATCGTTGAAGGGTGACAATGGTACGAAATTCAGCACGAGTCATGTTGATGCATCCTATGCCCGTCCGGATCGAGGAACAGCCGAACCCGGTTATTTCTCTGCGGGCTTGGAACCGATTTTTGTATGCGAAGCACCTACCAACCTCAGAACAACCTCTGTCACTTCTAATTCGATAACCATCACTTGGGATGCACCGGAGAACCATATGGGTTGGCTTGTTTTCTGGAAAAAGACGAGTGAGCAGAATTTTAAAGCCGGAGGGGGAGATGACAAATCCTTTACGATTATAGACCTCCAACCTAACACTACCTATGAAATCTTGGTACAAGGAATATGCGATCTGGCTGCTGGAAAGATGAGCGAATACTCGCAAAGCATCTTCATTACCACCTCTGAGGAGATCTGCAATACACCGACTAACCTGCAGGTTCCTGCGGCTAACATCACCTCTTCCTCTGCCCTTGTTAAATGGAATGGTACTGCTAATCAGTATTTCATGGAATATGGTGTGGTAGATCAGACCAGGACGTACGGTATGGTGGTTACCGGCAATTCCAATGAAATCTCCGAATTAGAGCCTAATACCATGTATCGCGTTCGGGTACGTAGCAAATGTAGTGAGTCGAGTGTCAGCGATTTTACCTCATGGGTTAATTTCACCACGTTGAATAATGTGAATCCATGCACCGCACCTACGAAATTCCAAACCGGCAATATCACCCAGACATCGCTAACTATCCGTTGGACCAAAGGTAATCCGAGCCAGACTAATTTTATTGTATCTTATAAGAAAGCAAGTGAAAGTTCTTACACTACCCGGAATGCTTCGAATAATTATCTAAATCTCTCCGGTTTGGCACCGGGCACCGAGTATAATGTTAAGATTGAGGCTAATTGCGGTAGTGGCAGCCTTAGCGACCCGTTGACCGGTTCGTTCACAACCCTGCCTGATGAAACTCCGCAGGAGTGCAAACAGCCTAAGTATCTTCAATATGAGGATGTAACAGCTACCTCCTTTAAGGTTACTTGGACTCCGGGCGGAACCGAAACCAAATGGTATTGCCGCGTAATGTACCGAGATCAGAGCGGTGCACTATACTCGGGTTGGGCTAATTCGCCGGAGAAAATCTTTACGGATCTTGACCCCATGACCGATTATACAGTGACGATTGAGGCTTCCTGCGGTGATGGCGTATTTAGCGATCAATCGTTCCTTTATGTCACTACTTCGCCCACCCCGGGACAAGGCGTGGAGGAAGTACAAGGGGACAAAGTACAAAGTACAAAAATCCTCCGTGACGGTCAACTCCTCATCGAGCATAACGGCAAGACCTATGACGCCCGCGGCGTTGAAATTAAAAAATAAAAAATAATTTTTGAATCATTTTTGATAATTTTTGACTAATAAGAAAATTAGAGGACTTGCAAAATTGTTTTTTAGGTTTATTGCCGAAGGCGTTTGTACTCCTCAAGGAGTGTAGATTGGGGCGATTGAGCGTCATGGAAGCTTGCTTACAAGGACGATCAAGCGGACAAAGATACAAAGCCCATGGGGCTACAAACGACAAGGGGTTTTATAGGTTTTTGTCTAGATAAAAATTCAGCCTTGCGGGATTGGTTTCCCGCAGGGTTACAAAGAAAAAATTCGTTTAATTTGTTTCATTCGTGAACAAAACAATATAACAAACAATGTCAAACAAAGCAGCTTGGCTGCTCAAACAACTTCAAACTACGAAAACTACGTAAACTACGCAAACTACGTAAACTACGTAAAAACAATATTAACATTATGAAAAAAATCACTCTTTTTGCGTGCGCCATGCTGATGGCAATGGGCGTACAGGCTGCAACAGAATTGTATGCAGTACAGGACGGAACACAATTGACCATCTATTATGATGGTAAACGTGTTTCCCGTAATGGTAAAGTAGCTCCGACCGGCGAACACACAGGCTGGTGGGATTATTCTCAGGGAACCGCAATCAAGACCATCCAATTTGATTCATCGGTAGCCAATGCGACCCCGACCTCTACCGCCTATTGGTTCGATGGTTTTAAAGGAGTAACATCCATCTTGAATCTAAATTATCTCCAAACTAGGTCAGTAACCACGATGGAGCGTATGTTCCGTGATTGCGAGAATTTGCAGTCCTTGACCTTTAATGGCTCATATTTTATTACTACGAATGTTACCACCATGCGTGGCATGTTCCATAACTGCAAGGCATTAAAGAACCTCGATCTGCATGAATTTTCTTCTTACTCACTGAAAAGTACGCATGCGATGTTTCTGAACTGTCATGCACTGGAGAGTATCACATTCGGAACAAATTTTAAGGTGGAAAAAGTGACTGATATGGGACAGATGTTCGATGGTTGCACCAGCCTCACGAAACTGAACCTTAGCGGATTTGAGGTAGGGAACGTAAAGATTTTCAACAAAATGTTTTATGGTGCTAACAATCTGACCACCATCTATGCCGATTATGATTGGAAGCAGGCTGCTCCCTCAACAGCTACCGGTACGGATATGTTCACATCTTGCATCAAACTCAAAGGCGAAAATGGCTCCAAGTATTCTTCGTCCGCGATTGATCTCACCTATGCCCGTCCGGATGTAGCCGGTACCAAAGGCTATTTCACCAAATCGGCTTGCCCCACGCCCCGTGACCTGAGCGCATCGGATATCACTGCCACAACAGCTACAATCACATGGGCGATTGAGTCGAAGCAAATGAAATCGACCGTCTACTATCAAGCGGAAACTTGGGTAGGGCACAACGATGTAGAGGTAACTACCTCAGGCGTTGTTTTGAGAAATCTTACGCCCAATACGACCTATAAGGTATGGGTTAGATCACAATGCTCTTCTACCGATTACAGCGAGAGTTCCCGTACTATTTCCTTCACGACCGGGGCTCCGGGACAAGGCGTAGAAACAACCCCCTCCAACTCCCCCTCAAGGGGAGAGAAAATCCTCCGCGACGGTCAGCTCCTCATCCTCGTCGGCGACAAAACCTACGATGCCCGCGGCGTTGAAATTAAAAAATAAAAAAACAGCCTTGCGGGATTGGTTTCCCGCAGGGTTACAAAAAGCCAAATGACCAAATGGTAAATGGTCAAATGGTAAATGAATTGATCTTTGACATTTGGATTACCGAAAAAAGAAGAAAATCGTGATTTTTCTGCCGAAATACTTGCATATTTCGATAAAAAGTTGTACCTTTGCAGCGGATTTGAATGAAAAAAAATGCGGGAACACGCAATAATTTTCAACAAAAGGTAATTAAACAACGGAAGTATGAATATCAAAAGACAGAGGATGGTATATTGATGTATAATATCATTGATTTTCTTGTCGGAAAATAAATAACATATTTATCTCGAAAAATAAAAACGGTAATCCAATAGTTCAACGGGTTACCGTTTTTTGTATGCGTATCAAACAACTACGCAAACTACGCAAACTACGAAAACTACGTAAACTACGCAAACTACGTAAAAACAATATAACTCTTATGAAAAAACATTTACTATTTGCTCTTCTGTGCCTGGTAGGCATAACGAGCGTACAAAAAGCCTACGCGGCGAAACAAATCTTCGCAATCCTGCACAATAATCAGATGCAGATTGCCTATGATGAGAAAGCGAATTATTCTGGTGTAATTGCACACTGGTCTCCGGAAAATGGTACAAGAAACATGACGGAATCGGAGCGTGAGCAAATCACGTCGGTCATGATCACCAATACCATGAGCCAAGCCCGTCCGATCTATATGGATAATTGGTTTGCCGGTCTGAAGAATGCAGCCTATATCACAGGATTGGAATATCTCCATACAGAAAATGTGACGACGCTGTCTAGACTATTCGAAGACTGTTACCAAATAACCTCATTGAATGTTTCGAATTTCAATACATCCAACGTGACGGATATGTCTTATATGTTCTATAACTGTTACAATCTGACCGCATTGGATGTTACGAATTTCAATACCGAGAATGTGACGGATATGGCTGCTATGTTTTTTGGTTGTTCCTTTCTGAACACATTGGATGTTACGAATTTCAATACTAAGAATGTGGAGGATATGAGTTGGATGTTTAAGAATTGTGCCTCGCTGACCGCATTGGATGTTACGAATTTCAATACCGAGAATGTGACGGAAATGGTTTATATGTTCACTGGGTGCGAGTCACTCACTTCGTTGGATCTTAGCAGTTTCAATACCGAGAATGTAATAGATATGTATGCTATGTTTCAATCTTGCACAGCACTTGCTTCGATTAATCTCAGTAGCTTCAATACCTCAAAGGTAAAAGATATGAGAAGCATGTTCTATGGATGCTCATCGTTAACCTCCTTGGATTTAATGAAGTTCCGTTTCGATGCGATAACCTCTACAAATTACATGTTTTATGAATGCAGCAAACTGGAGACCATATACTGCGGTACAAATCTGAGCCAGAAAACCTCTATTACGAGTTCCGAAAAAATGTTTAATGGTTGTACGAAACTCAAAGGCGGCAATAACACAAGCTATAGTAGTTCCTATACCGACAAGAGTTATGCCCGTCCGGATGTTTCCGGAAAACCGGGGTACTTCACGAAAAAGAAGGTGCTGTATGCCCAGATGAGCGCTGACGGAACGGCTATGCATATCTTCTACGACGATAATCCCATACAAGCTAATCTGGCATGGAATGCAGATGGTTTTGGCACTAATAACATGACCTCCGACGCAAGAAATAAAGTCACGATAGTATATTTTGAGGAGGGTGTTGAAGAGGCTCGCCCTAAGACCTGCAGAAAATGGTTCTATAACTTGACTAACCTGACACAGATATCCTCTCTCAACCTACTCAATACCTCCGAGACGACTTCCATGCGCACTATGTTCTATGGATGTTCGTCGCTGACCTCATTGGATGTAACGAAGTTCAATACGGCTAATGTGACGACTATATTTGCCATATTCTATAATTGTTCTTCGCTGACCTCATTGGATGTAACGAAGTTCAATACCGCTAACGTGACGGATATGTCTTATATGTTCTATGGTTGTTCCTCACTGACCTCATTGGACGTAACAAAGTTAAATACCTCCAACGTAAAGGCTATGCGCAGTATGTTCTATAATTGTTCGTCGCTGACCTCTTTAGATGTAACGAAGTTCAATACCTCCAGCGTGACGGAGATGTCTCATATGTTTAATCGTTGTTCCTCGCTGAAATCATTGGATTTGACCTCTTTTAATGTAGAAAAGGTAGATTCAATGATGGCTATGTTCTACAATGATTCGGAACTGAAAACGATTTATTGCAATGACGATTGGAGCAAACATAACGTAATAAATTCATACGGTATGTTCAAAAACTGTACCGCACTCATCGGCGATAAAGGAACAAGGTATGATAGCGACTATACGGACATCACCTACGCCCGTCCGGATCTTAACAGCAAACCCGGCTATTTCACGCGAAAGTCAATACAAGGCATTGAGGAAACCCCCTCCAACTCCCCCTCAAAGGGAGAGAAAATCCTCCGTGACGGTCAACTCCTCATTCTCGTTGGCGATAAGACCTATGACGCCCGCGGCGTGGAAATTAAAAAATAAAAAATAATTTTTGGATCATTTTTGATAATTTTTGACATGAAGAAATGTCTCGGATGACATTTCGAGCTTGAGCGCCACGGGAGTGGATTAAGCGAAAGCATAGAACCTCTAAAAATTAGAGGACTTGCAAAATTGTTTTTTAGGTTTATTGCCGAAGGCGTTTGTACTCCTCAAGGAGTGTAGATTGGGGCGGAAGGGCGGCGGGGATGCTTGCATACCAGGACGCACAGCCGAACCAAGATACAAGAGCCCATGGGGCTACAAACGACAAGGGGTTTTATAGGTTTTTGTCTAAATAAAAATTCAGCCTTGCGGGATTGGTTTCCCGCAGGGTTACAACCTCAAACAAAGCAGCTTGGCTGCTCAAACAACTTCAAACAACGTAAACTACGCAAACTACGCAAACTACGTAAACTACGAAAACTACGCAAACTACGAAAACTACGTAAACTAAACTACGAAAACTACGCAAACTACGAAAACTACGTAAACTACGCAAACTACGTAAACTACGCAAACTACGTAAACTACGCAAACTACGTAAACTACGCAAACTACGAAAACTACGCAAACTACGAAAACTACGCAAACTACGTAAACAACGTAAACTACGCAAACTACGAAAACTACGCAAATTACGCAAAAAATACAGATATGAGAAAAATCACTCTCTTTCTGCTCTGTCTCGTAGCAGTACAGGGCATGTGGGCGAAGAAAGCCCCGAAACAAACAGGTGTACAGAACGGACCTCTCCGTTTTGAGGTCGTTTCACGTGATTTGGGCCGTGTCGATGCCGGAACGGCAACCAAGGTGATGACCTTTGATTTCGTCAACACCTCCAAGACACCCGTTTCCATCTCGGATATCCAATGGGAAGGAGCACGCCTGGAGGTTTCGTGGCTCGTTAATCCGACTCCCCCGCAGGGCAAGAACACCATCACCGTGGAGTGGACGCCGAACTACCGCTGGGAGGATGTACCCGACCGGTACGCATGGAAGACCCCGATCCAAGTCCTCTACACCGACGGAAAGAAGAACTACACCCAGACCATTGAGGTGGGAGGTACGATCTTCCTCAAGCGTTCGGAGGTTTTCAACCGCCGTATAGGTCGTCTGCGTATGCACCGTCTCTATCCGGTATGGAACTTCTGTGTTTGCGGCGACGAACTGCCTTTCACCATGCAGTATGCCAACCTGACGGACAAGAAAATGGAGGTTCAGATCGGTCTCGCCGACAGACAGGGACATATCTATCAATCCCTCGTGAAATCACAACTGAACCCGGGACAGGAGAGCAAAGTCGAACCCGTTGTCTCCACCTCGGAAATGCCGGTGATCCATTCGACCTTCCTCGCCATCTATGTCGATGGTGCCCTCCAGGCAATCGAACCGGTCGAGATCATCCGATGGGACAAAGCCGACGACACAACCCGCAAGGCTTGGAAACGTAACCGCGGATATACATTCGAGATCAAAGGCTGCCCGTATAAGTACGTCTATGACGCAGATGACGAAGCCGAATGGAAAAGACTGTATTAATCTCCATCACCGTTCCTGATTATCCGGAATAACAAGATGAAAAAACTACTGTTTGCGATGTTCCTTCCATTTCTCGCCGGCTGTATGCAGACCCGTCCCGTACCCGACACTCCTATCGCCTCGATGGAGTACAGAGTCGATAATGCGACCCGTTACCCTACCCTCCATTTCATCCTTCGATTGGATGCCGACGGACAGTATAGGCTGACCAATGGTACGAACTGCGAGATCGAAGAAGCCCCGACCATGGAGGTACCGGATGCGTTTGCAGACCAAGTTCGTCAGATCATAACCGAAGAGAAGATGTTATCCTACAAGGAGTCTTATTCCTCCTGGCGGCATCGTCATGTCTGTGGGGGTTCGGCTTGGAAACTGTACATCCGCTTCGTGAACAGCGATACCTCCGTCTCCTCCTCCGGGTACATGGTACGCCCGAAGGGAAACGGACTCAAACGACTTGAATCGCTCTGTCTCGAGACATGGAAGAACGCGAAACAACCGGAAAAATAAAACTTACACACGTATGAAAAAATATTTTTATTTGCTTCCTCTCATCTTTATCGGATGTAAGAACACAGCTTTACCGCCATCAACCGACAAGACGGATTTGCATCTTGCAGGACCGGTACAGACCGTCACCATTACCGAGTACGACGCCATCATCGAGAACGGCGAGTGCGTGCCCTTGGACACCCTCACGACCCGAACCATCACTTTCTCGCAAGAGGGACGGATCGAGAAGGTCGTCCATGAGAACGGTACCGAACTCTATTACTACGAACCCGGATGCCGGACCATCAAACATTTCGATATGGACGGAGGCCCGGATTTCGACGAAATAGACCGTTACGATGCACACGGCGATAGGGTGTCATGGGGGATGTATGGCGCAGACGGAACCGTTATGTCCCGCGAAGAATACACCTATGCCGATCATCGCTCTATCGAGACCCATGTCCTGACAGGCGATGTAGAAGAGAACCTCGTCCGACGCGATTATCGCTATGACGACGCGGGACATGTACTCGCCTATACTGCCTATTCACCACAAGGAACCATCGTCTATAAATGGAACTGCACTTACGATACTCATGGAAACCCCGCTTGTGAACAGTGGATCGACGAGAATGATTCGGTTATGTCCACGAACCATTATACCTATAACGACCACGGGCTCATCGCTTCAGACCAAGCCGGTTTATACTACAATACTTTTTCGTACGAATACGACGAACAAGGCAATTACATCCGCAAAATAACCACACCTTCCGAAAACGACGAACGACTCGTTTACACCATCGAAACCCGGGAAATAACGTATTACGAATAATGAAAATGAATAGAATGAAAAAACTATTTTTTATGACCTTCAAGGAGTCTCGGTACGAGGTTGTCTTTTTTGACTATAACGACGTTGCACGTTCTGTCTGGTTGGTCAAATAACCCCCATACAATTTATATAAGCAAATAGCAGCACAAATGGCGGTAATCCGACATGGGTTACCGCCTTTTTTATATCTATCAAACAACAAAAATTTAAATTATTAACTATTATTTGTTCTATGACCAAGTATCAATTTCTGCTCAAAAAAAAGAGGAAGGAGAACTGAGCATTCTCTTCAACGATTTCGAGCTCCCGCTCAAGTACGCCCAATGGATGGACATCTATGCCTACCATCTGGCGCATCCGGGGCTGAATTACATCCAACTTTCCAACGACAAAAAATGTGGCACGGCAACAATTAGCCGTGCCTTATCATTTATGAATCAGGAAGTTATGTGACGTTCCCAATTTCT
>CADBZO010000009.1 GCA_902799185.1 uncultured Bacteroidales bacterium | reverse complement strand
ACAAAGCGTCCTGGTAGGTTTTGTACAAACTGAAGGGTCCGTACGGGTCTTAAAATGTTGTACCAAACTCCAAAAGCCCTTTGTAAATTGTAAATTGTACATTGTTAATTAGGAAAATTCGCCCTCTCGAAAGGGCGATTTTTGTCTTTCTACTTTCTACTAACATCCCCCTCCCCTCTGAGAGGGGGTCGGGGGGTGTCGGGGGTCGGGGGGTGTCCTATCACCGCACGCGTTGGCCTGCGGGGGTGAAGAGACGGTCGCCGACGAGGATGAAGATGTGTCCGCCGATGAGCACTTTACGCGCGGGTAGAGCCTTCTTCTCCGGCACCATCTCCAGCTCCGTAGCCGTCTGGCAGGAGGTGATAAAACGGCTGTAAGTAGCGCCGGCACCGGTAGCGTAGATGGTCACTACGTCGAACGCCGGGCCGTAGGAAGAAGAAGAGGTGCTGCTCTCGAAGCGCAGCGTGCTCGTGCCCGTTAGCGAACCGGTATTGGTCCACTTCTGTTCCGCCATCGTACTATTCGACGCCTGCAGCGTAGCTATCTGTGCGCCGTTGGCTGTCACAGTGACGGTTTTGTAACTGTTACCTCCGTACGTACGCAGACGCATGGTGATGGACTCCAAGCCCGCCAGACTGATCTCCGGCGACTCCAGATAGAGCCCCGTACGCAAGATCCAGTAACTATTGCTCTTGAAGGCCGTATTGGTCCAGCCCTCTTTGCTATCCGCGCTATAGGTATAGATAGCCGGAGCGGCATTCTCGGAGATGGTTTTCTTCGCAAAGACGGCATAATAGGTCACATCCCCGGTGAGGGCAGGGAAATCCTTGGCCGCCGTATAGAGCGTTTCGGGTGCTTGGTCCTGCTCGCCGTCAATCGGAGCGTCGGTCCATCCGACGAACTCCGTGCTCTCGGTAGAGCAGGAAGTAGGTTCAGCCGGCATTTCTACAATCTGACTATCTTCGCTTACCGAGTCGGTACGGAGTGATTTACCGTTCACCGACCAAGTCACACCGTACCGGGTATCAGCAGGTTGCGAAGGAGTGGTCGGGGTACCACCATTGTAAGGAGAGACGAGCGAGGAGAGGGAAACAGATTGTCCTTTTTTGTTGCCCCAGATATATTCCGCGAGTTCGGGATAGTCGATAAAGGGGTTGCGGTTGCCTTGTTTATACGAACATTTGTTGAGTGTTTTATTGCCGTATATCACCTCATTGCGCGCCAGTTCACGCTCCGAGACAGGGTCCTGGCGATGCCATTTGAGCAGCAGATCAATCGAATAAGCCGACAGTTGCGCCGTGCTATTCGCATAAGTGAACATCGTACGTCCGCCTTCCGCCTGCGTGAAATTAGAGGACATATAACAGGTGACCATATAGAAATAGGTACGCGCGAGATCGCCTTTGAACTCATCGTCGGGTTCGTACACCACTCCGGAGACCGAATGACCGGGGAACGTGCTGGCACCCTTACGGCCTTTAGCCTGCACTCCGTTTGTCGTACATTTGGTTCCGTTCGCGCACTCTCCGAAAGGTTCGTTTCCGCGATAACTGTTGACATAGCAATTGGTGGGATAGAGATGGAACGCATCGCTATAAAGGGGCGAAGCCTCGCCAAACCACGATTTAGGTACCGAGTGTTCGCGGTTGTAACCGCACGTACCGGCACACCAGCTCTCCGTATAAGCCGGATCACAGAAAGAATAGATGTCATCAATCGTCGTGCCGGCATTGTTGTAGGTGTCCGTCCATTTGAAAAGGTACTTCAATTCATCGTACGAGACGGTGGTATGAGGGCGTATTTTCGCGCTCAAAGCCGTACGGAGCGTTTCGCCGGACTTGCCATCCGCCGAAGCATAATAGGTAGTGAGGGTAACGGTCGGAGCGACTGTTGCCCATGCCATTTGCGCTGCACATAAGAGCGCGATAAAAAAGTATTTCTTCATGGTATTCCGTAATTTTTAATTCTTAGCCCTAAAGGACACGATTATTTCGTAATTTTTAATTCGTAATTCGTAATTAGTAATTTTTAATTCTACAGTATCTCGTGCAGGATTTCGCTCACGGTAGGGTGCGGAAAGACGACCTGCTCCATCTCAGCTACGGTATAGCCGTTCCTTACGGCGAAGGAAGCCGCGGCGATGAACTCCGAGGAGGGGTTGCCGATACAGTGTACGCCGACAATGGTCTTGTTGCGTTTCTCCACAATCATCTTACAGAGCCCCGTCTCGCCTTCGTTCTCCGCCATGAAACGTCCGGAGAAAGTCATCGGCAGTTTTCTGACCTCGTAGAATGCCTCTACGCCGCCCGCTTTCTCAATGCCGGCGGCGCCTTCCATTTCGGTGTAGAAATCGCGCACCTGTTGCTCCGTCAGCCCCACGGCGGCTATCTCGGGGTTGGTATAGACGACCGAGGGGATAGCGTTATAGGCGATACGTTGCAGCGGAATCTGCTTGAGCATCCGCCCTACCGCCACCTCCGCCTGACGGGAAGCCACGTGGGCTAACATGATCTTGCCCGTCACGTCGCCGCAGGCATAGACATTGGGCAGATTGGTCTTGCAGAACTCATCCACCTTGACAGCCCCGCGCTCCATCTCCAGTCCCTCCAGCGCCTCCAGCCCTTGCAGGTTCGCACGGCGACCGACGGAGACAAGGATCCGCTCTGCGGATATAGTTGAGGGTTGAGAGTTGAGAGTTGAGAGAAGTTCTGAAGTTGAAAGTTTAACAGTATTTCCTTCAATGGATTCCACTTTCGTATTCGTGAGGATGTTGATACCCGCCTTGCGGTATTTGTCTGTCAGTACGTCCACCACCTCCCGGTCGAGGTTCGGCAGGATCGTCGGCAGCGCCTCGATGACCGTCACAGGCACGCCGAGCTCATGATAGAGGGTAGCGAACTCCATACCAATCACACCGCCTCCGACGATGATGACCGACTTCGGCAGTTCGGCAGCCGCCAGCGCATCCGTGCTGTCCCAGACAGCGGGGTTGTCCTTGATACCGGGTATAGGCGGCACGAAGTTCGTCGAGCCGGTGCAGATCATGAGGTTCTCCGCCTCGTAGGTCTCGCCGTTGCACTCCAAACCCCAACAAACCTCTCCCCCCGCCCTCTCCTCAAGAGAGGGAGCCAATGGAGCGAGAACAGAAGCAGCACCATTGACGACGGTGCAATGCTCATTATTGAGCCGCTGTTTGATACCGGCAACGAGTTTGCGGACGACGATGGTCTTGCGCTTCTGCATCGCCGCGAAATCGAAGGTCACGTTCTCCGCCGTCACGCCGTAGCGCTGCGCGTGCGTAGCGTTATAATACTGTTTCGCGCCGAAGAGGAGCGACTTGGTGGGGATACAACCTACGTTCAGGCACGTGCCTCCCAGCGCATTCTGCTCAAAGAGCACTACCTCCTTGCCGGCTTTCGATGCCTTTTCGGCAGCCGTATAGCCTGCAGGCCCGCCACCTATTACAGCTAAAAAATACCTATTCATTTTACCATTTAGTCATTTACACATTTTCTCATTTTATCATTTATTGCGTGGAGATAGATCCGTACCGCTTCTGCTACCATCTCCACGCACGGCCGTTTCTTATAATACTCCGGGGTTCTATCCGCGGGACGGGGGTCGAGCTCCAGTTTCACGTCGCACTGCCCTTTCGGCGCCAGCCCCAACAGCTCCGCGCAGATCAGCGTGCCGTACTGCGCTTTGAAATCTCCGGCGAGCCGCTGCACGAACGCATAGTTCGCCATCTTACCCTCATTGTCGCGGGGCGTAGCGGAGCCGTTGTGCAGCCCCGCGAGCATGAACATCCCCGTAGCGGCACCGCACACCATGCGCATCCTGCCTATCCCGCCGCCGAAAGAGGCGGAGAGACGCAGCGCCAGCGAAAGGTCGTCTATCCCGTACAGATCCGCGCAAGCCGCGAACACCGACTGAGAGCAGTTATACCCCTGTTTGAACAGTTCTACAGCCCGCTCCGCACGGGCTTCTATTTCCTCATTTGTCATAACGGGTGCAAAGGTACTCAAAATTTTCCTATTATACAAATTATTGCGATTATTTTTCATAAAATTTGTATAATTGCAAAAAAAATCGTATCTTTGCACCGGATTTTAAGGACAAAAAAGATTTAAGTACAATTTTATGCAGTATTCTATCAAAGACGTTTTTTCGCCTAAGCTGTTTCACACCCTGCGTCATTACTCACGCGCCCAGTTCACGCAAGACGCGCTGGCGGGTATCATCGTAGGTATCGTAGCGATTCCGCTCGCTATCGCTTTCGGTATCTCCTCCGGCGTAGGACCGACGGAAGGTCTGGTAACGGCGATCATCGCCGGGTTGCTCATCTCCGTGTTCGGCGGCAGCAAGGTACAGATAGGCGGACCGACCGGTGCGTTTATCGTAATCATCTACGGTATTATCCAGCAGTACGGTCTGACAGGACTCACTATCGCTACCGTCATGGCGGGTATCCTCCTCATTCTCATGGGAGCGGCGCATCTGGGGTCGGTCATCAAGTTCGTGCCCTACCCCGTCATCATCGGCTTCACCGCCGGTATTGCCGTCACGATCTTCTCCACCCAGATGAACGATTTCTTCGGTCTGGGGCTGACCGACGTCCCGGCCAACTTCATCGACAAATGGATTTATTACGCCGGCCATTTCTCCCCTAATTGGTGGGCGCTTGGTATCGGCATGTTCTCGTTGCTGGTGTGCATCTTCATGCCCAAGCTGACCAAACGCATCCCCGGTTCGCTGGCGGCCATCATCGCAGCCACGCTCGTGGTCTGGCTGCTCAAGGAGTTCGCCCCTGAATCATGGGGCGTAGCGGGTCTGCAGACCATCGGCGACCTGTATGAGCTGCCGGACGGTATCCCCGCTCCGCACCTGCCCGCTTTGGAGCTGGCGGAAGGGGAGTCGTTCTTCACACTCATCCAGAAACTCTTCCCCTCGGCGTTCACCATCGCCATGCTCGGCGCCATCGAGAGTCTGCTCTCCGCCATGGTGGCGGACGGAGTCATCGGCGACAAGCACAACTCCAACACCGAACTTATCGCGCAAGGTATAGCGAACGTGGTAGTGCCTTTCTTCGGCGGCATCCCCGCTACCGGAGCTATCGCACGTACCATGACGAACATCAACAACGGCGGACGTACGCCGGTAGCCGGCATCATCCACGCCGTCGTACTGCTGCTGGTACTCCTGTTCCTGGGGAAACTGGTAGGGATGATTCCGATGGCGTGTCTGGCGGCGGTACTGATCATGGTCAGCTACGGCATGTCCGGCTGGCGTACGATATACGGGCTGGTCAAACACCCCAGCCGTGACCTCTCGGTACTCCTGATCACGTTTTTCCTCACCGTCATCTTCGACCTCACGGTAGCTATCGAGATAGGTATCCTCCTGGCGCTGGTGCTCTTCCTGATGCGTACCAACGAAGAGACCCACATCCGTACCTTCCACAAGGAGATCGACCCCAACGAAGACACCGAGGTGCAGTACAACCTCGAACACCTCACCATCCCCGAAGGCGTGGAGGTGTACGAGATAGACGGCCCGTATTTCTTCGGCATTGCCAATAGGTTCGACGATATCATGATGCACGTCTCCGGCGAGAAATATCCGGTACGTATCATCCGAATGCGCAAGGTGCCGTTCGTCGATACCACCGCCATGCACAACCTGTCGATGCTCATCCAAAGGTCGCATAACGAAGGAATGACCATCATCCTCTCCGGCGTCAAGGAGCACGTACACAAACAGCTCCAGAAAGGCGGCATCGAACAGATGATGAACCCCAAGAATATCTGCCCGAACATCCGCGTAGCGCTCAACCGCGCCAACGAGATACTGAGCAACAAACAATAAAACCATTAGAAACCATGCGTGTGCTTGCTACTACCCTCGCCCTGCTCCTGAGTCTCGGAGCCCGGGCACTCACTATCCCGCAGGGCCGGATTTATTTCGACAACTCCCGTACCGGTTACAGCCGTGTCTGTTTCGTCTATGGCAGTGACAGCAGGGCGGAGACCTACGTGCTCGCCATGACCCGGGACGGCGGCAAATGGAAGGTGGAGATCCCGGCAGAGGCAAGCGACATGTACCGTTTCACGTTTGTCGGCGGCAGCGTACGGGAGGGGCTGCACGCCCGGAATTTCAGCGCTTTCAAGGATAGTATCAGCCACGTAGCGGGGCTGAACCGCACCGCTACCTCCGACGCCCAGATGCAACCGGGAGACATCTTTGTACCCGCCTCCGGCGACAACTGGGCGCAAGGCAGCTGGATGAGTCTGGCGCTCTGGGAAGCGACGCAGGGCACGTCCGGCGTCAGCCGGATCAGCGGCACGCTGCCCGTCGTGTACGTCAACACGCAGAACAAACAAAGTGTCAACGATACAGAGACGCAGATCCCCGCCGGTGTCTATATAGACCCGCTCTCTTCCGGCTATGAGGCACTGGGAACGGCAGAAGCACCTCTCAGCGCCACCATCAAAGGACGCGGCAACTACACCTGGCGTGACTTCGACAAGAAACCCTACAAACTGAAATTCAACGTCAAGCAGAAGGTGCTCGGCTTACCCAACAACCGCCACTGGTGCCTCATGGCAGGAGCGGACGACAACTTAGGGTTCCTCCGCAACCCCGCGGGACACATAATCAGCAAAGCGGTTGCCCTGCGGTGGACCCCGCGGATGAGACCCGTCGAGTTCGTGCTCAACGGCAGATACATGGGTCTGTATTTCCTCACCGAACACGTGCGTATCGCCGGCCACCGCGTGGATATACGCGAGCAGGCGGACAAGGAGACACATCCGGACTCCGTTACCGGAGGGTGGCTCGTGGAGATAGACAACTACCCCTCCGAAGGAAATATCACCTTCCGGGAAGGCAACGGTCAGGACGTCATGGTCTCGCTGCGTGAGCCGGAGGTGCTTTCGCAGGCGCAACGCACCTATCTGGAGAAGCAGATATACGGCCTCAACGAAGCCCTCTACGGCTCCTCCGAAGCAAAGGTGGAGCAGATGATCGACATGCAGGAGGCGGCGAAATACTACCTCGTACAAGAGATTATGGAGGACTGCGAGAGCTACCACGGCAGCTGTTTCCTCTACAAAGACCGCGACTCTCTCGGCACAGCCGACCGATGGAAGTTCGGACCCGTGTGGGACTTCGGCAACGCCTACAATCGCCATCAGGAGACGTGGATATACGACCGCCCCACCTGGCCGCAGTACTGGATAGGACAACTGGCTACGTGGCCCGCCTTCCAAAAAGAGGTGAAAGAGCAATGGTGGGTCTTCTACCACACTCAAAAGGACTCCGTGCGCGCACAGATCTCCGGTCTGGCTTCGCAGATCGCCCAAGCGGCGAAGAACGACGCTTCCGTTTGGCGCAACACCAAGGGCTATAACGACAACAGCAACATAGCCGCCAAGCTCAACGACTTCCTGCGGCTGTACGACTGGCGTATCCAATGGCTCTACGGCCAATGGGGCGAAGGCACACGTCCCGCTGCGTGGGGAACGGAGCAGTTACCGGCGAACACCCACAGCACCAAGGTCTTACGGAACGGACGGATACTCATTCTACGGGACGGCAAGGTGTATGATATGACGGGGAACCGCGTGGAATAAAAATTATTTTGCGGAAATCCTTGCACATATCAAAAAAAAGCATTACCTTTGTACTCAAAATTAACCAACTAAATACTATATCATTATGACAAAGAAATTCATTTGCCCTATCTGTGGCTATGTACACGAAGGGACCGAGGCACCGGAGCGTTGCCCGCAATGCAAGCAAGTAGTTGAATGGAAAGTTGCAGACGAGAGCAAAGGTCTGGCATGGGCATGCGAGCATGTCGTAGGCGTAGCCAAGGACGTAGAAGATCCGCTCATTCACGACGGTCTGCGCGCCCACTTCATGGGCGAGGCTACCGAAGTAGGACAATATCTGGCGATGGCCCGTCAGGCGGACCGCGAAGGTTATCCCGAGATCGCAGCCGCTTTCCGTCAGTACGCATACGAGGAGGCAGAGCACTGCGCCAAGTTCGCAGAGCTGCTCGGCGAAGTGGTTTGGGACACCAAGACGAACCTGGAGAAACGCATGCTGGCTGAGGCAGGTGCGTGCGAAGACAAGTTCGCTATCGCCAAGCGTGCCAAAGAGCTGAACCTCGACGCTATCCACGACACCGTTCATGAGATGGCCAAAGACGAAGCCCGCCACGGTGCCGGCTTCCAAGGATTGTACAACCGTTACTTCAAGAAGTAACGCGTCAGACAGTTATTGTCAGATTATTATTCCACCGCCTACAAGGAGATTGTCCCGGTAAAAGACAACCGACTGGCCCGGTGTGATTCCCCAGACGGGAGAGGAGAAAAGCGCCTCTCCCGTTTTTTGCTGTCCGGAGAGACGGACCTGCACCTCGACAGGCGCAGTACGGTAACGCACTTTGGCGGTGAGGCCGGGGGCACCGATCCATGCTTGCAGAGCGGTACCGTGCGGGCGGAAACGGAGGCTCATAGCCAGCAGGTCCTCGTTCGTACCGAGGGTCACCTCATTGCGCGCGGCGTTGATATGCGTGACGTACGCCGGATGACCGAGAGCGATGCCCAGCCCTTTGCGCTGGCCGATAGTATAGTTGGCAAAGCCCTGATGGGTACCGAGTACTTTTCCCTCCGCGTCCACATAGTTGCCCTCGCGCACGCGCTCATTATAATCGGGCACGTTCGCGCGCAGGAAAGCGCGGTAGTCATCGTTGGGGATGAAACAGATCTCCTGACTCTCGCGTTTCTGAACCAGTTTCTCGTAGCCGTGCTCACGGGCTATCTCGCGCACTTGGTCTTTGGTCAGCCCGCCCAAGGGGAAGATCGTTCGGCGGAGCTGGGACTCGGTAAGCATCCAGAGGAAATAGGTCTGGTCTTTCTTCTCATCCGCCGCAGTAGCCAGATAGAGGTGTCCGTCCTGCTCCTCGATGCGGGCATAATGGCCAGTCGCCACATAGTCGCAACCTAACTCATCCGCCACACGCAGGAGCTCGCCCCATTTAATATGACTGTTGCACAGGACGCAGGGGTTCGGTGTTCTGCCGGACATGTATTCGTCGATGAAGTTGGCAATGACGCATCGCTTGAAGGTCTCGCGGAAATCGACGATGTGATGTTCAAAGCCCATCTTCTCTGCATTATGCTTCGCCTCCATGATTGACTCGACGGAGCAGCACCCTTTCTCCTTCGCCAAGCAGGATTCCTTGATCGAGTCGTAGGTGCGGAACGTCACGCCTACCACCTCGTAGCCCTGCTCCAGAAGGAGCATGGCCGAAACGGTGGAGTCTATACCGCCGGACATTCCGAGCAAAACCCTGGGTTTTGCATTTGAGATTTGAGATTTGAGATTTGACATTTTATAATTTACAATGTACAATGTACAATTTACTATTTACAATGTACAATTTACAAAGCGTCCTAGGGACTTTTGTACAAACTGAAAAGTCCGTACGTATCTTAAAACATTGTACCAAACTCCGTAAGCCCTTTGTGAATTGAGAATTGAGAATTGGTAATTGATAATTGATAATTGATCACTGCTGCATGTCCACGAGTTTGGTATAATAACCGCCGAGGGCGTAGAGGTCTTCGTGCGTGCCGCGCTCCACGATACGTCCCTCATGCATGACACAGATGAGGTCGGCGTGGCGGATGGTAGAGAGTCGGTGCGCCACGACGAGTGTCGTCCGCTCTTTCATGAGGTGCTCCAACGCCTCCTGCACCAGCCTTTCGGACTCGCTGTCCAGCGCCGAGGTAGCTTCGTCGAGGATGAGAATAGGCGGGTTCTTGAGTATCGCACGGGCTATACTGAGCCGCTGACGCTGACCGCCGGAGAGACGGCTTCCGCGGTCACCGATGACCGTTTGGTAGCCCTCCGGCATCCGGGCAATGAACTCATGGGCGTTGGCTATCCGTGCCGCCTGCTCCACCGCCTCGGGCCAGCTCATGCCGGCCGGTGCAGGTTGGGTGGTGTCCACGCCGAAGGTGATATTATTATAGACCGTATCGTTAAAGAGAATCGGCTCCTGGCAGACGATGCCCATGAGGGCGCGCAGGTCGCGGGTCCGGAACGAACGGATATCCGTACCGTCAATGGTGATAGCGCCTTGCTGCGGGTCATAGAACCGCGGCACGAGGTCGGTGAGCGTCGTCTTGCCGCTACCCGACTGACCTACCAAGGCTACGGTCTTGCCTTTCTCCACCTCCAGCACGATGTCCGTCAGGACCTCCCGCTCGCGGTTATAGCCGAAATGCACATGGTCGAAAGCAATAGTCTTGTCAAAAGTCACGGCCTTCGCCTGCTCCGGTTCCCGGATATCCGAGACGGTATTGAGTATTGCGTCAATACGCTCCAGCGACGCCATGCCCCGGCGGATGCCGTAAGAGGCTTTGCTGAGGTCCTTGGCGGGGTTGATAATCGAATAGAAGATCACCAGATAATAGATAAACGTAGCGGCGTCTATGGTGGCATGGTCACTGAGGATCAGCATTCCTCCGAACCACAGAATAATAGCTATCAACGCCGTACCCAGAAACTCCGAGAGCGGGTGAGCCAGGTAATAACGGCGGTTGATTCGGTTGAAGGTTGCCCGCGTGGCGTTGATGAGCGCCGTGAAGCGGAGACGCAGCTTGTCCTGGGCATTGAAACCCTTCACCACACGCAGGCCCAGCAAGGTCTCGTCAATGGACGAGAGGATCTCTGCGTTCTGCTCCTGCCCGCGTGCGGAAGCGCGTTTGAGCGAACGGCCTATACGGCCGATGAGAAAGACCGCCACCGGCATCAGCAGCAACACGAAGAGGGTCAGCTGCCACGAGATAACCAGCAGCGTGATGAGATAGACGAGAATCATGATAGGGTCCTTGAACAGGATATCCAGCGCACTCATGATAGAAGCCTCCACCTCGCCTACGTCGTTCGTCATACGAGAGATGACGTCACCGCGACGCGCCTCCGTGAAATAGCCCATCGGCAGCGTCAGCACCTTGTTGTACAGTTGCTGACGCAGATCGCGCAGCACGCCCGTGCGGATAGGTACCATATAATAGTTAGCCAGCCACGCCGTGAGGCATTTCAGCCCTGTCATCAGTACCAGGAAGATACCTAACAGGAACAGCACGTACCCCGCGCCGTGAAGCACAATCTGCTCGTTGAGCAGGCAGTACATATTCGTCCGCACGGCAGCTATGAGCTCCTGCAAACCGCTTACGGCGGACAGATCGACCCGCACAGCCTCCTCCGTGCTGAGTCCGAACAGGATACGCAGCACAGGAATGATAGCCGCAAACGAGAAGAGCGACAGGACCGTAGAGACCAGGTTGAACAGGATATTCAGCGCCATCTGGCCCTTGTAGGGCGGTACGAAACGGCGTATGAGCGTAATAAAATGCATATTATTTGCGACGGTTTTCGTGTACGTAATTCAATATATGTCTGTCAAAAGCCTCGTGGGGCGTGCAGAAACGCATCTTGACAGGGAGAGCGACCAGCGTCTTGCCTTGCGCACGCAACTGCTTTTCCAGATCGGTTGCACGGAGGCGTTGGAGGTCTTTCTCCGTGGTGATGACAAAATCGAAGGGCTCCGCCTTCTTCAGGATAGCCTGTATCTCCTTTTTGGAAAACGTGTGATGATCCGGAAACGCCATCAGTTGCGCCTGGGGGTACTGCTCCTGCACATGCGCCAGAAGGTACTGCGGCTGCGCTATGCCGCAGACTACCAGCGGCGTACCTTCCTCGCTCAACGGTGCATACTCCAGTCCCGCGAAATGCAGACGCTGGTAAGCCGGCAGATGGAGACGGTTATCCACCACCCGCATGTCTATCGGCTGGATTGTATCCGGACATTTGGTTACCACAATATCATCGGCTTTCCCTGCACGCGACGGCAGGTCACGCAACCTGCCCCACGGCAGCAGATGATCATCTATATAGAGCCTGTAGAAAGGCGTGAGCATAACCGTGTAGCCGCAGCGGAGAGGCCGATGCTGCATGGCGTCGTCCAAAATAACAACGTCCAGCTCCTTCACCAGAAGCGCCAACTGGCGCACGCCCTTCACCCGGTTCTCGCACACCGCCACCGGCACTTCCGGAAAAGCCCGGTGGAGCTGCATCGGCTCATCGCCGATAGTAGCCGCTGTAGCCTGTCCGTCCGCGAGCACGAAACCGTTTGTCCGGCGTTTATAGCCGCGGGAGAGCACCGCCGGGTGATAGCCATGGGTAAGCAACAGCCGCAGCAAGTACTCCACCATCGGTGTCTTGCCCGTCCCCCCTACCGCGATATTGCCCACGCAGATGGTAGGCACCTCCGCCTTGCAGGAGAGGAGCAGATGCTTGTCGTAGAGGAAATGGCGGAACGCCACGCCTGCTGCGTAAAGCCAAGAGAGCGGTATATAGATGACGTTTCGTAACATTATTGGATTTTCACTTCCGGCATCAGCGCCATGATACGCGGTTTGGAGCAGAACTCACGCACTTTCAGCACCAGTTTCTCCTCCTCCGTAGTGTTGTCCAGCATCTTGAGCAGTTCCTCGTACGGATCTTTCTTCTCCGGATAATACGTCAGTTTGTAGGACTCCAGATGTGCCAGTTCCACTGCCTTGCCGATAGCGTCGTCGAGATTACCCATCTCATCGACCAGCCCGATCTCTTTGGCCTTCATACCCAGCCATACACGGCCCTCGCCGATGGTCTTGATATAACTCTGTTCCACGTGACGTCCCTCGGCACAACGGCTGGTGAAGAGCTCATAGCCGCGCTCCACCATCGTCTGCATCAGCGCATGCTCCTCCGGATTCATGCCTTTGTAGATCATGTTCGCCTCCAGATCCGAGTGTTTGTTGGTGGTCACGCCGTCAATATCCAACCCCACCTTATTGCGCAGTTTGGATATATTAGGTACCGTACCGAAGATACCGATGGAACCGGTGAGCGTCGTCGGCTCCGCATAGATATAATCGGCGCCGCAGGAGATATAATAGCCACCCGAAGCGGCGTAGTCGCCCATGGATACCACTACAGGAATACTGTCGCTCTTGATATTTTGGATGGCATGCCATATATGCTCGCTGGCATCCGCCGAACCGCCGGGGCTGTTGACACGCAGCACGAGGGCTTTCACGTCTTTATCCTTGCGGATCTTCTTGAGCGTCTTCACCACCTCTTTGCCGACGATACCGTCGCCGTCCTCATCGGTGATACCACCCTCCAGATAGAGCACCGCCACTTTCTCTTGCGCCTTGGATTTAGGACGCTCTACTTTGGCTAACTTGGAGGTCTTCATCAAAGTATAGTCTTTCGTACCGGCATAGACACGCAACAGTGAATCCATGTCCTGCATATAAACGATGGTGTCCGCCAGACCGCCGGCGAGCAGCTCTTCCGTAGGTTGCAGCCCCATGTAACGGTCAGCCAACTTGTCCAACTGCTCTTCGGTCAGATGACGGGAAGCGGCTACCGCAGACTTGTATTCATCCCAGATACCGGCCAGATACTGTTGGGTCTGCATCTTATCCGCCTCACTCATCGAGGTGCGGAAATACGGTTCTACAGCCGATTTGAAAGTCCCGACCTTGAGGATCTGCATCTCCACGCCGACCTTCTCCATCACACGGGTGTAATACATCTTCTGCGCAGAGAGACCGTTCCACTCCACAGCCCCCGTAGGATCTACACAGATACGGTCCGCCACGGAAGCTACATAATAATTGGTCTGGCCGAAGGTCTTAGCCGAAGCGATGATCCATTTGCCGCTCTGCTTGAAATCCAGCAGGGCGTCACGGATAGCTTTCGCGGAAGCCGGAGCCATGGACAGTTCGCCGCCGTCCAGCCAGATACCGAGGATCTTGTCGTCGTTCTTCGCCAGGCGGATATTACTCAGTATCTCATCCAGACCTACCGTACCCTCCGTTGCATAACTGCTATAATACGGCATCGAACCCATCAGCCCGACAAAAGGATTCTCCTCCTGCGCCTGCTCTACCAGCGTGCCTTTCATCTCCAGACGATAGACGGTCTTGTCCTTCAGCTCCACGGAAGAAGAAGAGATCAGATCCCCCATGAGCCAGCTCATCAAAGCGCTGCATATGAAATACACAGCAAAGAAAATCAGACATCCGCCCAGGCAGCCTATCCTGCGGCGGGGACGAGGTTGTTGGTTCACCTCGGTTGTACGAGTAAAGAAAATCATAAAGCTATCAATTTTTATCAGTTATTTATCTTCAAGTTAAATGTCATGCGATGATACGGCGTTGGACCGTATTTCCGAAGTGCCGCATAATGCGCGGCAGTAGGATAGCCCTTGTTCTCCGCCCAGCCGTACTGCGGGTATTCTTCGTGCAGACGGACCATATAATCGTCCCGGTAGGTCTTCGCCAGCACGCTTGCCGCAGCAATGGACATATATGTCGCGTCGCCGTGTACCACCGTATCCGCCGGTATCTCCAACAACTCCCCTTCCGGCACGTACGGCTTCCATTTGTTGCCATCGACGAGAATATGTTGCGGCCGTACGGCGAGTCTGTCCAACGCCCGCTGCATGCCCAAGATGGAGCATTGCAGTATATTCCGTTCGTCTATCTCCTGCGCACTCACTTCCACTACCGCCCAACTCACCGCCTCGCGTTCTATCACCGGCCGCAGGGCGTACCGCTGTTTGTCCGTCAGCTGCTTGGAGTCGTTGAGCCACCGGAACTCCGGCACCTCCGCAACCCTCTGGGGGTCCAAGATCACTGCGGCACAGAACACGCTGCCCGCCAGCGGACCTCTCCCCGCCTCGTCGCATCCGGCTTCCACCACATTATGAATCATATACGGCTTTAACATTCCACCTTCCACCTTTCACCTTTCACCTTTCACCCTAAAACGGGTATCCTATCGCGAAATGGAACGTCATGTCATCTTTCCACCCCAGCCCGTTATTCGCCGTGCGCCACTGCTTGCCGGCGGAGATACGGCTCGGGTCATACAGTTTCACGCCGAAATCGACACGGAAAATCAGGATTGAGAGGTCGAAACGCACTCCCACTCCGTAACTCCACGCTATCTGCTTGTAAAACTCGTCAAAGAGGAACACCCCGCCCGGTTGGGTCTGATAACTGTCGATGGTCCAGATATTGCCGGCATCGGTAAACGCCGCCAGCTCCATATACCGCAGCACCTTGAAGCGGTACTCCAGACTGGCATCCAGATGGATGTCTCCCGCCTGCAGGTCATATACCAGCGCCGAACCCGTACCGCGGAACGTACCGGGGCCCAGTGTACGCGCCTGCCATCCGCGGTTACCGTTCGCGCCGCCGCCGAAATAGCGTTTCTGGAACGGCACGGCACCGGCATTCAGGTACGGTACTACGACACCCAACCCCAGATGGGTCACCAACTGGTGCTTGGGGTTGATCACACCGTGGTAGGTGAAGTTAAAATCTCCTTTGGCGTACTGCGCAAAAGGTATCCTCCAGAGGACGTAAGCCCCATTATCGTTCCGCGAGAAGCCGCAAGCCTTGCTCAATCCGTAGAGGGCGTTACCCGCCGTCTCTACCTGCAAAGCCAGTTGTACATACGAGCGCTCGGGATGACGGGCGTTATAGTTGGAATAAGAGCAGGTGTAGCTCCAGTCCAAAATGAAATGGTCTTCGTAACTGGCTTTGAAGACCGAAGACTTGTTCATGAAATCTTCCCGGAACCGGTCCGACACCCATGGCAGGTAGATATAGTTGATATCAACAAGGTTGAACTGGTGGGTCCACCCGCTGCCGGCTTTCCGGGGGATGATATAACTCAGTCCGGCATTGGCAATCGTACGGGTGTATTCATCCGGCCGTTGCTGGTAGTTATAGGCGATATTCACCTTCACGTTGGACGGGAAGAGCAATCCTGCTTCCGCCTTGGCCTCTATAGCCCGTCCGCCGTTAGCGCGCCATTCATACGACGCACGGCCGCCAAGCGTCAGCACCTCTGCACCGTGGAAGATATTCTTGTTGCTGTAGTTCAGCCCGGCAGCTATACCCCAGTCGCCGGCGCTGTAGGTGCCCTCCACCTCCGCAGAGATGGAGTTGAGCTTTCCGCGCGAGACGGTAATATGACAATCCAGCAGGGAGTCCTCCACCGGCGTGAACGCTATATCGACATACTTCACCGGCGGCAGAGCGTTCATCCGGGCATAAGTCCGCTCCACGCGCCACTCGGCATAACGGTCTCCGGCTTTCAGACGACTGGCACGACGCAGCGCGTTATTGCGCAAGAACGGATGGTCCTGACTGTAGTGCACGTCGCGGATATAATAACGGGTATGGAGCCGCTTGAGGGAAACGGAGTCGAGTTCCTCCACGTACGGCGCCATGTGGATACGGATATCCACCTCGTTGGTATTCAACGAACTGTCGGCAGTAAACTCCAGCATCGATTTCTCGAAATAGAAATAGCCTCTGTTCCGGATGGCGGTGGTGATACGCGCCCGCTCGTCATCCAGCACCGAGGTGGAGAACTGCTCGCCCTCGTGTATCAGGCACCGCTGTTTGTTTTCCGCTATCTCCCGCACATCCGCCATCGGGATATCCACCTCGTAGCGGCGTACCTTGTAGGGTTGGCTTGCGGTCACGAGATACGTCAACCGGACTTTGCGTTTTTTATATACTTTCTGGGTATCCACACGGGCCTGGAAATAGCCCATGTTATTCATCTGCTGGCGTAATTGCTGCATGCTCACGCGGGTCAGTTCCTCATCGTAAATGACGGGGGCCTCACCCATCTTATGCGCATTGCGCGCCAGTCGTTTGTTGCTCTTCGTAGTAGTGTCCCTCGGAGCGGTGTTATAGACCTGCAGTTGCAGTTTCCAGAAACCGAGGATCTCGGTGTTCTGCTTCTGACGCAGGTAGTTGCGGAGCGAAGAAGTGGAGACGCTCTTGTCGTCCGTACATTTGACCGTGGCCTTATCCAGCAGGTACTCCCCTTGCGGCACAAATTTCGTTGTGCTGCAGGAAGCCAGTACGATGACCAGCGCCAGTAATATGTAGATGCTACGGCCTTTCACTTTTCACTTTTCACTTTTCACCTTTCAATTCTTCTGAATTCCGCCAGGACGATGGCGGTGGCGATGGAGACATTGAGACTCTCGGATGTCTCCACGTTCCTGGGATAAGACGGAATACGGATGGGATGCGTGATATACCTCCGCACCTCGCTGGAAATACCGTTTCCTTCATTGCCCATGATAATCACAGCTCCGGGTTGACCTGCTGTATGACCGCTCTGCTGTAAGACCTCTCTGCCGTAAGACCGCCCTTCGGACTGCAGGACTTCATACATGTCTTTCCCCTCCAGCAGCGTGCCGTAAATCCGCAATCCGTCTTTGAGCGGAGCGGTCTTTCGACTTTCGACTTTCGACTTTTCTTCCAACCACTCCGGCAGCTCCGTATAGTGTACGCGCACGCGTACAAGCGCTCCCATAGTAGCCTGGACGACCTTGGGGTTATAGCAATCGGCGGTGTCACGGGAGCAGACTATATCATGCACGCCGAACCAGTCGCAGGTACGGATGATCGTACCTAAGTTACCGGGGTTCTGTACGCCGTCGAGCACCAGCAAAACCTCTCCTCCCGCCCTCTCTCCAAGAGAGGGAACTGAAGGAAGGACGGGTTTGCGGAAGACGGCAATAGTGCCTTGTGGCGTTTGGAGGCCGCTCATCTGCTCTATCTCCGCCCGCGTAGCATTCTCGCCCTCGCGGTAGAGATAGAGCAGTTCAAAGCCTTTCTGCAACTCTTCCACGCATTTATCGCCTTCGGCTACAAAAAGCCCGAGCTCGTCGCGGAATTTCTTCTGTTGCAGAGAGCGCACCTGTTTTATTTGCGCTTTACTGACGCTCAATTTTGAATTTTTAATTTTTAATTTTTAATTCAATACGCATTCATCTGCTCTTTGACAGTGTTGTTGATGAAGTCGGCGAACTCCTGAATGGTCATGGAGCCCTTCTCTTCTGCACCTTGCTGACGAACGGAAACAAGTCCTTGTTCCGCTTCTTTCTCGCCGACGATGAGCATGTACGGGATACGTTTGAGTTCGTTGTCGCGGATCTTACGGCCCAGTTTCTCGTTGCGGTCGTCCACAATGACGCGCACGTCTTGAGCCTCCAGCATCTCTTTCACTTTCCATGCGTACTCGTTCGATTTCTCGGAGATCGGCAGCACGACCGCCTGATCCGGCGTCAGCCAGAGCGGGAACTTACCCGCCGTGTGCTCAATCAGCACAGCTACAAAACGCTCCATGGAGCCGAATGGCGCACGGTGGATCATCACCGGACGGTGTTTCTGGTTGTCCTCACCCGTGTATTCGAGTTCGAAGCGCTCCGGCAGGTTGTAGTCCACTTGGATAGTACCAAGCTGCCAACGACGTCCGAGTGCGTCTTTGACCATGAAGTCCAACTTCGGTCCGTAGAATGCAGCCTCTCCGGTCTCCTCGCGTGCCGGCAGGTTCATCTCTTTGCATGCCTCGCGGATAGCGTTCTCTGCGTGCTCCCAGATCTCGTCAGAACCCACGTATTTCTCGTGGTTATTCGGGTCGCGGAGAGAGATCTGCGCCTCGTAGTTCTCGAAGTTCAGCGCCTTGAAGATGATATTGATAATCTCCATCACGCGGATGAACTCTTGTTTCACCTGGTCCTGGCGGCAGAAAATATGGGCGTCGTCCTGCGTGAACGAACGTACGCGGGTCAGTCCGTGCAGCTCGCCGCTCTGCTCATAGCGATAGACCGTACCGAACTCCGCGCAGCGGAACGGCAGATCCTTGTAGCTCTTGGGACTGTTTTTGTATATCGCGCAGTGGTGAGGACAGTTCATCGGCTTGAGCATATATACCTCGCCTTCCTCCGGCGTGGTGATAGGCTGGAAGGAGTCTTTGCCGTAATGGTCCCAGTGACCGGAAGTCATATACAGCTGCTTGGAACCGATGTGCGGGGTGATCACCTGCTGATAACCGTAGCGCTTCTGGATCTTCTTCAGGAAATCTTCCAGACGCAGGCGCAGCGCCGTGCCTTTCGGCAGCCAGATAGGCAGACCTTTGCCGACCATATCGGAGAACATAAACAGCTCTAATTCCTTACCTATCTTGCGGTGGTCGCGTTTCTTCGCCTCTTCGAGCAGTGCCAGATACTCGTCCAGCATCGCTTTTTTCGGGAAGGAGATACCGTAGATACGCGTCATCATCGGCCGCTTCTCATCACCGCGCCAGTAAGCCGCGGAGCAGCTCAGCACTTTGACCGCCTTGATAGGCTCGGTGCTCAGCAGGTGCGGACCCTTGCAAAGGTCGGTAAACGCACCCTGGGTGTAAGTCGTAATATGGCCGTCCTCCAACTCGCTGATCAGCTCGCATTTATACGTCTGGCCCTTATCGCCGAAGGCTTTGAGCGCATCGGCTTTGGAGATTGACTTCTTCACCAGCTGCTCTTTCTTACCGCGCAGCTCCATCATCTTCGCCTCGATAGCAGGGAAGTCGGTGTCTTTGATGACCACACCCTCAGGCGGCATCACATCGTAATAGAACCCGTTCTCGATAGCGGGACCGATACCGAACTGGATACCCGGATACAACTCCTGCAGCGCCTCCGCCATGAGGTGCGAACTGGTGTGCCAGAAAGCGTGCTTCGCTTCCTCGTCCTCCCATTTATGCAATTTGATAGCCGCATCCTCGGTAATGGGGGTATTCAATTCTACAATCTTCTCATTGATACTTGCGCACAGAATATCCTGCGCCAGACGTGTGCTGATACTCTCAGCAATTTGCAGCGGCGTCACGCCACTCTCATACTCACGGACGCCTCCGTCCGGAAAAGTGATTTTTATCATAATATAGTATATGTTGTGATATTCTTTTCAAAACGGCTACAAAATTACTAAAAAATTTTGATATATGCAAATTTTATTGTACCTTTGCCGGAAATTTCAGTTATAACCTATAAAAAAGACTTATCATGAAGAAGATTTTTCTCTTGGGTACGATGCTTGCAGCGGTGCTGACGGTTAGCGCCAAAGTGGACATGCAGGCACACTTGGGCACGACGGAAGCACAGGACACATACATCCTCTACACGTTCAAACAGGCGGAGTATTACACCGGTGCGTACTGTTATGACAGCCTGCGGATGAAGAGCGGCAACGAGCTCTTCGGCGCGTTGAACAGACTCATGGGAAACACCAGTAATATCCTGGATAGCAGGAGGTTCAGCTACGACAAGTTGCGCTACAACTACGGCAGCGTAGATACCGACCTGAACAAGAGAAACGGCAATATCATCGGTTATTACGACGGAGCGTCTTTTTCCTCCACTTGGGACAGTGGCAAAACATGGAACCGTGAGCATACATGGCCGCAGTCCAAAGGGGCGGACAGCTCCACCCCGATGGGTTATGACATGCAATCCGTCCGTCCCGCCCGGGTTGAGCAGAACAGCGACCGCGGCAATACCGCCTACGGCGAGAGCAGCGGTTACTACGACCCCGACGAGATAGCTATCGAAAACACCTATTACAACCCCGCCAACTTAGGTTCGTACCGCGGCGATGCGGCACGCGTGATCCTGTACGACTACGTGGTCTATGGCGAAGCGGGAGGACATAAGAACTCCCTCTACAACGGCGAGGCGCAGCTGCTGTCCAAATTAGGCAAGAAAGGTGTCTTCGAGTCCATCCCTGTCCTGCTCAAATGGCATATGAACGACCCGGTGTCGCTTACGGAGATGGTGCGTAACGACGGAGCCGAGGCGTATCAGGGTAACCGCAATCCGTTCATCGACTATCCGGAGTTCGCTATCGAGATACTCCGGAACGCTTCGAACCTCACCACTTATTCCGTCACCGCCGCAGGCGCACCGCTCTGGCCGGCTTACCGGCTGACGACGAAGAGCGGTTTCATTGCCTATTTAGGTACAAGAGACAGCCGGCCGGAGGAAGTGACCGTCACGGGGGCTTCGTACTCATATGACAAAGAGAGCGGCCGACTCACGATTTCCAATGTCTCCGGGAAAGTATCTATCACCTCGCCGTGGGAAGAGCCGCAAGGGCTGAACAGCGTTCCGGCAGCGAGTCCTTCCTATAAAACAGTCCGCCACGGACAGGTGGTGATTGTCCGTGACGGAAAGATTTACAACGTCTTGGGTCAGATTATCCAATAAGATTCATCCTCTCCTTTGTACTTTGTACATCGTCCCTTTGTACATTTATTGGTGCTGCTCGCGGAGCAAGTCGTTAACCGTCTTCACGGGGTTGAAGGTGCTCACGGGCACTTCGACGAAGATGGTATTCCAGCGACTCATGGCGCCGTTCCAGAGCCCCGGCAGCTCCAACGCCAACAGTTCCTTGCCGTCCTTGCTCTTATTGGAGATGAAGCCTGTCTGCGGATCTACGTAGTCGGGCAGGTTGAACGGTTTGCCTTCGTAATCCTGGATAGCGCATACGAGATCCACCGGATTGAAGTGGGTCGATTTAGCCATCAGTTCGGGGTCGCTTATCTGGGTGGACTCCAGTATCTGGCAGCTGATTGAGCCGTCCGCCTCGCGTACCAGGAACGGACCGCCGCCGGGTTCGCCGGTGTTCTTCACTACGCCGCATACACGGATAGGCCGGTTGAGCCGGGCGCGCTCCTCGTCGCTCAGGTCCGGATTCTGCAGCGCCTCGAAGACACGTTTCTGCTCCGTGACAAGCACACCCGCGAGGATCTGTTTGTAACGGACGGTGTCTTTCTTGAGCCGGTCGGGCACCACATTATCAATATTCTTGATAAAGACGATATCGGCGTCCTGTTGGTTGAGGTTCTCGATAAGGGCACCGTGTCCGCCCGGACGGAAGAGCAGTCTGCCTTCCTTGGTACGGAACGGCGTGCCGTCCGGATTAGCCGCCAGCGTGTCGGTACTCGGCAACTGCTCGGAGAAGGTGACATCGTATTTCACGCCGTATTTGTCTTCGAATTTCTTGAGGTTGTCGGCTATGTGCTGGCGGAAAAGCGGCAGGTGGTCATGGCTTACCGTAAAATGCAGATAGACAACCGGTTTCTTACCGTCCTCGGCAGGCTCTGCGCAATAGAGGGCACCTTCTACCAGGTGCTCCAGCGCGGGCGTACGTGCGCCGTCGCGGTATTTATGGAAGAGGAGCAGACCTTTCGGCAGTTCGCCGTAGTGCATGTCTTCCAGCAGGTAACGGACAGCCTCCTGTCCTTCCTTACCGGCCAGTTGCGGACCGAAAGCGAAGCAGTCCTTGTGCGCCAGGAAATCCTGGATAAACGGCGTCTCGATGCCGTCCTCCAGATACTGGAAGAGGTTCTTGAACATACGGCTGGCTGCTCCCGAAGCCGGCACGAATTTGAGGATCTTGTGCCCCTCTCTGAGGTACTGCTGCCAGGCAGCGATATACTCCTCCTGCTCCGCGCGTTTGGGAGCGAGGATGCCTTTCTTGGTCGAAGCCGGAGCTACGATGTCCAACTGCGGAAAACCGTTGCGGAAACAAGCCAACTGCGCTTCCGCTTTCTCTACCGAGATACCCCGTGCCTGCAACTGCTCGAGGTCTTGTGCATTGAATTCATTCATGGTTGATAGTATCAGTTAGTAAACAAAAATATCTTTGAGTTTGAGGTTTCTGACCTCACCCAGGCTCTTGAGATAGTCTATATCCAGCTCTTTCGGGTCGCCCAGCACCATATAACGGTAGGTCTTGTCGGCCATGTGCGCTTTCTGGAAGGCTACTATATCGTCCATCGTCAGGTGCTGCACCTGTTCATAGACCTGCTCGTAAAGGTCGCTCTTCCATCCCAAACGGGTGTATCGCACATAAGCGTCAATGGGCTGCGAGCGGACATAACGCGTTTGTCCGAGCTGCTGGATAGCAGAAGCCTTGGCGTTCTCAAACGCCGCTTCCGATTGTGGCATATGATCGCATATATCCGTCAGAGTCTCGATACACTCTTTGAGTTTGTCGTTCTGGGTCAGCACGCCCTTGAAGATATAGTTCGCCTCGCCTTGGTAGTCCGCCGTGTTGTAGTTCGCCCAGGCGGTGTAGCACAGGGCGCGCGACTCACGCATCTCTTGGAACACGATACCGCCCATCGAACCGGCGAAATACTCGTTGAAGAGGTACGCCGCTGCCAAATCCTTCGGGTCGTACAGCTCTCCCCAGTTGGCGTACGCGGCAATGAAGACGTTATTCGCCTTGTACGGCGCTACAAGCACCTCGGCTTTGTCCACCGGCAGGCGTTGGGCGCGCGGCAAGTCCTTGCGAAGCGAGGCATCGGCTTTCGCCATGATCTGCGACGAAGCCAGCATCCGTTTCACCTCCTCCTCGCTCAACGGGCCGTAGTACTCCACCCGTTGGACAGCCGGCAGCAGGGCTCTGAGGCGTGTCAGCAACTCCGGTGCCGACAGCTTCTTCATCTGTTTCGGGGTCAGGATACGGCGGTGAGCGGCCTCGGCACCGTAGATACCGTAGGCACTGAGTTTGGAGAAACACTCCTGCTGGTCGTTCTTGGCATCGGCGTGCTCTTGCTTCTCATCCCGGATAATCTCCTGGAGCACCGCCATGTCGGGTTGAGCCGTCAGCACGTGCTCCTCCATGAGCCGCAGCGCCTCGGGCATCGACTCGTTCAGACCGTGCAGGTAGAAATAGGTGTTGTTCTGTCCCACTACCGTCACTGCCTCCGCCGCCTGGGCATAAAGCGCCTGCTGGTAAGCGGCGGTGGAGAGCGTAGCGGTACCGAGATAGCCCAGAAGCTCTGCGGCGAACTCCAGCTTCGGATCCTGCGTAGCTCCCTGTTGCGCGACAAACGTCAGGTCGGTCAGTTCGTTCTCCGTATTCCGGCAATAGAGCAGTTCCACGCCGTTCGGGAGCACCGTCCGGCTCAGGTCTTTCTCAAAATCCAGGAACTGCGGTCTGGGACGTTCGGTCTCGATAGCCATGACGCTCTCGTAGAAAGAAGAGTTCTTCCCGCGGTTCATCTCGATAGGCGTGATAGCCGGTTTCTCCATCTTAGGCGGGTTGGCGTCCTCGTGGTGCTGCTTGAAGACACAGGCATAACTGTCGGTGAAGTATTTATTGGCTACGCGGACAATATCGTCTTTGGTAATCTGCTCCTTACGCTCCATGTCACCCACGATCTCCTCGTACGGTATCTGATAGACATGGGCGGAGATGAATTTCTCCACACGGGCGTTGTTGTCCTGCAAGGCCAGCAGTTCGTTGCGCTTGGCGTTGCGGAGGATAGCCGCCAGCAGATCGGCGGAGAAATCGCCTTTCTTGAGTTTCTCTATCTCCGCCAAGAGGATAGCACGCACCTGCTCCGGGGTCTGTTTCTGTTTGGGCGCGCCGTAGAGGAAATAGGTGGTGTAATCGCCTTCGGGTAAGGCAAAAGCGCCGGAAGCCAGCAGCGTCTGGCGTTGGTCTATATCCAGATCGAACAGACCGCACTTGCCGTTCTTGAGCACCGCGTCCAGCACCTCGATGACCGGATAATCCTCGTCCGTCACCGCCGGCATCTTCCATGCCAGCCACACCTCCGGTGCCTCGTTGCCATAGACGACGGTGTCCTTGTGCGTCTTGAGCGACGGCTGGTCGTAATGCACCGGCTCCGGCGTCTCTTTCGGTTCCCACGTGCCGAAATACGTATCTATGACTTCTATCGCCTCGTCGTACTCGAAATCGCCGGCGAGACAGAGGGCTACGTTGTTCGGGCGGTAGTACGTTTCGTAGAAAGCGCGTATGTTCTTGATACTCGGGTTCTTGAGGTGTTCCTGGGTGCCGAGAACCGTGTGTTGGCGGTACGGGACAGCTGGGAAGAGCGTCTGGTCGATAGCCAGCCACACCTTGCGGAAATCCATGGTGGCATTCATGTTAAACTCCTCATAGACCGCCTCCAGCTCCGTATGGAAACCGCGGATGACGAGGTTCTGGAACCGGTCGGCTTCGATGATAGCCCACCGCCCTAACTCCGTAGAAGGGATTACCTCGTGGTAACAGGTCATAGAGGTGGAGGTATAGGCATTCACGTCCGTAGCGCCGATGCCGGACATCAGTTTGTCAAACTCATTGGCGATAGCAATCTTCGATCCCTCGTAAGAGAACGAGTCGATCTGATGGTAGATAGCCTTGCGCTGTTCGGAGTCGGTGGTGTGACCATAGAGTTCGTAGAGCGAGTCGATGGCAAGGAGGTTCGGCAGCTCTTTCCCGTAGTCCGTCGTGCCGTACCGCTGCGTGCCTTTGAACATAATATGCTCCAAGTAATGCGCCAGCCCGGTGGACTCCAGCGGGTCGTTGGCGGCACCGGCACGCACTGCGATGAGGGTCTGGATCTCCGGCTTGGCTTGGCTACGGCTCATATATACCGTCAGACCGTTCTCCAACGTGTATATACGCGCCTGAAGAGGGTCACCTTCCACTGTCCGGTACGTATATTCCTTCGCCTCCACGGAGGAGGCACAAACGGTCATAACCGCTATTAATAGAAAGATATATTTCCGCATATGCTGCCTGTAATGCTTAAACTTTGCAACTTTGCTGCAAAGGTACTGCTTTTTTTTGACATATGCAAGAGGAAGGGTCATTTTCTTCAATTTATCGGGTTTAGGCTCCCTTCCCGGGAGAAAGTACGGATTACTTTTTGTACAATGATGTGGTCAAATGTAAAATGTACTATTATTAAGATTGACATGATAAGATAGCTTATCGGAGTCTTATCAGAGTTTTATCGGAGTCTTATCGGAGTCAAATGCTGTAAAAAACCTGCACGCTCCACTCCAAAAAGTTGCCGATTATTAAGATTCGGGCGTTATAAAAAGGGGGTGTGCCAATCGTTTTGACACACCCCCTTGTCGATTCTAAAAAGCGGAGCGGTCAGAAGATGCTGTTACTCAGCAGGAGCAGGGGCAGGCTCGCCGACAAACTCGCCGGAGGTGAGCTGTTTGTAGATAGATGCCTCTACGCCCATGATAGCCGGAACGGCGAACACAACCAGCACCACTACCAGGAAGTTGCCGATAGCCTCCAGCCAGGAGATCTCTCCGATACCGAAGATAGCCTGAACAAGCGCTACAGCTACCTCCAAGCACAATACCACCAGCAGCTCCGCGCCGAAGATACGCCATTTGTTACCGTAAGTAAGACGGTTGGACTCATGCAAAGCATCCATGGCATTCATTTCCTTGTCCACGAAGAGGACAGTCGCAAACGACCATGCTACGGAAATAACGATTCCCGGAATGATGCCGAAGAAGAAACCTACCATGACAGCGCCGCACATAAGCGCCGAGAGGATAAAGAACTCACCCATGTTCTTGCGGTACTTGCCGTCAAAGATAAAAAGCGGGTTCATCACATTGCCCTTAGCCATCTGCGCGGGCAGCGAAGCCATGGCAATCGTAGTGCCGACGTTCAGATAGGGAATCCAGATAGTCACCAGATACAACAGCGCCGCCAGAACGAGGCTCAGATAATTGACTAACGCGAGACCAAGACCGTCCTTGATTGTCGCAATGATGTTTAGCTTTTTCATACTCAATGATTTTTAGGGTTGATTAGTTGATTGGTTGATTATTATAAGTTTACGCGCACAAAGGACAAGCGATAAGTCTTGCCGGGTTGGATAGCCGATAAGACACCGCCCTGGGATGCGCAGCAGGTGACTGCCGCATGGGTGCCGCCGGGACCTATACGGACGGGATATAGGCCGATTCTGGCTCCATCCTCGTCATTGATCTGCACCACCACCTTGACAATACTATCTTCCGGTTTGTCCATCTTCAGGTCAATCAAGACACAACCGTCCTTGTCCGCTTTCACGGCTTCCGCGGTGAAACGGATCATATTACCGTCGGAACCGTTAATCGCTACCTTCTCCAATTCGCCGGCTATTGCTTCCGGTTCCGCAGCCGCTTCTTCGGCGGCTGCCTCCTCGGGTGTATCTTCCACGCCCTCGGCGGCTAAAGAATCCGGCATCTCTTCTGCCATAGAATCGGCTGCCAACTCCGGCTCTTCTGCCGGCTCGGCCTCTTCGAATGCCGTCTCTTCTGCCATTTCCGTTACTGCTTGCTCCTGCTGGTCAGAAGCCTGTCCTTCTGCGGGTTTCGTGCCGCACGCGATTAGCGCCATACTCAGGACCGCTAACGCCAGATAAGTACATTTTTTCATATAATGCGGGTATTAAAAGTTTCGACAATTAGTCCAAAACCGCTGCAAAGATATAACATTTTTTCTAATTATGCAAGTTTTATTTGCAAATATTGAAAAAAAAGTGTATTTTTGCAGCAGTTTTGAACTAATAGCCATGAAAAAGGTATTTTTTTGTATTCTATTCATCTTAGTATGTACGCTGACTCCATGTGCTCAACCGATAGCCGTCAAAGGGGCTGATGTGAGTTGGGTGACGGAGCAGGAGGCGGACGGCGTGGCGTTCCGTAATGCGGCGGGCGACACCACGGATCTGTTTGTTATCATGCGCGAGGAGGGCGTGAACGCCATCCGGCTGAGGGTGTTCGTCGATCCCGTGGCTTCGGGTTACGGACCATGGTGCGACCTGCAAGACGCGATTGTCAAAGCCCGGAGAGCGCAGGCGCAAGGGATGGATGTGATGATTGACCTGCATTACAGCGATTTCTTCGCCGACCCGGGTTGCCAGCGGATACCTGCATCATGGCAGGACACCTCATTACAAGCGCTAAAGGAGCAGGTCTCCCGCTATACCCGCGAGTCGATGGAGAGGCTGTGTGCGGCAGGCATCACGCCGCGGTGGGTGCAGGTGGGCAACGAGACGACGAGTGGCATGTTACTCCCCACCGGCCGCATCCAATGGGAAGACCAGCCGGGACACCGTTTTGACCGGTACGTCACGCTCAGCAACGCCGGCTACGAAGCCGTCAAGGCCGTTTGCCCGAAGACAGAAGTAGTGATACACATTGACAATGCTTTTCAGGCCTGGGAAGGCGACTGCTGCTGGTTCCGTGAGTACATAGAGGCGGGCGGTAAGGTGGATGTGATAGGTCTGTCGCATTACGCCACGCCGGAGTTTTGGAACAGGGACTCCGTGCATGTGCCGTCGAACATCAATGCAGCGAAGTCGGTAGAAGCCTTGCACAGGAGATTCAGCAAGCCGGTAATGCTGGTAGAGACAGGATTCCCGACCGACGACCCGGAACTATGGCGCACGGCGATGAGCGATCTCTATGCACGTCTGCAAGCCGGAAAGAGCTGTGCCGGCGTGTTCTACTGGGAGCCGCAGGTCTTCCGGTGGTGGCGGCCGGGATATTATATCCGCAATGACTGGGGCGCGTATAACATGGGCGCCTTCACCTGGGACGGCCAGCCGATGAAAGGCTTCCTACCGGAGTAAAAAACTCCCCCACTCCGGCAAGGGAGAGGGGGAGTTGGAATCGCCTATGCGGGGGCAGGCCGGTTAAATATTATTCAACACGTTTGAAGATATACCCCTCTTCGGTTTTCGTTTTGGGGTCATAATGCGTTACATATTGCCAACGCATTTCAGAGCTGTTTATTTGCGTAATCAGATATTGCTCAGAATAAGCATAATCAAAGTAAATAACTACATCGTCTTCCACATTTTCAGCCATCGGCTCAATCTCAAATTTCTCTTTGTTAAGTACAATTTGCCCAGCTTCGGTCACGGTACACATGTAGTCGTGGTAACCACTTCCTTTTTCGAACTTATACAAAACCTCAACAGGATCATCCTTTTTATTACCATTTTCATCTACTGTTTGTACAGCACGCCAAGTGCCGAAAAGATATTTCTCCACCTGAGAGAATGACGGATTTTTGCCACTTCCATTCTTTTCGCAACCGCAGAACAAAGCGGAACATAAAACTACCATCAAAAGAAAAGTAAGTTTTTTCATTTTTTTGTCGGCTGTTATACCCCATCGCCTCATCGGTTTCAAAGTTATTATAGGAGCCTACTCTTTGTCGGATTTTCGGCATTCTCCGGTATATATAACAAAAAATGAGCGCTTCCTTATCTACTCTAAGGCTGTAGGAAATGCCCATATACCGATAAGTCACGCACATAATGGACGCTTGCTGACTTATTACTGGTATATCTTTTCGAACTTCCTACATTCTAGAGTGCCCAATAAATCGCAAACGCGAAATACAATATATCATGTCAGTCCTTTTAGAAAGACTGAGCAAAGGTACAAAAATTTCTTTATATATGCAAATAAAAAGTGCAAAATTTACCAAAATACGCCACTTTAGGCAAAGACTTTAGGCAAAAAGCAGGCAGTACCGTAGCAGTTAGAACACAAAACTCCCCCACTCCGGCAAGGGAGAGGGGGAGTTTTCTATTTGACATTTGTCATTTGATATTTGACATTTGTCATATGTTATTTTACTTCTTCGAAGTCAACGTCTTCGGCGGTCGGGTGGCCATCATTGTTGGTGTCGTTTGCGCCTCCGGCGTTGTTTGAGGTTGTTTGGGCTCCGCCCTGTTGTGCCTGCTGCTGTGCGGCGTACATCTCTGCGGAAGCAGCCTGGAAAGCGGTCATGAGTTCGTTGTTCGCTGCTTCGCAAGCGTCTGCGTCACGTTTCTCATACGCCTCTTTGAGTTTCTTGAGGGCTTCCTCAATCGGAGCCTTCTTGTCAGCAGGGATCTTGTCGCCGAGTTCAGCGAGTTGCTTCTCGGTCTGGAAGATCGTAGCGTCTGCTTTGTTGAGCTTGTCGGCTTGCTCTTTGGCTTTCTTATCAGCCTCGGCGTTCGCCTCTGCCTCAGCTTTCATCCGCTTGATCTCTTCGTCAGACAGACCGGAGGAAGCCTCAATACGGATCTTCTGCTCCTTGCCGGTAGCTTTATCCTTGGCGGTGACGTTCAAGATACCGTTGGCATCGATATCGAAGGTAACCTCAATCTGCGGTTCGCCACGACGTGCCGGCATGATACCATCGAGGTGGAAGATACCGATCTGTTTGTTCTGAGCCGCCATCGGACGCTCACCTTGAAGCACCTTAATCTCTACAGACGGCTGGTTATCGACAGCGGTGGTGAAGGTCTCGGTCTTCTTGGTCGGGATGGTGGTGTTCGCCTCAATCATCTTGGTCATGACACCACCCATGGTCTCGATACCGAGGCTCAGCGGGGTTACATCGAGCAGGAGGACGTCTTTCACATCACCGGTGAGGACACCACCCTGAATAGCTGCACCTACTGCTACTACCTCGTCGGGGTTAACGCCCTTGGACGGAGCTTTGCCGAAGAATTTCTGTACGGCATCCTGGATAGCCGGGATACGTGTCGAACCACCTACGAGGATAATCTCGTCAATATCGGAGGTCTTCAATCCGGCATGCTCGAGGGCCGTGCGGCACGGAGCGATAGTACGCTGGATGAGGTCGTCAATCAACTGCTCGAACTTAGCACGAGTCAGGGTCTTAACCAAGTGTGCGGGAACACCGTTGACCGGCATGATATACGGCAGGTTGATTTCCGTAGAGGTAGAGGAAGAAAGTTCAATCTTCGCTTTCTCGGCAGCCTCTTTCAGACGCTGCATAGCCATCGGGTCTTTGCTCAGGTCGGCACCGCCGTTCTCGTTCTTGAACTCCTGAACGAGCCAGTCGATAATACGGTGGTCGAAATCGTCACCACCAAGGTGGGTATCACCATCGGTTGCTTTTACTTCGAAGACACCGTCGCCGAGCTCCAGTACGGATACATCGTGGGTACCGCCACCGCAGTCGAAGACTACAATCTTCATGTCCTTGTTGGACTTGTCCAGACCGTAAGCCAAGGCAGCTGCGGTCGGCTCGTTGACGATACGGCGTACGTTCAGACCTGCGATCTCACCGGCTTCCTTAGTAGCCTGACGCTGCGAGTCATTAAAGTAAGCAGGTACGGTGATGACAGCTTCGGTTACCTCTTGTCCGAGGTAGTCCTCAGCGGTCTTTTTCATCTTCTGAAGGATGATAGCCGAGATCTCCTGCGGCGTATAGAGACGTCCGTCGATATCGACACGCGGAGTGTTGTTGTCGCCCTTCACTACTTTATACGGAACGCGGGCAATCTCTGATTGCAGACGATCGTAGGTCTCACCCATGAAACGCTTGATAGAATAGATAGTTTTGGTCGGGTTGGTAATGGCTTGACGTTTAGCAGGGTCACCTACTTTACGCTCACCGCCGTCAATAAATCCGACAACAGAAGGAGTGGTACGCTTGCCTTCAGCGTTAGCAATCACGATAGGTTCGTTACCCTCCATTACGGCTACACACGAGTTGGTAGTACCGAGGTCAATTCCAATAATCTTAGACATAGTATTTTTCCTTTCTTTAATTAATTTTCGATTTATAGTTTACTAGTCTACTAGTTTTCTAGTTTACTAGTCACCCAAATAATGACAAATGGTGTGCCAAACAAGAAATCCTGCCAATTTGTCAGTTTTGGCAGGATTTCAGGGAAGGTAATCCGTCAAGTTCGGCGGATACTTGATTATCATGTCAGGTCGTAGCCGTAGTGCTTGAGACGGGAAGTGTTAGAGCGCCAGTCTTTATCTACTTTGACGAAGAGCTGCAGGAAGACGGGCTTCTGGAAGAACTCTTCTATGTCCTTGCGTGCCTGCGAACCTACGCATTTGAGTGCCGAACCGGCTTTGCCGATAAGGATACCTTTCTGGCTGTCACGCTCACAATAGATCACTGCGTCAATGCGGATGATTTTCTCTTCCTCCTTGAACGACTCCACCTCAACTTCTACCGAGTATGGTATCTCCTTGTCGTAGTTAAGGAGGATCTTCTCGCGGATGATCTCATCAACAAAGAACCGTGCGGGTTTGTCCGTCAGCTGGTCTTTGGGGAAGAACGGTGGTCCGACAGGCAGGGCTTCTTTGATGGCATCAAAGAGCTGCGCTACGCCGAAACGCTCCTGTGCGGAAATGGGGAAGACGGTTGCCTCCGGCAGCTGAGTCTGCCAGAAAGCCACAAGGGACTCCAGCGTCTCCTGGGTAGTAAGGTCTATCTTATTGATAATAAGGAACACGCGCGTACCTGCCGCAGCCATGCGCTTTACCTTCTCCAGAAAATCGGCATTGCGGTCGACAGTGTCCTGCGGTTCGGTCACATAGAGGAGCACATCGGCATCCACGAGGGCGGAGCGGCTGAACTCCAGCATCTTCTCCTGCAAGCGGTAGTTCGGGGAGAGGACACCCGGTGTGTCGGAATAGACCATCTGGAAATCCTCGCCGTTGACAATACCGAGAATGCGGTGGCGGGTAGTCTGCGCCTTCGATGTGATAATCGAGAGGCGCTCGCCTACCAATGCGTTCATGAGGGTCGATTTGCCTACATTGGGGTTGCCAACGATATTTACAAACCCGCTCTTATGTACCATTTTATCATTTACCATTTTGTCATTTACCATTCTAATAATACCTTTCCGCACTGGCCGGAAACCATGACATCGAAGCCTTTCTGGAAGTCGTCGAACTTGAACCGGTGTGTGATGACAGGACTGAGGTCGAGTCCTCCGAGGAGCATCTGCTCCATCTGGTACCAAGTCTCCCACATGCGGCGTCCGGTGATACCTTTGATGGTGAGGGCGTTGAAGATGACATCGGACCAGTTGACCTGTGTGTCGGACGGCAGGATACCGAGCTGGGCGATATTGGCACCTTTGTACATATGCTCAATCATTTCGTTGAAGGCGGCGGGTGCACCGCTCATCTCCAGTCCCACGTCGAAGCCACGGATACCGAGTTGCTTCATCGCGCTTTCGACCGTCTCTCCTTTGGAGCCATCGACGGTGAGCGTGGCACCCATCTTCTTGGCAATCTCCAGCCGGAGCGGGTTGATGTCCGTGACGACGATGTTCTTCGCGCCGGCGTAACGGCAGATACCTGCCGCCATCGTACCGATGAGTCCTGCGCCGGTAATCAGCACATCTTCGCCCAGAAGCGGGAAAGCCAGTGCTGTATGGGTGGCGTTACCGAAGGGGTCCATAATGGCGGCGAAGTCATCGGGTATCTCGGGACGGAGCTTGACTACATTGCTCTCGGGAATAGTGACATACTCCGCGAAACAACCGTCCTTGCCCATGATACCGACAGAGATGGTGTTCTCGCAGACGTGTCCCATGCCTCTGCGGCAGTTGCGGCAGTGACCGCAGACGATGTGCCCTTCCGCCGTGACGCGTTCGCCGACCTGGAAGTTCCGCACACCGGCACCCACTTCGGCTACGATACCCACAAACTCATGGCCCATCGTATAGGGCGGTTTGCAGTGGCTCTGCGACCATGCGTCCCATTTGTACATGTGCAGGTCAGTACCGCAGATAGCGGCTTTGATAACCTTAATCAGTACGTCGTTGACCCCCACTTCCGGCATCGGCACATCTTCCATCCAGATGCCCGGCTCTGCATATTTTTTTACTAATGCTTTCATTTTTTCTAGTTTATCTAGTTTAACTAGTTCTTCTAGTTTGACTAGTTCTTTTTCAATACACCAAGAACCGTGCCTATCTTCGTGAAGGCGGCGACACATTTATCTAATTGTTCACGCGTATGTGCTGCAGAGACCTGTACGCGGATGCGCGCCTGACCTTTCGGCACTACCGGATAATAGAAGCCGGTGACGTATATTCCCTCGTCTTGCAGTTTGGCCGCAAACTCCTGCGAGAGACGCGCGTCATAGAGCATGACGGCGCAGATAGCCGACTGCGTCGGTTTGATGTCAAAGCCCGCCGCTTTCATCTTCTCCACGAAATATGCCGTGTTCTCATGCAGGCGGTCCTGGAGTTCGTTGGAACGGGTGAGTATCTCAAAAGTCTTGATACCTGCCGCAGCAATCATCGGCGGGATGGAGTTCGAGAAGAGATACGGACGGCTGCGCTGACGCAGGAGGTCGATGATCTCTTTCTTGCCGGTGGTGAAACCGCCGACGGAACCGCCAAAGGCTTTTCCGAGCGTGCCGGTGATAATCTCTATCTTACCGCGCATGTTGTACAGTTCAGTCACGCCGTGTCCTGTCTTGCCTACCACGCCTGCCGAATGGCTCTCATCCACCATCACAAGCGCGTTGTATTTCTGCGCCAGTTCGTAAATCTTGTCCAGCGGACATACATTGCCGTCCATGGAGAAGACACCGTCCGTAGCGATGATACGGAAGCGTTGCGCCTGCGCTTTCTTCAGTTGCTCCTCCAGGTCCGCCATGTCGCCGTTGGCATAACGGTAACGCACTGCCTTGCACAGACGCACACCGTCGATGATTGAAGCGTGGTTGAGAGCGTCGGAGATGATAGCGTCCTCTTCTGTCAGCAGCGGTTCGAACAAGCCACCGTTGGCGTCAAAGCAAGCGGCATAAAGGATAGTGTCCTCTGTGCCGAAGAAATCGGAGATTACCTTCTCCAACTCTTTGTGCGTGTCCTGCGTACCGCAGATGAAACGCACAGACGCCATGCCGTAACCGCGTGCGTCCATGCGGTCCTTGGCGGCCTGAATCAGTTCGGGATTGTCCGCCAAACCGAGGTAGTTGTTTGCGCAGAAGTTGATTACCTCCTGTCCGCCCTCTACGGCGATTCCTGACGACTGCGGAGTGATAATCACCCGCTCGTTCTTATATAGTCCTGCGTCCTTGATCTCCGCCAAGGTCTGTTGCAGGTGTTTTTGAAAATCTGTGTACATAATACTGGATATTCTGGATTTTCCGGATATTCCGGGGTTATTTTTATATGATTCCCTGTTCCATGATAAATCACCTTGAACAGCTGCATCAGATGATGCCCTGTTCGAGCATCGCAGTAGCGACCTTCATGAAACCGGCGATGTTCGCGCCCTTCACGTAGTCAATCGTGCCGTCCGGCTGGGTGCCGTAGCGGACGCATTGCTCGTGAATGGACTCCATAATATGGTGCAGACGCTCGTCCACTTCGGCTGCTTTCCAACTCAGGTGCTCGGCGTTCTGGGTCATCTCCAGACCACTGGTTGCCACACCGCCGGCGTTGACCGCCTTGCCCGGCGCAAAGAGCACTCCGTTGTGCTGGAAGAAATGGATCGCTCCCGGTTGGCAGCCCATGTTCGATACCTCGCAGCAGCACCAGCAGCCGTTCGCCTTCAGTTCCTTCGCGTCCTCTTCGCTCAGTTCGTTCTGGAACGCGCACGGCAGAGCGATGTCGCACGGAATCGACCATGCTTTCTTGCCTTCCGTGAAGACACAGAGGCTCGGGAACTTGTCCGCCATGTCCTGCACTTTGTTGCGGTTCGACGCACGCATCACAAGCATGTAGTCAATCATCTCTTTGGTGATACCATCTTTGATTGCCACTACGCCGTCCGGTCCGGAGATAGCGACTACCTTGGCGCCGAGTTCTACGGCTTTGGTAGCCGCGCCCCATGCCACGTTACCGAAGCCGGAGATCGCCACGCGTTTTCCCTGGATATCTTTGCCTGCCTTGTGCAGGAGGTGTTGCGTAAAATAGAGTGCACCGAAGCCTGTTGCTTCCGGGCGCAAGATACTGCCGCCCCAGGTCATGCCTTTTCCTGTCAACACGCCGGTGTGGTATTCGCGTGCGAGTTTCTGGTACATGCCGTTGAGGAATCCGATTTCTCTTCCGCCTACTCCCACGTCACCTGCCGGGATATCTTGGTCAGGTCCGATGCAACGCCATAGTTCGAGCATGAACGCCTGGCAGAAACGCATGATCTCCGCGTCGGATTTGCCTACAGGGTCAAAGTCCGAACCGCCTTTCGCGCCACCCATAGGTAACGTGGTTAACGCGTTTTTAAAAGTCTGCTCGAAGCCTAAGAACTTCAGCATGGACGGCGTCACGGCTTTGTGGAAACGCAGACCGCCTTTGTACGGACCGATGGCGCTGTTGAACTGCACACGGTAACCGAGATTGGTCTGCACTTCTCCCTCGTCGTCAATCCATGTAACACGGAACGTGAAGATACGGTCGGGCTCCACCATGCGCTCGACTATCTTGGCTTTCTCGAACTCGGGGTGTTGGTTGTACACCTCTTCAATCGACTCCAATACTTCCTGAACCGCCTGCAGGTACTCTGCTTCCCCGGGGTGTTTCGCAGCCAAAGACTGCATAATGTCTTGTACTTTCATTATTTTGTGTTTTTTATGGTTGATTAAGTGCAAAGTATTTCCAGAGCGGGGCGGCGTGGAGGGCTTGGATGATCTCACCGTCCTGCAACATCTCTTTGACCTGCTCCGGCTCCATGATATCTACATGAATGTCCTCTGTCGGTTCCTGGTGTTGTTCGCGGCGCTTCTCCACGCCCGTAGCCAGGAAGGTATAGGACAGGTTGTTATGATTCGTGGGGTTCGGCGAAAGGATCATGAACAGACTCCATTCCCCACCCTCGTATCCGGTCTCTTCGCTCAGTTCGCGTTTGGCGGCCTCCAGCGGCGTCTCGCCCGGATCAACCACGCCGGCGACCAGTTCGTAATGGGTCTCGCCCAGCGCATGACGGTACTGGTCCTCCATGACCATCTTGCCGTCCTTGGTGATAGCAATCACGTTGATCCAGTCGGGGAACTCCAGAATGAACCATGTCGGTATCTGCTTGCCCGACGGCAACTCCACACACTCCTGCCGCACCGAGAGCCACGGTCCCAGGTGCAGGATGTTCTCGCTATGCACCACTTTCCACGGACGATTGTCTATTTTCGGATACATCTCTTTTTCCTCTATCAATTTTGCCCGCAAAATTACTAAAAAAAAATGACATACGCAAGAGCGCACGTCATTTTTTTCGAAGATAAATGAAGAAAGTGGTGCCTTTTGGGGAGGTGGTGAAGTTGATGCGGCCGCCGGAGCCTTCCACGATATGTTTGGAGATAGCGAGTCCGAGTCCGTTGCCGTTGGACTTGGTGGTGAAGTTCGGGCGGAAGATCTTCTCCTGCAACTCCTCCGGGATACCGGGTCCGTTGTCGGAGACGGAGATTTGTATCTCGCGTTCGGAATAGACGGCATTGAGAATGACGATGATATCCGGGGAGTGGTGATTAGCCAGCGCCTGGATGGCATTGCGGAGGATATTGACAAAGACCTGGCTGATCTGTTCCTTGTCGGCACGGACGATGACACCGCTGTCCGGACCGATATAGCGGATAGGTATCTGTTCGTCGTTGGCACGCTGGAGGGTGATGACGTTCGACAGTTTCTCCGCAACATCGACCTCGGTGGTAACGACCTCCGGCTGTTTGGCGAAAGTAGAGAAAGACTGGGCAATATGCGCAAGGTTGTCTATCTCGGCGATGAGCATCTTGGTAGTCTTGTCAAAATAGTCGTCAAAACCGTCCGTGCCCCGTTTGAGGCGGAGCTTCTGGACGGAGAGCTTCATCGGGGTGAGGGGGTTGTTGATCTCATGGGCTATCTGGCGCGCCATCGTCCGCCATGCTCCTTCGCGTTCGGCTATGGCGAGTTGTTCGGCACTCTCCTCCACGCGATCCACGAGGAGGTTATAGCGCCCGACGAGTGCTCCCAGTTCATCGTGGTAGGGGTAGTCGATATGGTTGTCCTTCGAGCCTATCTCAAAACGACGCATCTTCTCCGCCATCATCGTGATAGGTGTCGTCATCCGGCGGGTAGCGAGGTAAGAGAATACGAGGGAGAGCAGGAGGGCGACGAGGTAGGTGGGCAAGAGACGTTCCAGCAGGTCTCTCACCTCCGCCCGGCGTGTCTCCTCGCTCAGGTAATAGGGCACGGCGATATATCCGATGGTCACAAAAGCACCGTTATGGAAAGGCAGATAAGCAATGAGATAGGGGTGGTTGTCAATCTGCTCGTAGCAAAGCGCTATATGCTCGTCGCTGAAGACCGGCTCGCTCATGCTCATCCTCCGCGAGAGCACTCCTCCGTCGAAGAGCTCCGGAGAGGACGACGCCAGCAGTTCGCCACTGAGGGAATAGACATGCAGATCCTGCTGCATATCGATACTGAGGTCGCGCAAGTCGATCGCCAAGCCGTCCGACTGGGCAGGTGTGAGGACGACATCCCAGTAATAGAGCGAGCGGAGATAGGACTGTATATACTCCGAACGCATCTGCAAATCCCGCTGCTGCTGCTGCGCCACGCTGGCATAGACATAGCGGATGGACATGAAGAGGGTGAAGACAAAAATACCCGTCACACAGGCAAAGACGACATACATGATACGCGTCGTGATTGGTATATTCCGGAGGGATTTCTTCATTTCGGCGTCTTTATTCCGTTTTTCGATTGCAAAGGTAGTAAAAAATTTGCATATATGCAAAAAAATATGTACCTTTGCAGGCTTTTTTGCAAAAAAAACTATTTATGGTACAGATTTTTACGGCTTTTCTGTTAGGACTGCTGACCATCCTCGACCCCTGCACGCTGATGACGAGTATCACCGCCATCGGTTATATCGACAAGGAGATCAACAACAAACGTATGGTCCTGACCAACGGACTGATGTTCGTATCAGGCAAGTTAGCGACGTATGTGCTGCTCAGTATCCCTTTCCTGACAGGTGCGCAGACGGAGGGTATCCGGCATCTGTTAGCTCACTGGGGCGAACCGATATTAGCGGGTTTCATGCTCATATGCGGCGTGGTACTGCTGTTCAGCGGACATCACCACCACACCCATGACCACGGCATCAGCAAATGGCTCAAAGACACGGACAGCAAGGAGAGCTGGCTGTGGTCGTTCATCTTAGGTATCTTCTTTGCGATAGCTTTCTGCCCCCACCGGCTGGTATATTTCCTGACAATGATTGACATCACGCTCACGCTTCCCGGCTCGTGGAACTGGCTGATGCCCGTCATCTTCGGTTTGGGTACAGGTCTGCCTATCATGCTGATAGCGTGGCTGGTGAGCTACAGCGCAGTCAGCATCGCCAGCCTCACCAGCAAGATGGGTGCTTTCGAGAAATGGTTCCGCCACATTTGCGCGGTGCTGTTTCTGGTGTTAGGCGTCTATCTGGCGGTACATTGCGTGATAGAATACCACGAACACGAGCACAATGGTAGTTGCCACCATACGGAATTAAAAATTAAAAATTAAAAATTACGAATTCCGATGGCTTCGGAAGGTTTTCAGTTCAAACAGTTCTACATTGCCCATGACCGGTGTGCCATGAAAGTGGGCACGGACGGCGTGCTGTTAGGGTGCTGGGCAATAACCCCACCCTATCCCTCCCCACAAGGGAGGGGAATAAGGATTCTCGATGTCGGCACGGGTTCCGGGCTGATAGCCAGGATGTTGATGCAGCGCTTTCCTGAAGCGGAAGTAGAAGGTATAGACATCGACGAGGCAGCTGTAGAACAAGCCCGCGGAAATGGTGTAAACGCCTATTTGAGCAGCCTGCAGGAATGGCCAAATCATAAACCACAAATCACAAATCACAAATACGACCTCATCGTCTCCAATCCCCCTTATTTCCAGAACAGCCTCAAGAACCCCGACAAAGGACGGGAATTGGCGCGACATACGGACACCCTCAGTTACAAAGAGTTGCTATACCACAGCGCACGGTTATTGTCCGAGCATGGCCGGTTAGCGATTATCCTGCCTGCCGAAGCGGAGCAAGAGATACGTGCTCTCGCCGCGCAACACTCCTTATATCTCACGCGTAGCACACGCGTATATAGCAAGGAGACAAAACCGGCACGAAGGGTGTTATTGCTATTCGAGAAATCGGATTACCGGGATACGGATATATCCATCGCCGAAGACAGCCTCGTCTTAGAGGACGGGAAGGGCGGGCGTTCCGCCGCGTACCAAGAAATAACAAAGGACTTCTACCTGTAGGCAGAAGTCCTTTGTATATCAGCCATGCATGGCTGATTACTTGGCGACATTGACGGCACGCACCTCGCGGATGACGGTGACCTTGATCTGGCCCGGATAAGTCATCTCGTCCTGGATACGTTTCGCCAGATCGAAGGAGAGCAACTCGACATCCTTGTCGGTCACTTTGTCGGCGCCGACGATGACGCGGAACTCGCGCCCGGCCTGGAGTGCGTAAGTCTTCACGACGCCGGGGAACGACATAGCCAGGTTCTCCAGGTCGTTGAGACGCTTCACGTAACTCTCCACAATCTCGCGGCGTGCACCCGGACGGGCACCGGAGATAGCATCGCAAGCCTGTACGATAGGAGCGATGAGGGAGGTCATCTCACACTCGTCGTGGTGCGCTCCTACGGCATTGCATATATCGGGTTTCTCGCCGTATTTCTCACACAGCTTCATACCCAGCTCTGCGTGCGGCAGTTCGACATCGTCGTCAGCCACCTTACCTATATCGTGCAGGAGTCCCGCACGCTTGGCGGCCTTCACGTTAAGTCCTAACTCACCTGCCATCGCAGCACAGAGGTTCGCCGTCTCGCGGCTATGCTGCAACAGGTTCTGGCCGTACGAAGAGCGGTATTTCATCTTACCTACCAGACGCACCAGTTCCGGATGGAGACCGTGGATACCGAGGTCGATAGTCGTGCGTTTGCCGGTCTCGATGATCTCGTCCTCCACCTGTTTGGTCACTTTCGCTACCACCTCCTCGATACGCGCGGGGTGGATACGTCCGTCCTGTACCAGCTGGTGCAACGCCAGACGCGCTATCTCACGGCGTACCGGGTCGAAAGCCGAGAGGGTGATTGCCTCCGGTGTGTCATCGACCACAATCTCCACACCCGTAGCCGCCTCCAGGGCGCGTATGTTACGTCCCTCGCGACCGATGATGCGGCCTTTCACCTCGTCGTTCTCAATATGGAAAACAGACACGGTGCTCTCGGCGGCTGTCTCGGAGGAGACACGCTGGATGGTCTGGATGATGATTTTCTTGGCTTCTTTGTTCGCCTCCAGACGGGCGTTGTCCATAATCTCGTTAACATAACTCATCGCCGCGGTCTTCGCCTCGTCTTTGAGTGTCTCTACGAGCTGTTTTTTCGCTTCCTCAGCCGACATGCCGGAGAGTTGCTCCAGCTGCTTTTCCGCCTGCTGGTGCATTTTCTCGACCTCCTGCTGCTTGTACTCCAGCGCCTGCTGACGCTGCTCCATGGCTTGGGCCTTCTGATTCACTTCGTTGAGGCTTCGCTGGATATCCCCCTGACGCTGGTTGAGCTGCTGCTCACGCTGCTGCAAACGCTGCTCGTGTTGCTGTATCCGTTTGTCCTGCTCACGAATAGCATTATCATGCTCTAACTTCAGGGCGATAAATTTCTCCTTGGCCTCAACAATCTTATTCTTCTTGATCACCTCTGCTTCCTCCTCTGCTTTCTTGAGCAGATTGGCGGCAGCCAGACGTGAGATGAGGTAGTAGATACCGGCTCCGAAGAGGAGTCCCACTACGCCACCGATGAGTGCAATGATTGTTGTGTTCATATATATTTATCGTTTTGCTTGATTATTAACTGTTTTACGTCGCCTCAGCGACCCTTTTAACCGTTTAGCGAACTCAAAACAAGCTCGTTGAGTTTCTTGAGTTCCGCCTCTACGGGCACGAGGCTCTTCTCGCGTGCGTCGGACTGCAACGCGACGGCTACCTCCAGCGCCGTGTACATCCATAACTGCTCCGCCGAAGCGTTCGGCCGCAGTTTGAGGTAATACTGGTACCTCTTATTGAGCAACTGAGCCGCATTGCGGTAGTCCGCCTCCCGGCTCCGCTCCACATCCAGCCCCACCGTGTGGGCATCCAGATGCAGGTTGATATGTTGCTTGTCCGAAATCATTCCTTGGTACTTCGTCCCTTGGTTCTTTAGCGTTTCAGCGCTGCTATGGCTCTGTCCACTTGTGCTATCAGCGCATTGATGCGCTTGTACGCCTCTTCGTTGCTCTCCGCGTTGGTCATGGCATTGGCGGTGGCTATACGGCGGTTCTTCTGCTGCAACGCCACCAGTTCGCCATGCGTTCGGACCAACTCCTCCCGCTGCCGCTCGATGTCCTCTTTCAGACGCGTATTCTCCTCCCGGAGCGCTTGGTAGCGCTCCAGAAGAAGGTGTACGTTTTGCGAAAGGTCATCTAATGCCTGCATCCTTACACTTGGTACTTGGTACTTAGTCCCTTGGTACTTAGAAACTGTATCCTACGCCCAGACCGATCACGCCCTTGAACTGAACGCGCTCCGCCTCAAATCCGTCTTTGTCGGCGATAAGTGTACCGTTGTAGTATTTCAGGCTGGTTTGGAGAGTCACCTGCAGACATTTCAGGAACTGGTAGCTCAACGCTACATCCCAGTCCACGTCGAAATTACCGAACTGGCGGTTCTTGTTCGAATAACGGAAATAGCCGTCATAGGTCTGACCGGGGTTAGCCTTCTCAAACGCCTCTTTCACATCAAAGCCCTTGCCCTGGTACGGAGTGAAGAGCGCCAGCGTGGTACTGAGTTTGAAGTCCTTGTAGGTATAAGCGATAGCACCCTTGAAGCTCAAACCGAACTCAGCGCGGAAGTCACGCAGCTTCTGGTTGCCCGCATCATCATAGGTGTAGGTACCGACCGTCTGCTGCAGGGTGCTGCGGAGGTCTGCCTTGTTCTCCACCATTTTGTTGAAGTCATAAGCGGCAACGGCTGCGTCGTAAGCGGCCTGGTCGATTTCGCCGATGCTCCGCTGGTAATTCAGCTCACCCATGTAAGCCTCTTTGGTATAACGTTTGTTCCACGCGTCGCCCGTATAAGCCGTGGAGATACGTCCGGCGATCGGAGAGAGATAGACGCTAAAGTCCGCGCCCTTGTAGCTGTACTTGTAGTCGATACCGACAGATATATCGGTATAGGACGGAGCCAGCCATTTGGAGATGATATTGTTGTATCCCTCCTTGTAGTTGCGGCCGAGGGCGTACTGGCTCTGGAATCCGCCCAAAACGGTCAGATACCAGTTTTTCTTGAACTCCCAACCGAACTTGGTAGCCAGCTTGATGTTATCGCTGGACTTCTGGAAAGCGTCCTCTTTCTGGTCAATCCAGGTCATACCGAAATCGGTATCAAAATTGGTTTCCCACGCAATAGCGTCCTTGTGGTAGAGGAGGTGGAGCTTGGCATAAGCGATACCGTTCACGTTGTTCTTACCACCGGCAGCCCAGTTCACCAGCCCCGTAGCGGCTGCATTAAGACCTACGGTACCGTCGAATTTCCACGCTTTCTCGCCGGTATCCAGTTTCTTGAGATCCCCCGCTGCTTTAGCGGCAGCCTCCGCCTTGTCCGTTACAAGCGCCTTGTCCACATCCTGGGCATTCATGGTCAGCGCCGCCATCAGGCAAAGCGCCACAGATAAAATTGATTTCTTCATACGTTTTATTCAAAAATTGTTTGTTACAATATATCACCTCGTTTTCCGAGGTATTACAGAATTCGGGCACAAAGTTACAAAAAAAATCTCATATACGCAAATAAAAGCAGAAAAAAATGCGCGTACGCGTGCAGCGGCGAGCAGAAAATTCCCGTATATGGGGTCTGGAAGCCATCGAGACGGGTTATGAACGCAGTCGAAAGTAACGCACTTATGGCATACTTATTGCGCACTAATCGCGCACTTATCACGCACTAATTTCAGCCTTTTAACACGTTGGTATTATATACATAGTATATAATACTATTAGAAAAGGTACAAGTTTGCGAAAAAGAGTGCAAAAAGAGGCGGAGTTCGCAGGTGAAGCGGAAGAAGCGGAGAAGAGGTGGAAAAAATGTGTTTTGTGTACAAAAAAACGCGGAGTGTCAATTTTTACACATTTTTTCTTAATATATACACATATATTTGCAAAAAAAGTAGTAATTTTGCAGCGTGAAATAATATCGGGTATTGCGCCCATGCAGTAAACAAAGAAAATTTAACTCAACACAAAATATGAGAAACATCGTAAAAAAGAGTTTGGCAATGGTTATAGCGTGCTTAATAGCCACGTCTATATTTGCTGAAAAAATCTATGTCATCACCAGTACCTGTAATATCCCCTTAACCGCAGGTATGAACAAAGCTTCTTACCAATTATTCACATGGGATGGCACGACCCAGGAGGCCACAAATGCCATCAGTTGCGATGTAAATACTGCCGCAGGGTTCTACTACAACTCTAATTCTCTGGCATATACTGACCTGACCAATACTTCGAACTATAGTACAGGCAGCAGCAGCAACCGGACACTGCGTGGTATAAAACTAGTTAAAAACGCAACAATGACCATAACGCTTAATTCCGTAGCTGTCAAAAAAATAGCTGTTATCGGGCGTTGTGCGAGTGGTGATGAGTGTACAATCGATATTGCGGGAGAAACTGTTACCACCAAAAGTAATTCCGAATTCTTTTTGAAAGAAATTGAACCTGCCAGCCCTTTCACAAATAAGATTGTTATAGTAAACACTTCTGTCAAGCAAAAAGAATACAATTTGTTTGTTTACCTTGTGGAAGGAGAAGCCGGGCCGTCCACCGATGCGACGTTAAAAACGCTGACTTACGACGGGACTTCGGTACCGAATTTCTCGGCAACGAAACTGACCTACGACATTGAACTGCCGGCAGGAACGACCCAAGTGCCGGAGGTAGCAGCTACAGCCAATGACTCCAAGGCAACCGTTTCTATTACCCCGGCGGACAAGATACCGGGTGCAGCGACCGTCACCGTCACTGCCGAGGACGGCAAGACCAAGCAGACCTATACCGTCAATTTCACCAAGTCGGACGGTAATCCCGTGGTCCTGAGTGCGACCTGGGCGAACATCTCCGGCACGCCGGTCATCACGCATCCGGAGGGCACCACCAACGGCACTATCCAAGGCAAAGTGACTTACGGGGCTTCGTTAACCCTAACCCCCACTTTCACGGGCAAAAACATCGAAGAATGGACTCCGACCGGTCCGCAAGATTTCAGCAAGGGGGCGGTGCAATATATCATCTCCGGCAAAGGACCGACCGCTATTTACGACCTCACGATTGAGTCCGAGCCGTTTGTAAACGTCAATAATGTGACACTGGATCAGACAGAGCTCGCGCTCAAAGAGGGCGAGAGTGCTACGCTCAAAGCGACCGTCATGCCGGAGAATGCAACCAATAAAAACATTACGTGGGAAAGCAGCAACGAGGCCGTAGCGACCGTGGCAAACGGAGTGGTGAATGCAAAAGGCGAAGGGGAAGCAACTATCACCGTCACCACCGCTGACGGAGCCAAGAGTGCGAGTTGCAAAGTGACTGTTACGGCAGGCACTCCCGTCCCGACAACCGATCTCTCCATTCACCAGCCGGAAGTATATGAGGCAGACAGAGCGGCGGGCGGCTACGGAGGCACGCTGACGGTCAAGAACGGAGCCGAGTACGAAGTATATTATTTCTGCAAAATCAGCAATGCTATCGCTGTCGGCACAGAACCTATCAGCGGAAATATCGCCACTTCATCAGAAAAAAAGTCCTTTACCGTAGAAGGGAACTGGATGAAAGGAACTTTTAACGAAGAAGCGGAAGGTGGAACCAGTGCACCCAAAGAAGATGCTCCGGGTGCAGATGAGTTCAAAGCTTGTTATGGTGATGTCAAGATGGGAGAGTCCGCAGAAGTCACATTCCATATTCAAGGTTACGATGAATTTGCCATTTATGCTGCTGACAACAACATCACTCCTAACAACAATAAAAATCGTTGGATAGATGTGTATATTGATGACATGACGACTCCTGTCACCACCGGCGTTGCCCAAAAACCGGCTATTGCGAGACGCTATTCCATCAGTACCAAGGAGCATGTAATCAAACTGACTTCCGAGTATAGCGGAAGCAAACTGTACGCCCTCTCCCTGCGTGTACCCAAAGAGCCCCGCGTCAAATATCTTGACGGTAATGACAGTACCCAATCGGTATTGCAGACCAGCAGTATCAAGCCCATTACTTACGCCACCAAATACAATAATATCCAGGGGGCAGAGACCCGTCTGGTATGGGAGGACGGCAAGGAAGCTAGCGGTATCTCGCTCACCAAGATAGCAGGCGAGTTGTCTGACACCTTGGTCCTGGAAGGAAAAGCCAAATGCCCGGTAGGCGAATACAAATACCGTATAGCGGCCTACTACAACGGCGTTGAGACCAACGGTTTGTCCGGTACCTTCAGGGTAAGTTCATCTATTGTCGCCAAATCGGACACGAGCGTACACGCCTATACCAACGAGACGATGGATCAGATCATCTTCACGTATTACGCGCCCTCTGAGGAGGATGTCCTTTTGACCTGGCCGAACGGCCAGCCGGAAGGCATTGACGGAACCGGCAAAGACGGCAGATTTATCATCGGCGGTACTCCTACCGCTATCGGTACGTTCCCATATACCATCACCACCACAGACGGCGAGACGGTTATCACCGGACGGATTGTCATAGACAATCTGACCTACACCGACAAATCGGTATTGTATATCTACAAGAACAACCTGGCTTACGATAACGACGCCGTCTATCAATATCTGAGCGGCGCATGGGATTTCATTGTCCGCAAGCAGAAAGAAGACGGTCTGCGTCCTGTAGAACAGTACGCTAACTACAAATGGGTACTCATCTCCGAGGACGCCGATGCCAACAACGAAGAGGTGCTCAGTCTGATCCAGGGGTACAACAACCATTTCGTCCACATCCCTGTGTTCAACCTCAAGAGTTTCACCTACTCGACCGACCGTTTGGGCTGGGGAAGGCCGAACAACGGTTCGATAGACACCCTCACGGCAGGTGCCACCAAACTGTACGTACAGCGTGAGGACCACACGATTTTCCGCTCGCTCAACAAGAAACACGGCGACTCCATCACTATCGTAGAGATGGAGAAAGGCAAACAAGGTGTCATGCCTGTCGAGATCCAGCAGGACGATTTCTCCTACTCGCTGGCTACCGCGCATACGCGTGATATAAATGACTACTACAAAGACGGCGAGTTGCAGACCGTACTGCACGAGATGCCGGCGGAGTTGCGCGAAGGCAACAAATATATCTGTCTCGGTCTGTCACGTAAGGTGACACTCACTGCCGACGGCAAGAAAGTACTTGACGCCATCGTCAAATACCTGACGGCGGAGAAAGCCGAGACCCTCTCTGAGCCGGAGCTGCAGATCACCCGTTTTGCGGTCAACGGTATTGCCGGAGAGATAGACGAATACGAAAAGACCATCACCGTCAAGATAGACACACTCGCCAACCCGGGGTTGGATTATTCGGCGCTCAAGACGGAGATTGAGCTGAAAGACCCGGTTTACACTTATGTCAAACCGGAAGACGGCAGCGAAGTGAACTATCTCTATGCGGCTAACACACCGGTACGGTTCATCGTATCGGACTATGTGCGCCGCGAGATATATAACGTGAAGGTTAAACGCTTCATGCCACAAGGTATAGAAGAAGTTTACGAAGCCGGCCAGTGGGTGAACATCTACGATATATACGGCCGGATGATTACTACAACCAACGAGGATATCTATACGATGGAACTGCCGCGCGGTATGTACCTCGTCGTTACGGCAACGGGGCAAACCATCAAAATCATGCGATAAAAGCTACGCAGACAAGTGATTTGAATATATTATTCGGTCAGCATCCGGAGATTGCCGCCGCAAACCGGGCTCCGCTGTTCATCATCCTGGACAACAGCGAGGCGGCCCAGTACCTCTACGGCGATTTCCGGTCGCTGGGAGCCAATGCGCTCTTCTTCCCCTCCAGCAAACGGCGCAGGACGACGGACGAAGCGATGGTCATCCAGCGCACGGAGGTGCTGGCATCGCTCAGCAAACAGGCGGCAGAAGGCACTCCGCAGATCGTAGTGACCTACCCGGAGGCTATCGCTGAGACCGTACCGTTGCAGAAAGACCTTACCGGCCGCAGCCTCACGCTCAAGACCGGGCAAGAGATACAGCAGACGGAGATCAGCCGCCAACTGACGGAACTGGGATTTGAGCACGTGGATTTCGTCTTCCAGCCCGGCCAGTACGCCATCCGCGGAAGTATCATCGATATCTACAGCTACAGCCATGACAACCCTTACCGTTTTGACTTCTTCGGCGACGAGATAGACTCTATCCGGGAGTTCGATATCGAGGACCAGTTGTCCAAGAACAAAGTCAACGAAGCTACCGTCACCGCTTCGCCTTCCTCCCCGGAAGGAGACGGCGCGGCTACTATCATAGATTACCTGGCGGAGGAGACGATCTGGGTCAGCAACGACTGGAGCGTAGTACAGTATAAATCAGAGGGTTTAGGCCTCGGCAGTCTGGGCGTAGAGGAACGCCGGACGATAGAGATAGCGTCCAAGAGCACTTTCCCTACGCATAGCAAAATCAGCTACGACACCCTACCCCAACCGGTCTTCCACAAGCAGTTCGACCTGCTCACGGAGGATATCAAACGGCATATCGGCGAGGGGTATCAGATTTATATTCTCGCCGAGCAGCAGAAGCAGCTCGACCGTCTGCAGGCTATATTCGAAGACCTCTCCCAAAGGGAGGGAGAAAGGGACACAGCCACTTCGTTCATCGGGGTCAATGCCACGCTGCATGAAGGGTTCGTAGATAACGGACTGAAAATCTGCTGCTATACCGACCACCAGATCTTCGAACGCTACCACCGCGTGACGATGGCGAGCGAGAACGCCCGCCGCGGCAAGGCTATCATCACCCTCCGCGAGATCAACCAGCTCCAGATAGGCGATTACGTAGTACACTCCGACCACGGTATTGCGAAGTTCGGCGGACTCGTCACGACGCCTGTCAACGGCAAGCCGCAGGAAATGATCAAGCTCAACTACCGCGACGGCGCAAACGTCTTTGTATCCATCCATAACCTCCACCGTATTTCCAAATACAAAGGCCGCGAGGGTGCGGAACCGACGATAGCCAAGTTAGGCAGCGGTGCATGGGAGCGACTCAAAGAGCGGACCAAAGAGAAAGTCAAAGATATAGCCCGCGACCTGATCCGGCTCTACGCCACCCGCAAGCAGCAGAAAGGCTTCGCCTACTCGCCCGACGGATACATGCAGCACGAGTTGGAGGCCTCGTTCCTGTACGAAGACACGCCCGACCAGGCAAAGGCTACCGCCGATATCAAACGCGACCTGGAGAGCCCGATGCCGATGGACCGCCTCGTCTGCGGCGACGTAGGATTCGGTAAGACCGAGGTAGCTATGCGCGCCGCCTTCAAAGTAGCTACGGACGGCAAACAGGTAGCCGTACTGGTACCGACCACCGTGCTGGCATTGCAACACTACAACACCTTCCGCGAACGGATGAAGAACCTGCCGGTACGGATAGAATACCTCAGCCGTCTGAAAAGCCCGAAAGAGATCAAAGAACTGCTCGCCGACCTGGAGGCAGGCAAGATAGATATCCTCATCGGCACCCACAAACTCATCGGCAAGTCCGTCAAATGGCACGACCTGGGACTGCTGATTATCGACGAGGAGCAGAAATTCGGCGTAGCAGCCAAAGAGAAGCTGAAGACGCTCCGTACGAACATTGACGTACTGACCCTCACGGCGACGCCTATCCCGAGGACCTTGCAGTTCTCGCTCTTAGGGGCACGGGATCTGAGCGTCATGACCACTCCGCCGCCCAACCGATACCCCGTACAGACCGAACTCATCACCGTGGAGGACGAGGACCTGATCAAAGAGGCGATAGACTTAGAGATGGAGCGTAACGGACAGGTGTTCATCGTCAACAACAGGATTGAGATGATCCCCCGTATCGAGAACCGCATCCGCAAACTCTGCCCCGAAGCCCGTATCATCACCGCGCACGGCCAGATGCCTGCGGGCGAGATGGAGGAGAGGCTGGAAGCGTTTATCAACTACGACTACGACATCCTCATCTCCACCACCATTATCGAGTCCGGCGTAGATATACCGAATGTCAATACAATCTTGATTTTCAGCGCCAACCACTATGGCCTGGCAGACCTGCACCAGTTGCGCGGAAGGGTCGGTCGCTCCAACCGCAAGGCGTACTGTTACCTCATTGCGCCGCAGAAAGAGCTGCTGACCGATGACGCCCGCCGCCGTCTGGAAGCGTTAAGCACGTTTGCGGAATTAGGCGCCGGTTTCAACCTTGCCATGCAGGACCTCGATATACGCGGAGCGGGAAACATGCTCGGCTCCGAGCAATCGGGCTTCATCGCCGACCTCGGATACGAGACCTACCAGCGCATCCTCAACGAAGCCGTGGAGGAACTGCGCGAAGAGGAAGGACTCGGTTCCGATGAAGGCCAAATGGCAAATGGTAAATGGGTAAATGAGAAAATGAACTGGTGCTCCGACAGCCAGCTGGAGACCGATCTGCCTGTCAGTTTCCCGACGGATTATATCGAAAACATATCCGAGCGCATCACCCTCTACCGCGAGCTGGACAACCTCAACAGCGAGGAGCAGCTGCTGGACTACCGCAAGCGTCTGATCGACCGTTTCGGCGTGCTGCCGGAGCCGGCGGAGGAACTGCTGAGCGTGGTACGGCTGAGATGGCTCTGCTGCCGGCTGGGTATCGAGAAGATCCTCCTCAAACAGGAGCGGATGACCCTTTACCTCGTGCAGCATAAAGACGCCTACTGGCAATCGGAGATATTCGGAAACATCATCCAATACGCCGTCTCACGCGCCGAACGGTGCTCGCTCCATGAGGAGACGGACAAGAAAGGTGTCAAAACCGGACGGCGGTACGTCACCATCACCAACGTAAAAACCATAGCAGGGGCTATCACCTTGCTGACCAAGATAGAGAAAGGAGAATTATGAAATTCATAGGAATCATTCCCGCCCGGTACGCTTCCACGCGTTTCCCCGGCAAACCACTGGCAGAGATATGCGGCAAGACCGTCATCCGCCGTGTATATGAGCAAGCCTCCAAGGCACTTGACACCGTAGTCGTAGCTACGGATGACGATCGTATCTACAATGACGTAGAGTCTTTTGGCGGCAAAGTAGTAATGACCCGCCCGGACCACAAGTGCGGTACCGACCGCTGCCTGGAGGCCTATCTGGCAATCACTACGCCTACCTGGCGCGAGCAGAACAACGCCGAGACCGTCGTCATCAATATCCAGGGCGACGAGCCGTTTATCCAACCCGAGCAGATAGAGACGCTCATGGCTTGTTTTGACCGCCCGGATACAGACATAGCTACACTCGTACAACCCTTTGCAGAGGATAAGAACGCTATCGAAAATCCCAACTCGCCCAAGGTGGACTGGGACATCGAGAGCGCCCGAGCGAAGATGTTTTCCCGCAAGGTGATAGCCGCCTCCGACGGCAAGTATTACAAGCACATCGGTATCTACGCCTACCGCGCCGACGTGCTGGCAAAGATCACCACACTCCCCCAGAGCCCGCTGGAGATAGCCGAGCGGCTGGAGCAACTGCGATGGCTGGAAAACGGATATACCATCCGCGTAGGCGTCACCTCGCAATCCACCATCGGCATCGACACCCCCGAGGACCTGCAAAAGGCAATCGAGTGGTATAAATATAACGGGGATTGAGAATTGAGAATTGAGAATTGAGAATTAATATATTAACCTTAAAACACAAAACAACTATGGCAAAAGAGAACTGTCCTACTCCGCATATCGGTGCGCAGTACGGTGAAATTGCAAAAACAGTGATTATGGCAGGTGACCCGCTGCGTGCCAAACTGATGGCAGAGCGGTATCTGGAGAACCCGAAGTTAGTAACCTCCGTCCGGAACATGTACGGCTATACAGGTATGTACAAAGGTAAGGAGATTTCCGTCATGGGGCATGGAATGGGTATCCCGTCTATCGGTATCTATACCTATGAGCTCTTTAATTTCTACGACGTAGAGACCATCATCCGTGTAGGTTCCTGCGGTGCCCGCCAAATGCACGTACATCTGGGTGATTTGGTGATAGCTCTGGGCAGCTGCACGGACAGCAACTACGCCCAGCAATACGACTTAGGCGGCAGTTTCGCGCCTATAGCGGACTTCCAGCTGGCGCGCAAAGCGGCAGACGCCTGCGAGAAATTCGGTTATACCTACCACGTAGGTAACGTCTTCTCCGCCGACATCTTCTACAGCGAGGATCCGCGCAAGGCGAACTGGACGAAGATGGGTGTGCTGGCAGACGAGATGGAAGCTCCGGCACTCTATATGAACGCGGCACGCGCAGGTAAGAGAGCGCTGGTGATCTGTACCGTGAGCGACCATATTCTGACCGGCGAAGCCACTACCGCCGAGCAACGCCAGAACTCGTTCACCAATATGATGGATGTTGCATTCGATATCATCGACTAATGAAAAAGATACTATTTACAATCACATTCGTACTGCTGTCCCTGGGCCTCTGCGCCCAGGAACAGGGTACGTCTGCTTACCAAGAGGGAGACGCAGCCTCCCCGCGGAAAGAGCAGAAGAAAAAATCTTCGGGCGTCATTACCGGCCTGTCCGGGGGAATGATGATTCATGGCGGCTATCTCTTCACGGATGACCCCCGCAAAGTATTCAGCAGCACGGGTCTGGGCAGCGACGAGTACATGAAAAGTCTGCCCAAGAGCGGTTTTACGATGGGTATAGGCGGTGCGCTGCGGTTACATCTGATTAACCATATTCACCTGGGAGCCGAGGGTTTTGTCAGTACGATGCCGTTGATGGGTTCCGGCTCCAATGTACGCTCCGGATGGGGAGGCGCGTTCTGCGACGCCTATACCGAGTGGGGCAAAGTGCGCCCGATGATCGGTCTGACCATCGGAGGAGGCTCCATGAGCAGGCTCTTTGTGCCCGACGAGGCGCAAGTGGTATCCAACCCCTCGGACAGCATCTCTTATAATGCGTCCTACACCAAGACGCCGTTCTTCCTGCTCGACCCCTATATCGGGCTGGAGATAGCCCTCCAATCCCACGTAGCCTTGCTCATCCGCGTGGATTACATGCTGCCCTTCGGCAAAAGCGGCAGCAGTCTGACAAATAACGTCAACTGGAGCAATTTCATGAGCCCGAACGGACCGCGCCTGTATGTAGGCTTTATGTTCGGCAAGTTAAAGAAACGCTAAACAGTCACAAACGGCAAATTATAATAAACGACAAACTATAAATGGATAAAAACACTTGGATCGGCTTCTTACTGATAGCCGCAATTATTGTGGGGTTCACCATGCTCAACCGTCCATCGAAAGAGCAGCTGGCGGAACGCCAACGCGTACATGATTCTATTACAGCCCTCCGTCTGATGGAAGCGGAGGCGCAACGTCTGTCGGATTCCATCCGTGCGCTCACGGATACCACCACGGCAGAACAACCGCAACAGCAGTCCAAACCGGAGGAGCAATGGGTGACTTTGCAGAACGAACACCTCCGCCTGACCCTCTCCACCTACGGCGGTGCTATCCAACGCGCGGAACTGCCGGAGTACCACGCCTCGGGCGACAGCGTCAACCCGCTGTGCCTCTTCCGTGCCGACGAGGCTTCCTTCGGCTTCACCCTCATTACCATCAACAACCGTATATTACACACCTCCAACCTCGTCTTCACGCCTGTACCGTGCGAGGAGCCGAACAAAGCTATCATGCGTCTGCCCGGCAGCACGGAGGATGCGTATCTCGACTTCGTCTATGAGCTCTCGGAGGATTATATGGTATATCTGTCCCTCGTGCCACATAACATGCAGAACGAGCTGGCGCAGAACGTCAACTCCTTAGACCTGCAATGGCGCCAGCTCATCCCGCAACAGGAGCAGGGACGCAAGTTCGAGGAACGTTACGCCCAGCTGCAGTACATGCTCGTGGGCGGCGAGATGGAGAAGCTAAGCGAGAGCAAGGACGACAGCGAGAAAGAGTCGGCACGCGTCAAATGGATCGGTTACAAGGACCAGTTCTTCTCTACCGTCCTCATCGCCGACGAGGCGTTCTCGTCCTCGGAGTTCCGGTCCACCATGCAGAGCCGCCACTCGGGCTATATCAAGGAGTACAGCACCCACACCACGGTGCCGTTCGATATCACCGGCAAGTCCATTACGGGCATGCGTTTCTACTGCGGTCCTAACCATTACCACACGCTCAAGGCGTACGACGAAGGCGTAGCGCGCGAGGAGCGGCTGCACCTGAACGAGTTGGTGCCGTTAGGATGGAAGATCGTGAGCTGGATTAACACCGCATTGGTCATCCCCATGTTCGACTTGTTCACCGGCTGGGGGCTGCATATCGGTATCGTCATTCTGCTGATGACGCTGGTCATCAAGCTTATTATCCTGCCGTTCGTGTTCGTCTCCTATAAGTCGAGCGCGAAGATGAAAGCGCTGAAGCCGCAGCTGGACGCCATCAATGAGAAATACCCTGCGGAGAAGATGCAGGAGCGCCAGGCGGCTACCATGCAGCTCTACCAGCAGGCGGGTGTCAGTCCTATGTCCGGCTGTCTGCCGATGCTGTTCCAGTTCCCGGTACTGATGGCTATGTTCTGGTTCCTGCCTACCGCTATCGAGCTCCGCGGCAAGTCGCTCTTCTGGGCGGACGACCTCTCTACCTATGACGCCGTCTTCCACTGGGGCTTCAACATCCCGCTACTCGGCGACCACCTGTCGCTGTTCTGCCTTCTGATGACCATCTGTAACATCGGTTACACCTATATCACGATGCAGTCGCAGGCTACGGACCCGAACATGAAGTTCATGAAATACATGATGTACGCCATGCCGCTGATGTTCCTCTTTATTTTCAACGACTATGCTGCGGGTCTGAGCTACTATTACCTGCTGTCGCTGTTCGTGACGATCATCCAGACGATGATCTTCCGTTGGACCTTAGACGACAAGAAGATGCTGGCGGAGATAGAAGCCAATAAAAAGAAAAAAGCCGGCAAACCTAAGTCCGGCTTTATGGAGCGATTGGAGAAGATGCAGCGCGAGCAGCAACGCTTAGCCCGCGAGCAGGCCAAAGCGGCTGCTAAACGTCGATAGTACGTTCTCCACGAGCGCTTGTCCCTCGCGGGAGAGCGTCACGCCGTCTTGTTCGAGGAGCTGCTCATAATGAGCACTCTCGAGCATCGGCGAGGTGATATCAATCAGGTGCACGCACTGGGTGGACGCCAAGCGGAAGAGGGAGAGGTTATACAGGGCGTGGAGGTTACGCAGACGCTCCGTCTTACCCCCCAGCCAGTAGAGTACGTTCTTGCGCTCCTGCATGGACATGCCTCTCGTGACAGACGCGAAATAGCGGTCCTCGTCCATGATCGGCAGGCTCACCAGGACAGGTTCCAGACCGCGTGCACGCGCTTGTGCAATCTTATTCGTATAAAGAGCCTTGTAGGCAACCAAGTCCATTTGAGGCTCATGATGACCGGACGGGTTAGCCGCTATGGCTTTCCAATCGTACTGTAAACCGCTCTCGGGCTGAATAATAATTGTCTTGTCCATATCTGTAATCGTTAAATAGTTGTACATTCGTTGATTTGACGGTGCAAAATTACTACTATTTTGCGAGGGGTGCAAGTAATTGTGACGAGTGACAAAAAAAAGTGACCAAACAGCCCGTTTTGAGACTAAAACGCCAATATAGGGACGAAAATCAGTGTGTTTTGATTTCGTCACACCAAATAAGGAGATAAAAAACATGAATAAAATCCCAGCTTCCTTGCAGTCAGTAACGATGCTACTGATCCATATTTTTGCCGTGCCGGTATTCTTTCTGGTGTTTATCCTGCTCTATGAGAGCCGATGGATGACGGAGTTTCTGAATGCGGGTAACGAGATGACGACTTTCAACACGCTGATACTGACCTCTATCCTCATCGGTATCCAGACGTTCTCGCGCGTAGGTATGTTCTTTGCGGGCAAGAAGCACAGGCTCAGCTGGTGGCAATATACGCTGTGGTCATTCGGCGAGGTGTTTGTCTTCACCTGCTTTGCCGCGCTGTACATGGCGCTTATTTACGGTACGCTCGGTTACTTCCCCGCTTTAGCCAAATGCCAGCAGCTGGCATTAGGAACGCTCTGTTTCCCCTATACTGTTTTTGCGCTTCTGATGGCTTATATCCGACCCGACGAAGACGAGACGGCGGAGGAAGACTTGGTGCGGTTTGCGGATAACACGGGCCGTCTGAAGCTGGTGATCGCCCATGACGTAATCTTATATATAGAGGCGCAGGAGAACTATGTCTCCATCCATTACCTGGAGGGCGAAAAGCAGAAAGAGTACTCGCTCCGGCAGTCTATGAGGGGTATCGAGGAGCTGATGGAGAAGCACGGTATCATCCGTTGCCAGCGGTCCTATTTCGTCAACCCTCGCCACGTGAAAGTGCTGCGCCGTGACAAAGAAGGGATGATCCAGGCAGAGCTGGACATCGCCGAGAGCAAGCCGGTTCCCGTTTCTCCGAAATACTACGAGCAGCTGAGCAAATTGCTATAGTGCATCCACGCAACACCCCCGCAGATTGACTCTGCGGGGGTGTTGGTTATTTACGCCGATAAGAAGTGTTTTGCTCTTATTTTGTGTCTTTTTCAGAAGATAGACTGCTGTCCGTCCGGGGCGAGAGGGGTCTTACCGAGGTGCTGATACGCCAGCGGCGTAGCCTCGCGTCCGCGCGGGGTACGTTTGATGAAGCCTTCCTTGATGAGATACGGCTCATAGACGTCTTCAATCGTACCGGCGTCCTCTCCCATGGCGGTAGCGATGGTATTGAGTCCGACGGGTCCTCCGCGGAACTTGTCGATGATAGTCGTGAGGAGTTTGTTGTCTATCTGGTCGAGGCCAAAGGTGTCGATATTAAGTGCCTCAAGGGCGTATTGGGCTATGTCGAGGTCGATGGCGCCATCGCCTTTGACCTGTGCGAAGTCACGCACACGGCGCAGCAGGGCGTTGGCTATACGGGGCGTACCGCGCGAGCGGCGGGCTATCTCTCCTGCCGCCTTGGAGTTGATTTCCACTCCCAGCAGTCCGGCAGAACGGGTGACGATACCCGAAAGGATGTCCGCATCATAATACTCGAGATGGCAGTTGATACCAAAACGCGCACGGAGCGGGGAGGTGAGCAGACCGGAACGGGTGGTAGCGCCGATGAGGGTAAAGGGGTTGAGGTCAATCTGTATCGTGCGCGCGGACGGTCCTTTATCTATCATGATATCTATCCGATAGTCCTCCATGGCTGAATAGAGATACTCCTCCACCACCGGGCTCAGACGGTGGATCTCATCGATGAAGAGCACGTCGTTGGGCTCCAGCGAAGTAAGCAAGCCCGCGAGGTCACCGGGTTTGTCGAGGACTGGTCCGGAGGTGACTTTGAAGCCTACCCCGAGCTCGTTGGCAATGATATTGGAGAGGGTGGTTTTTCCCAGTCCCGGAGGGCCGAAGAGGAGCACATGGTCGAGGGACTCATGGCGGAGTTTGGCTGCCTCTACGAAGATCTTCAGGTTCGAAGTGACCTTGCTCTGGCCGGCAAAATCGGCAAAGCATAACGGACGGAGGGCAGAATCCTGTTCTTTCTCGTTTATCTGGTTGCGGATATCAAAATCGGACATAGGGGATTTGAGATTTGACATTTGAGATTTGACATTTTGTCATTTAGTAGCCTCTCGGAAGAGAGATTCCAAATCCGGGATCTGCTCCATGGGCATATCGGCTTTGACAGTACCATGGTCGAGGATAATCACCCGGTCGCACATCTCACGCACCTCCTGGAGGATATGGGTGGACAAAATCACCGTCATGGCCGAATTGGTCAGTTTCCTGATGAGCGCGCGTATCTCTACGAGCTGGTTGGGGTCGAGCCCCGTGGTAGGTTCATCCAAGATGAGCAGTTCGGGGTTGCCTATCAGCGCCTGGGCGAGACCGACACGCTGCCGGTAGCCTTTGGAGAGCTCCCGGATGTGCTTGTGGCGTTCGGGAGTGAGCCCGACGAGGTCGATGAGAGAGTTGACAGTTGACAGTTGACAGTTGAGATTTGTCATTTCAGCCATGAAGCCGAGGTACTCGGCTACATACATCTCTTCATAGAGGGGGTTGTTCTCCGGGAGATAGCCTATACGGGGAGGAGCCTGCACGACGCCGGAGTCCGCATTCCAAAGGCCGATGAGAATTTTCATCAGCGTCGATTTGCCGGCTCCGTTGGGCCCCAGCAAGCCGACAATCTGACCGTCGGGGATGGAGAGCGTGATATCCCGGAGGACTTGCTGCGCGCCAAAAGACTTATTCAGATGCTCAATTTGAACCATAACCGATTTGCAATTCGGCTACAAAGGTACAACAAAAAATCGACATATGCAAGTGCATACAGAGAAAAATCGTTTTTGAGGGAGAGAAAAGCCGTTTTTCAGCATTGGAACTGCAAAGCATGAGGGATACAAGTGACCTTGCAGGGGGCGATGAAGTTCTCCAGTATGCCGTCCGCCTCGACCATCAGGTGCTTATGGCATCCTATTTCTATCTCTTTGCCCACCAGCGGGTAGATAAAAGGCAGTTCGGTGAGGCGTCCGTTGAAGAGGTGCGGCAGTGCTTGCAGGATCTGCCGGAACGAGGGTTTGCGTACGAACATCCCGTGGAAGATGCCGTCCGTAGGATCGGCGGAAGGGTTCTGGCGGATGCCTCCGCCCGAGAAAGGCCCGTTGCCGATATTCATCGTGAACAGCAAGTCGTCCACCACGGGCGTGCCATCTACGGTAAGGGTCATCTGCAGGCTCTTGTGCTGCGCAATAGCGGCGAAGAGCCCGAACAGATAGTTCACGTGGTGGGACCCGATATAATACTTGAGCACCTCGGCTTTTTGGCATGTAAGCGAATCCACGCCGAAGCCGACGGAGTTGATGAAATAGCGGTGGTGTGGGATGCCGTTCCGCCAATAGGTCAGACAGCCTATGTCAATAGGATGCGCCTCTCCCTCGAAGAAACGTCGCAGGCTCTCTTTGTAGCGTTTGTCGAGTTTCCAGAAGCGTCCCCAGTCGTTTCCCGTCCCGCGGGGCATGAGTCCGAGACGTATCTGCGCACGCCGGGAGTCGGGTATATCCGCCCGCATGAGGCCGTTGACGGTTTCACTGAGCGTACCGTCTCCGCCGAGGACGAGAATCTCGTCATAGCCTTTCTCCGCCAGTTCCCGCGCGAGCTCGGTAGCGTGCCCTGCATAGCGGGTCACACGGTAGGCGAACGGCTCGTGCCGCTGCCGTAGCAGTTTCCATAGATAGATACGCTGCGCGCGGAAGGCGCGCTTACCGGATTTGGGATTGATGATGATACCTAACATAGCTACCAAGGCTCTAATTCGGCACAAAGGTACTATAAAAAATCGACATATGCAAGTGAATATGAAGAAAATTCATCATTTAGGCAAGTTTCGGGTGCATTTTGAAGCAAAATTTTTGGGGGTAATCTTTCCCGGGTAATGACATATTCAGCATTTTTATTCCGATAAGGAAAAATGAGTTTCGATAGTTAATCAATTTTTTGAAATTTTTCATTTTTTTCTGCTTAAAGTATTGCACAATTCAAAAAAAAGCAGTACCTTTGCACCAAGTTTCACAATCTAGTGAGACTAGCCTGTAGAGGTTTTTTCATGTAATTGTAAGTATTTGGGATCCCGCCGCTCGTGAGAGTAGCGGGATTTTTTTTCGAAAATATTTGCATGAATGCGATTTTTTTTGTACCTTTGCACCCGCAAAGGTTATGTGATATGAAAGGAATCATCCTGGCAGGCGGCAGTGCAACAAGGTTGTACCCCCTGAGTAAAGCAATTAGCAAGCAAATCATGCCGGTGTATGACAAGCCGATGATTTACTACCCGTTGAGTGCATTGATGATGGCCGGCATCCGCGAGGTGCTGGTAATCAGTACTCCCCGTGACTTGCCTATGTTCCGCGAGTTGTTAGGCGACGGCGGGCGAATCGGTATGAAACTGGAATACAAGATTCAGGAGGTGCCCAACGGTCTGGCTCAGGCGTTTGTGTTAGGCCGCGAGTTTCTGAACGGCGAGCCGGGATGTCTGATTTTGGGCGATAACATGTTCTACGGCCAGCATTTCGGTCATATGTTGCGTGAAGCGGTAGAAGAGGTACAAAACGGCGGCGCGGTAATCTTCGGATATGAGGTAGCCGACCCCCGTGCGTACGGCGTAGTGGAGTTCGACGAAGCGGGCAAAGTGCTGAGTCTGGAGGAGAAACCGGCAGAACCGAAGAGCAACTATGCCGTACCGGGACTGTATTTCTACGACGGGACGGTTTGCGAGAAAGCCGCCGGTCTGCAGCCCAGCGCGCGCGGCGAATACGAGATTACGGACCTGAACAAACTCTACCTGAACGAAGGCACGCTGAAGGTGAAACTGTTCAGCCGCGGGTTTGCATGGCTGGACACGGGTAACTGCGACAGCCTGTTGGACGCCGGTAATTTCATCGCAACCATCCAGAACAGGCAGGGTTTCTACGTGAGCTGCATTGAGGAGATAGCCTGGCGCAACGGCTGGATCAGCACCGAGCAGTTAGCGGCATTAGGCAAAGAGATGAAAACAGCATACGGACGATATCTGGAGCGGCTGGCACGATGAAACGGCTCTACTCCATATTCCTTATTATATTATTTCTCGCGTGCGCTCACATCGTGCGTGCGCATGAGCACTATATCGTGCAGCACTACTCCATCAAAGACGGCTTGAGCCAGAACACCGTGATGGCTATCATGCAGGACAAGGAGGGGTTCATGTGGTTTGGTACGTGGGACGGTCTGAACCGTTTCAACGGCTATACGTTCACCGTCTATAAAGCGATGAACGAAGGCGTGGAGGTACAGGTGAACAACCGCGTGACGACGATCTACGAGGACGAGCAGTCGCGTATCTGGTGGGCCACCTACGACGACCATTACTACCGTCTGGACGCCTCCCGCGAGCACACCACTGCTATGCCCTACGACAGTCTGCCGTTAGGGATGGTCGAGCAGATGGGCGAGAGCGGAAACCGCACCAAGATAGACAGCCACGGCGTGATTTGGCAAGCCGACGAGCAAAACGGTATCATGCGCTACCGAGACGGGCAATGGAAACGGTTCACTCCTCCTCTGGACAACCGTTATGCCGGCCAGCTGCGTGCGCATTTCTTCCTCATAGAGGACAGCCAGGGCCGTACCTGGGTGAACCCCACGGGCGGCGGATGGAGTTATTACGACTACGAGAAAGACGAGCTGGTCTATCCCATCGAGGGGTTGACCAACATGATCCACACCGCCTACATGGACCGCGAAGGACAGATGTGGATAGCCACCTACGACGGAGGCGTGGATTGCGTGAACATGGATCCTACGCCCTACAAGCTGCATGACCTGCGGAAGAGCGGTCAGGGCAACGGCGAGGTACGCGCTTTTGCGGTCAACGGGCAAGGAGAGGTAGAGACCTTCCTCAAGAGCGAGACAGGTGTCTATTGCGCCCAGCTGACCCGCCACGGGATGATGACAGGCGTCAAAGGCAAGGGGCTGTACCAACAGACTCCGCACCGCCTCATCCCGACCTCCCACCCGGATATATACGACATCGAGGAAGGAGAGGACGGCACCCTCTATGTAGCAACCTACGGCGGTGGCGTGAATATCCTGCGCTACGACGAGAACAGGCACTCCTGGAGCGAACCGGAGGTAGCAGGCAACGGGATGAAAGTACGCGACATCGAGATAGTGGGCCGCCGGCTATGGTGCGGAACCACAACCGGTGTGCTCTGCGTGGATCTGGACACCCGCCGGTGTACGGTGCTCCCCAGTTACGATATCCGTGCCATCCACCACCACGAAGGCCGACTGTGGTTAGGCTCCTTCGGCGGGGGACTGATGACCATCGACCTGAACGCCCCTAAGCCGGAGATCACGCGGATAGAGACCTACCATGACATCATCCTGTCCATGAGCAGCGACAGCAACAGTATATGGTTCTGCAGCGAGAGCGACATAGCCGAGCTGAACCTGCGCTCCGGCGAGCTGTATTACTACGACGCCCTGGACAACCAGCATAACACCTGCTTCACCGAAGCGGAAGCTGTTCGCGCTACGGACGGCACCATCTATTTCGGCTACAGCAACGGTTTCTGCACTTTCACCCCCTCGCGCGTACACCACTCCGGTTCGGTACCGCCCATGCATATCACGCGTCTGGAGACCCAGGACGGACCTCTCGCTCCGCGCGATACCGTCATCCTGTCCGACGGCAGCAACATCTCCATCGAATACGCAGCGATAGACTATATCGGAGCCGACAAACTGGTCTATACCTACCGGATGGAGGGCATCGACGCCGACTGGACCTGCGCAGGCAGCAGCCGCCGGGTGACCTACAACAACCTCCGGTACGGCACCTACCGCTTCCACGTATGCTCCACCAACCGCGAGGGAGCTGACGTGGAGAACGAGAAACAGCTCGTCATCATCGTCAAACGCCCGTGGTGGCTGACCTGGTGGGCGTTCGTACTGTATGTAGTTTGTCTGATTGCCATCCTGAGCATCGCCGGGTATATCGTAAGCCTGTATAACGGTCTGAGGCAGAAAGTGATTGTAGAGCAACAGGTGACGGATATCAAGTTACGGTTCTTCACCAATATCAGCCATGAGCTGCGTACCCCGCTGACGCTGATCGTAGGACCGGTGGAGAACATTCTGCAATCGGAGCGTATCTCCCGCTCCGTCCGGAGCCAGCTGGAGATCGTACAGAGCAACAGTCAGCGGATGCTCCGGATGGTCAACCAGCTGTTAGAGTTCCGCAAGATACAGAACCAGAAGATGAAACTCAAGATCCAACCCACCCTGCTGAGCGAGTTGGTGAACGAGACTTGCGCCAATTTCAAGAAAGAAGCAAGCGACAAACATATCGACTTCACGATAGAGAACCGCGCGGAAGACTCAACCGTATGGGTGGACCGCGGACGGATGGATACCATCCTGTGGAACCTGCTGAGCAACGCCTTCAAGTTTACCCCCGCAGGCAAACATATCGGCGTTGTGATTGACTCCAAACCGGGTTTTGTGACCCTGGCGGTAGAGGACGAAGGTATCGGCATAGCCCCGGAGAAGAGGAGTATTCTGTTTGAGCGGTTTAGCAGCAACAACGAGTTAAGCGGCAGCACCACCGGCACGGGTATCGGCATGAACCTGACCAAAGAGCTGGTGGATCTGCACCACGGTCACATAGAGGTGGAGAGCGAGTTAGGCAAAGGCACTACCTTCACCGTCATGCTCCATACCGGCAGAGAACATTTCGGCGCGGAGGTGGATTTCGTGACGGAAGAGCCAGTGACGATGACCAGAACGGCGGAGAAAAACGAGGATAAGTTAGACTCCCTGCCGCAAGAGAAGACGGACAACCGGCGTACCATCCTGATCGTAGATGACAGCGAAGAGATGCGCCAGTTCATGACCAGCATCTTCGGTCGCGAATACGCAATAGAGACCGCCGGCGACGGCGAAGAGGCGGAACAGGTGATCAAGACGAAGCATATAGACCTCGTGATCACCGACCTGATGATGCCCAAGGTAGATGGTCTGGAGCTGACGCAGCATATCAAATCCGACCCCGACACGAACTATATCCCGGTCATCTTACTGACCGCCAAGACAGCCATCGAGAGCCGTCTGCAGGCGCTGCAATACGGCGCGGACGACTATATGACCAAGCCCTTTGAACCGGAATACCTGCGCGCACGCGTCAAGAATATATTGAAGCTGCGCACCCAGCTGGAGCGTAACTACCGCGAGCGCTTGTTGCGGCTGGAGGCCAACCCGACGACAGACGAGACGATCTCGGGCGATGCCTTCCTGGCCAAACTGCTGGATATCATGGACAAACAGATGGACAATAACACCCTGACGGTAGATGAGTTGGTGGAAGAGATGAACATGGGTCGCACCGTGTTCTTCAACAAACTGAAGAGCATGACCGGCATGAGCCCTGTTGAGTTCATCCGCGAGATACGCGTGAAACGTGCGGCACAGCTGCTGGAGGACAGAAAATATAATATTACCGAGGTGACCTACATGGTAGGCATGAACGACAGCCGCTATTTCTCCAAATGTTTCAAGAACACCTACGGTATGACGCCCAGCGAGTACCGCAAACAGTTTATCCCCGAGGAGAAAGAAGCGTGAGAAAGATTGCGGCAATATGTCTCCTGACGGCGATGATGGCCGGCTGCGGAGGGCAGTCCCCCCAGCGGCCGTCCACTCGCAAAGGCGAGTCGCCCAAAGCGGACAGCACCACGCTGGCACTGATGACGATGAACCGGCAGATGAGCCGGTCAGCGGATGAGGAGCTCTACCGGATAGCGCGTACCGAAGGAGGCTACTCGCTTTATGAGCGCGGCACATGGGCGAAGATCATCCGTCCCGGCGACAGCAACCGGCCTGTTCTGCACGGCGAGGAGTGCACCGTACAGATGCAGGTGACGAGCCTCAACGGACACCTCTATACCGACAGCGAGACGACCGCACACGCCGGCAAATACGAGCTGCCACCCGCCATTGACGAGAACATCACCGAGTGGTACCACGGCGAGAGCCTCTCGCTAATAGTCCCCTGGTATGCCGCCTACGGCATCCAAGGTACGGCGGAAATACCGCCCTATGAAAACGTACGAATTGAACTAACCATAAAAGAATGAGAAAAACTGTATTTATCCTATTAGCAGGCATCGCCCTGGTCCTGATAGGATGCAAAGCCAACACCTACTCCAACCTGCGTAACAAGGAGAAGAAACTGATTGAAAACTATATCAGTCGCAACAACCTGAATATCCTGACAGAGATGCCGGGGGAGGACTATGTATGGGGCGAGAAAGACTATTACAAAGACACCTCCGGTTCCGACGACCTCTATTTCCATCTCCGCCGCCGCGGAGACCGTTCCGGCGAGGTGCTGGTGAACGACTATATCGTGACCCGATACAAGAAATTCGCCCTCACGGAGGGAGCGGACACCCTCAGCTACTGGACCACGCTGGACCAGCCGCATCCGTACGAGTTCCAGTACGGCAATACCTCCACCTGCGAAGCCGTAGGATGGCACATCGCCGTGCAACTGATGAAATACAGCAATGCCGAGTGCGAAATCATCGTACCCAGCAAGTTAGGCTTCGATGCCGACCAGATGTCGGTTACTCCATATGCATATATTCTGAATATCAAAGTAAAACAATAAGATGAGTTTAGTAAAATCCATTTCCGGAATCCGCGGCACGATAGGCGGCCGCGTGGGAGAGGGGCTCAACCCCGTAGATATAGTCCGTTTCACCGCTGCCTACGCCACCCAGCGCCGCGCTGCCATGCCGGACAACAACAAGATTGTAGTAGGCCGCGACGCCCGTCTGAGCGGTCATATGGTAGAGCAGATCGTATGCGGTACACTCATGGGCATGGGCTACGACGTAGTGAACATAGGGCTGGCTACCACCCCGACGACCGAGCTGGCCGTCACCGGTGAACAGGCCGCCGGAGGTATCATCCTCACCGCCAGCCATAACCCCAAACAATGGAACGCGCTGAAACTGCTCAACGAGAAAGGCGAGTTCCTCAACGACGCCGAAGGCAAAGGCGTGCTGGCTATCGCGGAGCAAGAAGACTTCTCATTCGCCGAAGTGGACGAACTGGGACACATGACCGCCAAAGACTACCTGCCCTACCACGTAGAGCAGGTGCTGAAACTGAAACTGGTGGACACAGAGGCCATCCGAAAGCGGCATTTCACCGTAGCTATCGACTGCGTCAACTCCGTAGGCGGACTGGCCATCCCGGCTATCCTGCGGGCAGTAGGCGTGGAGAATATCATCGAACTCAACTGCACCCCCGACGGCCGGTTCCCGCATAACCCAGAGCCGCTGCCACAGCACCTGACCGAGATCAGCGACCTGCTCAAATCCGGCAAGGCGGATGTAGGATTCGTCGTAGATCCGGATGTGGACAGGCTGGCTATCATCTGCGAGAACGGCGAGATGTTCGGCGAGGAATACACCCTCGTCTCCGTAGCCGACTATATCCTGAGCCACACGCCGGGTAACACCGTAAGCAATATGTCCTCCACACGTGCGCTGAGCGATGTGACGCGAGCTCACGGCGGCGAGTACAGCGCTTCGGCGGTAGGCGAAGTGAACGTAGTAGCGGAGATGAAACGCACCGGTGCCGTCATCGGCGGAGAGGGCAACGGCGGGGTGATCTACCCCGAGTGCCACTACGGCCGCGACGCGCTGGTAGGTATAGCCCTCTTTCTGAGCCACCTGGCGCATCTGGATATGAAGGTCAGCGAGCTGCGCAAGAGCCTGCCCGACTACTGCATCTCCAAGAACCGTATCGACCTCACCCCGGAGACCGACGTAGATGCCATCCTGGCGAAAGTCAAAGAACTCTACCGCAACGAGCGGGTGAACGACCGCGACGGTGTGAAGATTGATTTCGCAGACGGGTGGGTACACCTGCGCAAATCCAATACGGAGCCTATCATCCGCGTCTATTCGGAGGCGGCGACGATGGAGAAAGCCAATGAATTGGCACAACAAGTAATGAAAGTAGTGAAGGGATGAATATCGTAGTAGTTAACGATGACGGCTGGGGCACGGCGGGCATACGCCTTCTGGCCAAAGAGATGACGAAGTTAGGGGCTGTGACGGTGATTGCGCCGGACGGAGCCCGTAGCGGTTATGGCGCCGCCATCAGTGCCACCAAGCCGATATACCTGCGTAAGGTAGAGGAGCATGACCTCAACGGCGCCGAGGTATATACCACCAACGGCACCCCGGCCGACTGCGTGAAGATAGCGCGGGAGATCCTTTTTGCCGACCGGGAGATAGACCTCCTCGTCTCGGGTATCAACCACGGCAGCAACGCCGCTATCAACGCCATGTATTCCGGTACGATAGGTGCGTGTCTCGTAGCGGCGGAGAAAGGTATTCCTGCTATAGGATGGTCGATAGACAGCCATGAGGCGGATGTGGATCTGCACTGGCTGCAGCCCTTCCTGGCGGAAATAACGCAACACCTGTACGAAGAAGGTATCGCCCCGCGGACATGTTTCAACATCAACGCGCCGGTAGGTGAGATAGAAGGTATCCGGTGGACACGCCAGTGTATAGGCCACTGGGCGAACGAGTTAGTGCCGCTGGACGGGGTCTTGCCGGAAGACGCGCTGAAAGGCTGGACGCTCGGAGGCGCTTTTGTCAACGACGAACCGGCATCCACCGACACGGATATATGGGCGATGGAGCACCAGCTGCTCTCCATCACTCCCCTGCAGATAGACTGGACCCATTACGGATCGTTATAAATTCTGAGAAAGGCGCGAGACGATGATCGAAGCCGCTGTCTCAGCGGCAGGCCGCGTGCCCAAGAGAGAACGGATATGCCCGTAGGAAGCGAGCATATCTTTTTTGTATGCCTCATCATACAGCAGCCGGTCCAACTCTGCGGCTACCTTCTCCGTCTTGAAGTCATTGGCGACATACTCCTTGATGACCTCCTTGCCGGCGATGATGTTCACCAGTGTGAAATACGGGATGGAGAACACCAGCGGCTGTGCCCACCGGATAAGCCCTATCAACCAAGAGAGCGCCAGATGATACACCGCCACCTGCGGACAGCCGATGAGAGCTGTCTCCAGCGTAGCCGTACCGGAGTTGACCACCGCCGCCGAAGCACTCTGTACCACCGCGTAGGTATCGCGTGAGAACTGTTCGCCAGCACGGAGGTAAGGCCGATAGAAATCGTCCTCTATCCCCGGCGCCCCGCATACCACGGGACGGTAGTCCGGAAAACGCCGTGCCGCCGCTAACATCCTCGGCAGGCAATGACTGATCTCGCTCGGCCGACTACCCGGCAGAATGGCAATACTCGGAATAATCGGAGTAATCGGAGTATTCGGAGTAATCCGAGTTATCTCCTCCGCCGTGGGGTTGCCTACATAGGTGCAGCGGTAGCCGTATTGCGCATAGAAAGACGGCTCGAAAGGAAAGATACCCAGCACCTCGTCGCATAACTTGGCGATAGCGTGAATACGGCGGCGTTTCCATGCCCATACCTTCGGCGGGATATAATAAAAAATCTTGGTCTGAGGCAGATGCGCACGGCAGAAACGCGCCATGCGCAGGTTAAAAGAAGGATAGTCAATCAGGATAAGCGCATCGGGTGCCTCGTCCAGCAGAGCCTGCTCCGCAATACGAAAATTCCGCCGTACCTGCCCGAGGTTCGCCAGCACCGCTGCAAAGCCCATAAACGCCATCCGGCGTATGTGCTGGTAGAGGCGGCACCCGGCGGCAGCCATCCTGTCGCCGCCGAGTCCTGCACACTGCGCCCCGGGATCTGCCGCACGGAGCGCGCTGATCAGTGCCGCTCCGTGCAGATCGCCGGATGCCTCTCCTGCTATGACGAAATACCGCGCCATCAGTTCTCGGGATNGCCCGAAGCGATGAGTTGCTTGAGCATCTGTTGCACACTCGCGGCAGTGATACCCTCCACCGCATCCTTGTAGTCGCGGATGAGGTTTACGCCCAGCAGGTAGTACTCATACAGCGCCTCGCTCCAGTAGCCGTTCTTCTCCAGATTCTCCTGATAATCCTTGAGCATGGACTCTTTCTCTTTCTGCAAGTCACTTGCCAAGGGACCGTTCTCGATGATTGTCCGGATCTCCTCATGAATAATCTCCATCAGACGCTCCTGTTTCTTGGGGTCGGTGTCGAACTGCATCAGCAGGCCGGCTTTGGGTGTAGGCAGCGAAGTGACGAAACCATACGTACCTACGCCGTAGGAACCGCCCTCACGCTCACGGATCGACTCCAGATAGCGTGTAGAGAGGATGCGGCCTATCATCTCCATGTTCAGCTCGTTGGAGAGCGTGTAAGGAATATCGTACGACGTATATTGCACGCGGTTGGAAGCCGTGGTGGTCTCCATTTTACGGGTGAAATAGTTCTTCTGGGCTCCCATCGCTACGGTTTCATGGTGGTCAATGACAGTCTCGTAAGCCTTCTTGGTCTTGAGCGAACCGAGCCACTGGCAGATAAGCGCTTGCACCTTCGGATCCTGCGGGTCGATGTTTCCCACGAAGATGAACGTAAAGTCCGCAGGGTTGGCAAAACGTGCTTTATAGACCTCCAAGGCCTTGTCCAGACTCACTTTTTCCAGCATCTCGTTGTTGAACAGCACGAGTCGCTCGGAGTGGTTGCGGTTCATCATCTGGATGGAGTCGGAGAAGATTGCTTTGGGGTTCTTCTCGCGGTTGGCTAGCTGGGTACGGAGCAGACCAAGCGTAGTGTTATATGCCTCCTCGTCACGCCGCGTGGCGGTGAAATAGAGATAGGTCAGTTGCAGCATCGTCTCCAGGTCCTTGACAGACGAAGAGCCCGTGATACGCTCGGTGTTCGTATGGATCTCCGGTTTCACGGCTACGGTCTTGCCCGAGAGGGCTTTCTCCAACTGCGTAGCAGTGAAGTTACCCAGACCGGACATGCCTACAATCGTAGTAGCTATCTCGGCGGACGGCAGATCAGCCGTTGCTACCTGCGACAGACCGCCCTTGGAGAAAGCGTTCATCTGAATCTCGTCGGCTTTGTACTCCGTCGGTTTGATGACCACCTTAACGCCGTTGGAGAGGGTCCACTCGGTAAAGCCGAAGCCCTCGTTGTAGCCTTTGGACTTGATTTTGCCCGCCTTCGGTGCTTTCTTCACCAGCTCGGTGTCTATCTTCTCCTCCACCGGAGCCTCGACAGCCATCGTTCCCTGCGAGGCCAGCGTAGAGAGGATCAGTTCCTCGTCCGGCAGGTTCACGCCTTCTTTCTCGGGTCCGGAGACAGCTACCGTGGGGTTCGGATGGATCAGCGCCCGGGCTACCGAGTTCACCTTCTCCAGGCTCACCAGCGGAAGCGTAGCCTGCAGGAAATCGTGCTCCCACTCGGCTCCCGGCATCGACTCGCCGTTCTCGAAATGACGGATGCACTCGCGCGCCAGCGTAATGTTCTTGCGGGTGTTACGCTCGTTGTAGTATTTCTCCATCTCGTTGAGTTTGTCGTTCTTCACGCGCTCCAGTTCCGTTGCCGTAAAGCCGTAGCGGTGCATCTTCTCCAGCTGGTAGAGCAAGTCGTTGAACGCATCGGTCTCCCTACCCTCTTTGGGTACGATGATTGCCTCAAAAGCGTCCATCTTCTTCGCTGTCTCGCCGTAATGGCTGTACTCGCCTACGAACGAGGCGTTGGGATCCAATGCCAAGTCGGAGAAGCGGTTATTGAGCATGCGGCACACGATATCGCGCATCTGATCCAGCATATACTCATAGGCGGTCGATTGCAGTTCGTCGGGCAACTGGTCAAACTTGTACTCCATCGTGATACGGCTGTTCTGCGCCTCGGGGTCCGTGACGATGGCTACCAGCGGTTTGTCATTATGGTTGACGGTGTAGATAGGCCGCTCACCGTAGTTCTTGCGGCGCGGCACGTCCGCCCAGAGGGCTTTGATCTTCGCCTCAATGGTATCTACGTTGATGTCGCCTACCACGATGATTGCCTGGTTGTCCGGGCCGTACCATTTATGGTAGTAGTCGCGCAACGCCTGATAGGCGAAGTTATTGATGACGGCGGTGTCTCCGATGACGTCGCGTTTGGCGTACTGGGTACCGGGGTACATCTTCGCCTGCATCTGTTTCCAGATACGGCGGTTGGCTGTACGGCCCGTACGCCACTCCTCGAGTATCACGCCGCGCTCGGCGTCTATCTCCTCGTCCAGAAGCAGCAGACCACAGCTCCAGTCGTGCATGACGAGCAGGGCGCTGTCCACAATGCCGCTGCGGTAGGTAGGCACATCCGACAGACGATAGACCGTCTCGTCGATAGAGGTATAGGCGTTGATATTACCGCCGAAATTGACACCCACCGACTCAAAGTAATTGATAATTCCTTTGCCTGGGAAATGCTGCGTGCCGTTAAACGCCATGTGCTCCAGGAAATGCGCCAGACCGTTCTGGTGGTCCTCCTCGAGGATAGCGCCTACCGCCTGGGCTATATGGAACTCCGCCCGCTGTTTGGGCTGTTCGTTATGACGGATGTAATACGTCAGTCCGTTGTCTAACTTGCCGTAACGGACTTCGGGATCCATCGGCAGTTTCTCCGGCGCCTGCGCCGAGAGGGTGGCTGCGGTCAAAAGCAGCACCAGATTAAGCAGTTGCTTCTTCATTAGTATCTGTATTTTGTGTTTCTTCTGTTTTCTTTTTCCTGCTGCGCTTGGTTTTCTCCGCTTTCGCGAGTGCGGCATTGACCTCCAGCAGTTCGTCTCCGCGGCTCTTCCACGGTCTCGGACCGAGGATGCGCTCTACATCCTCGGAGGTGATTACCTCGCGGTCGATAAGCAGCTGCGCAATCTGATGGTGGCCTTCCGCATTCTCCGTCAGGATCTGCTTGGCGCGCGCCATCTGGTCGGCAATGATACGCTGGGTCTCTTTGTCGATGAGGTCCGCGGTGTTCTCCGAATAGGGTTTGGTGAAGCCGTAGTCGTACCGTCCGGTGGAGTCATAGAAAGAGACATCTTTGAGTTTGTCGCTCATGCCGTAGTACGCCACCATGGCGTACGCCTGTTTGGTAGCGCGTTCCAGGTCATTGAGCGCACCCGTCGAAGTCTGGTCAAGGAAGAGCTGCTCGGCGGCACGTCCGCCCAGGAGCGAACAGAGCTCGTCGAGGATATGCTCTTCGTTGGTCAGCTGCCGCTCTTCCGGCAGATACCACGCCGCGCCGAGCGCCATGCCGCGCGGTACGATCGTCACTTTCACCAGCGGGTTCGCCCACCGCAGCATCCAGCTGATCGTGGCGTGCCCTGCCTCGTGGAAGGCGATGGAGCGCTTCTCCTCTTCGGTCATGATCTTGTTCTTGCGCTCCAGACCGCCTACGATGCGGTCCACGGCGTCCATGAAATCCTGCTTGCTGACTTTCTTGCGTCCGCCGCGTGCGGCTATCAGCGCCGCCTCGTTGCAGACGTTCGCTATGTCGGCTCCGCTGAAGCCCGGCGTCTGCTTGCTCAGGAAATCCAGATCCACCGTCTCGTCGCATTTGATAGGACGGAGGTGTACCTGGAATATCTCCTTGCGCTCCTGCAGGTCCGGCAGCTCCACGTGTATCTGCCTGTCGAAACGTCCGGCGCGGAGCAGTGCGGAGTCGAGTACGTCGGCGCGGTTGGTAGCCGCCAGGATGATCACACCGCTGTTGGTACCGAAGCCGTCCATCTCCGTCAGGAGCTGGTTGAGCGTACTCTCGCGTTCGTCGTTGCCGCCAGTCATGACATTCTTACCGCGCGCACGGCCTACAGCGTCTATCTCGTCGATGAAGATGATAGCCGGCGCTTTCTCCTTCGCCTGGCGGAAGAGGTCCCGCACACGGCTGGCTCCTACGCCTACGAACATCTCCACGAAGTCGGAACCGCTCATCGAGAAGAACGGTACGTCCGCTTCGCCCGCCACGGCTTTCGCCAGCAGGGTCTTACCCGTTCCCGGAGGTCCTACGAGCAGTGCGCCCTTCGGTATCTTAGCGCCTATCTCCGTGTATTTCTCGGGGTTCTTGAGGAACGCCACGATCTCCTGCACCTCCTGTTTGGCGCCATAGAGACCGGCTACGTCCTGAAACGTCACTTTCTGCTGTTTCTCCTTGTCAAAGAGCTGTGCCTTGGCGCGTCCTACCCCGAAGATTCCTCCGGGACCGCCTGCACCGGCTATGCCCCGGCTCATATAGACGAAGAACAGAACAATCAGCGCGAAAGGCAGGATATTGACCAGCAGCAGATACCAATAGTCGTGCGATTTCTCGTACCGTACGTCTATCACCGCCCGGCCGTCCGCCTTGCGCGACGCGTTCACAGACTCGATATATTTGTTAAACTCCTCGACGGAAGGCACCTGGCTCTTCAGCGCTCCGTGCGCCATCTCGCCGTCTCCCTGCGAATGGAAGACCAGCGTGTATTTCGAGGGCTTGACAATCGCCTTGAGGCTCAGGTCATCATAGACCGTCACTTTCTCTATCGCGTCGGCCTCGATGTATGCCGTCACTTTGGTATAACTCAGTTCCTTGCTGAGTCCCTGTCCTTCTTTGCCGCCGAACAGCCAGAAGGCAATCAGACCGAAAGCGATCGCGTAGAATACGAGACCTAACCATCGGCGCGGACCACCCGGCTGCTCACCCTGGGGCGGCATGGGACGAACTTGTTTTCGTTTCTTTTCTGCCATATCTGATTTCCTATAACCTATAACCTTTCACCTTTCAATTTTCAACTCTCCTCCGGCAGCTCCGTTACCTTGCCGTCAGCCCAGAGGTGCTCAATGTCGTAGAACGCGCGGGGTTCACGCTGCATGATATGCACAAAGATTGTGCCGTAATCCATCGCCACCCACTCGGCGTTCTCCACACCCGCCACGCTCAACGGGTGGACATGCGTCGTGGTACGGACGAAATCGTCCACCTCGTCCGCTATAGCGGCTACCTGGGTGTTACTCTGGCCTTCGCAGATGAGCATATACTCCACCGGGGCCTCTTTGATTTTGCGCAGGTCTATCGTCACGATACGCTGACCTTTGCGGTTACGGACACCTTCGATGATGGTGTCCAGCAGTTTTTTTGTACTTACTTCTTTCATATCTTTTGTGTATTTATTTTCTCAAACAACCGCCGTGCGTTCCCGTTTGTCCGGGAGATTACCGCCTCCGGCGTCATGTCCAATATCTCCGCCAGCCGTCCGGCTACGTGCGCCATGAAGCGGCTCTCGTTTCTCTCTCCGCGGTGCGGCACCGGAGCCATGTACGGCGCGTCGGTCTCTAACACCAGACGGTTGATCAGCTCCCCGTCATCCAGCGATGCCAACACCTCGCCTAACTTGCAGTTCTTGAAGGTCAGCACGCCGCCTATCCCGAGATAAAATCCCATCTTCAGAATCTGCGCCGCCGTCTCTTTGCTCCCGTTGAAGCAATGGAACACACCGGTTAATTCATTTTGAATTGTTAATTTTGAATTTTTAATTTCCTGTACAACGTGCAATATGTCTTCCGTTGCCTCGCGGTTATGCAGGATCACCGGCAGTCCCAACTCCCGCGCCAGCAGCAGTTGCCGTCGCAGCACCTCCTGCTGCGACGCCTTGTAGGTCTTGTCCCAATAATAATCGAGTCCTATCTCGCCGATTGCCACCAGCTCGTCTTTTTGCGCACGGATAGCCTGCTCCACGATTGCCAGCTGCTCCTCCCAGTCGTCTTTCACGTCCTCGGGATGCAGCCCCAGCGCCGGGAAGCAGTATCCCGGATGGCGGCGACAGACATCCGTCACCGTCTCTATCGACGCCGCGTTCACGCCCGGCACGATCATCGCTTCCACGCCTGCCGCCTGCTGGCGGGCTATCACCGCCTCGCGGTCCGCCGCAAAAGCCTCTTCGTCAATATGGCAATGGGTATCTATCATATTTGTTTACGTGTGAGGATGGAACTGTCGCCGTAGGAGAGGAAGCGGAAGTCATGGCTCAACGCATAATCGTATATCCTCTTCCAGTCGCCGCCCACAAACGCGCTCACGAGCAGGAGCAAGGTCGATTGCGGCTGGTGGAAATTGGTAATCAGCTGGTCCACTACACGGAACCGGTATCCGGGTTTGATCATGATCTGCGTCTCGCCGTGCAGCACCTCCTGTCCGGTCTCGTCCATCCATTCGAGCAGCGACTCCAGCGCCTCGCGGGTGCTGAGCGTATAATCCGTGTCGTAGGGGTCGAACTGGCCTACCTCGGCGGCTCTCTTGCAGCCCATGAAATACAGGCTCTCCAAGGTCCGCATGCTCGTCGTGCCTACCGCCACGATTTTCCCCAACTTACGGACGATATGTTCGATTGTCTCCCGGGGCACGGCGATAATCTCCGTGTGCATCTTGTGTTCGTTGGCGTCCGCGGTCTTCACCGGCAGGAACGTGCCCGCACCTACATGCAGCGTCACCTCGTCCGTCTCTATGCCGCGGCTGCGCAGGTCCTCCAGCACACGTTCGGTGAAATGCAGACCCGCCGTAGGAGCCGCTACCGAGCCTTTGATACGCGAATAGACGGTCTGGTAGGTCGTCTTGTCGCTCTCCTCGGTCTTGCGGTTCAGATACGGAGGGATAGGCAACTCGCCCGCTGCGTCGAGGATCTCGGCAAACGACACGTTCGCGTTGTCCCACTCAAACCGCACGGCGTAGGTATTCCCCATCTGCGCTTCCTTATGGACACGCAGTTGAAACACGGTTCCCTCTCTTGAGGGGAGGGTTAGGGAGAGATTCTCCTCATGCCATTTCTTGGCATTGCCGATCATACATTTCCACGTACAACCGGTAGTGGAGGTCAGCGAGAGCTGGTAGTCACGGGGCGTCAGCGGCTCCAGGCAGAACACCTCGATCCGTGCGCCTGTAGGCTTATGGAAAGCCAGCCGCGCCTGGATGACCTTGGTGTTATTATATACCAGCAGCGCCTCCGGCGCGATATAATTGCCTATATTGCAAAACCTGTCCTCCGAAATCGCACATTGTACATCGTCCCTTTGTACATTCTTATAGACCAGCAACTTGCTTTGGTCACGTTCGGCAAGCGGATACTTGGCAATCCGCTCGTCCGGCAGCGGGTAGTTATAATCAGCTATATAAATCGGTTCTCTCATCTTTCTTTTCTTTTCCCTTGGAACAGTTCGTACTTATTGAATTGACAGTCCAGCTCGCCGTTCAGCAGCTGCATCTTCTTCGCCGGCTTGAGCCCGATACATTTCATCGCCGCGTCGTTGGAGGAGATGATCCATGCCGTTGCGCCGGTGAAGCGGTGCTTGAGCGCCGTGCCGATCTTGCCGTACAGCTCCTCCATATCTTTGTTGCTTGCCAGCCGCTCGCCGTACGGCGGGTTGATCATCACCAAAGCGCCTTCCGCCCCCTCGCTTTCACCTTTCACCTTTGACCTTTCAACTTTCAACTCCTCCATCCGTATCTGGTGCAGCTCCACGTCTTTCGCCACACCGGCGGACTTGACGTTCTTCTGCGCCTGTTGTACGGCATAGAAGGAGGCGTCCGAGCCGTATATCTTGTGCGTGAACTCCCGCTCATGGCTGTCGTCGTTGTAAATCTCGCTCCAGAGTTCTTCGTCAAAGTCCGGCCATTTCTCGAAGGCGAATGATTTCCTGAAGACGCCCGGGGCGATGTTACGGGCTATCAGTGCCGCCTCGATAGGTATCGTACCCGAACCGCACATTGGGTCATAGAAATCGCTCTGCCCCTTCCATCCGGCGGTCAGCAGCATCCCTGCCGCCAGCACCTCGTTGATAGGCGCCTCGGTCGTCGCTACGCGGTAACCGCGTTTGTGCAGGCTCTCGCCGCTGCTGTCCAGACTGATGGTCAGCGTCTCGTTGGCGATATGCACGTTTATGAAGAGCTCCGGCTCGCTCACGCTCACATTCGGACGCTTGCCGGCTTTCTCTTTCCACCAATCTACGATGGCGTCCTTCACCCGGTAGGTCACGAAACGGCTGTTACGGAAAGTCTCGCTATAGACGGTGGCGTCGATGGCAAAACTCGTCTCTGCGCCCATATACCGGCTCCAGTCGATGCTTTTCGCCACCTCGTATAACCAATCCTCCGGCTTTAGCCTTTCGCCTTTCACCTCTCTCCTTTCACCTTTCACCTTTAACCTTTCACTTCGAATCGGCACCAGCACCCGTAGCGCAGACCTCAGGCACAGGTTAGCGCGGTACATCAGCGCTTTGTCGCCGCTAAAAGACACCGCCCGGCGCTCTATCTGCACCTCGTCGGCGCCCAACTCCGTCAGCTCCTGCGCCAGCACCGGCTCCAAGCCCTTGAAGGTCTTGGCTACCATCCGAAAACTATTCTTCTCACTCATATTCGCGTTCCTAACTTATATCCTGCACACGCATGCGACAAGCGCATACGGCACAAACAGCGTGCAAAGTTACAAAAAAAAAACGACATACACAAA
>CADBZO010000008.1:116599-150239 GCA_902799185.1 uncultured Bacteroidales bacterium | reverse complement strand
TCATCACCGTCTGCGACGTAGATATGCCGGTAATCTGGCAAAACCGTTGGAACGGCAATGAGCAGAAGTTCTTCTCCAGCGGTATCTACCGCAATGATACTACCATCAATGGTGAGAAACGCTTCTATGGTATTCAGGTCAATGTCAACAAACAAGTATTCGACACCATCCGTCACGCCATGTGCGAGGGATCGAGCTACGAGTTCAAGGGCAACACCTACACCGAGCAGGGTGTCTATCGCGACACGCTGAGTGCGGCTAACGGATGCGACAGCATCGTGACACTCATCCTGACCGTGAACAAACCGTATTACAATGTCATACGAGAGACGATTCTCGAAGGCCATTCGTACGAGTTCTACGGAAAGACATACACCACTTCCGGAAACTACACGCATTACAGCCGCACACCGGAAGGATGCGACAGCACTACCATGCTCCAACTCACCGTCCATCCGATAGTGGATACCATCATCACCGTCTGCGACGTAGATATGCCGGTAATCTGGCAAAACCGTTGGAACGGCAATGAGCAGAAGTTCTTCTCCAGCGGTATATACCGCAACGATACGACCATCAACGGTGAGAAACGCTTCTACGGTATTCAGGTCAATGTCAACAAACAAGTATTCGACACCATCCGTCACGCCATGTGCGAGGGATCGAGTTATGAGTTCAAGGGCAACACCTACACCGAGCAGGGTGTCTATCGCGACACGCTGAGTGCTGCTAACGGTTGCGACAGCATCGTGACACTCATCCTGACCGTGAACAAACCGTACTACAATGTCATCCGAGAGACTATCCTCGAAGGTCATTCATACGAGTTCTACGGAGAGACATACACCACTTCCGGCAACTACACGCATTACAGCCGTACTCCGGAAGGATGCGACAGCACTACCGTGCTCCAACTCACCGTCCATCCGATAGTGGATACCATCATCACCGTCTGCTCGTACGAGTTACCCTATGTATGGAACAACCGCTGGAGCGGTGCTACAGAGCAGTATTTCCAAGCAGGCATCTACCGCAACGACACAACTATCAATGGTGAGAAACGGTTCTTTGGCATTCAGTTGGTAGTCAACGCTCCTGTCTTCGATACCATCCGTGCTGCTATCTGCGAGGGATCAAGCTATAAGTTTGGCGGCATAGCACGTACGGAAGCGGGCATCTACCGCGACACCTTACGTGCAGCTAACGGTTGCGACAGCATCGAGACACTCATTCTGACGGTTAACAAGCCGTACTACAGCTATCAGGTTGAGCATATTCTGGAAGGCGACTCGGTGAAGTTCTTCGGAACGACCTATTCCACCACCGGCACATACACCCATTACGGGCGTACGCCGGAAGGCTGCGACAGCACCTCGGTACTCCAAGTGATTGTCCATCCGCTGGTAGATACGGTGGTTACCGTCTGCAAGAGCGATCTGCCGTACCAATGGATCAACAAGTGGAACGGACAGATCACGCCGCTCTATACAGCCGGTATCTATCGCAATGATACGACTTATGTCAACGGCGAGCGCATGTTCTACGGATTGCAACTGGTAGTGACCGAGCCGACCGACACCACTATCTACCGCGAGATCTGTGAAGGCGATTTGTATAACTTTAACAACCGCTTCTTAGGCACCTCCGGCGAATACCGCGACACGATCAAGAACCATAACGGCTGCGACAGTATCGTGGTTCTGCATCTGAACGTGCTCAAGAAATACTACAACTCGATCGACCGCTCCATCTATGAGGGCGATACCGTCATGTTCCAAGGGTTCTCCTACTCGACCGCCGGTATCTATCCTGTCCGGCTGAGTTCGTCGTACGGTTGCGATAGTATCATTGAGTTGCGGCTGACGGTAATCCGTCTGTTCGACGACAGCGTGACCGTCTGCGCCAACGAGCTGCCTTACCGCTGGACATTACCAAGCGACTCGACCAAGCAGATGACCATCTACGAGTCCGGCATCTACCGCGACACGGTAATGAACAGCGAGGGTCTGCAAACCGTTATCGGACTGAAGGTGAAAGTGCTGCCTATTGCGCACGCGCCCGAACCTATTATCGCGCGTATATGCGAGGGCGACTACTATAAGTTCGGCGACTCGCTGCTGACGGTACAAGGAACGTATTACGACACCCTGACAGCAGCCAACGGTTGCGACTCGGTTGTGATGCTGTCGCTGCAAGTACAGCCGAGGGTACACCAAGTAGATACACGAACGATCTTCGAAGGCGATACCGTCATGTTCTACGGCGACACCTGCACGACTTCCGGTATCTACACCCACACCGTGCAGAACGGCAAGTGTACCGAGACCTACCAGCTGATTCTGAAGGTACTGAAAGAGTTCCGCGTAGATACGACAGCGTATATCTGCAAGAACGAACTGCCGTTTATATGGCACGGTATCGAGTACAACGAAACCGGCGATTACTCGCTGCCGACGGCCTGGAACGACTCGTCACGCGTAGTAACGACGCTCCACCTGAACGTACGCGATGCTTTCTTCGGAGAAAGAAATGTCTCGCTGTGCGAGGGTAATGTATTTATCTTCCGCAGAGATACATTCCGTACGAGTTCGATCTTCTACGACACCATTCCTTCACAACACGGCTGCGACTCGATTATCAAGTACACGCTGCAGGTTCATCCGAAGTATGAAAAATGGGATACCGTACATATTTCCGACAAGCAGACTTATTTGTTCGGCGATCCGACTCGTGAGTTGAGTATCAGCGGTGATTACGAGAGTTCGGGATTGACCCATAGCGGTTGCGACAGTATCATCCACCTGCATCTGGTTGTTCATCCGTCGTACTATTTCAAAGACTCTGTTGAGATCTGCCAGCCAGATACCTTCAAATGGCACGGTATGAATATCACCGAAACAGGAACCTATTTCGACAAACAACTGACCAAACATTACGGATTCGATAGTATCTACGAGGTGAAAGTAACCGTTCATCCGGCATACTTCACCTACGAGCAATATCTCATCAAAGAAGGCGAGACGACTATCCTGCACGGTATCAACATCACCAAGACCGACAGTATCTATACCGATACGTTGCATACGATATATGGTTGCGACAGTATCTTCCAAATAGCCGTGAACACCAAACGAATGATGGAGGTACAGCGTGATATCACCATCTGTGACGGCGAGTACTACGACCTCTACGGTCAGAAACTGACCAAGGCCGGCAAGTACACCAAGATGTCGCCAAACGGAGATACTATAGCACATATCACGCTGACCGTCAATCCGGTTTCCGTAGAGCAGAAACGAATTGTCATCACGGACGAACAAGTCCCCTACCAATACGGAGGACGTTTGTACTATCCGGAGATACCGATGTGGGATCCTGCTACTCAAACCTGGGACAAGGATGTCAAGACAACCCAGATCACGAATGAGTATCTGAACCAATATGGCTGTGACAGTACACTGTATCTTGATTTCGTTGTTACGACCCACTACTCCGAATGGAACCAGATTCCTCTCTGCTCCAACGAGACGCTGATCATTGACAACGACACGATCACCCACGCCGGTTATTACACCTTCGTGCGCCGGTCGAATGTCACAAAGCGCATGGACAGCCTCTACCGTGTAGAAGTCTATGACGCGCCGAAATACGAGATGCCGGCTATCAAACGTACTATTTGCGAGGGCGACACCGTTCATTTCTTCGAACGCACGCTGGATGTAGAAGGCGAGTACCAGAAGAAGCTCAAGAGCGTGGATGGCTGTGACTCTATCATCACGCTCAAGCTGACTGTCACTCCGACTATCCATAAGGAGACGTCCGTCCGGATCTACGAGCAGTACCTGCCGTATATCTGGGAGGAAGACAACCGCAAGTGCTACATGAGCGGCGACTACGTCAAGTCATGGCAGACAGGCGAGTGTATCAACACCTCCACCCTGCATCTGACGGTCGTACAACCGATAACCGAAGAACGCGTCATCTGCGGTGAGGACTCCGTAAAGTGGCGCAACAATAAATGGTACGGCACCGAGGGGTATTACTACGACACGATCTACAAAGCGAACACGGATACCATCACTGATGTCTTCGTGCTGCACCTCGTCAAAGGCCTTCCGACCAAGGTCACCGGCGTAGATATAGCCGAGATAGCGGAGGGAGCAGATGAGTTTACTATCTCTTTCACCACCGATAACGGACTGTACTACTCCACCAAGGTGAACATCCTCTTCAAAGAGGGTCCGAGCTCCGCGTTCAGTAACATATACGATGCTACGGCTACGAAGAACGGCGACCGTTATATCGTTTCTGTTCCGCTGCCACAGTCCACAGACACGTGTTACGCAGGTCACTATCAGTACGCAAAACCGGGTTGGTACTCCATTCAGGTACAGCTGGATAACGGCGCTTGCGGACGTGAGGTATCCGCGATGACAGACTTCCTGGTAAAATACCCGAGCTGGATCATCGAACAGAACTGGGACAACGTAGTAGCACCGCTCAATGCCAACTGCAACTGCGGCTATGAGTTCACCGGCACACAATGGTCTGCTTATCACAGCGGCTCCAGTATTCCGTATATCGAACGTGTAGAAGCTCCCTATCTGCACCACAAACTCGATGCAGGCGACCAAGTAGTAATGTGGGCAGTGCGCAAAGGCGAGAGGGACTATATCCCGACCCACCCGCTGACCATCGTGCCCTATACCTGGCAGCAATACGACGATCCTATCCTCGTCTATCCGTCCGCAGCACCTCACCGTGCTCCGCGTATCACCATCGAGGCACCGCAAGGCGGCTCCTACACCATCTATTCGTCCACCGGAACGCTCATCAACGGCGGCACGCTGGATGAAGGAAAGATGCAAGTAACACTGCCGAACACCTGCGGTATCTACTTCATCCGTACGGTACAAGGCGAACATGCCGAGACCCACAAGGTTGTCCTCTATTAAGAGGACAGCCTATGTGGCAAAACGAACGCCCTGCGATTGATTTCGCAGGGCGTTCGCTATTATACACATACTTTATTCCGTCACTCTACTCTACCTCACAGTGTCTTGCGCCAGAACGAGGAGGTGATATCTTCCCATGAGGAGCCTACCCTCTTGTAGAGCCGCTGGTTGGTTTTCTCGCTCTTGAGCCCTCCCAGTTCCTCACGGTACGGACCTATCTTGACATAATCGAAAGGTCCATCCGCTGCCGGCATCTTTATCCGGCCGGAGTACCAAGCCGTTTTGAGCACCTCTCCCCGCCCCTCTCCCAAGGAGAGGGAGGATATTTTCACGTGCGCCGCAAGGCGTGCCACTTCTTCAGGCGCCTGGTCGCCTCCCATGAAAGAGACACAGGTGATAAGTCCTTTGTAAGTGCCGATGAGGTTGTCAAGAAGCGCCTCGTCCAGTTGCTCGCCGGTGTCCTCCCATAGATGGGGGCTGTGACAGCCCTTGCAATGACAAGGACACCCGGAGAGGTTGAGCGCCAGCGTCACCTCTCCGGGAATCTCTTGAAAAACAATGTCGTATGAAGCTACCTTCATCAGCACTGCGGAGCTTTTTGCTTCTCTGCGTAATAACGCTGAGCCGCTTCTTTCTGGCGTGCCTCAGAGAAGTTGGACACACGTTTCATATATCCGATGACACGCGTGAGGTAGTCCACATTCTTGGAATGGCAATGCGGGCACTCCTTGAGGTAGCGTTTGTCAATATGTCCGCAGTCGTTGCAGATGGTGTTCGGGATATTGAAGGTAAAGTAGTTACATCCCTCCACCGCCGCTACTCGCAGAAGTTGGCGGTACTGCTCTTTGGAGAGGTGCTCCTCCAGGTTGCAGTGGAGCGCGGAGCCGCCGGTGAGGTGCTCGATATACTTGCGTCCGTGCAGACGGAAGCGATCCAGCACATTGAGCGAGGTATCCTCTACGATATAGAAATAGCTGTTGTAGCAGTCACGCGGCACTACGTATCCGTCCTCACGATCCCATTTGGCGTGTTTTACACCTACGTTTTCAGCCGGGATCATCTCGCAGTTGAACATGACATCTTTGGTACGGTACTCTTTGTTCTTCTTCTCGATAATACCGAGCAGCTCCTGCACAAAATGGGCGTACTCCGGCGTGTCTTTGATCTCGAGTCCGAGGAACTCAGCCGCCTCGACGAGACCGTTCACGCCAATGGTGAGGTACTGACGACCAATATTGATATAGCCCGCATCGAAGAGCGGAAGCATACCTTTCTCCTGCAGGTTCTTGAGGTTCTCGTTATAAGCCAGCTGCACTTTGTGCATGAGATCAACGATGTCCTCAACATATGCCTGGTACGGGATGTTGTTGCGAACGGCGTACTGGATAGCGCGGTTGAGGTTAATGGTCAGCACGGATTTCGAGCCCGTGGAGATACCACCGGCACCGAGGGTATAGCTGAAGCTGTTGTCGGTAATGGCGTTACGCAGACGGCAGCAGGAAGAGAGGCTGTCGGCATTGTCCGAGACGTAAGTGAAGAAGGAGTGGCCCTTGGAATACATCTCTGCCGTGAAGTCTGCATACTCCTTATCCTTGATATCTCCGTCCTCCGCAAGCAGCGCCATTGTCTCCACCGGGAAGGTGAGGACGGTGCGTGTACGCTCCTCGTTGAACCAGTTCATGAAACGCTTCTGGAGCCAGTTGAGGCTGTCCCAGTGGGGCGCATCGCCGTTCGGGAAACGGAAGTTATCGAACAGGGACTGGAAGTAATAGCGGTCGTAGTAGCTGATATTCCAGAACACCGACTGGTAGTTACGCGCGCCGGAGGGCTGGTTGAGGCTATAAACCACTTGCTGGAAGAAATCGCAGATGATATTATCTATCGTACGGTGCTTGAGACCGAGATCCACCACTTCGTCAGCACGTTTGTAGTAATCCTCGCCGTACTCCTGCTCGATGAAATAGTTCATATACATAAGGAACTCGGGCGTAGCGCACGCGCCTGAGAGCATGGAGGAGACCATGAAGACCATGTTGATGAATCCTCCGCAGAAAGACTTGAGGTTACGCGGAGGCGTAGCGTTACCGCCGATGGACTTGGTACCACCGATGAGCCAGGGGTACATGGTGATGGAAGCGCAGTAGTTGGCGAGGTTGGTCTCGTCGTTCTTGTAGATGAAATGCTGGTTGAGGAGGGACATATATTTGTCGCTCAGTTCCTTGCCATACATCTGTTTGATACGCTCCGTGAGCAGACGGCGGTTAAGACGGATGAAGCCCTGCTTAGGCAGCTCGCCGATGAGGGTAGCAATGTTCTTGTGCTCCACGTTGGCGTTAGCGTCGAACTTCGAGCCCTCGGCCGCGTTGGAAGCCTGCACATAATTCATCATGAAATCCAGACGCTGCTGTGTCTCGCGATCCTCAGTGTGGCCCTGACGATAAAGGATGAACGCTTTCGCTACCTGGTAGTATCCCTCCGCCATCAGCGCTACCTCTACCTGGTTCTGGATCTCCTCTACGGTCTGACCGTCATGCACGCGCAGGTGCGACAGGATTGCATTTAAAGTCTCCTCGGGAGCAAAGGCTCCAACTGCCAAGAATGCCTTCGAAATGGCATTTTTGATTTTGTCAATGGTAAACAACTCTTTTTTACCATCACGTTTGATAATGTATGTTTCCATAATATAGTATATAAAATATTACAAATCTTTTTGGGTGAGTCGATGAGATTCCGATAAGACTCCGATAAAAGTCCGATAAGACTCCGATAAACCTCCGATAAAAGTCCGATAAAGGTCCGATAAGACTCCGTTCAGACATCTATGGTTGTAAAGCGAGTGCAAAGGTACAACATTTTTTTTGAATGTGCAAACTTTTTAGCAATTATTTTTAAATAAAATTTCAAAAGTTTTCCAAAACAAAAATGCAAATGACTTATTTTTAGCCATTTGCATTTTTTGTCAACACAAAAAATTTTCCAAAACAAAAATCTGTTAATAACTTCTATTCCCTGATATTGTAAATTTTCTATCTCCTTGGATTATAACGACTTGACCGTTTTGCAGGACTTTTAGAACTTTATTTTCACCCGCTCTGACATTTTCAACATCTTCCTCCGAAGCGTTCGAAAAGAGAAGATGTACAGTCCGTCCGTATGAGTTCAGTGCATTCACCTCTATCGAACCGTCTTCCCTTACCGTCACCGTTCCGGTCACCAACATCCAAAGCCGGTTAGGAAGCAACTCTCCGTTGCTTACCGCAAGCGTGTAGGCAATAGACGGAGTAACACCTTGCGAGGTCACTCCTTCGCTGGCATTCACCGTCCCGGGGAACTTGGAATACTCTATCGGGTACACTCCGGGCGTTAAACTTTCAGCACCCTCTATAGTCCAGAAATGGATATAGGAGCCTACCATATTCTCCGCGTCTGTAACCTGCAGAACAACAGAACCGCTCGCTATATTACTCAGATCCGGCCGGAACGAAGTAAAAGTATGGTCGAAATCTTCCGACTGGGTGTCATACTCAAAATGCGCCTGAGTGGGATCCAGAGGGGCTGCTTGAGAACCGGAGAGGTGCCAGGTATTACCATCTTCATCCACAACGGTAGCTACAATCGTGTAGGACTCATCTTCCGCTACTGTCTTTTTGAACTCTAACGAAGTATAGTGTATATCGGGAGCATAATAGTAATACCCTGCTGACTCGAAAGAGTCGTGGAGGTCACGCTCCGTGTAAGTCACTCCCGACTCGAGATCCTTCTTTCCGTCCTGCAGTTTAAAATTAAAGACAAAGGCGAAAGGCGGGTTCTCCGTCTCCAGAGCGTATTGGACAACTCCCAAGTCAAAGTCACTTTGGGTTGTAACGGTATCCGCAACAAATGTACCACCCTTAGGCATTTCCGGAATAGCCGCCTCGTCGTACAGCAGGATCCATTCGTCTCCGTTCTGATCCTTTGCCTGCGCGTCAATACGTACCTTGCCCGCTTCATTTTTGGAGACTTTGAAGCTCGCAGCCGTAAAAAGGGAATAGCTGTAGGTACTTTGCTCCAACCAATAGGAATACTGGTTAAGGCCCTTCCCGAGCGTATAAGTCCTGCCGAACTCCACGTCCGTGGCACCGGCAGATATGCTATCGACAACAAAGACAAACATACGAGTCATTTTATCGTTCAGCAATTGATAAGTGATACTACTGCTTCCTACGGTCACTTTATACATCGGCACATGCACCTCAGTGGCAGCAGAAACAGACAGAGCGAATAAAACGCCCGCTAAAAGAGATACTATTTTCTTCATAAATAAAACATTTTAATCTATTTCGACTGCAAAGGTACAACATTTTTTGCACATATGCAAATTTTTCAGAAAAAAAGCTGCCACCGAAGTGACAGCTTTGAATGTAAGTATTTATAAGAATAAAATCTGTAGAGGTATTCAGATTATTTCAGAATAGTACCGATTGCGTTGTATTTCACGCCGTTCTTCTCAATCACGAGGTTACCATTCACTACGCGTTTTAGAGCCGCAGCCTTAGCATTCACGTTCTCTACGCCCTGCTGGCCATCCACGTAGATATTGAGTTTGACAACTTTACCCAGCGAGTTGACCGCATCCACAAAGAGATTCTGGTTCTGGTCAACCGTCACGGTACCCTCTACAATCCACCATATCTGGTTGTAATACAATTTTCCTTCTTCCTCAATCAAGGTAGCCGCGAAAGAGGGAATAAAACCGTAGTCAGAAGAATAGTATCCTGAATATACGGACTGCGGGAGATATTCCTCTTCTATCGGGTACTCGCCTGCAACCAGTTCCGTTGCGCCGTCCGGGAGTGTAATATCCAAGATAACATAGTAGTTCTCCTCGTCCTGAGCTTCTACGTAAACGCTGCCGTATTTCTCCAAGTATTGATCATCCAGCTCATAGGACGTAAAGGTATGGATAAGATCCGCATCTTCATCATACTGATAGTCACTAGAACCCGAGCTCTGTTTAATCACAGCATAAGCAGTAATGACAAATTCCACTACATCGTCAGCGTCACTGTCATTCTGGCCAAGGAAAGTACCGGTAATCTTAGCCGATTCCGTTGCTTCGTTCACTTCTACTTTGATTTGCGCATCTACCAAGTCATACCACGCGGTATCGCCGTTCTGGAAGAGCCCTGCATAGGAATAGTTAGCTACAAGATCTGCTGCAGCATAATCTCCGGCTATCTGATCGTCATAATAAGCCGCCAAGGTAATGTAGCTCTGCTCGTCGTCAGCCACAGCAGCGAGTTGCCAAGCGGAACCAAGATCTGCCAGTACCGCGTTGTTAGCCGTAATGGTATATTGTCTCTTGGCCGTCGGTTTCACATAAGAGAGGTTAAGAGTATACTCGGTATTGTTATAACAGAGTACTTTGCCGGTCAGCACATAGGTGCCGTCAGCCGCCTTAGCCAGCTTGACAGAGCCGCTGAAGATGTCATTGTCAACCTCCTGTCCCTTCGGGGTGATATCTCCGCTGGCGTAATCGCCGATCACATACTCACCCGCATAATCCTCCGTCTCCGGCGAGAGGGAGAGATAAATATCGTAATTCTCGTCGCTCGCAGTAGCAATCACCACGCCGAACCAGCTAATGTAAGCGTCATTAACCGCCAAGTTGGTAGCAGTGACAGTTTCCTGTTTCTCCGCCTTCGGCGCTACATAGAAAGCGTCAAAAAGATATACCACACCGTTCTGACCGATGATCTCAACCTGAAGCGTCTCCTGACCATCTCCGGCAGCCACAACGGCTTTGGCGCTATGGGCGGCATATACCACGCTGGAATCCTCGGTCAAATAAACCTCAGCATAGGTGTAATCCAAATTGAAGTCACCGTTCTCACTATCATAAGAACCGACAGCCGAGTTGGCATTTTCGCTGAGCATATCCAGTTTGAATGCAAACTCACCGTCATCTACAGTAACCGTCCAGTCCTTGTAATAAGCGCTATAGACCATCTTCACCGTATTGGCAAAACTATGCTTTACGGTATCGCCGGACAGCACGAAGGGAGTCTCCTGATAGAGAAGGTTGTAAACCTGACCGGCCGTGTCAACGACAGTAGCCTCAATCTTCACCAACTCATCCACAAGGGTTTTCGTGAAAGTTGCGGATTGATAGTAGATATAGTTGTTACCCGACTTGCCAAGACTATAAGAATCATCCATATCCTCCAGCGTATAGGTTTTGCCCAACTCTACGTCTGTCAGCCCCTGGGCCGGATAAATATCGAAATTGAAGCGATAGAGATTGTCTTCGCTGTACAATGCGTAGTACGCATCACCGTCTGACTCGAAATACTGAAAATCTACAGAACCGATTGTGATGTCCATAGCCTCCTGCATAGCCTTTGGGGCTTTCTTGGAAGCCGCTGCCGGTTTGGTCCCCATCTTGAAGGCGGCTTGTTTTTGCACCTTCGTCATAGCGACAGATTTTTGTACCTTCTTAGATTGCTCCTGTCTTGCTTTCTGAAGGACAGACTGTGCCTTCAACGATTTCTGCACAGGAAGTGCACTCGCGCTCAGAATAATAGACAGAGCGCAGAAAAGAGATAAAAATTTCTTCATAATGTAATTGTTTTTGTTAATAAAGTTAATTATTGCTACTTTTGTTCAATTTTTCCTTACATTTTGCAATAACTGAACGCAAAGTTAATACACTTTTGTCAAATATGCAAATAATTGAGCAAAATACGCTTATTTTTATTAAAAATGCAAAATAGATTTAGCAAAACTTGCGTATTTGAACTATTTTTTGTACCTTTGTAGCCGATTTTTAACACAGCTAACCATAAAACACCATTCAATATGTTACGTAAGGTATATTCTATTTTTCTTTTTTCCTTATTTTTAGGCGTATGCGCGCAGGCGCAGACGCGTTACGTAGGCGGCGACATATCTGCGCTGCCGTTGTATGAACAACATAACTCGCCCTACAAAGACGTGAAAGGGAACAACATCAGCAACCTGCTGACCTGGTTTGTGAATGATTGCGGCTGGAACACGTTCCGCGTACGTATCTTCGTGAACCCTACCAAAAAAGACCAAGACGGTAGCAGTAATCCCACCGTCTGCCAGGATTTGGAATACGTAACTAAACTCGGCAAACGCATCAAAGACGCCGGCGCGTATTTCATGCTGGATTTTCATTACTCGGACACATGGATAGATGCCGGATATATCAAAGCCCCGACAGCATGGCAGGGCAAGTCGGATGAAGAGATGGCACAAGCCTTAGGCGAATACACCCACGACGTACTCACTACCCTCAAAGAAGCAGGAGCAACGCCCGACCTCGTGCAGGTAGGCAACGAAATCATGTATGGTCTGTGCGGCATACAGGTGCACCCGTATGATCACAACGGTGACAACTGGACAGGCTATTTAGGTCTTTTGAAAGCCGGCTGCGACACCGTACGCAGCATTTGTCCGGACGCGAAAATCATCATTCACACAGACCGTCCTACCAACTACGGCTATAACACCTATTACTACCAGAAGCTGGTGGACGGAGGCATTGACTTTGACGTCATCGGTCTGAGTTACTATCCTTTCTGGCATGGTTATCTGACATATCAGCAGGCACAAACGCATGGCAAGTCCAACTATCTGGTCTCTGCCATCCAAAGTCTGGCAACCAAATTCCCCGAAAAAGAGGTGCAGATTGTAGAGACCGCATACTATTTCCAATACTGGCCAACCCTGGGTAAAAACGACACCGACACCCGGGACGTTTGGGCATGCTCAGCGGCCGGACAGTACAATTTTGTAAAAGATCTGGTAGATGCCTTGAAACCGCTGAATAACGTCACCGGTATCTGTTACTGGTTTCCGGAAGAAGCCGGTAACGGCGATGATACCAACTGGAACACCTCCAAGGGCTCTGTTATCACCACGTGGCTCAACCGCGGGTTCTGGAACGAGAACGCAACGCAAAACGGTCACGCCATCAACAAAACCGCCTCGGTGAGTGGCACCAAGACGGCTGCTGATGTTTGCGCTCCGTATTACATGAAGAATTTCTACAACCAGGCACCGGAAGGAATAGAGACTACTATGCCTTCCCAGGCTCCTCAGAGCCGGAAGATCCTTCGGGATGGACGGATTCTGATTGAGCGAGGCGGCTCTCTTTACGGTCTTGACGGTAGCCGGCAATAAGGAACATCGTCACCGCCAGGGCAAAATAGCCTGCGGCTAATACCCACAAAGCAATATACTCGGTGCGCGTCGTCCAAAGCGACGCGCCCATGCTGTTTATATGGATGAAACCGTTGGACGCCCATGTGTAAGGAATGAGGTACGACACGTACCGCCAGCCTACGGGAATCATCTCTTTGGGCCAGGAGATACCGGCAATGAAGAGGAAGATAAGCGAGGTAGTCGGTACCAGCAGTACCAGACCGGACTCACGGTTACGGATGAAGAAACCTACGCAGAGGGACATAAAAATCACCGCCAGGATAAACGGCACGTTGAACCGCAGTATATCCCCTATCGCACCTATATGCGGCAGACCGAACAACCGCGGTAACAACCCTAACAGAATAGCTGCCAGTGCATAATAAATCAGGAAATACGCGCCCCCACGGGCCAGAATTACACGGAAGGCCGAATACCCCCTTCTCCGCCCCGGAATACGGTAGATCTCCGTCTTCTCCTCCCGTATTGTACCCATCAGGAGGCAGATACTGAAAAACAGCGTCTGGTGCAGAATCATCACCAACACAGCGGGAATCAAGAACGAGCCGTAACCGCCGGTAGGCGTGAAGAGTGCCGTCTCGGAATACGGTGCGTCCTGCACCAGCGACCATGCGAACTCCTTGTCCAGACCCATGTTTTCATAACGGTCAATTTGAATATTGCGCATAGCATCCAGCATGACCTGGTTGCAACTGAGATAGATACCTTTCATGTAGAGGAAGGACGACATATCGCAGTAGAGCGATATATGAGCCTTGCCTAAGGGGTCAGCCAGTTGCGCTGCGTAGTCCCGCGGGAAATAGATGATACCGTGTACCTTCTGGTCACGCAGCAACCGCTCTGCCTCCGCCATGGAAGCACAGGTATGCGTCAGTCTCACATCCGGCGTGGCGTTCCACCGGTGCAGGAACTCACGGCTCTCGGGCGAGTTGCTCAGATCCACGACCGCCACCGGGATATCCGCAATCTGCTCATTCCAATACATGGATTTATACAGAAACGGATACGCCAACGTACCCAGTACGACGATAATCATCACTCCCCGGTCACGGAAAACACGCCGTAACTCGTTCACGAAGATCCAACCTGTCTCCTGTACTCGCAGCCAATATTGATATAATATACGCGTCATGATTATTTAAGCGGATAATTCTGATATTTGAGTGCGCGGTGGAGTCGCGGAGCGACACACAACGCAGGGACGATAAATGCAACCAGTGCCAAAGCATGAGGCATACTGTTGATAGCCGGTGCCCCCATCAGCGCCTCGTTGACATAGATGAGATAGTAATGCCTGAGCGGCTCCAGGTTACTCAGTGCTTTCACCATCGGCAGCATGGCCATATTCGGATAGGTGAACCCCGAGAGGGAGAAACCTAACATGGCGTACAGGGCTCCTACCGACAGCGCATCGCGCAGTGTAGGCAGACAGCCGATGAGCACGATTCCCATAATCTCCATCGCCATGATATACAGCAGCTGGCCGAACAGCAGCCGCGCATGGCTACCAAGAACAGGGAAATCAGCGATGTTGTAAAATAGTATATGGCATACTATACCCAATGTCAGATAGATGACAGTATAAGGTATCAGCTTGCCTATCATCGCTATGGTATAGTTTCCTCCGGCCGTCTTGAGCCATTGGGTGGACGTCTTGGTTTTGAGTTCGAAACCGATAGCAAAGACGGTCATCATCAGCGCTATCACGCCTAAGATACCCGGCAATACGGTGCTCACCAGATAGATGGTATAGTTGCCCCAAGGGTTGGTCAGCATATGTCCTTCTATAGCTACCGGTTGGATGCGGTTCATGATCACGTCATCCGTCATGCCTTTCTTCCGCAACACCTCGCGCTGGAATGCACCGGAGGCAAGGTTTGCCATCGTCAACATCTGCTTATACGAGGTGTTTCCGCCTACGGTATAGGCATTGGTGACATAGAAATCCAGCTGCGGACGTTTGAAGGCCACCAAATCGCGGTAGAACCCCTCCGGGATGACGAAGATACCGTAAATATGCCCCTGTTGCATGGCCTCACGCGCCTCGGGATAAGAGTTGGTAATCAGGATAATATCCACCGACGAAGTAGCCTGCATCTCATGGCACACACGGCGGGAGATAGTTGTCTGGTCCATATCCACCACCGCCACCGGCATCTTTTCCGCTGCTCCACGCGCCATCAGCGTCATGAAAAAGAAAATAGCTATCAGCATTGCGCCCACCGTTGCCCCAAGATACAACGGTCGGGAGACGATACGCCGCAACTCACGCAGTAAGACATGCCATATATTAATGAGATAATTCATCTCCGTTCTTAATCTTTAACAACCAACGCCGTCATTCCGGGACGCAGTCCGGCTATCGGGGCAACGGGACGGCATTTTACATCGAACGTACGTACGTCATACCCGCCGTTCTGCTTGGTGGTACGCCATGTGGCATACGTCCCCATGGCTTTGATATTAGTCACTACAACGGGGTACGTCTCCTCGCCCAGCGCAGGGATTTTCACGTTCACACGGCTACCTTGGTTAAATCCGGAGAGCATGTCTTCCCGTACGGCAAAGGTGAACCATACATCGCTCATATCCAGTACGGCCATCACCGGACTGCCTTGCCCCACCAACTCGCCAACTTTCGGAAATATCTCGCTAACTTCGCCGTCGCAGGGAGAGAGCAGATACCGCTCCGCCTCAGCTGCCGCCACCTCTTTGAGAATACCGTCCACGCGGGCAACCTGTGCCTCTGCCGCATCCTTATCCTCGGCGCGTGCGCCTTTTAGAGCCATGTCGTACTGGCTCTTGGCGGCCTTGACGGTAGCCGCGGCGGCTTTGTATTGCGCTTCTACCTCATCACGTTTCTGGGCGGAGACAACACCTTTGTCATACAACCGCTGTACGCGTTCATAACTTTTGCGGTAGATTTCCTCGCCGGCAAGCGCCTTCTGATAGAGTTCGTACGCACCGGTGATCTGCTCCTGCTGTGCCCCGTTCTTTGCTTTCCGGTTCACCGCCTCGGCCATCTCACGGGCAGCCAGCGCTTGTTCTTTCTTGGCCTCCACCTCCGGCGAGTAGATTACCACAAGGGTATCGCCTTTGTGCACCTGTTCGCCTTCTTCATAGAGGTACATCTCTATTCTACCCGGCACTTTGCCGGACACACGGTACTCGGCAGCCTCTGCCTCTCCTTGGATGAGTACCTCTTCCGGCTTGAGAGCCAACACGCCTATCAGCGCTACGATGATTACCACAGCCAGCAATGCTACGATACCGAGCAGCAGGCTTCCTTCTTGTTCTTTTTTCATATCTTGATTTCTTTATTGTCTTTATTTCGCATTCGCGCCTTTCCTATATCAAAGGCTTCGCATATACTTGCGGAGTTTGGTCTCCGTAGTCTTGGCTTCTGCCTCTGCATCCACCAGATCAGTAGCGGCGGCGAGCCAAGCGGTCTGCGCCTGCATCAGCTCGGAAGCAGTAATCATTCCTGCGTCAAACGACTCCTGTGCCATACGAAGCACCTCTGCTGCGTTGTTCTGGTTGAGCCGCGCCAAGGCGATCTTCTGCTGTGCCTCCATTAGTTTCTGGTTAGCCTGGGTCGTCTGCAGCGTCAGTAACTCACGCGTCTCTTCGGTCTTGAGGGTCGCAATATTCGCAGCATGTTTGGCAGCCTTGTAACGGAGTATATCATCCGCATGAGCTATCGGCACATTCACCACCACACCGGCGGAGAAGAACCCCTTCCCGGTCCAGTCGCTGCGGTATCCGTTCTCCACATTGGGGTTGGTATAGATATAATTGGCGGATGCTACGATATTGGGTTGCAAACCGGCTGCTGCTAACTTGGCTGTACTCTTGGCTATCTTCTCGGTCTCCTCGACCAGTTGCATCTCGCTCCGCGCATCTACGTACTGCTTGGCGTCGAAGGCTTCCGTAGGAAGTGTAGCGCTCTCCAGACCGTTGGCATCGAGAGTGAAGACCTCCGTCAAAGGCAGTCCGCATACTTGTGCCAGCGCCATTCGGGAGAGCGTTAGACCGTTCTCCGCTTGCAGTTTCTTCACGTCCGCTTCGCCTACTTTTGCTTTCACTTTCAGCAAGTCGGACTGCGTTGCCAACCCTTCGTTCACCGCCTCCTTCACATCGCTCTCCAATTGGCACAAGAGCGAATGGTACTGCTCAGCCAGCGCTTTCTTCTGCTCCACTGCCACTACACGCCAGTAAGCCTCATCCACGGCATAGACAATATCGTCATGCTTGGCGGCCGAACGGATGGCGGCTATCTTCTCCGCCGACTTGGCTATCTTGTACATCTGCGACAGCCGCCCGCCCACGTAAATCGGCTGTGTCACGCCTACCTGGGCTACCACCACATGTTGTAAGTCCAGCGTCAAGGCGTCATATGCCTTTTCATACGCACCGGCGATAGTCTGTCCGGTCTGCGCCTGCAACTGTGTCAGCGGCTCCTGCAGTGGCGTGCCTGCCACATCCCGTAAAAGCGTAGCCATCGCACTCGTCTGCGACCAATCGAACGAAGCACCATCGTCACCTACCGTAGCAGTCCCGAACGGGAAAGCAAATCGGTCGGCTATCAAATGGGCGTTACGGCTGTTCCATGCGTAGCCGCCGTTAGCACTGAAATGCGGAAACATGGCTGCCAAAGCCGCCTGACGGTTGTATTTGGCTACCAGTTTAGCTTCCTCTTGACTCTTAGCCGATGCGCTGTTGCTTAGCGCCATCTCACGGCAATCATGGAGCGTATAATGCAATGTGTCGCCGGCTAAAACGCTAAGCGACAGCATACTCACGCCCCATATTGCAAAAATCTTCTTCAACATTATATTTCGGATAATTAATTCTCTTACTCTTCAATTCAGCCATACATGGTTTAACAAAAACTATGCCGCACTGCCGTATTGGCAGAATAAAGGCACAAAAAAGTGCCCTCATAACTTTTGCTCGAGAAAACTTCCTGAGAATAGGATTTGAGGCCTGTTTTTTCCTCTGTAATCCGGCCACCTCATCGCTACCGTGGGCAGGAATGTAAACTGCCCCAGTCGGGTCACGGCGTAGAGTACCGGCACGCCATTAGTCAAGCATTTGCACTCGGTTAGTTGTTATTTGTTGAGTTTTCCGGTTCCTATCAGTTATGAGGACACTCGTTTATATAAACACGTATTAATTATTTCTATGCCATGCTACGGTGAGAACGATGCGGTGGGTATTCCTGTCCAGAAGATAAGCATCCGCGTTCTCATGCGCGTAAAGATGGGTTCGTTTTATTTGATATTGGTAGGCTGCCTGGGCTATAAAATACCGTCCTCTGTATCCTATCGCGCAGGAGATATAATGCTGGCGGTCGGGATAAGAGAAATACGCATCCCTGCGGACGAGCGACGGATCGATGGATACCGTCGGGTAAGACGTCCGGAAAGGGCTCTCGCAGGCATAGCCCACGTTGAGATATAGTCCCGGCACGGGCACCACTTCCACGCCCGCCCGCAAAGAATGGACATCCGGCGTAGAGGATATGTGACGGTAGTTATACTGCATCGCAATCATCGCATAACGGCTGATCTGGAACGCCACGGAGGTGGAGAGTTGCAACGGCATATGGTGGTCCGGAGCCGAAGACCGCTGCTCACGCATATCGTTCCAGCGGAGCGAATCCGTCTGCGCGTCAAAAGAGCCTGCGGTAGTCGTCGTCACCGAACCTACCGAAGGGGTCTGAAGACCGAAACCAAGCCTCAGCCAGGAGGCAGGACGCCAGATGACTCCCGTAGCCAGCGAACAGCCGGCGCCGTTCAGCAGAAGCGTAGTCTTATTGCGGTTGTAATAGCCGCTGCCAAACGTCTCTGTATAATCCGCCTCGGAAGACATAGAGAACGAATGGATATGCAATCCTATGCCCCAGTACCACCGGTCGGCGATATTCATGGCGTAGTCCAAAGCATACTCATTGACATAGCCGCCCTCTATCAGCCGCATCGCATTCGCCTCGCTGTACCTGTCCGCACAAAAAGGAATCCCCAGATCGCCGTCCGCAGCGATAAACAGCGCGCCGAGAGAAGGCTGGTGCTCCGCCGTGGCGCTGTAGTCCGCACGGAAACTATGCAGACGGTGGTAGCTGAACATAAAATTATGGTATTGCACGCCTTGCCCTGCCGGATTGGCGGTAGGCAGAGAGAAGACGATAGACGACTGGGGTGCCATAATAAAACGGGCATAATCGAGCGTGAGCGTCACCTCCGCACGGCGGTAGATTCCCAGCCCCGCTACATTGTCCATCACCGATGATGGATCACCACCGATGGCACTCATCGCGCCACCCATACCTACGTACCGCGCCGTACCCATAAGCGTGCGTTCGGAGAGACGGGAGAAATCCTGCGCCTTCACGGGTGCAAGAACCGCTAATGCCATAAGACCGGCTGCCAGCAGTCTGCTAGACCGCCGTGCTGTAAGACTTATATTGTTACCGGATTTTCTCATTGTCTAATACGGATGGTGACGGTGGTGTCTTGTACGTTGAGGTACTCGATAGCCGGAGCACTCTGATTATTCTGATTACTCTGATTACTCTGATTATTCCGAGTATAGTACGCATCATCCATCGGCGGCAGCTGCGCCGTCGAGCAGGCGGACAGACAGACCGCTGCGATACATACTATGAACGGAATTTTCTTCATCAGATCCTTCTGAAACCGATAATCTCGCGTACCTCTTCTATTGTTTTTTCCGCACGTGCGGAAGCTGCCTCGGCACCCTGACGCATAATCTTGTCCAGCAATGCGTCGTCCGATGAATAAGCGACAATCTTCTCGCGGATAGGCGTGAGGAGTTTGTTGGCATCCGCCGCCATCTGTTTCTTCATATCGCCATAACGGATCTCCATGCGGTTGTAGAGATCATTATAATACTCCACAGCCTCAGCACCGCAGAGCAACTCGCAAAGGGTGAAGAGGTTCTGAATGACCTCCGGTTTCTCCTGGTTGAGCTGTGTAGGTCCCTGGTCGGTCACGGCGCGCATAATCTTCTTGGTCACTGTCTTCTCGTCGTCGCACAGATAGAGGCAGTTGCCTTCCGACTTACCCATCTTGCCGCTTCCGTCAAGTCCCGGCACCTTCACGGCCTTGTCGGCGAAATAGAAAGACGCCGGCTCTTTGAAATACTCTACGTTATAGATGCGGTTGAACCGCCTTGCGAACAGGCGTGCCATCTCCATATTCTGCTCCTGATCTTTGCCTACCGGTACTTTGTCCGCCTTGTGCATCAGTATGTCCGCAGCCATAAGGCAAGGATAGGTCAGCAGACCGGCATTGACATTATCGGGCTGCTTGCGCACTTTCTCCTTGAAGGATGTCACGCGCTCCAACTCGCCTAAATAGGCGTTCATATTGAGATACAGATAAAGCTCCAGCACCTGCTTCACATCGCTCTGCACGTAGATTGGAGCCTTCTCCGGATCAATGCCGCATGCGAGATACTCGCTGAGAATGGTCTTCACCGAACGGCGTATATTCTCCGGCGTAGGGTGCGTCGTAAGCGAATGCCAGTCGGCAATAAAGAACATACAGTCATACTCGTCCTGCATCTTCACAAAACTCTTCACTGCACCGAAGTAATTACCCAGATGCAGATTACCCGTCGGACGTATACCGCTAATAACTCTTTCCATCAATCCAAATTTCGTTTATCGTTAATCGTTCATTCGTTAAATCTCTATCGGCAGCTGACGGTAAATCGGCTGCGAGAGGGCGGTCAGCGTAGTGGTGTCCGCCACGCCCGGAATAGCCTGTATCTTCGTATTCAGCAGGTAGAGCAGATGCTCGTTGTCATGCGCATAGACCTTGGTCAGAATACCGAAAGCGCCTAACGTATAGTGTGCCTCCACGATCTCGGGTATCTCTTGCAGGGCGGCGATGACCTGGTTGTACATCGATGCCTTTTCCATGGTTATACCTATATACACGCAGAGCTGATAACCAAGCGATTTAGGTTGTACATGATAACTGGAGCCGGTAATGACACCGTTATCAAACATCTTCTGCACACGTTGGTGAACCGCTGCACGGCTCACACCACACTCTTCCGCTACGTCTTTGAAGGGGATGCGTGCGTTTTGGGTGATGATCTTCAGAATCTTACGGTCCAATTCATCAATCTTTTCCATAGGTTTGTGTAGTATTAAGAAAATTAGTATTTCGTTATTTTCAATGTTCCTTCGTTCGTTACCAGGACATACGCTCCGCCCGGCAGATACTCCACGGAGAAATACGTGGCGCTGGTACTTCCGAGACATATGCCGGAAAGGGAATACAAACGTACCGGTTTGGCGAAAGGGTTATAAACCGTTCTTCCGTCAAAACGCAAGTCAGGCTCCTGACGGGCAAGGGAGATAGATTGCGGCTCAACCTTGCCCTCGCCCTGGATAGCCTGCAAAGAAGGCTCGTAGCTGAGAATCAGGTTTGCCAACGCATTGTTGAGCTCCGACGAGGCATCATCCGAAGCCGTAAATGTGAACGTCACATCGCCGTGCTGCATGCGTCCTGCGCCACCCTCGCCGGTGACGATCCTAGGCACATCCTCCGGCGCGTCTGGTGTAATCACCAGCATAAGAGCTGCGTCTGTATCAAAATTATCATAAACCGTGCCGCCCAGTTTGGCAACGACGGAGGAAGGCACCTGCTCCTCACGCGTTTTAGCTAGATAGGCATCGAAATGCACCGGAGCCTTGCCCGCATCGTAATAGACGAGCGTTTTGCTACCCTCAAAAACATTATTGTACGCTTTGATGACACCGCCGTTCTCGCCGGAGAAAGAAGGAGACTCTTTCTCGTCCGTACCGTTCTTGGTGTCCGTTCCGTGCATGGAGATGAGCATCGGACGGGGGCAGTTGCGGACATAGTTTCCCTCCACAAATGCACTGCCGCCGTTGGTCATTCCTACGCCGTATTTGGCGATACCGTCATAATAATTATTGTATATGTGCACGCTCATACGACGTATGCGCGGGTGGCGGGAGTCAGAATGGTCGAACCAGTTATGGTGATAAGTGATATAGTTGGCACTCGTGTCCTGTTTCATACCGCACATCGTTGATTTGCCGGTATCGAAGAAATGGTTATAAGCTATCGTGACGTACTGGGAATTTCCCTTTACATCTATTGTTCCGTCGCCTTTTTTCTGGTCACTCGCTGAACCCGGACGGCTGTAAAATCCGTCTATATGGTGCACCCAGGCATGGCTGTTCTTCGTATCTAGCGAGATGCAGTCGTCCAAAGCGGTCATAACGGCAAAATTGCGCAACTCCAGACTCTCCGCCTGGCGCGCCAGAATACCGAATCCGCGAATCACGGCGTCTCTGCCAACACCCTCTACGGTGATATCCATCGGCACTCCTACTTTGCCTTTGATTTGGAGCCCTTCCTCGGTGCTGCCCATCGAATCCAGATGCTGCGCCTCAATAGTTCCTATAAGACGTATAGCCAGAGGCATATCCGCAAAACCTTTCTCATACGCCGAGAGAATATGCTGGAGTCCGACGCAGTGACGTTGCGTGCCTTTCTTGTCCACCGTGATATCCATCTCTACGGTCTTTGCATTGCCGGCGTATATATACAGCACTTTTGCTCCTTCTTTCAAGGTACCGTCGTTCTTGTACGCCCCCACTCCCTGCGGATAACCGAAATGCGCGAAACCGCTACGGTCATGCGCTTTCACGGCCAGTTTATCTGTCGTAGCAGATGTTATTGCTTGCGGTGAACCTGCGACACGTTCAAGCAAAGCATTCACTTGTAACTGGTAATTTCCCGCCTTCAAACCCGGCGCGTCGGCTCGGAAATAGGAACCGTACGAACGAATCAGTGGTTTGTCCAACTCATAGAAAGTACCGTCATCCATATTCGTTACCATGACTGTATAATCCGTAGCACTGCTCACCGGTTTCCACTCTACATACGCACTCTCATACCACCCTCCGGCAGTAGTAATCTGTATCTCCGCCCGCAGCAGACAGGGCAAGAAAAAGAATACCAAAGCGAATAAAAAGAACTTTCTATGCATGCTTGTTACAAAATTTCGTGCAAAATTACTACTTTTTTTGCATATATCCAAATTTTTTTGTACTTTTGCAGCAAATTTTGTAACAAAATGACACTTGAGGAGTATATTTCCGAACATACTACCCCGGAAAATGAAGTATTGGAGGGTATTGTGCGCGACACGCAGGTACATATCTTAAACCCGCATATGTTGAGCGGACACGTACAGGGACGTGTGCTGTCCATGATCAGCCATATGCTCACCCCACGCAAAATACTGGAGTTAGGCACCTTCACCGGCTACTCCGCACTCTGCCTGGCAGAGGGCTTGGCAGAGGACGGAAAACTCGTCACCATCGAGCATAACGACGAACTGGAAGATACGATCCGCCGCAATCTCAGCCGCTCGCCGCTGAACTCCAAAATAGAACTCGTCATCGGCGATGCGAAGGAGATACTTGAGCATCGTGCTTTAATGCACGATCTGTTTGATTTAGTGTTCATTGACGCAGACAAGAGAGAGTATTGCGACTACCTCGAAGCAGTCTATCCGATAGTACCGGTAGGCGGATTTATTCTGGCGGACAATACCCTTTGGGACGGGCATATCATCGACCCTGCCTACGACAAGGACAAGCAGACTTTGGGACTGCGGGAGTTCAACGACCGTCTGGCGCAGGACGAACGGTTTGAACAGGTGATCTTGCCTCTTCGGGACGGACTGACGATAATTCGGAAAATCCGCTAAACGAAGAAAAAACAAGAAAAATGGCATATACATTTGTATATGTCAATTTTTTTTTGTACCTTTGCACGCAATTTGCGTGCTTGGGCACGATTATTGGTAGGTTCATTTAATATAAAGTACATATACACAATGAAAAAAAGTATTCTTTCAGTAGCGCTGGCAGCCTTGTCGCTGACCACTTTTGCGCAGTCTGAGACGCTGATGACCATCAATGGCAAACCCGTCAGCGCCGAAGAGTTTCTTTACATCTATGAGAAAAACAACCAAGCCGGAGCACTCGACCCCAAGACCATGGACGAGTATCTGGATATGTTTGTCAATTTCAAACTCAAAGTGACGGAAGCCGAAGCACAAGGTATTGATACCACCGAGGCGTTTAAGAAAGAGTTGAAAGGCTACCGCGCACAGGCTACGCCGAAATACATGCAGGACAATGCCGCAATGGACAGCCTCATCGAGATGAGCTGGCGCCATATGGCCAAGGACCGCCGTGCCGCCCATATCGCTATCCAGTGCCCCGCATCGGCCAATGACTCGGTTCAGGCTGAGGCACTGGCGAAGATTAACGAGGCCTATGAGCGCGTGACTGTGGGGAAAATGACAACGGAGAGGAAGAAAGTGAGAGGAAGATGGAAGGAGATAGAGAAACGCCTTCCGGCAGAAGCTTTTGACGTCGTTGCCCGCGAGCTGAGCACCGACCCGAATGTTGCACAGACCGGCGGCGAACTGGGGTGGATCACTCCTTTCCGTTATGTCTATCCGCTGGAAGAGGCTGTCTATAACACCGAGCTCGGAAAGATCAGTGCTCCTTTCCGCACCCAATACGGATGGCATATCGTGCTGGTAGAGGAAGAGCGTGACCACCGCGAGGTCAAAGCCAGCCATATCATGAAGATGGTCCCGGCGGACAGCCTTAATGAGAGCAAGAAAGCGCTCATCGACTCCATCGCCAGAATCGCTACCAAGGACAACTTCGCAGACCTGGCACAACGCGAGTCGGACGACCGCGGCAGTAGCATGCGTGGAGGTGAACTGGGATGGTTCGGAAAAGGTATGATGGTCAAGGAGTTTGAAGAGACCGCCTTTAACATGGCCGACGGAGAGATCAGTGCTCCTTTCCGCACACAGTACGGATGGCATATCATCCTCAAAGAGAGCGAGCGTGGCATCCAGCCGCTGGACAGCATGCGCACCCAGATTGAGCGGCAAGTCAGACGCGACGAACGAGCCAAAGAGGCAGACAAGAGTTTTATCCGTAAGACACGCGCCGAGTACAACCTGCCCGCTACCATGAGCGATGAGGAGGTAAGAACCTATGCAGACGAACATCTGGAGGAGAAATATACTGACCTCAAGAACCTCGTACAGGAATACCACGACGGTATCCTGCTCTTCGAGGTGTCGCTGCGTGAGGTATGGGATAAGGCAGCCAAAGACACAGCCGGTTTGGAAGCGTTCTTCAAGGCCCACAAGAAACAATACACATGGTCCCAACCGCATTACAAAGGATACCTCATCCAAGCCAAAGACGCCAAGATTGCCAAAGCCGCACTCGCTATCGTCAAGAACGCCCCGGCGGACTCTGTCAAGAGTTATATCGCCCACCGTATCAACCAGGATAGCCTGAATTACGTCAAGGTACAGCAAGGTCTCTGGGAGCAGGGCAAGAACGCCGCGGTGGACAAATACGGACTGAAGATCAAAAACGCCGAGTTCACCCCGAGCGAGGAACTGCCGTACGTCGTTTGTTACGGTAAGAAACTGAAAGCTCCGGCTACCTGGGATGACGAGAAAGGCAAAGTGACCACCGACTACCAGGACTACCTGGAGGCAGAGTGGATCAAGACCCTTCGAGAGAAATATCCGGTGGTCATCAACGAAGAAATCTGGCAAAAAATCAAGAAGTGACAAGACCCTTATCAAAAAAGTAAGAGTAAAGTAAGAGTAAAGTAAGGGTTAAGTAAGGGTTAAGTAAGGGTTAAGTCGGACTCAAACCGAAAAACGGAACACTAAATGGAAATACGACATACGCTCATAGGGGTTGGGATTCTGGCGGTATTGAATGCCGCCGCTTATCTATTGCCTGTCCGTTGGGATATGACCGACGACAAGCACTACAGCCTCAGCGAAGCCTCCAAGACTCTGCTCCGGCAGACCGATGCGCCGATAGAAGTCGCCGTTCTGCTGAAAGGTGACCTGAACAGCGGTTTCCGGCGGCTGAGAAAAGCCACGGAAGAGACACTCGCCGAAATGGAGATCTACGCAGACATTAAGGACTTTAACGCCCTTAAAGACCTTAAAGACTCCTTGGGTCTTCGCCCGATACTGATCCACGAGCGGGAGCAGAACGGCAAGACAGCGCAGACCACTGTCTATCCCTATGCGCTCATGACATACAAAGGCAAGCGGGCTATCGTCACCTTACTCAAGAACACCCGCGGTCTCAGCGGAGAAGAGAACCTCAATGCCAGTATCGAGCAACTGGAGTTCGCTTTCATGGAAGCGTTACAGTTGTTACTACAGCGCGAGACCCCAAGAGTGGCTATCCTCGAAGGACACGGCGAACCGGACGAAGCGCATACCTACGACCTGATGAGTGCGCTCAGCAAGTATTTTCAAGTGGATAGAGGTACTATCGCCAACAGCAAGGAGCCTGCCATCGACAGTCATATCCTGGATGGATATAAGGCCGTAATCATCGCGGCGCCAAAGACTGCTTTCGATGAACGGGAGCGGTTCGTCATCGACCAGTATATCATGCGAGGCGGCACAGTCCTTTGGGCGATAGACGGAGTACGGTTCAGCGAGCAGGTGCTGCAAAGCGAAGGATTCACCCCCGTCCTGCCGCTGGAACTGGGACTGACAGAGATGCTTTTCCGCTACGGCGTACGCGTCAACCCCGCTCTGGTGCAGGATATACAGTGTCTGCCGATACCCGTGAATGTCAGTTCCGATCCGCAGCAGCCTAACCTGCAACCGATGCCGTGGACTTTTGCGCCGCTGCTGCTCACCAGCCAGGGCTCGCCTATTACAAAGAATATGGGACAGGTGATGAGCACCTTTGTCAGTCCTATAGATGCCGTAGGAGGAGAAGACGGGATTGAGAAACGCGTACTGCTCGCTACCAGTACCGCCAGCCGTCTCACCGCAACACCAGGCGAAGTGAATCTGAACGAACTGAATCCGGATATGCGGCTGTTCCAATACCAATATATACCGGTAGCCGTGTCCATGGAAGGATGCTTCCACAGCGCTTTTGCACACCGCATGACACCGGACGGCATCACCGGCGATGAACCTATCCGCAAACAGAGCGTCAAAACCCGGCAGATAGTTATCGGAAGCGGAAGCGTGGTCGTGAACGAACTCCAGAAAGGTCAGGCACTGCCCATGGGATACGACCGATACAGCGGCATGCAGTTCTCCAACCGGGATTTTATTGTCAATGCCGTACTATGGCTTACTGACGCGGAAGGACTGATCTCCCTTCGGGAGAAGAGCGTGGCGCTACGGCTGTTGAATGACAAACGCGCACACGACGAGCGAACGAAAATACAGGTTGTGAGTACCATGACGCCGATACTGGTCTTGGCACTGATAGGCGGCATGGTAGTTGTTGTAAGAAAAAGAAAATACGAGACAAAATGAAAGACGAAAGGAAGAAGATGAAAGGAAACAAAACATATCGCAGATTGTTAGGATGGGTAGTTCTTTCCATTTTCAGTTTTCAATTTTCCGGTTCCCGGGCACAGGAGTTGCTGGACTACCCGTTGGATACGGTCAACGGAGAAGAAGTATACCGCTACACCGTGGAGAAAAGTATCGGTCTCTACCGTATCAGCGTTAATTTTAATGTCACGCAATCCGAGATAGTACGCCTCAACCCCCAGTTGAGCGAACGCGGCTTGCACTACGGCGAGACGTTGCTCATCCCTACACGGCGCGTACATATTCAGGAGAGCAAGCCGGTCGTGATAGAAACAACGGTGACGGAGACACGCGTGCAATCAATCATCTCGGCGCTGAAAAATGCCGCTATGCCGCCGGACTCAGTTTCGGTACTGACAGATTCGGTTTCGGCAATGACGGATGAGGCCTCTGCTTCTGCTGACTCTGTCCCCGTAGTGGAGATAGCTCTGATGTTGCCTTTTGAGAGCCATCAGACCAAACGGACGGTGAACGCGGACAGAATGATGGCTTTCTATCAGGGAGCACTTCTGGCGATGAAAGATATGCAGAACGACAGCACGCGTTTCCGCCTGCGAGTGTATGATACGGAGCGTAGCGAGCGCCGTATCAATGCCCTTTGTGACAGTTCGGAGCTAAACAACGTACAGGGCGTCATAGGCCCGGTTTATCCAATCCAGATAGCACGCATGGCAGAGTGGTGCGAGGCACACGGGGTAGCGATGCTGCTTCCTTTCAGCAGCGGACAAGAATTTACCAAGCGCCCCCGCGTCCTGCAGTTCAACTCCACTGACCAACAGCAGGCAGACAGTCTCTGCCGGTGGATCATGGCACGTGACAGCGCGCTCCAATGCGTAGCCGTAGAGGTGCGGGAGGCGGATATGTCGGACGCCATGAGAACTCTGCGAAACAGGATGAGAGAGAGAGGAATCACCTCGAAGACCTTGCCGCTGCATGATCTGATGAATGACTCCGCTTCGTATGTGCTGGACTCTGCCAAAGAGAATCTCATCCTGCTCCATAGCGATAAGATACAGCATGTGCGGATCATTCTCCCCCACTTAGCCAAACTGCAGGCAGAAGGATTCCATATCCGTATCGTCAGCCAGTACTCCTGGCTCAAAGAAGCTATCGCTATCCCGCAGGTCTATACGTCGGTTTTTACAGCTGACGCAGATCGCGAGGCGTATGAGAAACAGTGGTCCACCTATTATATCAGTGAACACACAGGAGACCTACCGCGATATGACCTCCTGGGATACGACCTCACACGCGCTATGATTGCGTGGTTGCAAGGTCGGCGCGAGAGCAAAGGACTCCAGTCCCTCGTCCGATGGGAGCAGACAGGCGAAGAAGGAGGATGGCAAAACGCTAATCTGCAAATCATTGAGAAATAAGAATACACAGAGTGCAACGGAAAATCACAATCATAGCATGGCTCCTTTGCGTGGCAAGCGCAATAGCACAGCCCAGACTGCTCATGCCGGAGCATTTTATAGGTGTACACGGCGGAGTGAGTGCGAGCACGGTGAATTTCTCGCCGGCTGTCAATAACATGACACCGGTCACCCAAGCCGTAGTCTTGGGCGGCAACGGAGGATTCGTATATCGCTATGCCGGGCATAAATACTGCGCCTTGCAGGTGGAACTGAACTATTTGCACCGCGGCTGGGCGGAGTATAATGACACTATCGGACGCTACAGCAGGCAGTTGCATTATATAGAGATTCCGCTACTGATGCACCTCAACTTCGGTAGTAGGAAATGCAGGTGGTTCCTCAACGCCGGTCCCCAGATTGGTTACTGTCTCAAGGACGGCGGTAATCAAGGCACACTGGTGAACGGAGCCGGACAAGCGGAGTACGACCCCGTATCCAAACGCGTGGACTGGGGCATAATAGGAGGAACGGGACTGTATGTCATCACGCGCAATGCAGGTATATACCAGCTCGAAGTCCGTTTCGACTACTCTTTCGGAGGAATCTTCGGAACAAATGTAGAGGATCATTTCAACGGTGCCAGCCCCATGGACCTGAGCCTGAACATAGGGTGGATGTGGCCGGTCAAGAAAAAGACTAAATTAAAATAACAGATATGAAGACAAATTATGAAGTACGGTACGCGTCAAACCCTATTGACGCAAAGAGTTATGACACCACGCGTCTCCGTAAGGATTTCCTGATTGAGAACGTGTTTGTGAAAAACGAAGTGAATATGGTTTACTCCATGTACGACCGTATGATTGTAGGCGGTGCGATGCCGGTAGGCGAAAAACTGCTGCTGGAAGCCATCGACCCGCTTAAAGCACCGTTCTTCCTCACCCGCCGTGAGATGGGTATCTTCAACGTAGGCGGTAAAGGACGTGTGATAGCCGGCGGAGAGGTGTTCGAACTCGACTACAAAGAGGCGCTCTACCTCGGTCGCGGTGACCGTGAGGTGCATTTCGAGAGCGTCGATGCCAACCACCCGGCCCTCTTCTATTTCAATTCCACCACCGCACACTGCACCTATCCGGACAAGAAAGTGACGAAAGCAGACGCAGTGGTAGCGCACATGGGAAGCCTGGAGATGTCCAACGAACGCGACATCAACAAAATGCTCGTCAACCAGGTACTCCCTACCTGCCAGCTGCAAATGGGTATGACCGAACTGGCACCCGGTAGCGTTTGGAATACCATGCCGGCGCACGTGCACAGCCGTCGTATGGAAGCGTATTTCTATTTCGAGGTTCCCGAAGAGCAAGCCGTTTGCCATTTCATGGGCGAGGTGGAAGAGACACGCCATATATGGATGAAAGGCAATCAGGCGGTACTCAGTCCCGAGTGGTCCATCCACTCCGCTGCCGCCACCCATAACTACACCTTCATCTGGGGCATGGGAGGGGAGAACCTGGATTACGGAGACCAGGATTTCAGCAAGATCACGGACCTCAAATAAATCATACACCGTACATTGGTAAATCGTAAATCTCCATGACTTATCTGGTTATTCGATTAGCGACCATAGGAAACGTGGCTATGACCGTTCCGGTGATAGCCTCCGTCAGCGCTCGCTATCCGGATGATCAGTTTATCGTGGCGGCGAAAAAAGAGTTAGGCGCGATGTTCGTCTCCATGCCGAACGTACGCTTCCATGAGGTGGACAACAGGTTGGGCTGGAAAGGTGTGATAGCGCTCTGGAGGGAGTTACGGGACGAGGTCGATGCAGTCATTGACCTGCAAGACATACTCCGCACACGGGTGCTGGACCTGCTGATGAAGATAAGCGGAAAACGTGTGACACGCGTACACTACGGACGGATACGCAAACACCTGATGACAGTCTGGGGCATCGGACAAAAACAACTGCCCGCTGAGTTTGAGCGCTACCGCGATACTTTCCGTCGCGCAGGTCTGGAGAGCGATGAGTCGTTCACGGCCCTTCCTGTCAACCGCTCGGCGGCCAAGAGGGTCAAGGCCCTTTACGGCAGGAAAGAAGGACGATGGATAGGTTTGGCACCGTTTGCCAAGAGACGGTCGAACATGCTGCCCTACCGCGTCACCAAAGAGATCATCGAGCAACTGAGCAAAGACCCCGGAACCAGAGTGTTCCTCTTTGGAGCCGGTGAGATAGAATGTGAGATGCTGCGGCAATGGGCCTCCGTCTTTCCGCGCACCACCAGCGTAGCCGGACAACTACGGCTGGCGGAGGAACTGGAACTCATGCGTCATCTGGACGTGATGATATGTATGGACAGCGCCAACCAGCATTTATCCAGTCTGGTAGGTATTCGCGCGATAAGCGTCTGGTGTGCTACCCATCCGATGATCGGATTCATGGGTTGGAAACAAAAGCCGGAAGATATCATCCAGCGCAATGACCTACGGTGCCGGCCGTGCGCCTGCCACGGCGCAAACCACTGCCGGTATGGCAACTACGCCTGCCGGGAGATAGAAGCAGAAAATATAATAAAACAGATATGAGTAAGATTATTTCATTAGCCAACCAAAAAGGCGGTGTAGGCAAGACTACTACGTCTATCAACCTCTCCGCTGCACTGGCAGCGCAAGGGAAACGAGTGCTGCTGATTGATGCAGACCCGCAAGCAAACACCTCGTCCGGTCTGGGCGTAGAGATACAGAAACTGGATAATACTATCTATGAGTGTCTGGTGAACGGCATTGACCCCCATACGGCAGTTGTCAAGACGGCTACCAAGAACCTCTGTCTCATCCCCAGCCATATCGACTTGGTCGGTGCTGAGATAGAGATGCTGAACATGGAGCACCGCGAGCTGTTACTCAAAAACATGCTTTCCTCAATGAAGGACGAGTACGACTATATCCTCATCGACTGCAGTCCTTCCTTGGGACTGATTACCGTCAATGCGCTCACCGCAAGCGACAGCGTCATCATCCCTGTGCAGTGCGAGTTCTTTGCGCTGGAAGGTATTGCCAAACTGCTGAATACGATTAAGATCATCAAATCGAAACTCAATCCGGGGCTGAAGGTAGAGGGCTTCCTGCTGACGATGTTTGACAATCGTCTCAGACTCAGCAACCAGGTATATGAAGAAGTAAAAAGACACTTCGGAGACCTCGTCTTCAATACCGTCATTGCCCGTAACGTACGTTTGAGCGAGGCACCTTCGCACGGGATGTCCGTCTTGGACTACGACCCGGCTTCAAAAGGTGCGCAGAATTATACCGCATTAGCTAAAGAACTTATTGCACGAAACAAATGAAAAAAATGACAGGCCTTGGGCGCGGCTTAGACGCCCTTATAGATACCAGCCACGTAGATACCAACGGAGGCAGTTCTATCTCGGAGATAGAGCTAGACAAGATTGTCGCAAACCCCGACCAGCCGCGACGTACGTTTGACGAAGAAGCGTTGGAGGAACTGGCAGACTCCATCCGCGAGCACGGAGTGATCTCCCCGATTACGCTGCGCGACAATGGAGATGGTACGTATATGATTATCGCCGGCGAACGGCGTTTCAGAGCCAGCAAGAGAGCCGGACTGGAACGTATACCGGCTTATATCCGTACGGCGAAGGACGAACAGGTAATGGAATGGGCGCTGATAGAGAATATCCAGCGCGAAGACCTCGATGCCATAGAGATTGCACTGGCTTACCAGCGGCTCATGGATGACTACAACCTGACACAGGAGCGTATGTCCGAGCGCGTAGGCAAGAAACGCGCCACGGTTGCCAACTATCTGCGACTCCTGAAACTGCCGGCAGAGATACAGGTTGGTATCAAAGAGAAGAAGATTGACATGGGCCATGCCCGTGCTATTCTGGCGACCCCTTCGGCCGAACGGCAGTTGGCGTTATACCAACGGATTCTGAAAGAAGGTCTGTCGGTCCGTAAGGTGGAAGCGCTGGCACAGGAAGACAAGAGTGAAAGCAGGAAAAGCAAAGAGAGAACCGCCAATCCGTATGAGGCATTGCAACAAGAACTGAGCGAGCGGACCGGATGGAAGATTAAGATTCAAGACGGCAAGGTGACGATTGCTTATGCAAGCGAAGAGGAACTGAACCGCATAGCAGCGAGACTACGTTGAAACGCTTTTTGACCATATTATTACTGGGGATACCGATGTTGCTCCGTGCACAGCAGGACACCATTTACTACCAACCCGACACAACCACGGCTGAGGAGAAATACAAGTATTACATTGACCTCACCAAAAAGCCGGATGCCAACAGGGCGGTGTGGCTTGGGGCTATCCTGCCCGGAGCCGGACAGATATACAACAAGTCCTATTGGAAACTGCCAATTGTATATGGAGCGTTCATGGGATGCGGCTATGCTATCAGCCTCAACCAGAACCGGTATAGCAGTTACCGCACCGCGTACATGGACCTGTACGTGGATAATACGAACGGAACGGTAAGCGAAGATGCAAGCAAGAGTTATATTGCCGTCCTGCCGGAGGGGTATGATTTGGAGCGCGTAGGAGGAGCCGGAACATGGCTCAACACGCTCAAGAATCAG
>CADBZO010000008.1:111854-116577 GCA_902799185.1 uncultured Bacteroidales bacterium | reverse complement strand
AGCTGTTTGACTACGATATCTCGCCCGATCTGTCCGTCAACGTAGAGCCGCAGATATACATGGATCCCCGACACCAACAGAGTACAGAACTGAAATTAGCTATTCGATTTTGAAAAAGATAATCTTTATATTCCTTGGTTGCGCAGCCTGGATGAGTATGTCTGCGCAAGAATTAGACAGTATTTCCACACCTATAGTGACCGACAGCCTGGCGATAGATAGCCTGGCGATAGATAGCCTGGCGATGGATAGCCTGGCGATGGAGTCCTTCGACAGCCTCATTGTCGTAGAAGACTCCATCATACCTATCCGCCCGTATTATACCGGCTGGAACGAGGAAGAGGTGAGCGATATCGAGATGCGCGCACTGGACTGGTGTCTGCAATGGATAGATACTACCGACTGCATTGCCGAGCACGACACCACTACCCTGCCCGACTCCGTTTATAAAGCGCGCCTGCAAGCGCTGCCGTGCGTGATAGAGTTGCCTTACAACGAACGCGTGCGCGCGTTTATATTAAGGTACGTAAAGCGCAACCCCAAGCAGGTAGCACGGATGATGCGCATGAGTGAGTATTACTTCCCTATCTTCGAGGAGGCATTAGGACGCTACGGATTGCCGTATGAGCTGAAGTATCTGCCGGTGATTGAATCGGCGCTCAACCCGACGGCGCGTTCGCACGCCGGCGCTGCAGGCTTATGGCAGTTTATGCCCGGAACAGGTAAACTGTACGGTTTGGAAATCAACTCGTTGGTCGATGAGCGTATGGATCCGATTCGCTCCACCGAGGCGGCTTGCCGGTTCCTGAGTAACATGTACACGATCTTCAAAGACTGGAATCTGGTGATAGCAGCCTATAACTGCGGCGGAGGAAACGTAAACAAAGCTATCCGCCGTGCCGGAGGGAAACGCGATTTCTGGTCTATCTATCCCTATCTGCCGCGCGAGACGAGAAACTACGTACCTATCTTCATCGCCGCCAATTATGCTATGAACTACGGCGAGGAGCACGGTATATGCAAAGCACCTGTCGAGAAAGCGATGGTGACCGATACCATCCGTACCATTCAACGGATGCATCTCCAACAAGTGAGTGATAACTTAGGCATCGAGATGGCAGAGTTGAGAAGGCTCAACCCGCAGTATTCCAGAGACATACTGCCCGGAGGAACCCCCTACACGCTGTGCCTCCCGGCGGAGAAAGTAGGCATGTATATTGACATGCAGGACTCTATTCTCAGCTACAAAGCCGACAGCCTCATCAACAACCGCAGAGCGGAGATAGACATGGCGAAAGTGACTTCTATCACCGGAGCCTACCGCGTGAACGGAGTAACCTATTACACCATCAAACGGGGAGACACTTTAGGCGGAATAGCCAAGAAATTCCATTGCTCTGTCAAACAACTCAAGCAATGGAACGGACTCAAGAATGACAATATCCGTGAAGGCAAGAAACTGAAGATTTGCAAATAAGGTATTCTACTGCATATGACCACTGACGAAAAGATATATTTCTCGCTGCGCGAGACGGAGCAAGAGACAGGTGTCCCTGCCTCCACCTTGCGGTATTGGGAGAAGCAGTTTGAGGAACTGAACCCGCGCAAGGACGGACATGGCAACCGTTATTACACCCGCGAGGACCAAGATCTCATCAAACGCATCAAATATATCCGAGACGATCTGAAAATCACCCGCATTGAGGCCATTCGCAAGGAACTACGCAACAACAGCAAGCACTCCAATGAACGCCAAGCGGCATTGGATATCCTGCTGCGCGTCAAAGAAGAACTCTGTGAAATACGTAAAATGATAAAATGACTACAGGCCGCAACACAGTATTGGACTGGTTGAGAGCATTAGCAATCCTTATGGTTGTGACCGTCCACACATGGTCGCTCTCGCATATAGATAGTACAGCATACCCGGTGTTGGCACTATGCTATAAACTGTTCTACCAGTGCGGCGTACCGCTTTTCGTACTGATTTCAGGTGCCTTGCAATTGTCAACTCCCGTTTCATCCATCCGCCTTTACTACCGGAAACGCTATATTCGTATCTTGGTTCCGTTTATATTCTGGAGCATAATTGTATATGCATTGTCCTGTATAGCGGGCAAATACGCGGAGGTACAAACACTTCCGGATGTTCTTACTCATTACCTACCCTATTTACTGACCAATCGTATTAATGAGGCATACTGGTTCATGGGATTGATTATTGTGCTGTACGGATTAACGCCATTTTTGCAACGTGCTCTTGCGCCTTGCAGCCGCAAAGGGCTGATACTCATCTGCATGACTTGGCTGTGCTTTCTGGTAGCAAAAGCGTATTTCCCCTCTCTCTACTTGTTGCAATATACATCCCGTCTCACTCATTTCTTAGGATTCTATATCTTGGGCTACCTGCTCTACCGTGAATGGGGTGATGTATGGCAACCCCGAACAAACAAAGTTGTCGTAACAGTCAGCAACAATAGTTTCATGACTTATCTGATGCACATGATTTTTATTACTCCGCTGTATATGCTTCTCGGCTTCGACGGAGCGCAAGCACCGCTTTGGCAATGCGCTTTAGCACCTCTTTCGGTTACCCTGATTGTGGTGACGCTGAGTACCCTGATAGCGGTCACTCTCAAACGGCTCCTGCCAACCACACATACGTATTTAGGAATAAATTGACAACAGATATGAAATTTGAATGGAAGAAATGGCTGCCCTATTTGGTAGCAATCGTAGTATTTATCGGTTTTGCGCTGGCTTATTGCACTCCTATTCTGGATGGCAAAGTATTGCAAGCCGGCGATGTGAATAACTGGAAAGGGGCAGCGAATGAAGCTCGGGAATTTTATGAAGACAATGGATATAGTCCGTGGTGGACCAATTCCATGTTTGGCGGCATGCCTACCTATCAAATTACAGGCAGTATGCCCTCGGGAAAATTACGCGGAACATTATCGAACGTATTACAATTAGGTTTTAGCGGAGATCAAGAGCCCATAGGTTTATTATTCGCTTATTTCTGCGGTTTCTTTTTGATGTTACTATGTTTCGGCGTTAATCCTTGGCTAAGCATCATAGGCGGTTTGGCAATCGGACTCAGTAGTTATTTTATGCTAATCATACCCGCCGGACACATGACCAAAGCCACTGCCATTGGTTTTCTTGCCCCTATGATCGGCGGCTTCTATGCTGTTATGCAGCGCAAGTATTGGCTGGGGATTCCTCTTCTATTACTTTATGGATTTTTAGGAATCACGTCCCATCCGCAGATGAGCTACTACATCGCTTTACTTATAGGCGTGTTGGCATGCGCAGAGCTGTATTCTCATATCCGCAATAGACAGTGGAAAGAATTGGGTATTTCCGTGGGAGCTTTAGCACTATGCCTATTGCTTATCATGGGTACCAAGTGGAGCTGGATGGACATGAACCGTTCGTACCTCAAGGAGACTATGCGTGGAGGGCATAGCGAACTAACGAAGCAGGCACAAGACAAACCTGTTGAAGGACTGGATATCAAATATGCGACCGACTGGAGTTACGGCAAAGGCGAGACGATGACGCTCCTCATCCCGAACTGGGAAGGCGGTGCAAGCGGATATAACTTGGGCAAGGACAGCCAACTGAGTCAGGCGATGCGCAAACAGGGGGTCTCCAAACGCGATGCGGAGCAGTTCTGCAAGAGTGCGCCTACCTACCACGGCGAAAAGATGTTTACCAGCGGAGCGGTATATGTCGGGGTGATTGTTTGCTTCTTGTTCTTACTCGGATTGCTGATAGTGCCCGGACCTTATAAGTGGGCCTTGCTGTTTGCTACGTTGATGTCCATTTTCCTCGCTTGGGGAAGAAATATGATGTGGCTGACAGAGCTGTTCTTCAACTACTTCCCTATGTACAACAAGTTCCGCGCCGTAGAGTCCATCTTGGTGGTAGCGGAAATAACCATGCCGCTATTGGGATTCCTGGGGCTGCAAAAGATTATTAACGGCGAGGTGGAATGGCATAAACTGCGCAAGAGCATCTTTATTGCGGGAGGTCTGACCGCCGGCATTTGTGTGTTTGCGGCACTCTTTGCCGGTTCCTTTGACATGACGAGCAGTTATGACACCCAATGGAAAACCCAAGTGCCGGGATGGTTGTACGATGCTATTCTGGACCAACGCGCAGCAATGGTGAAGAGCGATGCATGGAGGAGCCTGTTATTCATCGTTCTGGGTTTCGCCATTACATATTGGTACGCATGGCAGCAGAATAAAGAAATGAAGACAAAGAATACCGCCATTTTCGTTGGCATGTTGGGGCTTTTGATTTTAGCAGATATGATTCCTGTTAACAAACGTTTCTTCAACAATGATAACTTTGTCAAGCTAAAAGACAGTGAGGCATATTTTGCAATGCAGCCGTGGGAGGAACAGATCTTGCAAGACAAGAGCCTTGATTACCGCGTGTTGAATCTGAATACCAACACCTTTAATGACGCACGCACGAGTTATCGCCTCAAATCCATTGGAGGCTACCATGCTGCCAAACTGCGCCGCTACCAGGATTTGATTGACGAGCATATCAGCAAGATGAACTGGAATGTGCTCAATATGCTCAACACCAAGTATATAGTCACGCAGCGTGGTGTAATGCAAAACCCCGATGCAATGGGTAATGCGTGGTTTGTAGAGAACGTGCAGTTTGTACCGACCCCGGATGACGAAAGTGCTGCGTTGAA
>CADBZO010000008.1:54372-111842 GCA_902799185.1 uncultured Bacteroidales bacterium | reverse complement strand
GTTCTGACATGCGCCGGGATGCCTAACGAGGGCGATGAGATTACCATGGTATCCTATGCGCCCAACAAATTGGAATATACGGTTCATACGGGCTCTGACCGCATAGTTGTCTTCTCCGAGATCTATTATCCCGAAGGCTGGCATCTGTATATTGACGGCCAAGAGAAAGAAATAGGACGCGTTGATTATATCCTGCGTGCAGCAGTTATACTGGCCGGTGAGCACCAGATACGCATGGAGTTTGTGCCGGAAGCATTGAAAATGGACAGATGGAGTTACGCTTGTGCCGTTCTGTTGCTGATTATCGCATTGGGCGGTATCACCTATCCGCTTTGGAAAAGCCTGCTTAAACGGCAGAAATAAATCCGAGCAGGCCTCTGGACACATTTGCACGGAATTGAACCAGTTTCCATCCTTTCACGGGGTGGAAACTGATTGTATATAGGCATAGCAAAACGATTGTACCGCCCCATTTGACACTCTCCGAAAAGAGGCGTTTGATATATTTGGACTTACTGATAGCGAGAGTCCGTAGCCTTTCGCTGATGCCCATCTGAAGCGTCAGACGGTCAAAATAGGGTTTCTCTAATTTAGTTTGAGGAATACAATGATGGAGCACCGGTTGAGGCAGATAGAGAATCTGCATATCCAATGAATGCATCTTGTCGAATATATCTTTTTCCTCCGATCCCATGAGGTTACCGCCTTTGCGCCCGAGTGCTGTATTAAAGAGCCCTACTTGGTCAAATACGGACTTGCGATATGCAGCATTGCCACCTCCCGGATAACGGCCATGCGGATACTCACGTACCTCTTTCCCGTAATTCATCCATGCCGTAAGAAGGGCTTTCGTATAGGGCGTCATCCAGTCCGGCTCCGCAGTCTCGTAAAGCGGCTCTATCGGTCCGCCGCACGCCATCGTCTCAGGATGAGCGGCAAACCACTCCGCATAGGTTCGCAGATACCATGTATCTACCAGCGCATCGTCATCTATATAAACAATAATATCTCCTTGCGCCTCTTTAATTCCGCGGTTCTTGGCAGCAGAAAGACCTTGCTCCGGTTCTACCGTGTAGCGGAATTGCACATCGGGATGAGCCGCAGCGAACATCTCGCATACCTCACGTGTGTTATCCGTGCAGTTATTATCTACCAAGAGAATTTCATATTCATTCTTTGGCAAATCATTCGCAGCAATACTCTCCAACAAAGGGCGTATATACTTCGCCCGGTTATATGTACAGATGATTGCAGTTAGCATATATTCTCAGATTGGATAATTTCCCGTATTTCATTTATAATCTGTTTGCCTCGACGGGCATTTATACGGATAGTCTCTCCGGCGGCAATCATATCTTCGTCAGTCGGGTTACCTTTGCCCATTACGGATGTTGCATGCTGACCATGATAGCCCTCTGCAAATGGCAATAAGTCATACGCGGGAGCCAATCGCCACTTGCCGTCTCGCCAAATGAACGTAAAATTCTTCGCATGGTCATCCTTGTTTTCTATCGACACATTATACACCATTCTGCGGAACATCTGTTCCACTTGTTGTGGTGATTGGGTCAGCCATCCTGTCAGACTCAGTAACGTTTTGTAATCCGTTTTAGGAGGGTTGATACCTTCCGTTAACAAAGCCGCAGCTGTTGCGATATGCAATCGCTCCCCTTCTTCCGTCCGGTCAAATCGCTGTGATGCAAAATATTTCCCTTCAATCAATCGGCACTCGGGTATTTCTATCCCGCATCTTGAAGCCAATTGCATATACCGATACTCCTGCTCTCCTATATCTTTCGGGTCGTAAGTGTGCCGGAACTTTACCAACCACTCCTTCCCATCCGAATGGTACAGACATTTTGGACGGCAACCTCCGGAGTTCCCGCTGTTGAAATACAATACTTCTACACCTTCCGTTTGCTTTTCTGATAATACATCCAGTGCTAATTGCTGCAATTCATCCAATTCCGGCAATACGGATTCAGAGACTGCACTATATGCCGGTTCGTAACATAGTGCTCCCATCCCTGCATTTCCAACGATAGCCAGCCTTTGCAGCGGAGTCAGTTTAAAATCATCTATTCCTTGTGCGCGCAGAATCCTGTTGAGCAAATAGCGCCCGTAACCATCCGGCATGCTATCCTCAAAGATTCCGAAATTACCATAAAAAGGACTTCGCGGAGCGATAAACAGTTTGTTCTCTAACGGTAATTCAAGAGGAGAGATGGAAAAACCGGTAGATAACCATTCATCTGCATATTGAAATACCGCTGACTCGTCATTGGGCGACATCATCAACGTCCCCACTATCCGACCGTGGTATTTCACATAGACCTTATTTATGTCCGTTATTCTCATTCCCTGTTTTTGCTCCCGCGTACACGGTTCTTGTTCTGTTTTATCAGCTCTAACTCTTCTATCGTCTTGTAAAGCGGTTCTTGCATAAAGCTTTCCAACTGCCCGGCATATCCCAGAGCAAGAGCCAAATCAACATATTGCCGCAGGGAAATTGCATACTGTTGTTCAAACCGGGCGATGGTGGGAGCCGGTACACCCGACATCTCCGCTAAAGTTTGCCTTGACAATCCCTTCTCCAAACGTCGTGCCCGCAACCGCTCTGCCAATTGTTGCATCAACTCAGCCGATGATATTTCATTAAAGGAATAATTCATTTATAACAAATAGAATAATATGCGTTACCAAAAGAATAATTGATTTACTTATACTATATTATTCAATAAATTCACTGCAAAGGTACTGCTTTTTTCTGATATATGCAAGTTTCTATATCCTTTTTATTAAAAATATTTTTTATAATATCAGGATGTACAAAAAGATGTTTTTAGTCTTCGCATTATATCAATAGTTTTTTCTATAAGAGCGTTCTTCTGTGTGCACTATTCGCGTTTTATAATCTTTGGCTGTCCAATTCTTAATTGGAGTCATGTATGAATCTGAATAAATGGCACGCAACCATCCATCAGTATCCACTGGCATATAAACTTTGAGTCCGAGAAATTCTCGACGTTCAAAATCACAAACAGGGACATAACTTCTATCACACGGAAAACCATCTGTTGCGTTCGCATCCTTCCAATCTTTTGTTTCATGCTTGCGCTGGATTACAGAGTATAAATCATTCCCTTCTTTAATATATATAAATATATCCAAGTGCAGTTTACGATACTCATATGTTTCTTCCACCACTTGCCCTGTAGATCCTATATAATTCTGACGAAGCAAATGGAAACCTGCGTTTCCCATTCGCTCATGCAAGTCTGACGGCAGTTCGCTTTCCAACACGCCTAAATCAATGTCCGGATCATATGATATAAATCCGTGTTCACGGTAAGCTCCTAATAGGCATCCGTATGTCAAGAAGGCCTGTACACCCATTTGCGCAAAAGCCTCATCCGCCGCCTTCAGCATCATTACCCCATCTTTGCGCATTCGCCGAGCCTGAACTTCAAACTTAACTTTATTGATTAACTCTACAACTGGTTTATAGAGTCCCAAACGCACTAATATCTTAACTATTAAGTCTCTCATATATTTTAGATGCATACCAGACATCGTGCAATCCAAGACCGATGTTATATGCTATTATTCGTTGCCGATCATTTACACGCCCAGAAATCTTACCGAGCAATACCTCACTGAGTTCACTAAACGACTTGAATTGCGAGAAATATTTAAACCCTTCCACATGTCCTTTATCATCTGCAAATACATGATCAAAGAACAAATCGCAGTTCTGGAATCCTCGTGTATGTATAGGAACCAGCAACATACCTTCCGGATACTTGGCATCATCTGGGCAAAATAATTCGGGCATCTCTGTCACTGCAGAAACCAATACATCACAGTTCTGTAATAATTGTTCATTGGTATCTACAATCACAAAACTATAATGCTGCTTTGCCCATTTTGCTGCAAATTGCTCAGCTTGATTTTTATAGCGTTTTAATTGGATTGTATATTCCTTATCAGCAGGCAGAATGGCTTGAAGACAAGACATCGTTGCATCGGCTGTACTACCTAATCCGATAAAAGAACACGTTGAAGCATTATTTTTTTGTAGTGTCTCTATTGCCAAAGCGGCCACTGCACCTGTCCGCATTTGAGTAATCCAATCCGCTTCCATCAAGGCCAACAATTCGCCCGTTTCTGAATTATATAACAAAAGGTCGGAGTGCAATGCTGGTTTCTTTCCCGCGATACGTGACACGACTTTTACTCCAAAACGGTTGTATCGTTCTGGCAACAAACAAGGCATCGTATTAAAAAAGTCCGAGCCCTGTGGATGAAGACTGATTTTTGCAGGTAACTGCGCCTCATATTTCATACAGAAAGACTCTCGCACCCACTCTACGCACTCGCGTGGGGAAATCCCTAATGCTTCTATATCACAATTAGTAATTAATTTCATAATTGCTTCAATGCTTCAATCAGTCGGTTGTTATCCTTCGTGTCACGGATGGCAAGGCGGATGAACGGAGCACCGCATTTGTTTGTGCAGTCCTTGATTAGTATCATGTGCTCGCGCAAAAGCCGTACAGCCAACTCGCGGGGAGAATGAGAAGACTTCACTTCGCATAGCACATAATTAGCCTCGGTAGGCAGAACACGTAGGTATGGGATAGTTTGCAGTTCTGCCACAAAGCGGCTTCGCTCGGCACGGAACTCATCCATTGCCTGCTTATAGGGTTTCTCGTATTTGCCCAATATCTGCATAAAGAACTCTCCAAAAGAGTTGATATTCCATATACTGAGTTTGGAGCGAACGGCAGACATCAGTTTCGTATCGGATGAAGCCATTACGCCTAACCGCAATCCCGGTACACCATACGATTTGGAGATACTTTTCATCACGATGAGGTTAGTATATGATTCCAGAATATCGTTTGCAAAGAACGTAGGATGCTCTGTTGAGAAGTCTATAAAACTCTCGTCAATTATCAACTTGATTTGTTTCGATTGACACCATTCCGCCAAACGGGTACAATCCTTATAGGAAATATAGTTTCCGGAAGGGTTGTCTGGATTGATAAGCACAAGTGTCTCTATTCCTTTGCCTGCAAAATAAGCCATTAACTCATCTGCTGAATAACTGAAATCAGGTGCTTTAGTCTGGAAAACTACCACTCTTTCTTGCGGCAAACGATTCGGGTATTCCTCAAAAGTCGGACGGACTACTCCCACGTTGCCTTGCAGAGTTCCCATGAGCGCATTAATCAACTCTGCCGCTCCGTTGCCGACTGCGATATATTGCTGCTCTACGTTGAAGTTCTTGGCTGCCAGCAAGTCATTCACACGCTGTCCCGAGGGATACTCAGTCAAGAGACGTTGGAAACTGGCTGCCAACTCATCTTTCAGGCGTTGGTTCGGAAAATAAGGATTGACCAAGTAGCAGAAATCCAACATGTGCGGATACCTCCAATAACCGCCGTAGCGTGAGCAAAGCAAGTCATACTGCCTATCCGTAAAAATAGATTCCGCTATATCCAAATCCTGCACATCGTCTATTTCATACCATTGTTCCCCTGCTAATGGCAATGCTCTCATGCCGGAGTTATCAAGCATCGTAATGACGCGGAGAACTTGCTCATAGTACTCGTTATTTCCCATCGCCGCACTATACGCTTCCAAGAACGGGACATACATATGTTGCGAAAAAAACTGCGAAAACTTATAGACATTTACGGTCTTGTAGTATTGCGGTATTTCGTCATAACGGAATTGGCTGTTAGGAATAAAACGCAGAATACGGTTGTCATCATCCAAAGTGACCACCGTGCCATCCATCCAACTCTCGTATTTGTCCACCAATGCCAAATCCGGGTATGGATGGTTGACTAATTTGGTCAATACGGCATCCTCCATGATAATATCCGACTCCAAAAGCAACGTGTCTTGCTCACACATGTAATCCTTAGCTAAATAGAGCGAATAGATATTGTTCGTCTTATCATAGACAGGATTTTCCACAAAGCACAACGGAGTCTTGGTCTCAATCGTAGCCAGATAATCCTTCAACTCTTGCGCTTTATAGCCGATTACCATGACCACTCGGTCCAAATTCAGTTTGTCCAATTGGTGCAAAAGACGCTCAATGAGTGTTACGCCACCTACTTTCACCATACACTTGGTATTATCTTGGGTGTATTTGCCCAAGCGTTTGCCCATTCCTGCTGCTAAGATGATTGCTTGCATGATTGCTTTCCTGTATTCTTGGTTCTCTTTCTTCTATTTATTCTCCGGCATCGGATGCCGGCATAGCTTCGTTTATGTTCCGGGTACTATCCCGCAGCACAAACTGACAATACTGACATATCTTTTTTTCTTCGAACGAATTGTTCAAAATTCAGCGTTAGTGATTCTTGTACCCAAGCCCCTCAGCCACCAACTGTCTGCTGTCTGACATGCAGGAATCACATATCCTTCAAGGACAGGCCTTTTAGTTCAAACTTGTACTGGCCGAATGTTCCCTGGGGTAAACTCTTCACTTTCTCTTCCAGTTTCGGCAGGCTGAGTTTGTGCTCGTTGCGTTTCACTTCGGCTATCAAGCCCGTGCGGTCAAACTCATTGAGCGCCACCACGTCTATCTCGTTCTCACTCTTCTTGTCCCACCAGTTACCCACTAATGTATAGACGCCGCTTTCCATCAATAATGCCTGAAAATAGCGCTCCAAGGTGCGACCGGAGAACTGCTCATAATGCGTATTGATGTTCTCACGGAGCAACCGTAACTGTCCGCTCTCTATCAAAGCCTGATACGGACAGATGAAACGGAACCAGAAGCGCAGGAACGGATCTACTATCTCATACGACGACACCTTGGAATTAGGCGAAGACAACACCGGTCGGATACGGGCTATCATGCCGAAGTTATTCTCCAGGTTCTGAAGGAATGTACCGACATCTTTCTGGAGTGCTCCGTCTATATCGCTACGACGGTTCTGTCCTTTGGCTATCAGCTGCAATATGGAATAGTAAGTATTATAATCGGAGCCGAACTCATTGTTGATCATATCCCTGCCCTCCGAAAGGAAATAGGAGTCCATTCGGCATACATAATTGAGCATCTTCTCTTTCGTATAGCAGCCGGCATCCATCAGCAACTCCACATACTTGGCTACTCCGCCCGTAAGCATATACAGGCACAACAAATCTTCATTCTTATAGTCCGGACAATAATCGCTGTATATCTGCTTGAGCGTCGCAATGGTAAACGGCCGTAAGGTCATCCTGGAGGTAGGACGGCCATAGAGCGGTTCATTCTCGTTCTCAAAGATACGTTTCATCAGAGACATAATACTGCCGCTCACTATCAGGTTGATACGCGACTCCATGTGATAGCGGTCCCATATATCCTGTATCTCACTGAAAATAGCCGGATTGACCTTGTACAAGTTCTGGAACTCGTCCATGATGACCGTGAACGGGCGATTAACCGACTCCCGCATGATGACCTCAAACAGGTCCCGGAAATGCGTCAATGTACCGTATATGGGAATGTTCAGTTGCTCCTCTAAGGCACGCTGGAATTTCTGACAGAGAAAAGCCTCACTGTCTTTGGACACAAACAGATAGGCAGACTCTGCATCTTGCATAGCTCGCATGATAAGCGAAGTCTTCCCCACACGTCTGCGCCCCATCAGTACCGTGAAGGTTGCACTTGTACGAGACTGCTTTTCAATCTCTTGCAGTACTGCCAATTCATTTTTTCGGTCGTAGAACTTCATAATGTAAATCTACATTTATATAAATCACCATTTACATTTCACGGTGCAAAGGTACTGCTTTTTTTTGATATACGCAAATATTTTATGCTTTTAGTGAAGGATTTTTAGCATTTAGTGATAAAAACGTGTGCCGGGTAGGCAGGAGAAGGAGTCGATGACGCCGACGACATGAAGGGGATTTGACATTTGACATTTGTCATTTGACATTTCATCTACCACAATCAGGGTGTGGATGGAGTGATGGTTCATCATCTCACCCGCCTCGACGATCTTCGCATCCTTGCTGATAGTCTTGGGCTTGCGGGACATGATCTCTTCAACCTTCGTCTCGAAGAACGCTTTACCCAACCGTTGCATCGCACGTCGTATATCCCCGTCGGTCACTATTCCTACCAAACACTTTTCCTTCTCCGTTGAGCGGGTGAAGAGCTCTGCTCGGTCGGACTGCCGGTGACCGTCCGTAGAACAACCCGAAGAGAGGTTTTCCACTACTATCCCGACACCCAGTGCACCTTTCGTCACAATCTCGATGGCTTCTGACATCGGCATATCGGGTGTGAGGAAGGGGAGATTATCTTTCACCATCACGTCCTTCACTTTGGCGAGCAGCTTACGCCCGAGGTCGCCTCCGGGATGGAGCATGGCGAAGTCGGTAGGCTGGAAATGTGCCGCCTCGATGAGTGCACAAGCAAGTGCGTCGCCAAGAGCGAGGGTGACGGTGGTAGAAGAGGTAGGAACAAGGTTGAGCGGATCCGCCTCGCGCTCCACAGCGATAGACAGATGCACATCCGCGTATTTCGCCAAGAGCGAGTTCGGATTGCCGGAGAGCCCGATGATAGGTATATGCTTATCCTGAATCAGCGGCAGGAAACGAAGCAGTTCCTCCGTTGCGCCGGAATAGGAGATAGCGAGAAGCACGTCCCCTGTTGCCAGCATACCCAAGTCGCCATGGTAGGCATCCAGCGGGTTAAGGAAGAAAGCCGGCGTTCCCGTCGAAGCCAGTGTAGCAGCAATCTTCGAACCTATATGTCCGGACTTGCCGACACCGGTGACCACCACTTTGCCTTTGCACTCTTTGAGGAGCTGTACCGCGCGGAGGAAGTTATCGTCGATACGTTCTTCCAATGCCAAGATTGCATTTGCTTCCATGTGAAGGCAATCTATCGCGCGTTGTTTGATATCTATTTCTGACATGTGTTATTGGGTTTGATCCGCCCGACTCGGCGGATGCGATTATTCGGATAATATATTCAGGAACGCAGCAGTCATGTTGGACCACGCGTATTTGGTTTTCTCTTTTTTCAAATACTCTGTATAAGACGCTTGACGGTTATTGTTGAAATAATCCAGCAAGTCTTCCGCTATAGCGTCCGCCCCCGGCGCGCACGCATAGCCCATCTTATGGTCATGCACGATCTCGCCAAGCCCTCCTACGTTCGTCACAAGCATGGGTTTCTCGAAATGGAAGGCTACTTGCGTCACGCCGGACTGCGTAGCCGACTTATAGGGCTGCACGATGAGATCCGCCGCACCGAAATACTTGCGCAGGTCGGCGTCGGGGATAAACTCGTTGCGTAGGATCACCCTGTCGGTCAGTCCGTTCGCCTCTATCTGCGCGCGGTATTTGTCCTCGTGCTCGTAGAACTCTCCGGCTATGATTAACTGTAATTCAGGCAGTTGGTCTTTTATCTGTCCGAAGGCGTCAAGCAACAAATCCAAACCTTTGTAAGCCCGCACAAGACCAAAGAAAAGCATATACTGTTTGTTTTCCGGCAGCCCTAACGCCTTGCATGCCTCCGCCTTGGCTATCCGCTCGCCGTAATGGTCGTAGATGGGGTGAGGAGAAGAGACCTTTGGTCTATTTGATATTTTACATTTTACATTTGAGATTTTATGTTCCACTCTCTCTATATCCTTTATGACACTTTCAGAGAGGGCGATGAAGCCGTCCTGGCTCTTGACAAAATAAGGAGCAAAGAGTTTATCCAATATGGATGGCTCATGGGGCATCATGTTATGCACCAAAGCTATAGCTTTGGTCTTGCCGTTGCGTCGCGCCATGCGTGAGATGAGTCCGTACGCGGGTGCGAAGAACGCCATCCAGTAACAGCATATTAGCAGGTCGGGTGCCGCCTTGCGGACAGCACGTCCCACACGGAGCCAGTTGAAGGGGTTGCAGGAGTTGAGCGTCCGACGGATAAGCAGGCCTTTCGGTGCTTGCTCGGACGAGTACTGCGTCTTGCCGGGGAAGAGGAAAGAGGGGTATTGAAGGGTGAAGGTCCATAGCTCCACCTCGTGGCCCTCGTACATAAACTGGCGTGCAAGCCGTTCGTTGAACGTCGCGAGTCCGCCGCGGTAAGGGTATGCTGTGCCTAAAAGGATGATTTTCATTATTGTACGGTTTGTTTGAGATCCTCTGCGTAGGTGATTTTGCGGTTGGCTTCTTCGCCGGGTACGATGAAGATCGGGTGCCGCGGTTCGTATTTGCGTACGATACCGGCATCGTCAGTAGCAACGGGTTCGTCCTCGGCAAGAGCTTTCATATAGGCGCCTGCTACCAGCTCGAAACGGAAAGCCTGGGGTGTCTGGGCACGCATGAAGTTCTTTCTATCCGGTATCTCACGCACATGGCCGTCCTCCGTCCTGTACAAAGTGTCGGTGACAGGAACGGCTACCGTGACGGCATCGTGAGTCTCCAGCGCGGCAGCTATGTCGGCAAGGATGCGCCGGGAGACGAAAGGCCGTGCGGCGTCGTGGAACCAGAGGTTGATAGGCGATTGATGATTGACGATTGACGATTCATCGTCCATATACGCCAGAATGGCATGCCAGGACGACTCCCACCGTTCGGAACCACCGGGGATGAGTCTGGTCAGCTTCTGCCAAGTGTTCGCTTGGCATATCTTCTGCAGGTCCCCCATGAAATCCGGGTGCATGACCACGGCTATCTCGTCTATAGATGGCGAGGCCTCAAACGCCTCAACGGCGTGCTCGAGTACCGAGCGCCCGTCAGCGAGGGGCAACAACTGCTTCGGGGTCTCTCCCCCTACTCTCGCGCCTTTCCCTCCGGCTAATATAATGGCTATGTTATACATTCTTTATATCGCGTTTATATCGCGGTTATATCGCGGTGTCGTCGCCTTGAGCATCCGATGAGCATCCGATGAGCACCCGATGAGCATCCGATGGAGAGTCGAGACTATACCGATTCTGTCAGTATGGAATCCGCTATCTCTCTGACGGCTCCCTGTCCTCCGGGTGTGTTCAAGATTCGTATGTCCGCTTTGGCTCCGGCAGCTTGTGTGACGGTTTTGACCTTGGGGCGGGCATTGGGCGGGCAGCAGGGGTAGCCTACGGCGCGGAGGAGGTCAAGGTCGTTGATGTCATCGCCTACGTAACAGACGTCGGCGAGGGTGATGCCGAGGGCGTCGCATATCTCTTTGGCCGCCTCCAATTTCGTCATTGGCGGGAGCTCGGTGCTTACGCCCCGAGAAGCAGACAAAGAAAAATCATATCTGGTGACGGACTTTCCTACTTTGGAGCCGACACCGAGGTAGAGATATTGGAGTTTGAGTTTCTCCGCGCGGGCTTTGACGACAAGGCTGTTCTCAGAGGTGAGGATGCCGCAAGGGATACCCGCCTGCTGAAGGCAGACCATGCCCATGCCGTCATAGACACAGAAACGCTTCATGACTTCGCCCTCGGCGGTGTAATACATTCCGCCGTCCGTGAGGCAGCCATCCACATCGGTGAGGAACAGCCTCACCTTATTTACCATTTGGTCATTTACCATTTGTTCATTTATTTGGTCATTTAACCATTAAAAGCGTTCCAGCCCTGTGCTTTGAGGGTTATTTCTTCGCCGTTACGGCCAATGAGGTTACAGCCGTATTCAGGTTTGGTGATATGCCCGATGATATACAGGTCCTCCACGGGGATGAGTTTCTCGTAGTCGTCGAGCGAACAGGTGAAGAGGAGTTCGTAGTCCTCTCCGCCGTTGAGGGCGCAAGTGACGATATTGAGGTTCATCTCCTCAGCCAGCGCGGCAGCCTGGAAGTCAATAGGCAGTTTGTCCTCGTAGATGCAACAGCCGACGTTGGATTGCGAGCATATATGCATGAGTTCGGAGGAGAGTCCGTCCGACACATCCATCATTGCCGTAGGCTTGACACCCACCTTGCGGAGGGATTCGAGGATGTCTCTGCGCGCCTCGGGTTTGAGCTGGCGTTCGAGGAGGTATTCGCGCCCCTCGAAGGCAGCAATCGGAGTATCCGGAGTACTCGGAGTATTCGGCGTACTCTGGCTCATCGCCAACCTTTCTCTTTCGAGAAGCTGGAGGCCCATGTACGCCGTACCGAGGTTGCCTGAGACACAGATGAGGTCGTTGAGTTTGGCACCGTTGCGATAGACGATATCCTTGGCGGCCGCGGTACCGAGGCAGGTAATGGAGATAGTCAGTCCGGTCATGGAGGCACAGGTGTCACCTCCGACGAGATCGACCTTATACCGCTCACAGGCCAGACGTATGCCGGCATAGAGGGCTTCTATATCTTCCACGGAGAACCGTTTGGAGATGCCGAGCGAGACGGTGATCTGGGTAGGCGTACCGTTCATGGCGTAGATATCCGAGAAATTCACCACGGCGGCTTTGTAACCGAGGTGTTTGAGCGGCACGTACTCGAGGTTAAAATGAATGCCCTCGAGGAGCATGTCGGTAGTCATTAGGACTTTCTTGGAGCCGAAATCCATGACGGCACAGTCATCTCCGATGCCTTTCTTGGTCGAAGGCTGGACCGTTTTGAGGTCTTTGGTCAGATGTTTGATGAGTCCGAACTCACCATATTTAGCTATTTCTGTCATAATCACATATAATGGGCATGCAAAGGTACGAAAATAAATTGAAAACTGAAAATTGAAAATTGAAAATTAATAAAAATGGCACTCTTTTTATAAAAAAATACGTGCGCGCTTGCGTATATAAAAAAATTGTTGTATCTTTGTGCGTTTTTTGCCGGTATAGAACCGGAGCAAGCCAAACCATTCGGAAAGATGATCGAATATATCAAAGGCATATTAACGGAATTAAACCCGACGGAAGCGATTATAGAAGCCGCCGGTGTGGGTTACGGAATCGCTATCACATTGCCGACCTACTCGTCGTTAGTGGGAAGCGAGGAGAAAGACACCAAGTTGTTTATCACGGAGATCATCCGTGAGGACACCCATGAGATATATGGTTTTGCCACCAAGACCGAGCGTCAGTTATTTGAGTTGCTGATGACGGTGAGCGGCATCGGCGCCGCCACAGCGCGCATGATCCTCTCTGCTTTCACCGCAGAAGAGTTGCGAATGCTGATCGCCACCGGTAACGCCAAAGCGATGTCGAAAGTGAAAGGTCTTGGAACAAAGACTGCGCAACGTATCATCGTGGACCTCAAGGACAAGGCTATCAAACTGGATTTGGGCGGAGACCCGACGGAGATTCCCATGTTGGATGTAGAGGCGGATAGCGGCGTGAAAGCAGAGGCAGTGAGTGCGCTGACGATGCTCGGTTTCAATGCAGCCGCCAGCAGCAAGGCCGTAGATAAGATTCTAAAAGGCAACCCGGCGATGAAGGTGGAGGCCGTCATCCGCGAAGCGTTAAAAATGCTTTAGAAAGGTGAAAAGTGAAAATTGAAAAGTGAAAGGTAGATATTCAAATATATTATTGGTTAGTCTGTTGCTGTGGTTGCCCTTTGCAACTACAGGGCTTTTTGCGCAGGAGACACCGAAGAAGCCTAAGACGCTGAAGGAGCTGATAGCCGAAGAGAAGGCCCAGAAAGAAGCTGCCAAGGCAGCGCGCGAGGCGGAGAAGAAAGCGGAGGAGGAAGAGAAAGCACGGCGTGAAGAAGAACGCAAGCAACGCGAGGAGGAACGCAAACAGCGTGAGGCCGAGCGCGAGGCAAAGATAGCCGCCGGCGAAGTTGTGCCGGAGGATGTAGCGGATTTCGTGACCGAGACGGACAGCAGTTACTGGGCACCGACCAACGTGAAGCAGTTAGGTGCACAAAACTACGGGGAACTGACAAGACCTGTCTCCTCGCTGGACCTGCAGGACCCGGAGAACGTAACCACGACGGTGGAGTACCAGCCGGAGAACGGCCGTTATGTCATCCGCACGCGTATCGGCGAGACAGATATCACCACGCCGTACATGCTGACGCAGGAGGAATACAACCAATACGCCGAGCGGCAGATCATGCACCGGTACTGGCAGCAGAAGATAGGCGAGGTGGAGCATAACAACGAGCGGAAGTTTGACATCACGGACATGAAATTCAACATCGGTCCGGCCGACAAAGTGTTCGGCCCGGGCGGAGTGCAACTGAAGATGCAAGGTAGTGCGGAGTTGCTGTTCGGATTCAAACACCAGTATATCGCCAACCCGTCTCTCACGCCCCGTGCGCGAAACAATAACATCTTCGATTTCGACGAGAAGATCCAAGCCAGCATCCAAGGCAAGGTAGGCCAGAAGCTGAACTTCACCATGAGTTACAACACGGAGGCCTCTTTCTCGTTCGACCAACAGAATATCAAGATTAACTACAAAGGCGACGAGGATGATATCATCCAGAGCATCGAGGCAGGTAACGTGACCATGGATCTGCCGAGTTCGCTCATCCGCGGCAGCAAGGCGCTGTTCGGTATCAAGACGAACCTGAAATTCGGCAAGTTCAAGATCCAAGCGTTGATCAGCCAGCAGAACAGCGAGGCACAGTCGGTAAGCAGCCAAGGCGGCGCGCAGATGTCGAAATTCGACATCGCGGGTGACAGCTACGATGAGAACAGGCACTTCTTCCTGAGTCATTTCTTCCGCGATAATTTCGAAAAGGCGATGACGACCGTACCGTATATCGCAAGCGGCGTGCAGATCAACAAGATCGAGGTATGGGTGACCAACAAAAGGGGCAACTACGACGAGGCGCGTAACATCGTGGCATTCACTGACTTAGGCGAGTCAGCCAGTCACTCGCAGCTGTATTGGGGTCCCAACCAAAGGCCTGCTCCGGACAACAAGATGAACAACCTGTACACCGATATACAGGCTACTAATTTCCGCCAGATAGACCAGACGAGTACAGCTCTGGGCGGTCTGAACGGGATGGAAGGCGGCGTGGATTTCGAGAAGATCGAGTCAGCGCGGCTGCTGAACAGCAGCGAGTACACGCTCAACAGCGCGTTGGGATTCATCTCTCTGAAGAGCGCGCTGAACCAGGACGAGGTGCTGGCGGTAGCCTACGAGTACACGTACAACGGTCAGGTGTATCAGGTCGGCGAGTTCTCGACGGACGGCAGCGACGAGCTGCGTACGCCTAATGCGCTGGCGTTGAAGATGCTGAAGAGCAGTGCCAACGCTCCGGGGCACAAAGGCCGCGGTACCTGGGACCTGATGATGAAGAACATCTATTCGTTAGGTGCTACCAGTATCAACTCCGACAAGTTCGAACTATACGTGACCTACCGCAACGACTCGGTGGGCACGGACATGCAATACCTGACGGAAGGTCCAATTAACGGCAAACAGCTGATCCGTGTGATGAACCTGGACCGTCTGGACCAGAAACACAACGCTGCACCGGATGGCCGGTTCGACTTCCTGGAGGGCGTGACCATCCAGTCGGGAACGGGTAAGATCATCTTCCCGGTACTGGAGCCGTTCGGCAGCTATCTGGCCGAGCAGTTAGGCGGCGCGAACACGGCGTTAGCGAAGAAATACTGCTTCCCGGAGCTGTATGACTCTACGCTCGTGATAGCGCAAGAGATGAGCGAGAAGAACAAGTTCCGCTTGACGGGTAAATACAAAGGCACGAACAGCAGCGAGATCCGTCTGGGTGCCATGAACGTACCGCGCGGAAGCGTGACAGTCACCGCCGGTGGCGCCACGCTGATAGAGAACGTGGATTACACCGTGGACTACACCATGGGAACGGTGACCATACTGAACACCTCTATCTTGGAGAGCGGCACGAATGTGGATGTGAAGCTGGAAAACCAGAGTACGTTCTCGATGCAGCGCAAGAGCCTCTTCGGTGCGCATCTGGAGTATGAGTTCAACAAAGACCTGGTGATCGGCGGAACGATTATGCACCTGCGCGAACGTCCGCTGACGACGAAAGTGAACATGGGCCATGAGCCGCTGGCGAACACCATCTGGGGCGTCAACGGAAGCTGGAAGACCGAGTTACAATGGCTGACCAACGCCATAGACAAGATCCCCTGGATCACAGCCACCGCTCCCTCGACCTTCCAGATCAGCGCGGAGTTCGCACATCTCATCCCCGGTCACACGCGCGACGTAGGCTCCACCGGAACGGCGTATATCGATGATTTCGAGAGCACTACGACGAATATAGACGTGCATTACCCGAACTACTGGTTTTTGGCGTCCACCCCTACCCCGTTTGCGGAATCGAAGGACGTGAACAAGATCTCCTATAACAAGAACCGCGCGCATCTGGCGTGGTACAGCGTGGATCCTATCTTCGGCTACCCGCAAACCAACACGCCGGATCATATCCGTAATGACCTTGCGGCGCTGAGCGACCACCGTACGCGTATCGTCTATCAGGACGAGATATACCCCAACCGCCAGGAGGCCAGCAACGTAGATACAAAACTGCCGATCCTCAACCTGGCCTACTACCCGGAGGAGCGCGGACAGTATAATATCTCGTACGAAGAGATCGGTACAGACGGCAAGCTGAGCCACCCCGAGCAACGCTGGGGCGGTATCATGCGGCGGCTGGAGAATACCGATTTCGAGAAAGCGAATATCGAGTATATCCAGTTCTGGCTGATGGATCCGGCGTTGACCAACCCCGACCATCCGACCGACTACAACGGCGAGCTGTATATCAACTTAGGCGACGTGAGCGAAGATATTCTCCGCGACGGCAAGAAAGCGTTCGAGCACGGCATGCCGGTGTCCGACAATGACTTAGGCCGTGTCGATTCGACCATCTGGGGTCTTGTACCAAAGACGACGAGCACCGTAACGGCTTTCAGCAACGAGGCGGGTTCGCGTGAGCGTCAGGACGTAGGTCTGAACGGTCTGAACGACGCACAAGAGCTGAGTTGGGGAAGCTACAAGACTTTTGTTGACACGCTGCGCTCCAAGGTGAGCGGCGATGTGCTGAGCCGATGGCAGCGTGATCCTTTCTCCCCGCTCAACGACCCGGCCGGCGATAATTTCCATTTCTTCCGCGGCACGGACTACGACGAGCAGCAAGTGCCTATCCTGGACCGTTACAAACATTACAACGGTACGCAGGGCAACTCTCCGGCGACGGAACAGCAGACCGAGAGCTACGGTACCGCCGCCACGCTGACGCCGGATATGGAGGATATCAATCTGGACAACACCCTCAACGAATACGAGAAATATTACCAATACAAAGTGATCCTGCGCCCCGACATGATGGACGTAGGCCGCCAGCATATCACGGAGAAGAAAGTCCGCAAGGTGACGCTGCGCAACGGCGAGACAGTCGATGTGACCTGGTACCAGTTCAAGATACCTCTCCACGGAGACAGCGCCACGATGCAGCGAGTGGGTTCCATCCGCAACTGGAAATCCATCCGTTTCATGCGTATGTACCTGACAGGCTTCCAGCACGAGACTTTCCTGCGTTTTGCCACGATGGACCTTGTCCGCGGGGAGTGGAGACAATACACGCGTGAGTTATCGCCGGTAGGCCTACCGGTGAACCCTACCGCCTCTATTGACGTACAGACCGTCAATATCGAGGAGAACAGTACCCGTTCACCTATCAACTATGTGCTGCCTCCCGGTGTGAGCCGCCAGACCGACCCGGGTCAGGCACAGCTGATAGCACAGAACGAACAGGCAATGGTACTGCGTGTATCCAACCTCAGTCCGCGTGATGCGAGGGCGATGTACAAGAACACGGGGTATGACATGCGTCAGTACAAGAACCTGCAGATGTTCGTCCACGCCGAGCAGATGAGCGCCGTGGATCCGAACCTGAAGGACGACGAGCTGACCTGTTTCATCCGGTTGGGAAGCGACCTGAAGAACAACTACTACGAATACGAGATTCCGTTGAAGCTGACCGCTCCGGGTATGTATAACAACGAAAACGAGAACGACCGCGAAGCCGTATGGCCCCGGGCGAACATGTTCGATTTCCCGCTGTCTGTCTTCACCGATGCCAAGACCGCGCGTAACAAAGCACGCCGCGCCGGCAACGAGGGTGTGAGCAACACCCAGCCGTATGTGGTCTATGACGACGCCAACGACAAGCCGCAGAACAAGATCACCGTGCTGGGTAACCCGACCTTGGAGGAGATCTCGACCATCATGATCGGTGTACGCAACAACGGTCAGCACGATGCGAGCGGCGAGATATGGGTGAACGAACTACGGTTGAGCCAGTTCAACGAACAAGGCGGTGTGGCCGCCATGGCGAACGCCTCGCTTGCCATCAGCGACATCGCCCAAGTGAACGTAGCCGGACATCTGGAGACAGCCGGTTACGGCTCTATCGAGTCCAACGTGATGGACCGCAATCTGGACAATTTCTACCAGATATCCGTCAGTGCCGCCTTGGAGGCAGGACGCCTGCTGCCGGAGAAAGCGAAGATTCAGATGCCGCTGTACGTAGCGTACAGCAAGGAGGTGACGAGTCCCGACTACGACCCGCTGGACACCGATGTGAAACTCTCGGAGACCCTCAGCACCTACGACACCAAAGACCAAAGAGGAACGCGACTCTATCAAACAGATGACAAACACCGTACACGAGTCCACGTCGTTCTCGGTAAGCAACATGAAGGTCAATATCCACTCGAAGAAGAAAGACATGTTCTACGACCCGGCGAACTTCTCTATCTCCGCGTCATACAACAAACAGGCGGAGCACTCGCCCGAGATGGAGACCAACTACACCACCGACCACAAGGGTAGTTTCCAATACGCCTATAACTTCAACCCCAAACCGTGGGAGCCGTTCGGCAAGGTAGAGAAAGTACAGAAAGTGAAAGTACTCAAAGAGATGAATTTCTACTACCTGCCGCAGTCGTGGGGATTCAATATGAACATGCACCGCACGTTCAGCCACATGAAGATGCGCGACCTGGCCGGTTCGGCAGCGTCGAACATGGACCTGACCTACAGCAAGGACTTCACCTGGGACCGTAACGTCGATTTCAAATACGACCTGACGAAGAACATGAAGTTCAGTTTCCAGTCATCCTTCAACGCCATCATCGACGAAGGCAAGTACACGCCGGAGATATTGAAAGACCGCTATTTCGACGCGGAGTTCAACCACGACAAGTACGAAGCATGGCGCGACACTATCCAGCGTTCGTTAGGCCGTTTCGGCAAGCCGTACGCTTACCAGCAGATCTTCACCGCGAGCTGGAACGTGCCGCTGAACCGCATCCCTTACCTGGACCCGCTGACACTCAACGGATCGTATAACGCCAACTATAACTGGACCCGCACGGCTTCCACCACCTCCGGCGAGGATATGGGTAACACCGTCAGCAGCCTCCAGACATGGCAGGTGGACGGAAGTATCAATTTCGAGACGTGGTACGGCAAATCCAAGTACTGGAAAACGATGACCCAGCGTTACTCGGGCCGTGGGGCACGGCGGAACTTCAAGCCGAAGACCTACACGCAGACCGTGACGCTGAAGAAAGGCGAGCCCGTCGAGGTGACCCACCGGCTGAACAGCGAGTCGCTGAATATCGCCGTAGCGGACTCTACGGGCAAGAGTGTGCCTGTCTCGTTCCGTCCGGCAGGCAACACCAAGGTGACCATCACGCCGAAAGCCGACTGCGCCCAGGCTACGGTCACTGTGACCACCAAAGACCCGAACCAACGGACGCCGGCTCAGGTGACGGGTGACATGTTCGCTTACTTGGGTACGCTGGTTCGCAAGCTGCAGATCACCTACCGCGAGACAAACTCCATGACCCTGCCGGGCTTCATGCCGGAGGCGGGTTTCATGGGCCAGCGCAGGTCGGACGGAGCGTATGCTCCGGGCTTCGATTTCGCGTTCGGTTTCATCCCCAAAGACATGATGGAGCGCGCCCAGCGCCACCACTGGTTGTCCGGTGACACGTCGGTGGTACAGCCGGCGGTACGCGCCCACACCTCGGATCTGGATGTCAAACTGACTCTGGAGCCGCTGCCGGGCCTCAAAGTCCAGCTGAACGGCAAGCGGTATATGGCGCAGTCCACCTCAATCATCTCCAGCTACGGCACGCCGCAGGAGACCACCACCGGTTCGTTCAACATCACACAGGTAGCTATCGGAACCGCCTTCAGCCGTATCGGCAAGCAGGAAGAGAACTTCTCAAACGCCACGTTTGACCGGTTCCTGGAGAACCGCGAGATACTGACCGAGCGCGTGCAGAACCAATATACGGGTATCGCCATGCCGGACGGCGGTTTCCTGAGCGGTACGCCGGTTGCCGGCAAACGCTATAACCCCGCTCAGCACGGACGGATCAGTAACAACTCCGCCGACGTGCTGGTTCCGGCTTTCCTGGCCGCCTATACCGGACGCGACGCCAACAGCGTGAGTCTCAACCCGTTCCTCGGCATCCTGAGTATGCTGCCCAACTGGTCCGTCACCTTCGACGGGCTGGGCAAACTGCCGTGGATCAAGGATCATTTCAAGTCCGTGACCCTGACCCACGCTTATACCTGTAAATACGCCATCGGTTCGTTCGGCTCCTACTCCACCTGGGTAAGCGCGGACGGCGACAACAAACAGATCGGTTTCGTGCGTGACATGACCCGCAGCCTCTCCGGCGACGACGGAAGTATCTATGATGCGATGCGTCCCAGTTCCGCTTACGACATCAGTAATGTCTCCCTCACCGAGGCTTTCTCGCCGCTCATCGGTCTGAACATGACGATGAAGAACTCGCTGAGCTTCAAGGCGGAGTACCGCAAGCAGCGCAACCTGACGCTGAACGTGACGTCCGTACAGTTGACCGAAGGCCATACGAACGAGTTTGTCATCGGCGGTGGATATACGATCAAGAACCTCAATTTCATCTCCAAACGCCGCGACGGCAGAGAGAAGAAAGTCAGCAACGACCTCAAGCTGCAAGTGGATTTCTCCTACAAAGACGTGAAGATGCTGCTTCGCAAGATAGAAGAAGGTATCACACAGGCCTCTTCGGGCAACAAGGTGCTGGCGGTGAAGATCTCCGCCGACTACGTACTGAGCCAGAAGATCAACATCCAGCTCTTCTACGACCACCAGGGCACCACGCCGCTGATCTCGTCCTCCTACCCCGTCAAGGCTGACAATGTAGGTATCAACATCAAACTGATGCTGACAAGGTAATGTACAAGGTTGGCATCATAGGACCGGAGTCAACGGGCAAAAGCTCGTTGGCTCGTTATTTATCCCGAAGATATAAAGGTACGTACGTGCCCGAGTACGCGCGGGAATATGTGGAGAAGAAAGGCTCCACGGACGTCAGTTATGACGAGCTATGCGGGATAGCGCAGAAGCAGATAGAGGAAATCCGGAATATACTAAAGGACGGAGCACAAGGAACAGAGACTGTTTTTTTCGACACCGAACTGATTGTCACCAAGGTCTGGTTTGACTATGCCTTCCACCGGGTGCCGGAATGGCTGGAAGAAGCCCTCAAAGCCTACCCTATGGATGTCTATCTGCTGACCAAGCCGGACATCCCTTGGGTGCCCGATCCGGCGCGGAGTAACGGCTCTGACGAGATCCGTCAGGAACTTTTTCTCCGGTACGAAGCGGAGATACAGGCGCTCGACATCCCCTATTATATCATCACGCATGGCTGAACGAGGCCAGAATGAGCCACGTAGCTACCGCATGGCTGGAGGAGCCGAGCATGATAAACACATGCCAGACGGCATGGTAACAGGCATGTTCCTCGTCCTTATTGAAGAAATAGGCCCCTATGGTGTAAAACACCCCCTCGGCGATAATCCATGCGAAGGCGGCATGCGGCATCCGCTGCCACATCGGCCAGAGCACCAGTAGCGCCACCCATCCCATCGCCAGATACAGCGCCAGAGAGAGACGGGGGTATTTGCCTAATGCCACTATTTTACCTATTGTGCCGGCTATGACGCACGTCCAAAGAAAGACGAACAGTCCCCATCCCATCCATCCGCCTATAACAGACACGCATATCAGCGAGTAGGAACCCGCTATCATGGCATAGATAGCGATGTGGTCCAACACACGCAGCCGCCGTTTGTGCGCAGGGTCTGCAACCGCATGGTAGAGCGCAGAGGAAGCGTACATGAGCATCATACCGAGAAGAAAAAGAGCGGTCCCGAGTACCTCATACTGATGATGAACGGCTTGCGCCCAACAGGCCAAACGCATTAGTGGCCACGCGAGTATCAGCGTAGCCACTAAAGCGATAAGATGCGTTACCGTATTTGCCCTCTCTTCCGAAGACATTATTGAATGATTTTCTGCAACTTGATAGCTATCTCATCCATGTATTTGTTACCTGTCTCGGGGTTGATAGGCAATGCTCCGAAATCAATGGTAATAAACGGATGCAGACTGTTCCTGGTCACCAGCTTGAGGTCCTTACGTCCCGGACGTACCTCCATGATCTCTTTGAACGGCACTACTACGCCTTGCGCATACAGGATTTCATCCTCCATATTCGCCAGCACATTGCGACCGGTCAAAATATCATGCTTGAACCACACTTCGTAGTTGTCGCCCAGCGCCTCCTTGATCTCCTGCTCCGCCTGCGGGTTGAGTTCCGGTGCCTGACGACGCCACTCCTCGCGCATACGCTCACGCTCGGCTGCCGCCTCGCGTACGTGCTCCTCATTCTCATTGACATAGTCATCCAGGCTCTCCAGGTAGTTGTTTTTGGCAGCCCTAAGGCCGAACCATACCAGGATGTCGGCAATGATTACCACCCCCGAATAATAGAGCGTACCGAAAAAATCATGCTCCAGGAACGGCAATGCGATAAACGCCAGTGCTATTCCCAGACCGATATAAATCAGTCTGTTGCACTTATCATAACTACGGCGGATAGCGCGAATCGTGTCCTCACGCGTGGTCTCACGTACAACCTTCACCCGGTCGCGCGCATCAAACCATTGCCATACCAAAAAGAAGGAGACTAACGTCCAACCGATCAGGACGAACAGTAGAACATGAAGTACAGATCCCATAGCAACTAAATTTTTAAGGTTAAACTATGCCAAATTGTAATTTTGCTGCAAAGTTACTACTTTTTTGCGAAAGACGCAACAATTTGGACATGTTTTTTAGCATAAAAATGATTTTTTCTTGTATAATTGCGTTTTTTTTAGTAACTTTGCACGCAGATTATGTATTTTTTCACTAATTCAATATTACTATGACAACACAAGAAATGAATGCTGCTTTCGAGCAAGCGTACGGCCGCAAGGCTGAGAAAATGTTCTTCTCCCCGGGACGAGTTAACTTAATCGGCGAGCACACCGACTACAACGGCGGCTGCGTTTTCCCTTGTGCCTTGAGTTTCGGAGCATGGCTGCTGCTGGCGAAAAACAACGACAGAGTACTCCGTTTCCGCTCGATGAACATGGAGCAGGTATATGAGATTGCCATTGACGCTATTGCTCCGCAGCCCGACCGCGCGTGGTGCAACTACGCTCTGGGATGTATCGAGATTATTGCCCGCCGTCATCCGGAGGCCAAGATAGAGAGCGGTTATGACCTCTTGTACTACGGTAACGTACCGGCAGGCGCGGGTCTGAGCAGCAGCGCCGCCATGGAGGTAGTCACCGCCCGTGCCTTCACCGAGGAGATGGGTTGGAAAGACCCCGACGACAAGAAATACCGCACGGAGCTGGCGCTCATCGGTCAGGCGTGCGAGCATGAGTACGCCGGCGTGATGTGCGGCGTGATGGACCAGTTCGCTTCGGCGCAGGGCAAGAAAGACCATGCTATCTACCTCAACTGCGACACGCTGGAGTTCGAGCACGTGCCGGTGAAGCTGGAGGGCATCAAAGTAGTCATCACCAACACCCACAGCCCGCACCACCTCGACAGTGGCGCATACAACGACCGCGTACGCCAGTGCCACACCGCTGTAGAGCAGATCAGCAAGGTGAAACCCATCAAGTTCCTGGCAGAGCTGACGGAGGAAGACTGGAAAGCAGTAGAGGGAGCCATCACCGACCCTATCGCCAAGAAACGTGCGCGCCACGTGGTAGGCGAAGTAGCCCGTACGGCAGAAGCGGTAGAGGCACTGAAGAAAGGCAACATCACACGTTTCGGCGAACTGATGACCGCCAGCCATGTATCGCTGCGTGACGACTACGAGGTGACCGGTCCCGAGCTGGATGCGCTGGCAGAAGCCGCATGGCAGGTTGAGGGCGTGTTAGGAAGCCGTATGACAGGCGGAGGCTTCGGAGGATGCACCGTGAGCCTCGTCAAGGATGAAGCCATCGAACATTTCAAAGCGTTTGTGGGTGCCGAGTACGAGAAGAAGACCGGCCTGAAGGCGGATTTCTACGTAGCGGAGATCGGAGACGGCGTGATGCGTTTGGCTTAATTAACAATTCACAATGTACAATGGACAAAGGGCTCTATGAGTTTGGTACTATGTTTTAAGGTTCGTACTATCTTTTCTGTTTTGTACAAAAGCCGTTAGGACGCTTTGTGAATTGTAAATTGTACATTGATAATTATTCATTTTATGAAACCAATACAATTCTATACCATCAAGAGCAGCGGCGGTCTGGTAGCGGAGATCAGCAATCTCGGCGCGAAGATCACCAAGCTGCTGGTAGCCAACCGCAAGGGGGAAGTCAAGGATATCGTCCTTGGCTTCCGCACAGCGGAGGAGTGGCGCACGAAAGAGACCTATTTCAACGCCATCTGCGGACGGGTAGCCAACCGCATCAAAGAGGGTGTGTTCGAGTTGGACGGCGAGACATACCATCTGCCTGTTAACAACGGTCCCAACAGCCTGCACGGCGGTATCGAGGGCTTCAACGCCAAGATTTGGGACGTGACAGCACAAAGCGCCTACGAGATCACGCTCCATTACCACTCCAAGGACGGCGAGGAGGGCTATCCCGGCAATGTCGATGTTTGGGTAACCTACACCGCGACGAAAGACAACACCCTGCGTATTCACTACGAGGCCAAGACCGATGCGCCTACTCTGGTAGCGATGACCAACCACGCCTATTTCAACCTGGCGGGCGAAGGCAGCGGACGGGTGGACGACCACGTGCTGCAAGTGTTTGCAGACAAGTTCACTCCGTTTGACGAGAATACCTGTCCTACGGGCGAGATACGCGAGGTCACGGGCACGCCGATGGACCTGCGCGAGCCGGTACGCCTGGGCGAACGGATGAAAGACCCGTTCTTCAAGCCGTGGAGGGGCATAGACAACAACTGGTGCCTCTGCGACGGCGATGCTCCGAAAGAGCTGCGCCACGCCGCTACCCTGCAAGCCGACGGACGGACGATGGAGTGCTGGACCACGATGAAAGGACTGCAGGTCTATACCGGCAACTGGATCGAGCAGAATGAGGGTAAGAGCGGCACCATGTATGACATACAGCACGCCGTGTGTCTGGAGGCGCAGAACTGGCCGGACAGCATCCATCATGACGACTTCCCGAACGTGATACTCCGCCCCGGAGAGAAGTTGGACGAGGTAACAGAGTACAGATTCCTATGATTAGTATTTTATTAGCTGTCAGCACTTTGCTGACGAGTTGGCAGTTCCGGCAAGAGCCGTCGGAACAGATGCCGAATGTGGATACCGCATGGCATGAAGTGCGTGTGCCGCACGACTGGGCTATCAGCGGTCCCTTCGACCGCGCGAACGACCTGCAGGAAGTGATTGTCGTGCAGAACGGAGAGAAAGAGCCGACCTGGAAGACCGGGCGTAGCGGCGGCCTGCCATGGATGGGCAAAGGGCACTATAAGACCCGCGTGGCGGTGAACAAAGACAAGTGGTACACGCTGGTCTTCGACGGTGCCATGAGTCATGCCGACGTGTTTGTCAACGGCGAGGAGGTGGTCTATTGGCCGTACGGCTATAACACCTTCGACTGCGCCATCCTGCCGGAGCTCATCACCGGCGACAGCATCGACATTGACGTGGTGCTGGAGAACAAGCCGCAACAGAGCCGCTGGTATCCGGGTGCAGGTCTCTACAGGAACGTCCATCTGGTAGAGAGCGAGCGGGTGCATATACCTACGTTCGGCGTATGGGCGCGTACGGAGCGCCTGGATGCCGACCACAGCCACGCCGTAGTAGCGATAGACATCGAGGTACAGGACGGCACGGAAGCCATCAGCACCGACGGGCGTGACGATATACGCGTGGAGACCGAGATCCTGTATCAGGGCGGGCGCGTAGCCGCTTTCCACGGCCAGCACGGGCGTGTACACCTCACCCGGCCGAAGCTCTGGAGCCCCGAGACACCGCACCTCTATACAGCACGTACGCGCGTGATGCGCCCTATGGGCGACAGCCTGGGCACGATGAAGATACTGGACGAACGCGAGACGCGTTTCGGCGTGCGCAGTATCCGCTATTCGGCGGAGCACGGCTTCCAGCTGAATGGCCAGACCCGTAAGTTCAAGGGCGTGTGCAACCACCATGACCTGGGTCCCTTGGGTGCCGCGGTACACAAAGACGCGCTACGACACCAGATAGCCATGCTCCAGGCAATGGGCTGCGACGCCATCCGAACCAGCCATAACATGCCCGCGCCGGAGCTCGTGGAGCTGTGCGATGAGATGGGTATGATGATGATGATCGAGCCCTTCGACGTATGGAACCACGGCAAGACAGAGAACGACTACCACGTCGATTTCAAAGAGTGGTGGCGCGCCGACGTGACGAACATGGTGAAGCACTACCGCAGCAACGCCTGCGTGATGATGTGGTCCAGCGGCAACGAGGTATGGAACCAAGTAAAGGAGGATGGCATTAATCTGGTGAACACGATTCAAGAGCTCTTCCACCAACTCGACCCCACCCGTCCTGTGACCAACGGCATGGACCAGGCGATGCACGTCGTCAACAACGGGTTCGGAGCAGCCGTAGAGTTGCCGGGATTCAACTACCGTACCGGGCGGTACCTGGAGGGCTATCAGAAGCTGCCGCAGAAGATGCTTCTGGGTTCCGAGACCAGTTCCACAGTCTCCAGCCGAGGCGTATATAAGCTGCCGGCTGTCATACAGCCCGACAAGATGTATGCGGACAACCAGTCGTCCGGTTACGACCTGGAGTACTGCGCATGGTCCGGTCTCCCCGACCAGGATTTCCAGTTGCAGGATGACTACGACTGGACGCTGGGACAGTTCGTATGGACGGGTTTTGACTACTTAGGCGAGCCCTCGCCCTACGACACGGACGCATGGCCGAGCCACAGCTCGTATTTCGGCATCATCGACCTCGCCTCGCTGCCCAAAGACCGATACTGGCTCTATCGCAGCCAATGGAACAAAGACGAGGAGACGCTTCACCTCCTGCCCCACTGGAACTGGACGAAAGGCGAGAAAGTGCCTGTCTTCTGCTACACCAGCTATCCCTCCGCAGAGCTCTTTGTCAACGGCAAGAGCTACGGCAAACTGCGCCACGCTACCGCAGAGGAGGCAGAGCAGATGGCGAAAGGCAAGAAGATTGCAGGCGTGAGCCGCATGCCGAAGGTAGGTAAGTTCAAAGTGCCGGTGTGGGGTTCCGCGCCGCGTCCGGAACTGTTGCCGCGGTACCGGCTGATGTGGTTTGACGTACCGTTTGAGGCAGGCAAGATAGAAGTGGTGGCCTACGACAAAAACGGCAAAGAAGCCGCACGCGAGACCATCCGTACCGCCGGTGAACCGGACCATCTGGAGGTCATCTGGGCGAACGAGAAAGAGCAGCCGGAGGAGTTATGCTACATGACCGTACGCGTGGTGGACAAAGACGGCAATCTCTGCCCGTTTGCGAACAACCTGATCCGGTACGAAGGGGAAGGATTTGTAGCGGCAGCCAACGGCGACGCGGCTTGTCTGGACAGTTTCACAGAGCCGCAGATGCACGCCTTTGCAGGACAGTGCACGTTTATTGTCAAGAAAGCGAGTCAAGGTCGGTTCATTTTGCAGTGATTCCCGATATATGACCGCGATATAACCGCGACCTGACCGCGACCTGACCGTGACCTTTATGTAGGGTCAGAGGTCAAGAAGGTAACCAAATAGCCCGGGCATCCGCCCGGGCTATTTGGTGGTACTACTTGTGGACGCGAGCTCCTCTGCTATGGCATTAAGCGCCACGCACTCCGCACGGCTGATTCGACGTTGTGTTTGCCAATAAGGATTCTGTTGTGCTCTCGGCATATATGCCGAGGGTTCGACAGATTCCGGAGACGCCGAGAGGGATATCGGATATAACAGCAGCAGCCTGCCGGCAGCACATGGATCAAAAAGTTCTCCGGAAGGCTTATAGTAGGCAGAGAAAGGTACAGCGGAAAGTTGAGCTATGGGCAGACATTCTTTGAGAGCCTCCGCGCGCACCTGTTTCTCATATTCGCTGATAAACGCACCGACAAGCACTTTGCCTTTTCGCGCCTCTATAATGCAGTTATTCATATACGCTCTCCTTTCTTCAGGAGTGAAACGGCTGCGAACATGCACAGCATGCAAAGGTCTATCTAATAACTGCGGATTCCCCATTGCGTCAAACTCATATTCCGAGATATGCAAACCATGCCTGATTGCGAACCAATCACCGTGACTCCTCTTGACGAACAAACGCCGCGGATTATCATGTACATAATCAATCATTGCTTGTAACTGACCTTTACCGCTGAGCTTCCGGTCGTGAAACCCTTTCTCCCAAAGCGGTTGCTTTTTTGTTGTGCTCCCGGCATATATGCCGAGGGTATAACAGACTTTCGTACAGGCTATCATAAAGCCGCGCAGCACCTCTCCGACAGAGATATCCATCTCCTGCTTGACAAACAGAATCACATGTAGATGATCCGGCATGAGTTGGTATGCCAGTATCTGTATTTCACGTTTAGTATCCATTCCTGATGCCAGGCCTTTCTCCTCTGCTTTTCGTTGTTGATAGGCAGGGATTCCAAGCAGAAGTTCAATAACTCTCTTTCCTAATGGGGAAGGCTGCACACAAGCCTGTTCAGCTGTTGCGCCTTGTAGTGTCCCAAGTAGTGTTTTTCTTCCTTCCACGCATAAAGTAATGAGATAAATACCTCGTCCTTTATAATCGGAAAACAGACTCCTCCGATGAGAATATGGTAAATGACGTGCGTCGCGAGAAGGCGAAGAGGATGCTTGTTCTTGCATATAGAAAGTCTGTTGTGCTCTCGGCATATATGCAGAGGGTTAAACGGGAAGAGCGGTTACGGCGGCAAAGGTACAACAATTTTTCGGAATATGCAAATTATTTTGCATTTTTAGTCATTTATATATGGCTCGGCATATCGGCATATGTGCCGAGTGTGGGACAGAAAAAAACAACCCGGGCGGATGCCCGAGCTGTTTGGTTAGATTTGTTCCTTTGATTCGGAATTACTCTTCAGCAATCGCGAACTCAGCCTCATAAGTAACGCCGTCGAACTTAACGTTTTCGCCGGTAGCCCATTTACCATTGTAGATAACCTTGTACTCGAAGTTCTCCGGATACTCACCGGTCCAGCTCCAGGTATTGGTATTTTCGTCATAAGTCATTGCACGGTCAGAAGCATCCCAAGCTTTCTCCCCGAAGTTACCGGTGAAGATGCACTTGTCGCCTCTTACATATGAACGGTTGGTGATTTTTACAACAAATGTACCCTCACCAGCCGGAACTGCCTCTGCCGGCTCTGCGCAGTTTTTCCAACGATAAGTGTCAGCGCTGTAGTCAACTGTGACGTTGAGTTCCGAGCCAAATACGTTGTTGTCAACATCTTTCCATGAGCCTTCAGGATTTGCTTCATCAGGAGCAACAAAAACTTGTACACCTTTATCCCAATCGCCTACGCCGCGAACCTTGAACTCCTTACCAGATGTGGTCTCAACCTCAGCCGTGTACTTGCCATCCTCTACTTTAGTCAGTGCAATAGTACCTTCATCTTTCCAGTCATTGAAACCACCGATCAACTCAAGGTCAAACTCTCCATCACAGAACGCCGGAGTAAGGATTGTAACGGTATATTTATCTGCAGCAGAACACGGAGTAGAGTTCCACTTCTTGCACCAGAAATAAACCACAGCTGCATCAGCTGCATGAGCCTCAGTAAATTTCAGGTTGGTCTGACCATATTCATTGGTAACTTTCATGCCTTCCTCAACACCTTTGACATCAATAATCTCTTCCGGATTGTGCGACCAGTCATTATCCCATGATGTAACCACACCATCCGATTGGATAGGACGACCTTCAATGGTACCTTCTTCATTCGGGTAAGCAACGAATTTGTACCAACCGTCACCGATAGCCTCAAAAGCGGGAGCGGTACCTACAGTCCAAGTGTTGTCGCGATAATTGCCTACGAATTGGATGTCGAAACCTTCACACGGACCTTGGTCAAAAAGAACTACGATAGTAACAGCACCTTCCGTGCCATCTACTGCAGGAGTCTCGATGTCAACAGACGGGGTCGGAGTCGGAACGGGGAGTTCTTCTTCCTTGTTGTCTTTCTTACAAGAAGAGAGCGACAATGCTACAGCAGCTGCTGCCATCAACATAAAACCAAATTTTTTCATAATGTTTTAATGTTTTGAATTGTTAATAATGTTAATTAGATTGTTATATACAAGGATTATCTTGTTTTCTATTCCTTGTGTAGATTAATATCCTTCAGCTTGTTTGAGTCCCTGAACGATTACGTCAGACTGCGGGAGGGGGAAGATATTGTACTTCGCATCCAGGCTAACCACTTTAGCACCGGACTTGGCACCTCCACGTCCTTCCCAGTGACGGGTTGCGGTAGGACCTGCGAACTGTCCGAAGCGGACGAGATCCATACGGCGGCGTCCCTCGCAATAGAACTCACGGCACCACTCATCCAGCATTACATCCTCATCCAAGGTCTCAAGCGGCTTGGCTTTAGCACGGGCACGGATGGTCGTATTGAGGAGATCTTTTGCTGAACCCCAGTTACCCTGGCGACCCATTGCTTCCGCCTTGGTCAGATAAGCCTCTGCCACACGCAAGAAGGGGATATCCGTATCAGGCCAGTCGTTGCTGTGACCTGCGATATTGGTAGGAGCGTCCTGCGCCTGGATAGAGTAACGACCCGTCCATTTGAGAACCGACCAGCAGTCGTAGAAAGTACCGTTATTCATCGTACCGTTCATCTCCAGGGTATCCGCAGCACCGTTGCCCTTCCATCCGCAGAGGATAGCACGGTCATCATTCATCACAGCCGGCATGTGGAACTCATCTTGACGGTAAGCCGGTTTGGCGATATGGCGTTTAACCGTTTTACCCTTGTCGTTGAGATAAGTGGTATCCATACTTGCCTCGTCGAGGTCCACCCATTTGGCGATGAACTCCGGGCTGGTACGGAAGCAGGACCATGTATCCGAGCTGCCGAAATAGTTGTAACCCTGGTCACGGAAGGCGCAGCACAAGAAACGTGCGCCGCCCCAGCACTGGGTCATGATACCGTCCTGGTAGATATTGAGGATACCCTCACCGCTGTTGCCACCGATATAGAGGTGGTTATCACCCATGAAGAGCTCCTGGTAAGCCGAGTAGTTGCCTGCCGTGCTGGTCATGTGCAGTTTGTACTGCGAGTTGATGACGAGGTCAGCATATCTCTCTGCCTCCGCCCATTGTGCGGTACCGGTATATACCTCTGCGTTCAGATACAGACGGGCGAGGAGGAGCTGTGCAGCCACTTTGTCCACACGGTAGTCGCTCAGACGCTGTGCAGGCAGCGCGGTCTCCAACTCTTTGAGCTCGGTCTCCAGCCAGGTGTAGAGCTGCTGACGGGTGTACTGCGGTTTGGCTTCACTGCTGACCTTAGTGGTGAAAGGCACGGAGCCGAACATATCCAGGAGGTAGTAGTAGTTGAGGGCACGGATGAAACGTACCTCAGCTGCCTGTGCCTGGCCTTTCTCGGTAGAGACATCCGCTTTCTCCAGGAAATGGTTGCAGAGAGAGATGTCGAAATAGAGGCGGTAGTAGATACCCGAAACGAGCGGGTTCACGGAAGTCCAAGAGATGACACGGAGATCCGGCAGACCGGCATCGCCGTCCCATATCCACCAACCTTCATCGGTAGGGAACTCCTGCAACTCGAAGATCATACGTACGAAAGCGGAAACACCTTCGTCAATACCCTCCACGTCGCCGTCGCCATCCGGGCCTTTCTGGCCGGTAGTAGCAAGCGTAGCATAGATCTTGGAGAATACGCCATCCTGATCGAAATACTGAATACTATTGGGGTCATTAGGCGTTACATCCAGATTGTGCACACAAGCGGACAATCCGAGTGCTACCCCCAGTACCAACAAATATTTTGATAACTTATTCATAATCGTAGTTTTTATTAGTCAGTTAAATTAGAATTGCAAGCTGATACCGAGCATCGTAGTCATGGAACGCGGGTAGATATTGTTGTCAATACCGCCGAAGTGCTCCGGATCAAGACCCGAATAGCCGGTGATTACGAACGGGTTGCTAACGGTAGCATAGACACGTCCGCGGAGAGTAGTATTCTTCGGAGCGAAGGAGTAACCGAGGGTGATGTTGTCGCAGCGGAGGAAGGAAGCGTTCTCAATGAAGAGGTCGGTATAGTAGTACTCGTTGAACTTCTTGGTCGAAGCCTCGTACCGACCGGTCGTCTTGTTCCAGAGCATCTGGTACATCTTGTCCGGCTGTACACCATCCTTATAGTATTTGTTGTAAGCCTGCATCTGGATGCCGCTATAACCGCCGTTCTGCGCAGAATACATCTTGTCAGCCGGTACGCTGTAGAGGCCGCCCATGAGCACGTCGTTATAGACATAGTTGCCTACGTTCGCGCGGAACGACAAGGAGAGGTCGAAACCGTAGAACTGGAACTTGGTCTGGAAGCCCATGGTGTACGGTGCCATCGGGATGATCTTGTTGTTCATCACGCGGTCGTCATCGGTGATCATACCATCCTTGTTCTGGTCAACGGCGTAGATATACTTGTTACCCGCCTCGTCGAAGAGCTCTTGCGTCTCATAGTAACGGAAAGCGGAAGCTGCGTATCCGGCTTTGTGCGCCTGGATATAACCATCGCCAAGACCTGCGCTGATACCACCGGTACGTACGAAGGACTCACCCTCGCCGAGGTTCAGCTCGGTAATACGGTTCTGGTTCCAGGTGAAGTTGAAGCCGAGATCCCATTTGAACTTGCTTCTGGAGTGCTGCATATCAATAGCGATAGCGTTGATATTGAACTCGACACCCTGGTTGGAGAGCGAACCGATATTCGAAGTCACGCGGTTACGGAAGTTAGCACCCACCGGTACATCCACCGTATTGATGAGGTCCGTCGTCTTACGATAGTAGTAGTCCACGCTACCGGTGATACGTCCGTTGAGGAAACCGAAGTCAAGACCGGCGCCATAGGTAGCCGTTTTCTCCCAAGTGAGGTCCTCGTTGATAGCACCCGGACGATAGGTCATATAGACGGGGTTACCCTCTGCATCTTTCACGATCTGTCCGTTAGCGTCATAGAGGTAGTTCTCATAACCGACAGGATAGTAGGCACCCTCGCGGCTCTTGTTGTAGAGCGTCAGATAAGGATAGTCGCCACCGATCTCCTGCTGTCCGGTAAGACCGTAGTTGAGACGGAGCTTCAGTTCGCTGAGCCAGTTCACGTCGCGGAGGAAAGCCTCCTCTTTGATTTTCCAACCAAGCGCTACAGAGGGGAAGAAGCCCCAGCGGTGATCCTTATGGAAACGGGAAGAACCATCAGCACGGAAAGTAGCGGTAATCATATAACGGTTGAGGGCTACGTAGTTGGCACGTCCGAAGAAAGAAACGAGGTAGTTCTCGGTCACGAAGCTATAGGGCTGGTGGCTGGGCTCGTAAATCTTACCGGCAACATCAAGCGGGTTGCCGCTGTCGTCATACGCCTGGGAGTTAGAAGGATAGACACCCCAGCCATCATTACCGCCTTTGCGGTGGAAGTGCTGCCACTCGTAAGCCGCCATGATGTCAAAATGGTGGTTCTCATTAAAGTCCTTGATATACTGCGCGTAAGCCGTGAAGAGCAGGTTGTACTTGCTCTCATCCGACCAACCGTCCCATCCGTAATAGTGGTTGCTATAGGAATAGGGGCTGATGGTTGTGGTCTGTTTACCATATGTGTAATCCGCACCGAAGTTAGCGTGGAGGTGGAGATCCTCAAAGCCGTGGATCTTGTAATCAGCCTCCAGGTTACCTACGAACGAACCGGAGTGAGCGCGGTCTTTTTTCTGCTCAAGCAGCGCTACAGGGTTCTGGGTTGTCTGGGAGTTCTTGGTATAGGGCCAAGCCTTATCGGCATACGTACCTTTGTTGATACGCTGGTAGTAACCTTCGAACCAAGTATCCAGGATCTCCGCCTCGGAACGTGCGATACCGTCCTCACCGGTAAACATCTTCGTGGACGAACCGCCTCTGACAGGCTGGGTAGGATCCATAGCGAGCGAACCGCCTACGGCACCACCGTCAGCGTAGCGGTTGTAGATATACATACCTTTCGCATTGAGGTTGAAGACGAGGTGTTTGTCAAAGAACGAGGGGTTGAGGTTGATAGAAGCGGTCACACGCTGCATCTCCGAGGTCTTGATAGTACCTTGCTGGAGGGTATAACCGATAGAAGCACGGTACGGCATATTCTTCGTACCGCCCATGATACTGATGTTATGGTCGGTACCGATAGCGGTGCGGTACACCTGGTCCTGCCAGTTGGTGTTAGCGTCACCCAGCTTGGAGAGCTGTTCAGCACTATGGCCGAGCGATGTAGCCACCTGACGGAGCTGGTCACCGGTCATGGTCTCCAGACGGTTGGTCAGGATACCTGCGGAGACATTACCCTCGTAACTGATTTTCGGTTTCGAACCGGCTGTACCTTTCTTGGTGGTAATCAAGATGACACCGTTGGAAGCACGGCTACCATAGATAGCGGTAGCAGAAGCGTCTTTGAGGACGGTAAAGGTCTCAATATCAGCAGGGTTAACCATAGAGAGGGCGTTCGCTGCACCCTTGATACCATTGTTATCCATAGCCAGACCATCGATGACGATCAACGGGTTGTTGGAAGCATTCAGAGATGATCCACCACGGATACGGATAGTAGAGCTACCACCCGGTGTACCGCCGTCGCTGGTAACCGACACACCGGCGATCTTACCGGAAATCATGTCTTGTGCGTTGGTCTGGAGACCTTTGTTCATGTCGTCCGGTTTGATAGCGGTAACGGCACCTGTAGCATCGTTCTTGCGCACTACACCGTAACCTACAACGACCACCTCGTCGAGGAGCTCGTTGTCCTCACCCATACGCACCTTCAGTACCGGCGAAGCGTCCATCTCCTGGGTCTTGTAGCCCATGTAGGAGATAGAGAGTTTCGCGCCCGACTGCACGTTCAGCGTGAAGTTACCATCAAAATCGGTGATCGTACCGTTGGTGGTACCGATCTCCAGCACAGATGCGCCGATAATAGGCTCGCCCGTTGCCTGGTCAATAACCGTACCCTGTACGGCTACCTGGGCAAAGGCGGACATCCCTGTCATCAACAGGAACGCCAACAGCACGGCGCGGAATGAAAGAAGATTGTTTTTCATTTGCTTGTGTGTTTTTTGTGTTAAGTATTGTTGATTTTGTTTGTTCTAGTGAACTAGTGTACTAGTGAACTAGTGTTTTTGTTTGGATGGGGGATTATTCTTTCTCCTTAATCAGGAACACCGATACGGCACCGAGGACAAGGAGGACGCCGGCAACGACAAGCATTCCCGCCTGCACGTGTGCGCATACATATTTAAGGAGTACACCTCCGCAGAGGGCTGCTACGATCTGCGGGATGCAGATGGTGCAGTTGAAAAGGCCGAGGTAATAGCCCATGTTTCCGCCCTTGATAGCGTTGGTCACGATGGTGAACGGAAGTGCGAGCATGGCAGCCCATGCGGCACCAATGAGGGCATAACTCAGCCAGAGGACATAGGGGTTGGTAACAAACCATATGGAGATGAATCCCAATGCACCGACCATCAGGGAGATAGCATAGGCACCTTTGTTGCCCGTCCATTTCTCCAGAAGAGGCAGGATCATTGCCCAAAGGAGGGAGCCGACCGCCTGGATAGCGAAGCATACGCCCACCCAGTTACCGGCCGTCTGGAACGCAGCATCAGCAGCACTGGCCCCATCCCAGCCGTAGCAGTTGGCAGCAATGGCACCGTTCGAGTAAGTCCACATATACATGAAGGCAGCCCAGCAGAAGAACTGGACGAGTCCGACTGTCCAGAAAGCGGAGGGAGCGTTGCGGAGCAAGGTGATGAAACCTTCCTCCGGTTTGTCATTTGACATTTGAGATTTGTCATTTTCCTTGATACCGTGGAACTCGGCGTACTCCTGAGGATTAAGCTCCTTGACCGTAGCAAACGTATAGAGGGAGCAGAGTATGAGGATAGCCGCGCCGCAGTAGAAAGACCATTTCACCGAGTCGGGGATGACACCCTCCGGCGCGGTGTTGGCAATACCTATCCAGGTGAAGAAAATCGGGAAGATATATCCCACCAGCGAACCTGCGTTGCAGAGCGCAGACTGGATAGCATACGCCGTACCTTTCTGCTCCTCGTTGACCATGTCTCCTACCATCATCTTGAAGGGCTGCATGGCTATGTTGATGGAGGTATCCAAGAACATAAGGGAGAAGAGTCCGAACCACATAGCCGCATTGAGACCGAGGAAGACGGCCTGGGTGAAAGTGAAGTTACCGGCGTTAGGCAGGAGGAGCATCACCGCGACGGCTATGAGCGCGCCCACGAGCAGATACGGTTTACGACGGCCGAGACGGTTCCAGGTCTTGTCACTATACTTACCTACGAGCGGCTGCACGATCATACCCATCAGCGGCGGGAGAATCCAGAAGAAACTCAGCGTGTGGGGGTCAGCACCCAAGGTAGCAAAAATACGGGAGATGTTAGCACTTTGCAGCGCATAAGCGATTTGCACTCCGAAGAATCCAAAGCTCAAATTGAAGAGCTGCGCAAAGGATAAATTTCGTTTCTGCATGGTATGTATTGCAAATTTATGATTGCAAGTTTATGATTCAAAATCCGCTATTTAGTAAAGTAAACTTTACAAATCGGGTACAAAGTTACTGCTTTTTTTTCATATATGCAAGAGTTACGTGCATTTTTTTGTTTTTTTGTTGAATTTTTCCGTATTTTTGACAGGACAGTTCCGGAATATTCCGATTTCGGGCATACAACCAGAAAGAACAGCGTGCAAATCAAAATCACGGGATATATACAAAGTATATATAAGGTGTGGTAGGATACGTTAAAGGTCCGATACACCTCCTATGCTCCTCCTATACACCTCCGCCGTGTCTCTACCGTGTCTCTACCATGCCTCTACCGCGACGGTGGAACACATAAAACAGATTTTTTTAGAAAAAAGTCTCTGAGTGCTTGCATATATAAAATTTATTTTGTATCTTTGCAGCGATTTTAGACACCGAGGAGTTCGAGGAATCGGAATAATCAGAGAGAACAAACAGAATAAAGAAGAGAACTATATATTATGAATGTAACACACGAGGAATTGTTGAATGCGCTACAGACCTATTTCGGTTTCGATGCGTTCAAGGGGAACCAGGAGGCTATCATCCGCAATGTAATGGAAGGCAATGACACGTTCGTGCTGATGCCGACAGGCGGCGGAAAGAGTCTTTGCTACCAGTTGCCGTCTCTGATCATGGACGGTGTAGCGATCGTGATCTCCCCGCTGATAGCGCTGATGAAGAACCAGGTAGATGCAATGCGCAACTACTCGGAGGTAGAGGGCGTAGCCCATTTCATCAACTCGAGTCTGAGCCGCGGCGAGATCAACGCCGTGAAAGAGGACGTGTTAGGCGGCAAGACGAAGTTGTTGTACCTGGCACCGGAGAGTTTGCAGAAAGCAGAGAACGTGGATTTCCTGCAGGGCGTGAAGATCAGTTTCTACGCCGTCGATGAGGCGCACTGTATCTCGGAGTGGGGTCACGATTTCCGTCCGGAATACAGCCATATCCGCAGCATGGTCCAGCGTATCGGCAAGGCGCCGATCATTGCGCTGACCGCCACCGCCACGCCGAAGGTACAGAAAGACATCCAGAAGAACCTTGGCATGCCGGACGCTACGGTCTTCAAGAGCAGTTTCAACCGGCCGAACCTGTATTACGAAGTACGGCCTAAGACCAGCGAGGTGGATAAAGACCTGGTGCGTTTCATCCGCGGGATGGAAGGCAAGAGCGGTATAGTATATTGTCTCGCGCGCAAGGAGGTGGAGGATCTGGCACAGGTGCTGCAAGTGAACGGCATCTCCGCAAGAGCTTACCACGCCGGCATGGATGCGGCAACCCGTAGCGCCAACCAGGATGCTTTCCTGATGGAGGAAGTGCAGGTGATTGTAGCGACGATTGCGTTCGGCATGGGTATCGACAAGCCGGACGTGCGGTTCGTAGTACACTACGACATCCCGAAGAGTCTGGAGGGTTATTACCAGGAGACAGGCCGTGCGGGCCGTGACGGCGGCGAGGGTCACTGTCTGTGTTTCTACAGTCCGGACGACATCGAGCGTCTGCGGCGGTTCCAGAAAGACAAGACACCGAAAGAGATAGGCATCGGCAACCAGTTGCTGTTCGAGACACAGAGTTATGCGGAGAGCACTATCTGCCGGCGCAAACTGCTGCTGCACTATTTCGGCGAGGAGTACAACGAGGACAAATGCGGCAACTGCGACAACTGCCGCAAGACCTACAAGCAGGTAGATGCGAGCGAGTTGCTGCAGATAGCCTTAGAGACCATCCAGCAGGTAAACGAACACCATAACGCCGAACATATCATCGACATCCTTCACGGCAACCGTACGGCGGATGTGATGAGTTATCACCACGACGAGTTAGAGAACTTCGGCGCCGCCAGCGACGAGGACGAGAGCACGCTTCATGCCATTCTGCGCCAGGCGCTGCTGCACGGGATGATCAAGAAAGACGTAGATTCCTACGGAGACCTGAAGCTGACCAAAGACGGTTTGAAATTCATCCGCAAGCCGGGTAAGTTCGAAGTGCCGATCGAGGTGCAGGACGAGGACGAGATAGACATGGAAGGTGCCGGTGCGACCTGCGCGGCAGCCGACGAGGTGCTGTTCTCCATCCTCAAGGACATCCGCCGCAAGACGGCGAAGAAGAACGACGTGCCGCCGTTCGTCATCTTCCAGGACCCGAGTCTGGAGGCGATGGCAACCACCTACCCGATTACGATGGAAGAGCTGCTGACGATACCGGGCGTAGGCGTAGCCAAAGCAAAGCGGTACGGCGACGAGTTTCTGCGCGTGATCAAAGAGTACGTGGAGGAGAACGAGATCATCCGTCCGGAGGATCTGCGGATACGTACCGTAGCCAAGCGTTCGACACGCAAGAAACAGATCATCCAAGCTATCGACAGGCGTGTGGACCTCGACGACCTGGCAGAGAGCAACGGCATGTCCATGGAGGAGATGCTGGACGAGCTGGAGGCAATCGTCTTCAGCGGGACGAAGATCAATATCAACTATTTCATCCAGGAGGTAGTCGATCCCGACGAAGAGGAAGAGATATACGAGTATTTCAAGAATGCCGACGACGACGACATCAACAAAGCGATGGAAGAGTTAGGCGAGGATGACTACGACGTCATCCACGTGCGGCTGGTACGTATCAAGTTCCATTGCGAGTTGGGAAACTAATCTATTTTCCCATTTGGTCATTTACCATTTGGTCATTTATTGAGTCATTTAATCATTGAGACATTGAAATATCGCGAAGGAGAGATAGATTTTATTACGCTGGGATGTTCGAAGAACCTGGTGGATGCAGAGCGGGTGATGCGGCAGCTGGAGGGCGGCGGATGGAAGTGCGTACATGACGCAGCAGATCCGCAAGGCGAGATATGCGTGATCAACACCTGCGGTTTCATCGGCGACGCCAAAGAGGAGAGCATCAACATGATCCTCCGGATGGGTGAACGGAAGAAGCAAGGCAAGCTGCGGAAACTGATTGTGATGGGGTGCCTGAGCGAACGGTACCGTGCAGAGCTGGAAGCGGAGCTGCCGGAGGTGGATGAATACTACGGCAAATTTGATTTCGAAGACCTCACCCTGTCCCTCTCCCAAGGAGAGGGGAATCAGAGTATTCCGAATAATCGGAGTAATCTGAGTTGCGCTTCGTACGAACGGAAACTGACCACACCGAAACACTATGCCTATCTGAAGATCAGCGAGGGCTGCAACCGGTTCTGCTCATACTGCGCCATCCCGCTGATCACGGGACGGCATACGAGCCGTCCTAAGGAGGAGATATTAGACGAGGTGCGGTGGCTGGTAAGTCAAGGCGTGAAAGAGCTGAACGTGATTGCACAGGACCTGAGCAGTTACGGGTTAGACCTCTCCCCGACCCTCCCCCAAGGGGAGGGAGAAAAGCCGGGCGTTAGAGACAAACATCTGTTGCCGGAGCTGATAGACGAGATAGCACAAGTGCCGGGCGTGGCATGGATACGGCTGCATTACGCCTACCCTACAGATTTCCCGGAGGGGCTGCTGGACGTGATGGCCAAGCATGAAAACGTATGCAAATACCTCGACATCGCCTTGCAGCATTGCACGGACCATATGTTAGGTCTGATGCGGCGGCATATCACCCGTGCGGAGCAAGACGCCCTGATCCGCAAGATACGCGAGAAAGTGCCGGGTATCTGTATCCGCACCACGCTGCTGGTAGGTCACCCGGGCGAGACGGAAGAGGATTTCGAGGAGCTGAAAGCGTGGGTGAAAGAGATGCGGTTCGAGCGGATGGGTTGTTTCGCCTACTCGGACGAGGAGGGTACCTACGCCAACCGCCATTATACGGACGACGTGCCGCAAGACGTGAAAGAGGCCCGAGCCGCCGAGCTGATGGCTATCCAGCAAGAGATCAGCGGCGAGCTGATGCAACGGTTCGTAGGCCGGACGGAACGCGTGGTCATCGACCGCGAGGAAGGCGAGTACCTGGTCGGGCGGACACAATACGACAGCCCGGAGGTGGATTGCGAAGTTTTAGTAGAAAGACAAAAGACAAAAGTAGAAAGCCCCAAACCAGGCGAGTTTGTGAATGTCCTGATTACCAAAGCAGAAGAATTTGATTTATACGGAATACCATGCTAACGAAAGATTTTGTCAGTATGATTGCCAGTGCAACCGGACTGAGTAAAAAGAAAGTGGAGGAGCTGATCTCCACCAACAACGCCATCCTGCGTGAGACGCTGATGAGCGGCAAAGCCGTTCAGTTACAAGGTTTGGGTACGCTGGAAGTGAAGGCGAAGAAAGAGCGCTCTATCGTGCATCCCCGCACCGGTGAGCGTGCTGTCGTGCCGAGCAAGAACCAGTTGGTTTTCAGACCGGTAACCCAAATAAAAGACGAACTCAAAAAGATCTAAGCGATGGCAGAGAACAAACTCAGTTGGACCGAGTTACGCCGTGCATTGGCTAACCGCGCAGGCGTGAGTGAGAAAGAGGCGAACCTGTTTCTCCAAGCTTTCAACGCCCAGTTGATAGAGGCGTTGAAACAAGACAAGCAAGTGAAGATCAACGGTTTAGGCATCTTCCGTTTGCAGGCTGTAGCTCCGCGCAAGAGCGTGAATGTCAGTTCCGGCGAAGAGATCACTATCGAGGGCTATAACAAGATTGCTTTCATGCCTGAAGCCGGTGTCAAAGAACTGGTGGAGAAAGGGACGGTAGCGAAACAGGAGCAGACGGCCCCAGCCGTACGCGAAGATATTGACCCGCTGAAGAAATTAGGCGCCCAGGCCGATGAGATAGTAGATATCCTGGGCGAGTTGGGGCAAATGCCAGGGGATGTACAAGGTACAAAGGACGAAGTACCGGAAAGCCCGGAAAACCCGGAAAGTCCGGAAAATCCGGAAAATCCGGAAAGCCCGGAAAGTCCGGAGAAACCGGAAAATCCGGAGGAGCCGGAGAAACCAGAAAGCCCGGAAAGCCCGGAAAACCCGGAAGAACCGGAGATGCATACTTCCCAAGAGAGCACTCCCGAAAAGCCGAAATATCATTTCATGCGGGACACGCTGATTTGCGTCGTGGTGCTGCTGATGCTGCTGCTGGTAGGTTATTTCTTCCTTCGCCATGAGCTTAGCGGATGGATCAACGATTTTGTGAACGGTCAGCCAAAGACAGAGAATGTACAAGGGGACAATGTACAAAGTACAGTACAAGGGGACAATGTACAAGGGGACAATGTACAAAGTACAATGTACGAAGCACCAAGTGTGGAAGAAGAGCTGCTGCTGACCGAAGAGATTACGGAAGGCAGCCGTCTGGCATGGATAGCCAAGAAACATTACGGCAACAAGGTTTATTGGCCTTACCTGTATGAGGCCAACAAAGACCGTATTACCAACCCCAGTAAGATAGCCATCGGTACGCCCATACGCGTGCCCAAGTTGACCGCCGCCCAACGGGACACAACCCGTGCAGAATTCCAAGCTCTGCGCGAACGTGCCTATGCGGCAACCGAAGAATGACAGGAAGAGCAGTTTGAAAGACGATTTTATCCGAATAGAAGGCGCAGACACCCACAACTTGAAACATGTGTCGGTAGATATACCGCGCAACAAGCTGGTGGTGATAACAGGTGTGAGCGGCAGCGGCAAGAGTTCGCTGGCGTTTGACACATTGTATGCCGAGGGCCAGCGCCGTTATGTAGAGAGCCTGAGTGCGTACGCCCGCCAGTTCATGGGGCGGATGCAGAAGCCGGAGGTGGAGAAGATTGAAGGTATCCCTCCCGCTATCGCCATCCAGCAGAAAGTGAGCAGCCGTAACCCGCGTTCGACGGTAGGTACCGTGACGGAGATTTACGACTACCTCAAACTTTTATACGCGCGCGTAGGCCGGACGTACTCGCCCGTGAGCGGAGAGGAGGTGAAGAAAAACACCATCCGCGACGTGGTACAATACATGGAGAGCCAGCCCAAAGGCACGCGGCTGTACCTGCTGAGCCCGATCATCCTGCCCGAGGGGCGGAGCATGCAGGAGCAGCTGGCGCTTTGGCAGAGCCAGGGTTTCAGCCGCATGATGATTGACGGCGATACGGTGCGGCTGGATGCCAACACATGGCAAGCCGCAGAAGGACATGAAGCCTACCTGCTGGTGGACCGTATCGTCGTGGACCATGAGCAGGCGACAAGTAACCGTTTCGCGGACAGCGTGCAGACGGCGTTCTTCGAGGGTAAGGGCGAATGCCAAATCCAAGTACAAAGGGACAAAGTACCATGTACGAAGGTGTTCTCCGAGCGGTTTGAGGCGGACGGCATCCGTTTCATGGAACCGAGCGAGCACCTGTTCGATTTCAACAACCCGGTAGGTGCCTGCCCGGAGTGCAAGGGTGTAGGCGTAGTGATGGGTATTGACGAGGACCTGGTGGTGCCGGACAAGTCCAAATCGGTCTATGAGCAGGCTATCGCTTGCTGGCAGAGCGAGAAGATGAAACCATGGCTGGACGAACTCATCTACAACGCCTCGAAATTCGATTTCCCGATACACACACCTTTTTACGCGCTGACGAGCGAACAGAAACATCTCATCTGGACCGGCAACGAGTGGTTCAGAGGACTGAATGCGTTCTTCCACGAACTGGAGGAGCAGCAGTACAACCGGCTGCAATACAAAGTGATGCTTGCGAGGTACAAAGGCAAGACGACCTGTACCTCCTGCCATGGCCTGCACCTGAGACGGGAAGCGGAGTACGTACTCATCAACGGCAAGAACATCCAGCAGCTGTGCACGATGCCGCTATCGGAGTTGCAAGAGTGGTTCCGGCATATCACATTGACCGAGACGGAACAGCAGACGGCGGAGATGCTCCTGCAGGAGATCAACAACCGGCTGCAGTTCATGCAGGACGTGGGGCTGAGTTACCTCACGCTCAACCGTCAGAGCAACACCCTTTCCGGCGGTGAGAGCCAGCGTATCAACCTGGCCAAATCGCTGGGAAGCAGTCTGGTGGGATCGCTGTACGTATTGGACGAACCGTCCATCGGTCTGCACCCGCGTGACACCGAGCGGCTGATCCACGTGCTGCGGGAGTTACGCGATTTGGGCAACACCATCGTGGTGGTAGAGCACGACGAGGATATCATCGCCGCAGCGGATCATATCATCGAGATAGGTCCGGCGGCAGGACGGCACGGCGGCGAAGTGGTCTATGAAGGAGCACCGCGGCCGGAGCTGGTGCATTACGACATCCCCGCGCAGAGAAGGCATTGGAACAACTACATCGAAATAGAAGGGGCATGCGAGAACAACCTCAAGAACCTGACGGTGCGCTTCCCGCTGCACGTGATGACCGTCGTGACAGGCGTGAGCGGCAGCGGCAAGTCGTCACTGGTCCGCAAGGTGCTCTACCCTGCCCTCAAGAAACACTACGGCGGCGCGTTCGCCGAGCACACCGGTGATTTCGGTCATCTGCACGGCAGTCTGCAACTGATGCACGACATCGAGTATGTGGACCAGAACCCGCTGAGCCGCTCCAGCCGCAGCAACCCCGTGACGTACCTGAAGGCGTATGACGAGATTCGCCGGCTCTTTGCCGAACAGCCGTTGGCCAAGCAACTGGGACTCACACCCGCCCATTTCTCGTTCAACACCCCGGGCGGACGGTGCGAGACATGCCAGGGCGAAGGGACAATCACAATAGAGATGCAGTTCATGGCGGACCTGGTGTTAGAATGCGAGCAATGCCACGGACGCCGGTTCAAACAGGATATACTGGACGTACACTACCGCGGCAAGTCCATCTACGACGTGCTCTGCATGACGGTGAACCAAGCTGTGGAGTTCTTCGGCGAAGACCCCGAATGCGAGCGTATCGTACAGAGGCTCAAGCCGTTGCAGGACGTCGGTATCGGATATATACAGTTAGGCCAGAGCAGCAGCACCCTCTCCGGCGGCGAGAGCCAGCGCGTGAAACTGGCTTCATTTCTGGCGCAAGAGGACAGCACACCTACCATCTTCGTCTTTGACGAGCCGACTACGGGGCTGCACCACCGCGACACGGAGGTGCTGCTCAAGGCGCTGAACAGACTCATCAGCAAGGGCCACACGGTGATCATCATAGAGCATAACCCGGCAGTGATCCTGGCGGCGGACCATGTGATAGACTTAGGACCCGAAGGAGGCAAAGAGGGAGGAGAGATTGTATGTACCGGGACGCCCGAAGAAGTAGCGCAATGCAAAGAGAGTTATACAGGCAAGTATCTTGCCCAAATCATAGACAAACATGAAAAACGAGAGATTTAAAGAAATCGGTTACCTGCCGCGGTGGAGCATTCTGCTGTTGGACATGCTGCTGTGCACCATTGCCTTCTGGCTCAGTGTGTGGATAGGAGGAGGTATCTTCAACTACCTGCCCGCAGAAAGTATCTATCCGTTCTGGAAGCAGTATATCCTGGTGATGACCGCGCAGCTGGTCACCTTCCTGCTTTTCCGCACCTATTCGGGTATTATCCGATTCTCCACGTTTGTGGACATGGTGAAGGTCTTAGGCGCGAACATCTGTGCCGGAATACTGCTGCTGCTGTTCAACATAGGCATGCATCTTGCTACAGGCTCCCACCCTATCCTGAACACTATCGTGCTGGTTTACACGCCGATATCGTTTGTGCTTCTTTTCTCGCTGCGCGTATGTGTCAAGCTGTTCGGCGAGATGATCCAGCATTACGGTTCGGGCAGCCCGAAAGTGATGATCTACGGTACGAAATACGCCGGCGTGTCTATTGCCAAGATGTTACGCTCCGCGGGCAACACCCCTTACCAGCCGGTAGGCTTCATCACGGACGGCGACGAGCGGAGCGGCTTTGAGTTAGTGGGAATACGCGTGAGGCCGCTCAATGAGAAACTCTTCGAGTGGATGGCGATCCGGAATGTCAAGCAGGTGATTGTCTCGCCGCTCAAGATGAAGGAGATCAACCCCGCGAAAGACCTGCAGGTGTTTATCGACCATAACATCCGCATCCTCACCACCCCGTATTTCACTAGTGTGGAGAACCCGAACGACATCGACGCACAGCGTATCGGACGCATTGACAGCATCCGTATCGAGGACCTGCTGGAGCGGCCGCAGATAGATGTCAACACCGAGAACGTCCGTCAGATACTGAAAGACAAAGTGGTGCTCATCAGCGGTGCCGCAGGCAGTATAGGAAGCGAACTGGTGCGTCAGGTTCAGAAATTCGAGCCGCAGGTGACGATCCTGCTGGAGATGGCGGAGTCGCCGCTCCACGACCTGACCTTGGATCTGCATAACCAGTTCCCCGAGGCACGGTTCATACCCATCATCGCCGATGTGCGGAACCGGGAGCGGATCGAGCAGATATTCAACGAAGTGCGTCCGGATATCGTCTATCACGCCGCCGCGTACAAACATGTGCCGCTGATGGAAAGCTTCCCGAACGAAGCAATAAGAGCTAACGTCCTGGGAACCAAGAACATGGCGGACATGGCGGTCAAATATGGTGTGCAGCGATTTGTGATGATCTCCACCGACAAGGCGGTGAACCCCACCAATATCATGGGCGCCAGCAAACGTATCGCGGAGATATACGTGCAGTCGCTGTTCAACAAACTGCATAAGACCAACCCCGATTGCACCAAGTTCATCACCACCCGCTTCGGCAACGTGCTGGGCAGCAACGGCTCCGTCATCCCCTATTTCCAGAAACAGATTGCTGCGGGCGGACCTGTCACCGTCACCCATCCCGACATCATCCGCTATTTCATGACCATCCCTGAGGCCTGCTGCCTGGTGATGGAAGCCGGCACGTTGGGCAACGGCGGAGAGATCTTCGTCTTCGACATGGGCAAGCCGGTGAAGATACTGGACCTGGCACGCAACATGATACGCCTGGCGGGGTACACGCCGGGCAGCGACATACAGATTGTCTTCACGGGGCTACGCCCCGGTGAGAAACTCTACGAAGAGCTGCTCAACCAGAAAGAACTGACCATGCCGACCTCCAATAACAAGATTATGATCGCACGCGTTCGGGAGTTTGACTACGACGAGGTATCTGCACGCATTGACGAACTGATTGCTACCAGCGAGAAAGACAAAGTATTCACCACCGTCAAACTGATGAAGCAGTTAGTACCCGAATACATCAGTAAAAACTCCGTCTTTGAGAGACTTGACCCGCAATGATACAAGCTGTTTTAGACCAACATAGTTACATCATCGGCCTGGTGAGTTTTCTGCTGGGTCTGCTGTTTATGCCTGTTGTGATTCGTATCGCGAAGAAAAAGGGATTCGTAGTACGCCCCAACAAACGGATGAGCCACGAGGGCGAGGTGCCGAATATCGGAGGACTGAATATCTGTTTCAGCTTCATGCTGACCTTCCTCCTCTTCCATTTTGATTACCACAACCATTTCTTCCTGATCGGTCTGTTTCTGATCATGGTAGTCGGGTTCATCGATGATGTGCTGGTGCTCAAACCGCTTGCCAAACTGCTGGGCGAAGCCCTTGCAGGTATTGCCATGATCGGGTTTGCGGACATACGCATGACGTCGTTGCACGGACTTTTCGGTATCACGGAGATCGGGATCATACCCAGTTACCTGCTCTCGATGTTTGTGCTGCTGGCTATCATCAATGCCATCAACCTCATCGACGGAGTGGACGGTCTGGCAAGCGGATTGGGTATCGTCTATTGCCTGTTCTTCGCTGTCTATTTCTCCCTCGCGGGCGAAGCGGTATGGTCCAGCATGGCGGTATGCATGATCGGCGTGCTGGCGGTGTTCTTCCTTTATAATGTGTTCGGACGCAAGGACAAGATTTTCATGGGCGACTCCGGCAGTCTGCTCCTGGGCTATCTGATGACAGCCTTTGTGTTCCATTTCTGTGAGATTAACGCTCACATGCCTCTCCCGGAGGGGCTGGCGGCATCGGCGGCGCCGATAGTGGCGTTCTGTGTGCTCACCGTTCCGCTGTATGACACCATCCGAGTCAGTCTCACGCGTATATGGAACCACCGCTCGCCGTTTGAGGCGGACAAGAACCATATCCACCACCTCCTGCTTCGCGTAGGACTCAACCACATCCAGACCACCTGCGTACTCCTCCTCGTCAGCGTCTGCTTCATCGCACTGGCTGTCATCGGCAGAAACTGGAACGGCTGGCTCCTGCTCGCCCTGGATCTCACGGGAGCGATTATCCTGACAGCTATACTGATGACTATCATACGTAGAAAAGAAAAGAAGAACGATGCTCACGATTGACCATATATCCATGGAGTTCTCGTCCCGCCCCGTGCTGGACGACATCACTTTCCTCATCAACCGCAAGGAGCGTATCGCACTGGTGGGGAAGAACGGTGCAGGCAAGACCACCCTGCTCCGTCTCATCGCCGGAGAGTACCAGCCTACTTCCGGACGCATTGCAAGAGAGGCGGAGATGACCATCGGATACCTGCCCCAGGTGATGCTCTTTCAGGACAACCGCACCCTCCGGGAAGAGGTCATGACCGTTTATCAGGAATCCCACCACGAACTGGACGAGGCGCGGTTCGTCGCAGAGATGGACCGGACCATCATCGGGCTGGGATTCGAGAGGAGGGATTTCGAACGCCCTTGCACGGAGTTCTCCGGCGGATGGAGAATGCGTATCGAGCTGGCGAAGATACTCCTCCGACATCCGGACTTGCTGCTTCTCGACGAGCCTACCAACCACCTTGACATCGAGTCTATCCAATGGCTCGAGGAGTTCCTCAAGACCAGCCCTTCAGCGGTACTCATGGTCAGCCACGACCGCGCCTTCATTGATAATGTTTGCACGCGCACGATAGAGATCACACTGGGACGGATATACGATTACAACGTCAACTACAGCCGCTTCGTGGAGTTGCGCAAGGAACGCCACGACCAACAGGTCCGCGCCTACCAGAACCAGCAGAAGATGATTCAGGAGACCGAGGATTTCATCGAGCGTTTCCGATACAAAGCCACGAAAGCCGTACAGGTTCAGAGCCGCATCAAACAGCTGGAGAAACTGGAGCGGCTGGAGGTGGACTTGGAGGACACCAGCCGCCTCAACCTCCGCTTCCCGCCCGCTCCGAGAAGCGGAGACTTCCCGCTTATCATACAGGACCTGAGAAAAGATTTCGGCGAGCATAACGTCTTCCATGACGTCAATTTCACCATCCGACGCGGCGAGAAAGTGGCGTTCGTAGGCAAGAACGGAGAAGGTAAATCCACGCTCGTCAAATGTATCATGGGCCAGCTGGATTACCTCGGGACACTCAAGATCGGGCATAATGTCAAGATTGGCTATTTCGCCCAGAACCAGGCTGCCCTTCTGGATGAAGAAAAGACCGTTTTTGACACCATCGACTACGTGGCGGTTGGCGACATACGGACCAAGATTCGCGACATCCTCGGCGCATTCATGTTCGGCGGGGAGGCAAGCGAGAAGAAAGTCAAAGTGCTCTCCGGAGGCGAGAGAAGCCGGCTGGCGATGATACGCCTCCTTCTTGAACCATGCAACCTCCTCATCCTCGACGAGCCTACCAACCACCTCGACATGCAGTCCAAAGACGTACTCAAAGCCGCCCTGCAGGATTTTGACGGCACGCTCATATGTGTCAGCCACGACCGGGACTTCCTCAACGGACTCGTCTCCAAAGTATATGAGTTCGGCGGAGGAAGAGTGAAAGAACACCTCGGCGGAATATACGATTTCCTCCGCGCCAAAAAGATCGAAAACCTTCAGGACCTCGAAAGGAGGAATATCGACTCATTCCCGACGGTCGAACGACGGTCAAACGACGGTCAAAGCATACGTCAGGGTACTGTTGAGCCCACATCCGCCAAGCTGAACTACGAGGCACAGAAAGCCGCAGCGGCAGAGAAACGCAAGAAAGAGCGCCAGATAGCTCGGACAGAGGAAGAGATAGCCGCGCTGGAAAAGCAACAGGCGGAGATAGAGCAACTGCTCGCACTGCCCGAAAACCAGACGCCGGAGAACTTCCAGAAATACGAATCAGTCAAGCACCAGATAGAACAGAAAATGTATGAATGGGAACTGCTGAGCGAAGAATAACACCTCCTACCACCATGAAAGAGATCATTGAATACCTCATCACATGGCTATGCTACGGCGACGCCGAAGCCGCCAAACGAGTAGCGTACACCGCCGACGAGAATGCCTTGGAGACCTACGACGTCATCATCGTGCCAAACGGTTTGTTAGGCAAGGAATTGGTTATGCCCGAGTTGAAGAAACCGGAAGTGGAGCAGCCGCGCAAGGACAAATCCATCATCCGCACCGACATCGTCTATGCCGCGTTCTTCTTCACCTCCCGTGCCGAAGAACTGATCAACAAACAGCGCGATGAGCACGGACGTTTTGCCGCACGGTTCTCCGCCCTGCATGACAAGAGCCGGCTGCAGATACCGCGGCTGGACGAGTACGCACGGTTGCTGCTCAAGCAACTCAACCTCCCGCTACCGGAACCTGGCTTCGGACATATCTACCTTACGCACGACATTGACGCCATCACACGTTACCGCTCCCTTAGAGGAGCTGTCGGAGGCTTGATGCGAGGTGAAGGGAAAGCCGTCTGGAGGGCGCTTGGAAATATCCACGAGGATCCGCTTTATACCTTCCCCTGGCTTATTGAGCAGGACGCCACCGTGCCTGACGCGGAGACCGTCTATTTCGTCAAACGCACCCAAGGCAAGGGATACGACTACCCGCAATACTGTCTGCACGGCATGGATTACAAACGGCTCAAGAAACTGCTCCGGCACAGCAACGCGTATCTGGGTGTACATGGCAGTTACTACGGCGCTATCCCGAAGATCCAGTACAGCCGGATGTTCCGCGCACATTTCCTGCGGTGCGACATCGACAGGATGCAACGGCTCGCCGATGCCGGTTATACCGACGATTTCACCATGGGTTTTGCTGACGAGGCCGGCTTCCGCTTGCAGACCACCAGAGCCGTACGGTGGATCAACCCCAAGACCATGCAACTGACGCCACTCACACTCCATCCTCTCACCGTCATGGACTGCACGCTGAGCAATGACAACTACATGCATCTCACGGAGGATGAAGCCTATTTCCTGTGCGAACGGCTGATCGCGAAAGTCAGGCTCCACCACGGCGACCTGTGCCTACTCTGGCATAACAGCAGCCTCACCGAAGAGACATACCACCGCTCGTTATACCCGAAAATTATCTCATTACTGCAATAATTCATGGCACACGGTACCAAGGCACATATCCTCGTCGTCACCGACCCGCCTGCCGCTCCCGGTTACCTGCCGCGAGTGAGGTATCTGTGCGAGTACCTGACAAGAAAAGGCTATGCCGTGACACTCCTTACGGAGGAATATGGTGTCATGGAGTTTGACCGTTCATACCCGCTCGTTACTATCCCGATGTATAGCGGCAGTACGGCCGACTGGGCGGTAAAGACCGTCTGGACTCTGCTCACCGACTGGCATAACCGGGTGTTTGCACAAAAGGCCGTTCACCAATTACAAATCACCAATCACCAATACGACCTCGTTCTATGCTCCGCCTTCTCGGATTTCCCGTTGGGTGCCGCCGAACGGATAGCGCAAGTACTTCATGTGCCCTTGCTTTGCGACATACGCGATTTGGACGAACAAGTGGACGACTCAACCTATCAGTACCGCCATCGTACCTGGTGGACCATGCCGTTCCGGCGGCTCTACCGGGCTATACATATCTGCCGGAGAAACAGCGTGATACGTACTGCCGATGCCGTTACCACTGTCTCGCCCTGGCATCAGGCATTTATCCGACCGCTCAATACGAACACCCACCTCGTCTATAACGGTTACGACGAGGCGCAGTTCTGTCCGGAGGACATACCGGCAGAGCAGTTTACTATTACCTATATCGGGAGCCTTTTCGAATGGCAGAAACCGGCATTGGAAATCGTGAAACAGGCTATCCGTGAACTGAATTATACGGACATCCATCTGGATATCCACACGCCACAGAGCAATCCTGTACCGCACCATCAATTGGGAGACGCTATCCGCCGCAGCAGTATCATGTTGGTGCTCACGGCACCCCATACACATGGGATGCTTACCACCAAGTTCTACGAAGCATTAGGTTGCGCCAAACCCGTTCTTTGTGTGCCGTCTGACCAAGGCGCATTAGCCGAACTCATCGCTTACACCCACGCCGGCATCGCCACAGACGACAAAGAGGCAGTCAAGACCTTTATCGCAGAGCGATACCACGAGTGGCAGCAACAATCCTTTACCCGCCAGCCGGCCACTCACCGCGAGCAGTTCAGCCGCGAAGCGCAAAGTGCCCGGTTAGAAGAAATAATCCTTTCCCTGTTACACCATGATTAGCATCATAGTCCCCATATACAACGCCGGGTCGTACCTGCCTGCCTGCATAGAGAGCCTGCTCGCCCAGACGGAACGGGACTTGCGGATTATTCTGGTTGACGACGGTAGCACGGACGGCAGCTGCGCCATCGCGCAGTCATTCGCTGCACGCGACCCGCGTATGGTACTGTTACAGCAACCTCATGCGGGGCAATCGGCGGCACGGAACTTAGGTATGGCACACGCGCAAGGAGAATACATCGCCTTTGTGGATGCCGACGACCGGATAGAGAACGATTGGTGCGAACGGCATCTCGCTGCCATAGCGGGTGTGGACTATGTGCAGAGCGGCTACAAGCGGGTGAGAGACACGGAAGACTGCAACGCCAAAGGCCAATTGCCCCGTCACCGCTATCAGTTCACCTCGCCCTGCATGAGGTTATACCGGCGTCAGACGCTTGAGGGACTGCGTTTTACCGAAGGAATGATCTACGAGGACGTGCTCTTCTCTACCGAGCTATGGAGCAGCGGCGCTACCTGCCGTCTCATCCCTTACACCGGCTACCTCTATACCCTCAACCCCGCCAGCACGACGGCTGTACGCCGACCTGAGCACGAGAAGAGGATATTCGCTTCTCTCCGCAAGAAAGCGCACACACTGACTTGGAGATACAGGTGGATTGTTTACTTCACCATAATACGACTAAAACTACATTTTATACGATCATGAAAAAGCTATTCATAACCTTCGTACTTTGTACGTGGGCCCTTGCTCACTTTGCCGCGACCTACTATGCCTCGCCGAACGGAAAAGGCAACGGCAACTCCTATAGTAGCCCTACTTCCTTCAGTGGCGGTGTGTCGAAACTCACCCAGCCGGGTGACACCTTGTACCTGCTGGGAGGAACGTATTATTTCACGGACAAATACAGCATCAATAAGCAAGGTTCCAAATCCAAGTATATAGTCATCTCCGGCTACCCGGGAGAGAAAGCCGTACTGGATTTCCGCCAAGTGGCATATGGAGTACGGGGCATTACCGTACATGAAAACTCGCTCTATGTACATATCAAGGATCTGGCGATTGCTTATTCCGGCAAGAACAACCTCTATAACGAAGGCTCGTACTGCCTCTTTGAGAATCTGGATATCTATGGTTCCGCGGACACGGGTTGCCAGATGAAAAAGGGCGGTAACAATATTATCAAGAACGTGGACTCCCACGATAATTTCGACTATAAGACTATGTCCGGCACTACTGCCAATTTCGGAGGTAATGCCGACGGATTTGCCGATAAGCAGTTTACAGGAGCGGGAAACCACTATATCGGTTGCCGCGCATGGAACAACAGCGATGACGGATGGGACTTCTTCCAACGCGTCAGCAATTCGAACACCATCATTGAGCACTGCGTCTGCTACCAGAACGGACCTGCGTACTACGATATGTCCCAAAACCCGCGTGCTACGGGTGTGGATAAGGCTTGGTTTGACTCCAAAACAGGCACTCAGATGACAGACCGCTATGGCAAAACCATCACCATCACATTGGACAAATACCCCTGCCAGGGAAACGGCAACGGCTTTAAGATGGGCGGACAGTTCACCGACCACAAGATCCTGATTCACCACTGCCTTGCAGTGGCGAATAACGAACGCGGATTTGACCAGAACAACAACGGCGGTACGATGTGGGTGTATAACAACACCGGCTATGCCAACGGCTATAACTTCGGTTTCACCACCGCCTATGGAACCAACTACATGCAGAATAATATCAGCCTCAGCGGTCGTAATGCCGACCAGCCGAAGTCAAAGACCAACGTCACCAACGACCATAATACCTGGAACAACGGTTATAGTTGCTCCGCAGCGGACTTCCTTTCGCTGGATACCACCCGGATTCTGGCTCCGCGGCAAGCAGACGGCTCGCTGACGGAAAGCACGTGTCTGAGACTGGCGGACGGTTCCAAACTCATTGACGCAGGAACCGATCTTAATTTAGGATATAACGGTTTGGCGCCCGACTTAGGCTGCTATGAGAAGGAAGGCGAATACCACGAACCTGTCCCGGAGGACACCATACCGACCGTACAGCCCGAAGGCACCCATGCGATTGCATATGTGACGGTACCGGGTGCTACGGAAGACAAAGCGCTGCTGCATTACCTCCGTGCCAATAAACAACTATGGATTGTAGAAACAGATGCCTCTGACCCCGAGAAGGACTATAGTGCATACGAAGTGATTGTCTTGGGCTCCAAGCCCAACAGCGGTGCCACCGGCTTTACACCGCTTAAAGGTTACAATAAACCGATGGTGCTGCTCAAGCCGTTCCTGCTCAGGAGCACCGTCTGGAACTGGGGTAATGCCGTCAACACGGCGGAACTCGGAGTAATCGTCGGACAGCCCGAACACCCGCTCTTTGAAGGATTGGCAATCAGCGACAATACCCTCACCCTCTTCACGGAGGCGAACACTAACGCCGTGACAGGTATCTCCTCGTGGACAGCTACCACGGGTTTTGAGACGCTGGCTACAGCAGAGTCCGTGAATAACGGTACACTCACTACGATTGCGGACTTCCCCGCCGGTACGGATTGTAACGGTACTGTCCTGCCCCAACGACTGATCATGATCGGAGTCTCGGAATACTCCACCGCCTTCCTCTCCGAGGACGGCAAACGACTCATTGAAAACGCCATCTGTCTGCTCGCAGGGATTACGGAACGCCAACCGCAAGGCGTAGAACAAACAGCAACTCATCCATCATCAACCATCAATCATAAATTTTTATATGAAGGCCAACTGTATATTCAATCGGGCTACCGGATTTTTGACATCACTGGTCGTCCTGTTCAGCTTTAGTCTATGCGCTTTCGCAGGCGAAGCACTGTACCAAGACGTACTCTATTCGCTGGACGACGATCGTCTGACAGCGGAAGTAGCACTCAACCCCAAAGCTACGGGCGAACTGCTCATCCCTGAGCAGATTACCGCAGGCCAGAGCAAATACACCGTGGTAGCTGTCTCCGACAAAGCCTTCAAAGGTTGCAAGGGACTCACCTCTGTCGTCCTGCCCCGCACCATTGAGCGCATCTACCGCTCGGCGTTTGACGGTACCGGTATCATGCTCAACAAAGCCAACTGGCGCGAGGGATGCCTGTGGATAGACTCTATTCTCATAGCTACCGACAAGTCCGTCAAACCGCGATTCATCGTACCGGAAGGTACGCGGCTCATCGCTGCCGGGGCGTTTCAGGGCAATAAGACCATACAACGCGTAGAACTACCGGCCTCCGTCACACGCATCGACCATGAGACATTCCGTGACTGCAAGAACCTGCAAAAGGTTGTCATTCCCGCTACTGTCACCTCTATCGGCGAGGATGCGTTCACCGGTTCGGGTATCTATCTCAACGAGAATAAATGGAAGAAAGGAGCACTCATACTTGATGACTGTCTGGTTGCTACCAACAACGACCTGCCGGCAAAATATATCTTCAAGAACAAACTTCCTATCCGTCTTATTGCCGAGCGGGCGTTTGCCAACCGCAAGAGTTTGCAGTCCGTCACGATACCCGAATCCGTCACGGCCATCCCTACCGCGGCCTTCTATCAATGCGAGAACCTGACGGAGGTCACCATCCCTGCTTCGGTACGCGAAGTAGGTAATTTCGCATTCTATAAATGTGAGAAACTGCGTGCTGCCTTGCTGCCCAAAGGCTTAGAGCGATTAGGCATGGGTGCCTTTTACGGCTGTATCAATCTTCGCGAGCAAGTGTTAGGCGAATCGGTAGAGGTGCTCGGACAAGGTACATTCTACACCTGCCGGAGTCTCAAACATCTGGATCTGCCGTCCCGTCTAAGACGCATCAATGACGGTACGTTTGCCGGCTGTGCTATCCTGGAGGAGATCAAGCTCCCCGAGACGGTGGAGTTTATCGGAGAAGCGGCTTTTGCAGGCTGTGCCGCTATACGGGAGATCACCGTACCGGGCAAGGTCAACTCCGTCTCAAAACAGATGTGCCATAACTGCTCTCACCTATATAAAGTCACTCTCCCGGAAGGCCTGTATGCGATAGGGAACGAGGCGTTTGAGAACTGCGTCATGTTAGAGAAAATCAATCTCCCGCGTACCACTTTCCGTATCGGAGAGCGCGCTTTCCGTAACTGCCGCCAGCTCCATCGGTTCGACCTCGTTGAGCATATTCATATGATAGAAGAAGGGGCATTTGCCGATTGTATGTCCATTGAGCAGATCACGCTGCCGGAGTCGCTGGAGGAGATAAGCGATTACGCTTTCTTCCATTGCACGGCATTGCGGGAAATTACCATCCCTGACTCTGTCAAGCGCATCGGCACGGAGGCTTTCGCCGAATGTCACAGCCTCCGCAAAGCATCCTTCCCCGCTACGATACAAAAAATCGGCGCAGGTGCTTTCCGTGAATGCGGAAACCTGCGCACACCGCTCTTCCCTGCTGCCGTAGAGATAGGCAAGAACGCTTTCAAGGGGTGTAAGTAACGTGTCTGAAGAAGGGAGATGTCACAACTGGACCACCGTGAGACCTGCACCGCCGTGGTTCACATCTCCGTCGCCGAACTCAAGAGCCACTTGTCCGCGTTTGCGGCGACGGCGGTTGATGTCGTTCAGGTAATCGCGCGTGAGTTGTTTGAGCGCCCCTGTACCCGTTCCGTGTAGAATCGTCACCTCGCCGGCGCCTACCATCAGCGCATCGTCCATATAAGCTATCAGCCGTTCCGTAGCCTCGTCAATACGCATGCCGCGGATGTCCAGAGTACGCTCGAAAGAGAGCGTCCTCTGGCGGACAGTGGAGCGCACGGAAGTGTTGCTCTTTGCCTCCGGAGTCTGCGCCATGGTCTTGCTGAGTCTGCGGAGTTCCGAGAAATCACGCATCACTTTCGGAATGGCAGTAGGCTCCTGACTGTTATTAGTAGCGGGCTTGGGACTCTTGGTCTTGGCCGTCTGGGGTTTCACCTTCTCTTTCATCTGCTCCACCCTCTGCCGTGCTGCCTTGGTCTTCTCTTTGTCCGCCTTGGCTTCTTTGATCTCGCGGATAGTACGTTCGATGGCAGCAT
>CADBZO010000008.1:0-54327 GCA_902799185.1 uncultured Bacteroidales bacterium | reverse complement strand
TTTGATACCGCTCATCTGCTCCTCGTACTGGGCGATACGTTCTTCCAAAGTCTTCTCTTTCTGTCGGATAGACTGCCGTTTGTTCTCCCAGTAGCGTTTGTCGCGGGCTATGTCCTGCAACTGTTTGTCATAATCGATATGCTCCTCTCCCACCAGCTCCGTTGCATAACGGATGATCTCTTCGCTAAGCCCTGTCTGGCGGGCTATCTCGATAGCAAATGAACTGCCTGCCTGGCCGATGGAGAGTTTGAAGAGCGGACGCATCGCACCGCGGTCGTACAGCATCGCGCCGTTGACCACACCGGGCGTCTGTTCGGCGAAATGCTTGAGGTTGGTATAATGGGTGGTGATGATACCGAATACCTTTCTGTTCACCAGCTCCCGCAGAATAGCCTCAGCGATGGCGCCGCCGATAAGCGGTTCCGTGCCGGTACCCATCTCGTCGATGAGGATGAGGCTGCGCTCGTCCGCCTCCCGCAGGAACGTACGCATGTTACGCAGATGGGAGGAATAGGTGGACAGCTCGTCCTGGATGGACTGCTCATCGCCTATATCAATCATCAGCCGGCTGAAGATACCGGCCCTGCTCTGCTCCGAGACAGGCACTAACAGACCGCATTGGAGCATGTATTGCAGCAAAGCTACCGTCTTGAGACAGACCGACTTACCGCCGGCGTTGGGACCGGAGATGACCAGCACGCGGTTCTCTTCCGCCTGCAACCGCACCGAAAGGGGCACGACCGTCTTGCCTTGCGGCATGTAATGCAGCCATAGTACCGGATGCCGCGCGTCGCTCCAGTCCAGTAGCGGCTTGTCCAATAACTCCGGTCGGATAGCATGCAGACTGTTCGCCAGCGACACTTTGGCAGAGAGAAAATCCACCTCGCCGAGCATCTTCTGACTGGCAAAGATGGCATCGGTGTGGGGACGGATGAAGGCGGTGACCGTCTGTAAGATACGGACGCGTTCGCGACGTTCGGCGCCTTCCAGTTCACGTATATGGTTATTGGCATCCACTACCTGCTGGGGCTCTATATACACGGTCTTGCCGGTAGCCGACTCGTCGTGCACGATACCGCCTATCTTGCGTTTGTAGCCGGGCGGAACGGGGATCACCAGACGCCCCTCACGGAGCGTAGGCGTAGCGTCGGAATCGACCAGACCGTCCGCCTTCGCCTGACGGAGGATAGAGGCCAAAGTACGTCCCACGCTGCCTTGCAGGTTCACCATCTCCCTTCTTATCCGCGCCAACTCGGGCGAGGCATGGTCTGCCAGACGCCCGTAACGGTCCAAGATGCCGTCTATGGCTTTGACGATCTCCCGTAATCCATTTCCCGTCACCGTCAGAGCCTTCAGCATCGCATAACGCTTCTCGTCCAATGCGGCGAAGAAAGTCTCTAACTCCACGGCAAAAGCAAGGGTCTTGCGCAGTTCGTCCAACTCCGCCTCGTCCAGAAACAACCCTTCTACGCGGATACGGGCAACGGCCTCACGCAGGTCATGGATCTCCCCGCGGGGGAAAGTCAGCATCGGGTCCGACTGCACCTCACGCATCTGGTCGGTCAGCAAAAGAAGACGGTTTACCGTCTCGTACTCCGTCTCCATCTGCATTGCCTCCACGCGCTCTACGCCCAACGGCGAGGTACAGCGGCGGCGTAACTCCTCGCGGATCACCGCAAAATCTATCTTCTGTTCTATATTATCAGGATAAATCATAAATCATCAATCACCCCAATATTCTACAATCCTTTAATGCCGGAGCTCCGACGGCTTCGTTCAGTTTACGGACCAGTTCGAACCGGTTCTCAAAAAGCTGTGTCTTGAGGGCGGCGGAGTTGACATGCACGATAAGCACGCCGTTCTTCACCTCCACGGAGCGGGTGAGACGCTTCACGGTCTCCCCCATCACTTTCGGCCACACCTCCTCTATCTGCACATCCAGCACAGACTGCTCCAACCCGCTCTCGCGGATATACGAGATCAGTGCCTCGCCTATAGACATGGTGTTAGTAGCGGACATGCTCCTCTTTGACTTTCTTGAGGTAGATCTTCTGTCGGGTCTTGAAAGTACGGACGGAAGGCTCCAGGCCGTTATATTTCTGAATGGACGAGAGTCGGACACCTTCCTCCTGGCTCAACTCCCATAGTGTCTGCCCGGGGTGAGACCATACGTACACATTGGCGCCATAGGTTCGCTTGGCTCCCAGAAAAATACGGTCTCCTGCTTTCATCTCGCGCCCCAGGGCATCGTTATGCTCTCTCAGGTCTCGCTCGCGCACGTTCAGGCGGAACGCCACATTGGCATACGTGTCGCCTTCACGGGCGGTGACATAATTCATTCCGTTGCATCGCTTGATTGGGTGCATCAACATGAAGTTCTCTTTCTCCGCCTTGGCGGAAAGAGGCTCCACATACTCCGGTTCGGGATCTTGGCTGATCACGGCAATCACCGGCGCCTGGGTCACCACCGTAGCTTTCAGAGGTTTCTTTTGCTCTTCGCTCTTATCCAGTTCATAGAGTTTGTAGTCCTCGATAATTTTGATCAGTTTGGAGGCATAGAGCGGGTCGGTGGCATAACCGCAAGCTTTAAGGCGGTGCGCCCAGCCTTCGTAATCCTCTATGGCAATTTCAAAACAGGTAATGTACCGCGGACGTTTGAGGAAGAGGGAGTGGTCTTTGAACGACTCCGCCGCATCGCTGTATTGCCGGAAGCACTCGCCCTTGCTGTCATCGTCATAATAATACACGCCGCCGAACCACTCGCTCGTACACTTGATACCGAAATGGTTGTTCGCGTTCACCGCCAGTTCGCTCTTGCCGGCAGCAGACTCCAGCAACGCCTGCGCCATGGTGATAGAGGCAGGGATACCGTAGTCCTGTTGCTGTTGTACCGCAGTCTCACGCCAAGTGTTGATATACGCTTCGTACACGCTGTTTCGCACTTGCGCAAAGGTTGCCATCGGTATCCACAGCGCCAGTATAATCCAATACTTCTTGTTCATAATATGCTTTTGTTTATTAGTTATAGTTCTACCACCTCGCCTTTCTCGGGGATGGAGATGTTACGGAAACCGGCTTCCTCCAGATGGCCTTTATACGCCTCGGCAGCCGTTTCTTCGCCATGAACGACAAAGACGCGCTGAACCTGGTCTATCTGGAGAGAACGGGTGAAGTAATCTATCATCTCTTGGTAATCGCCGTGACCGGAGAAACCTTCTATTTTGGTGATCTGGGCTTTGATTTTCCTGTCCAGACCGAAGATGGATATCCATTGCAGTCCGGGTTGCTGGATACGTGCACCGAGGGTGGACGGCTCGCAGTAACCGACGATGAGGATCGTGCACCGCGGGTCGGAGATATGGTTCGCCACATGGTGTTTGATACGTCCGGCTTCCAACATTCCCGAGGCGGAGATGATGATACAGGGTTCATCCTTGTGGTTAAGCGCCTTCGAATCGCGTATGTCGGTGATATACCGGAGGGTGTTGAAGCCGAACGGATCGGGGTCAAACTGCATGGTGTCGCGCACCTCGTCGGACAGCTCGTCGGGGTACATACGGAAGATCTGAGTGGCGTTGGTACTCATCGGAGAATCCACATAGACCGGTATATGCGGCAGAGAACCGTTGTTATAGAGTTGGTTCAGCACATAGACAATCTCCTGGGTTCGGCCGACCGAGAAAGAAGGGATCAGGAGTTGCCCTTTGCGATAGACGCAGGTGTCCTCCACTACGCCTAACAACTGCTCCTCCGTCACCATCTGTTCGTCGTGCAACCTGTCGCCGTAGGTCGATTCGCAGATGAGGTAGTCGCATTGCGGGAAGAGCTGCGGAGGCGGGAGTATATGGCAGTGCTGACGGCCTATATCGCCGGTATAGCAAAGCCTTTTCCAGCGGAACCCCTTCCCGTCTTCCCCTTTGAGTGAGGGGGTGGATTTTTCGTATATTTCGAGGGAGCAGATAGCGCCGCCGAGCATGTGACCGGAGTTGGTGAAAGTCAGCAGCACGTCGTCAAAAAGCCGGAACCGGCGATCGTAACTGTAGGTCACAAAATGCCTCATCGCCTTCTGTACGTCATGCTGGTCGTAGAGAGGCTCTATCTTGTATTTCTTGCCTTTCTCCTTGTGAGGATACTGCTTGTCGATCTTCTTGTTGTACGTCCGCACGTCCTGTTCCTGGATAAAAGCGGTGTCAGTCAGCATCAGCGCACAGAGGTCACGCGTCGCCGGAGTACAGTATATATCGCCCTTAAAGCCCTTTTTCACGATATACGGAATGAGCCCGGAGTGGTCTATATGCGCATGGGACAGAACGACACAATCGAGCGCAGCAGGGTCGAAACCGAGGTCACGGTTCGCTGCATCGGTCTCCATGCCTTTGCCCTGATACATACCGCAATCGAGAAGGATCGTATGACCCGAATCGGTTGTAATAAGATGCTTGCTGCCGGTCACTTCGCGGGTGGCTCCTATGAACTGAATCTTCATGAGTTGAACGATTTTACGCTACAAAATTACTGCTTTTTTTGCATATATGCAAATTTTTTCGTACCTTTGCACGAAATTTTCCCAAAAAGAGTGTTTATGATAGAACAATATTCGCATCAATACAGTATTACGGCGGCAGATATGGACACCGGATACAGGATGACGCCCAGCGCTGTCCTGCTGTACTATCAGGACTGCTGGGCGCGGTATATGGGGTGCCTGCATCTGGCGGCATTCGACATCGTGAAAAAGAACCTGATGTGGGTTATTTCCGAGTTCAACGCCTGGACCACCGGGGAAACCGCCTATTGGGGCGACGACATCGAGGTGACGGTATGGAACAGCGAAATCAGTGCACTGCGTGTGTATGCCGAGTTCCGGATAACCAAAGCAGGCGGCAGAGAAGTGGCTCACGGCTACGGCGTATGGACGCTGTTGGACACTGTAGCCCACCGGTTAGCGCCGAACACCCCCTTGGCTCCAATGATGACCGCTCTTCCTCAATTCACCACCGATGGGCATAAGAAACACCGGTTCCCCACCGGAGGGACGCTGGAACAGCAGATAGAGCATCGCGTGAACCCCATCAACCTGGATTTCAACGGCCATGTGAATAACCGCACCTACCTGTCCATTGCCATGCAGACCGCCAACGAGCAGTTCATGAACGCCTTTGCCATACGGAGTTTTGCTATCCATTGGCTGCACGAGACGTTCCTGAATGATATACTGACGTGCAGCGTATATGCGTTCGAGTCGGGAGTGTATGTCCATTCTATAGCCAACCGGGAAGGAAAAGCGGTGGCGGAGATATACTCGGAATGGGTACCCCGCGGCGCTGAGCCCGATGTGGCAGATATAGCGTGCAGGATTTGACATCTGAGATTTGACATTTGACATTTGAAATTTGAAACTTATAAATAATATGACAGACATTTTTGATTTGAGCGGGCGGGTTGCTCTCGTGACCGGCTGCTCCGGAGGATTAGGCGTGCAGATGGCGGAAGCCCTCGCTGCCAAAGGTAGCAAACTCGTCATCATCGCCCGCCGATACGAGAAACTCGTAGAAGTGAAAAACGAGATCGAGAAAACATTCGGCGTAGAGGTGCTACCGATTCAATGCGACATCACTAACACCGAAGCGGTAGAGAAAATGGTGGACGAGGCGATTGCGCATTTCGGACGCATTGACATCGTGGTGAACAACGCCGGTACGGGTGCCGTAGCTCCCGCGGAGGATATCACCGATGCTCAGTTTGAGAACGAGATGCAGATCGACCTCTTCGGTTCGTTCCGCGTAGCGCGCGCCGTAGCCAAAAAGACCATGATCCCGAATAAGTACGGACGCATCATCAATATCGCCTCCATGTACGGTCTGGTGGGCAATAAGATTGCGCCCGCTTCGCCGTACCACGCTGCCAAAGGCGGCGTAGTGAACATGACCCGTGCCCTCGCTGCCGAATGGGGCAAGTACGGCATCACCGTCAATGCTATCTGCCCGGGCTATTTCATCACCCCGCTGACCAAAGAGACACTCGAGTCCGACTATTTCGCCAACTATGCCAAGACCGTCATCCCGATGGAGCGGTACGGCCACGAGGGCGAATTGGACAGCGCCGTTTGTTTCCTCGCCGCAGACGCTTCGCGGTACGTGACCGGCGTGGCTCTGCCCGTGGACGGCGGATATACGTGCGTGTAATTGAGATTTGAAATTTGACATTAAATGAAAAACTGGAAGATATTTATTATGGCAGCCGTGACAATACTTGGCGCGAGTTGCGCAAAAGAGGACACTGACACTTTCAAAGCACCGGTTACGAAGCCTCAGATCACGATTGAAGGCGGACGGCTGACACCCGAAGGACTCTGGGCAATGGGACGTATCGGTAGCGTGAAGAGCGATATCGAGACCGGTCTGCTGGCCTATACCGTGAGTTACTACTCCGTAGCGGAGAATAGAAGCACTACTTGGATCCGTATCTGCAACCCCTTTGAGAACATGGCGGTAGAGGATGAGTTCGTGGGCTCCGAGCCGGCCTGGTTCGGCAACAGCGGTTGCTTGGCATACCTCAAAGGAGGCAAGCTGTATCTACGCCGTGACAAAGAGGAGGTAGAAGTTGTGGGTGCCGAGGATGTAGAGGGCTTCTTGCTCTCGCCGATGCGCGACAAGGTCATCCTCATCAAACAGGTGAAGACCATTCCTACCACTGCAGACAAATACCCCGATCTGCCTTTGGCTACGGGTCATATGCATGAGGACCTGATGTACAAACACTGGGACGAGTGGACCGAAACCGCTCCGCAGCCGTTTGTATGCGATCTGCTGACCGAGTATTACGGCGAAGGCGAGCGCATCAAATCCGCCAAGATTGGCGGATATGTAAATATCCTGGATGGCACAGCATTTGAGTGCCCGATGAAACCGTTCGGCGGTGTAGAGCAATTGGCATGGAATCCGAACAATGAGGAAATAGCCTATACCTGTCGCAAGAAGACAGGTCTCGACTACGCCGTTTCCACCAACAGCGACATTTACCTCTATGACTTACGCACCCGCACACATAAGAACATCACTGCTCCGAACGGAGGCTACGACACCAACCCCTCTTATTCGCCTTCCGGCGAGTGGATAGCCTGGCAGTCCATGGAGCGCGACGGCTATGAGAGCGACGAGAACCGCCTCATGGTGATGAACCTCAAGACCGGCGAAAAACGTTTCCTCAGCCGTACGATGGACACGAATGTGGATGAGTACGCCTGGTATAACGACAGTTCGCTGCTATTCACCGCCTGCTGGCACGCTACCGTACAACTCTACCATGTGAACCTCAACGGTTATGTCAGCCGTCTGACGGAAGGGCAGTTCGACCTGGGGTTGGGAGACGTGAGCGACCATTATGCCTTTGTATTAGGCCACTCCATGCGTCAGGCGAACGAGATATACCGCATGGATGTCGGCGAGTGGCTGCACAAGGACAACGGCGATTACGCCCATACTGAGGTGTGGTACGACCAGCCGTTTGACACCTACAACCAACTGTTGGACAAACTCACAAGCGAGAACGACAATATCTACAAGCAGATAGAACGCTCCACGGTGGAGCCGAGATGGCAGAAGACGACCGACGGAAAAGATATGCTGACATGGATCATCTACCCGCCGCATTTCGACCCGTCAAAGAAATACCCGACGATCCTCTATTGCGAGGGAGGTCCGCAAAGCCCCGTAAGCCAGTTCTGGTCGTTCCGGTGGAACTTCATGATGATGAGTGCCGGCGATTATATCATTGTAGCACCTAACCGCCGCGGACTGCCGGGCTTCGGCATGGCGTGGAACGAACAAATCTCCGGCGACTACGGAGGCCAGTGCATGAAGGATTATTTCACTGCCATCGACGAGTTCTGCACCGAGCCCTATGTGGACAAAGACCATCTGGGCTGTGTAGGCGCCTCCTTCGGCGGCTTCAGCGTCTATTGGATTGCCGGTCACCACGACGGACGGTTCAAAGCGTTCATCGCCCACGACGGTATCTTCAACTTAGAGATGCAGTATCTGGAGACCGAAGAGAAATGGTTCGCCAACTGGGATATGGGCGGCGCATACTGGGACAAAGACAACAAGACAGCACAGCGCACGTTCGCCAACAGCCCCCATAAGTTTGTGGACAAATGGGACACCCCGATACTCTGCATCCACGGCGAGAAAGACTACCGCATCTTAGCCAACCAGGCTATGGCGGCATTCGACGCAGCGAAGATGCGCGGCGTGCCGGCGGAACTGCTCATCTTCCCCGACGAGAACCACTGGGTGCTCAAGCCCCAGAACGGCATCCTCTGGCAAAGAGAGTTCCGCGGATGGCTGGACCGCTGGTTGAAAGAAAGGTGAAAGGTGAAAGATGAAAGATGAAATATAATTACGAATACGAGATTAAGTACCAGGAGGTGGATGGCGAGAAGAAGTTGCGGCTGTTCAACCTGGAGAATTACCTGCTGGAGGTAGCAGGGACGGTAGCAGACGAGTTGGGATTCGGCATTGCGGCGCTTCATCCGCGCGGACTGACATGGATTCTGACGCGGCTGAGCGTAGAGATGTACGAACTGCCCACACACTGCCAAAGAGTGCGGTTCGAGACCTGGATCGAGAGCAATGCACATATGCTGAGCACCCGTAATTTCAGGATATATGCGAAGGAGTCAAAAGTCGAAAGTCAAAAGTCGAAAGAGGAAGAATGGATATTAATCGGGCAATGCAAGAGTGTCTGGGCGGTGCTGGACATGGAGAAACGCGAGATCGTCAATATCTTCGACGACCCGATGTTCGAGGATTGCGTGGACGGCGAGGTGATTGAGATGAGCCGCGTACGCATGACAACTATCCCCGAGCCGACGGGCTGCGTGGCGCACAAAGTCGTGTATTCGGATATCGACTACAACGGGCATTGCAACTCCTGCCGCTACCTGCAGGCAATGACGGACGCTTACCTACCCGACTATTACGGCAAGAAAGTGCGCCTCGACATCAACTACCAGAAAGAGGCGATGCTCGGCGAGGAGTTGCAGACGCTCTACCTCGTTGCGCCGGACGGCGTACAGTACCAGCAGAAGAACAGTCACGGAGAGACTTCCTGCTCTGCAAAGATAACTATTCAATAACCCCACCCGACCTCCCCTCAAGGGAGGAGAAAAAGATTCAAGATTATGGAAACAGACAATACTACCCCGTTGAAACGGCCGGCAGAACTGGAATGCGATGTCGTTCGCTTTCAAGTGCAAAAAGACAAATGGATCGCTTTCGTCGGTCTGCGTGACGGACATCCGTACGAGATCTTCACGGGCCTGGCGGACGACGAGATGGGTATCGCGCTGCCCAAATCCGTGACGAAAGGCAAGATCATCAAAGTCACCCAGGAAGACGGGACGCACCGTTATGACTTCCAGTTTGTCAACACCCGCGGGTTCAAGACCACGGTAGAAGGACTGAGTTACAAATTCGACAAAGAGTTCTGGAACTATGCCAAACTCATCTCCGGCGTGCTCCGTTATGGAATGCCGATTGACCAGGTGGTGAAGATGATCAGCGGTCTGCAGATGGACAGCGAGTCTATCAACAACTGGACCACAGGTGTGGCGCGGGCACTCAAGAAATACATTCCCGGCGCCAGCATTGAAGAGGAAGAAGGTGAAAGGTGAAAGAGAAAGCCCGCAGAACTTACTCTGCGGGCTTCTTTTTTACTTCTCTGCATTGGATTCAACAGGTTTCTCGGTTGTTGTTTTTTTCTTTCTGCGGGCAGGCTTCTTCTTGGGCGCAGCCGGAGTAGCCGGAGATTCCGGATTTTCCAGATTTACCAGGGTAGCCAGGGTCTCGGCAGATGCCGGTTGTTCTGCCGGAGCGGCCTTCTTAGCCTTTTTCTTGGGCTTCGGAGCCGGCTTGTTTTCCTGCTTCGGTTGCTCGGGTTTCACCTCCGCCTTGGACTGCTCCACCGATTTGGGCTCCTGTTTCGGCTGCTCGGGTTTGGCCGGTAGAGCAGGCTTCGGTTCCTGTTTCGGTTGCGGCTTGGGCTGCGGTTTGGGTTGCTCCACCGGTTTGGGTTGCTCTGCCTTCACCTCTTTCTTCGGATCGGGCTTGGGCTCCTCATGTTGGTGCTTGAGCTCTTTCCCTTGCGCGTCGTAGAACCGCATCTCCAGCATTCCCAGTGACTGGTTCTCAATCACCCTCACGCCGTAACGCAGCATCCACCGGTTCTTCAGCGAGATGAGCCATCCGCGGCTGACGAACGAATAGACAAAAGGATGCAGATGCAGTCTCAATCCCCGTCCGTGATGCTCCGTCATGTGCTCGAGTGCCTCTTCCACCTGGTCGGTAAAAAGGAGCGACGGTTGGATCTTGCCCTTGCCCATACAAGTGGGACAGACCTCTTCAACCTGCACCTCAACCGCCGGACGCACGCGCTGACGCGTGATCTGCATGAGACCAAACTTACTGAGCGGGAGCACGTTATGCTTCGCGCGGTCACGTTCCATGAGTTTGCGTACGTAGTCGTACAACTCTTGCTGGTGGTCTTTGTCATCCATGTCGATGAAATCGACGATGATGATGCCGCCTATATCGCGCAGACGGAGCTGGTGAACCAACTCATCCGCGGCCAGCATGTTGAACTGGAACGCATTCTGCTCCTGGTCCTCGTAAATCTTCTTGCTGCCGGAGTTGACATCAATGGAGAACAGTGCTTCAGTCTTGTCGATGATGAGATATCCACCATGCTTAAAACCGACCGTTCTGCCGAGCCCCGTCTTCATCTGGCGGGTAATGTCGAAATGATCGAAGATAGGTTGCGTGCCCTGGTAGAGCTTGACGATCTTCGCGCTCTCGGGGGCGATGAGTTCCAGATAATGACGGACATCATTATAGATATCCTGGTCGTTGATCTGGATAGTCGTGAAATCGGGGCTGAGCACATCGCGGATGATACCGAGGGTGCGTCCCATCTCTTCGCTCACGAGACTGACCGGCTCTTTCTGCTGGAGACTTTTCACAGTCTGCTCCCAACGCTCGAGCAACAGTCGCAACTCGTTGTCAAGTTCCGCTACACGCTTGTCTTCCGCTACCGTACGGACGATGATTCCGAAGCCCTGGGGCTTGATCGAAAGCATCAGTTGTTTGAGACGCTGGCGTTCCGCCTCGCGTTTGATCTTTTGGCTCACCATGACGCCGTCGGCAAAGGGGATGAGTACGATGTTTCTTCCAGCTATGGAAATCTCGGCAGTCAGGCGCGGGCCTTTGGTGTTAATCGGCTCCTTGGAGACCTGTACCAGAATAGGATCGCCCACCTTGAGTACATCGGCTATCTGCCCCTCTTTCCCTACCTCGGGCTGGCGCTGCGTCTTCTGCATCAGCGGGATGCGGCGGCGGTCCGAAACGGCTTTGGTGACATACGTCTGCAGCGTACGAAACTGAGAACCTAAATCCAAATAGTGCAGAAAAGCTTCTTTCTCATAACCTACATCCACGAAGACGGCATTGAGCGCCGGCATCACTTTCTTGACCCGCCCGTAATAGATGTTCCCTACGGCGAAATTGTCCTGGTTGCGTTTCTCACGCGACACCTCTTGCAAGCGGTCGTCCTCGGTCAGCGCGATAGCTATCTCCTGCGGCTGTACGTCCACAATCAATTCGCTTTTCATACTTGATAAGGATAATTAAATAAATAAAAAAGCCTTGTGGCAACTTGCCCACACCTGAGCAAGTCTCGCGCCACAAAGCTGACTAACGATCGTCAATTACTTATGCTTATGACGATTCTTACGCAGGCGTTTTTTACGCTTGTGCGTGGACATCTTATGTCTCTTATGCTTCTTTCCGTTTGGCATAATAGTGTTGATGTTTAAAATGTTATACTAATAGTTTATTGTTTTTTTTACTTGGTTTTGCGCACTTCAGCGGCAAACTCGCGAGCCGGCTTGAAAGCGGCAATCTGGTGCTCCGGCACAGCGATGGAGGTGCTGGCAGAGATGTTACGGGCGATTTTAGCCTTGCGCGTCTTGGTAATAAAACTACCGAAACCACGGAGGTAAACATTCTCCCCGTTGCTTACGTTTTTCTTCACATGCTCCATGAACGACTCCACGATCAAACCGATCGATGTTTTGTCGTAACCAGTGGAGATGGCAATCTCGTTAATAAGTTCTGCTTTTGTCATAAAATATTTCTCTTTTTTAGTTCAAATTCGAAAAAACGGTACAAAGTTACTACAAATTATTGAAATACAAAAGTTTTTAGCCAAAAAAATTGCAAAAATCGTATTTTTTTTGTACTTTTGTACCCGATTTGGCAAATTTATGCCCTAAAATCGTACTTTTGATGCTCAATTCTTTCATATATAACAGGTTATACGAGTGGTACGAAAGTAACCGCCGGATTCTCCCCTGGCGCGAGACCGAGGACGGGTACAAAATATGGCTCAGCGAGGTCATCCTGCAACAGACCCGCGTGGCGCAGGGGATGGAATATTACCTGCGGTTCGTGTCACGTTGGCCGAAGGTGGAGAATCTGGCGGCTGCCGATGAGGCGGAAGTGCTGCGGGAGTGGCAAGGGCTGGGGTATTACAGCCGTGCGCGCAACCTGCACAAGGCGGCACAGATGGTGGTAGAGCGCGGTTGGAGCCCCTTCCCTACCCGTTTTGAAGATCTCCGCTCACTGCCGGGAGTAGGAGAATACACAGCCGGGGCGATTGCCTCTTTTGCTTATAACCGGCCTTATCCCGCCATGGACGGCAATGTGTACCGCGTAGTGGCGCGGCTGCTGGACATAGACGAACCCTTCGACACCACCGCCGGCAAGAAACTGTTTCACAAAGAGATAGAGCTACTGATGGACCGCGAGCACCCGCGCCTGTTCAACTCCGCCATCATGGAGTTCGGCGCACTGTATTGCACGCCAAGTAATGTACGAAGGAGCGATGTACGAGGTACGAAGGAAGAGGAGTCAGGCGGTTTCCTCGAAACCAAATGTCCGGCGTGTCCGCTGAATGCTATGTGTCTGAGTTATGCGCACGGCACGGCGGAACTGCTTCCTGTCCGCAAGGCGCGGCCGAAAGTGCGGGACCGGTGGCTAGAATACCATATTTATGTACAGAGGGACAATGTACAAAGTACAGAGGGGGAGAAAGTATATACTTTGATCCGGCGGAGAGAGAACCCGAAGGACATCTGGTACCACCTGTATGAGTTTCCTTGTGAAGAACAGGAGAATGCACAACGGGACGATGTACAAAGTAATGTACAAAGGGACAATGTACAAGGTACAAAGGAGGTATGCTCCTTCACGCATGTGCTCTCGCACCAGCGCATACACGCGCGTTTCATTATACAAAAAGTAGAGGAACTGCCTACTCTTCCGGATACTTTCCGCGTCTCCTGGCCTGAGCTGGACGAATATGCCCTTTCTCGCTTGACCCTTCGAGCGCTTGACCTAATATCTCCATGATAGAATGCCGTCTGTCCTCCGGCCATTGGGCGGTTTGGATGATCTGCGAGAGGTTCATATAGATAAACTCTATATCGGAAGCGAAAAACTCTCCGTCTTTCATTCCGTCCAGCACCGCCAAATGCTTCATGATCACTTCCCTGTCCATGCGTTGTGCGGGGCCGGTCTGAGCTTCCTTGGGTGGAAGGGTGTGAACTTTCTCCGCCGTACGGTCAATAAGCGGCAGGAGCGCTTCAAAGGGAATCTGCGTGTCACGGAGTATCTCCGCCGCGATGCGGTACATCAGGTTGGAGAAGTTATTGGCAAACACACCCGCCACGTGCAACCGCTCGCGGTCGTGCTGGTTCACCTCGTAGATACGGCTCGTGAGCGTCTGCGCCAGCGAGTAGATGGCGGCGATGTCGTCGATGTTATGTCCTGAGATAAAACAAGGGATGCCGCTCCAGTCATCGATCATCACGTCGCGGCTGAAGGACTGGAAGAAATACATGATACCCGAATGCGGTTTGTCCTCTCCGAAAACCTCTATCGGCATCGAGCCGGAGGTATGCAGGTGCAAGGCCTTGGGCGCATCAATCTTCGCTATCACCTCCCTCAGCGCCTGATCCGCTACGGCGTAGATATATACGTCAAAACCTTCTACCGTTTGGTTATTTTGGGGTTCGCCAGGCTGCTCCGCAGTCAGAGGGCGGGCATGGATGAGTTCGGTACGAACATCTTTGAGCGCAAAAGCGTGGTGCAGGTTTGTGCCGACACTACCGGCACCGATAATAGCTATCTTCATGGTGATTAATTTTCGGGCACAAAGGTACTAAAAATAAATGACATACGCAAATTCATGACACTTTTTCACTTACTTTTCGCAAAATTATTACATTTTCAGGAACGACTTTCTGTAGTAATATCACATTTCTAAGAACGAGTAACACTCATGCACCGCATACAGCATCATGCACCCTATATTCCGCATAAACCGACAGAACGCCTCACGGAGTCCTGTCGGGTGCGTGCACTTACTAGGAGTCATGCACGAAATCATTAAATGGCGTTTGCTCGTGGGCGTATTTGCCCGATTTGCGCGCCCCCGCGCAATAAGTCTTTTAATAATGCACGTACTTGCGAAGTGCTTTATCTATCGCCCGCACACAGATGTTGCTTTTATGCGGTTGGGTAAGTTCCAGATACCGATGTACCAGCCTTACATACCACGGACGAGGGTCGGAAAGATGGTAGTACTCCATGAACTCCGGTGCCCAAAGAGGAATCTTGACTAAGGTCTTCATCGGATATTTGTCCAACCGCTCATAGATATAATCGTCCATCCAGCAATGCGTCTCATCCAGTTCCACATTATCCCATAAGCTCCAGCCGTCTTTCTCTGTTGTATAGATCCATTCATCTGGCAAATCGAACAGCTCCTTCGGATAAGCGTTGCTGCCGATATAGTTACGCCCCATGGTATATGGCGGACGGTGGTTCACCTGCCAATCCACAAACATATAGAACCGCTCCTTGGATTTTACCCTGTTCAGAGGTGCCGGACCAAGATGCAACACTCGGAAATCCTTGACATAACTCATGTCATGCTCGTCCAACGGATAAGGAATACGCATCGAGTGCATCTCACGCACGTAGTTCCCGTGCGGCTCTACCCCGTCATCGTGAAAGAGCCATGGATAAAAAGCCGGCGGATTAAAGAAATGTTTCTTGTCGTGCGTCAGTTGCGCCCATTGGAACCAAAAGACAGCACCGGGTTTGGAATGCATGATCTTCTGCCAATCATCCGTCTCAAAGGCATTAGCCGCCAATATCTCATCGGCATCCAGTCCCCAGAGAAGCGTGTCGTGTCCGGCTGCTACCTCACGCGCCTTAGCGACCAATATCTGCTGCCGTTCCGCCTCGTTGAATTCCGTGTTGGGGTTATCAATGAGAATCACTTCCGCACACTTTTGACTAAGTGCTTTCGACTTTTGACTTTCGACTTTCGACTTGCGACTTGCGAACTCGTTCACGATTTCCCGTGTTCCATCCGTTGAGAACTGGTCGCATATAATCACATAATCCGCCCAGCGTGTGGTGGATTCCAAAAATGCCCGTATCACCCACGCCTCATTGCGTGTCGGGGTCATTACAATGTGGATTGGCTGACTCATCTTTTCCATATTTGTTTTTGGCAATATTCATTAATTTTTCATGTTCTTTCCAAAGCAAAGGAAATTGAGTATTTTGCTTTGTGCAAGGATAAACTCCAAACCGAGGCATATGCCACAAACAATTATGGCAGCCAAGATGCCATAAACAAGTTGTACTCCTATAGCCGGAATACTTGTTACCGCATGTTCTGTCAAATATATCCAAAAATCTGCTATTTGGGGTATTCCCAACAAGAAATAGAAGTGTATCACATATATAGCCAATGAATGCTTCCCCATATAACCTAATGCATTATTGACGATAGAAAACAACCCAGAGGAAGGAGACCCTTTAACAATCCGTACGCCTAATACATACAATGTCAAAATAGCAGAAAAAGCAATGATATAAGGCATAATATACACCGCCCAAGAAGTATCAAACCATTTCCAATAATAAAGTCCATATGAAACGACAAATACCAAGAGCGAGGTAGCATATAGCCAATCTTTCTCAATCCATTGTCTGTTCCATCCTCGAGCAGCGAAGAAACAACCCAAAACCAAATACAGGTAATAACCACCTAAAGAGCGAAGGCAAAGATGCTCATATAGGGGCGTGCCTTTCATCGTGCGAGCAAATACCATCAATATGCCAAAGAGAACAAAATGGGCAACTGCCTCTATAACGAAATGCCAATGCAATCTTTGTGATATAAAGCGGACACATGCAAATAGTACAAATATCACAAACAACACTTTAAGGAACCACTCAATATACCAGCCTCCCATGATGAAATGTTTGACGACCATCCATGTAACACCCGGTAGAAGGATTGTTTGCATTTTGCGAAGAATATTTCGTCCCAATGCAGACCAAGTGGGTTCTTCTGTTTGTTTCTTCCAGCCAACGAGAAATCCACTAAGGAAAAACAGAAGTGGCATATGGAAAGAACTAATCCACTGCTGCACTAATCCGGTGTTCCCATTAGCAAGTAATTGATTTGGGGCAAGATGGAATGTGCTCCATTGAAGTTCGTGCCCCATAACTACAAGGAAGATTGCAAATCCTTTTAGCCAATCTCTAGACTTATCGCGTGATATTGGTTGGTTCATTGTTTCCATATTCCTATTTATTTCTATATAAAAATTTACTTAGCCAATTAGGCAAACTATAGAAGATCGTTCCGCGCTTCCACATGGTACGATGTTTAAGGACATTAAGCGGTAATCGCAATAGTGAATTATCTACATAAGGAATATAACCTCTATCTGGATGTAAACCATAAAATTCTCGCAAAGCCTCTAAATAATGCTTATCCGGAAATAGGAAGAACTCTGCTAATTGAGGAAGCGCGTACATGCTAAATATCTCATCAGCATACTCATATAGCCGTAAGTGCATAATATCCTCAGTATATCGATCTAATGCCCAATTGCGCCATTCCACACACTCCTGTAGATTGGCCAAGCGATACTCTTTCTTATCTTCAGTATCTAAAACAGGTCTATACTCTTTCCCGTCATACTCATATCCAATTGTGCGTTTCTGAGTGTTTAGCGGGAAATACAATTCATACATATACCAATTACTCGGTAACTTGCGTAATGCAGTACTCTGATTCTGAATATACAAATCATCTAAGTCCGCGTAATAATCCAATCCTTGCAGTTGCTCGGTCGATTTCGAGCATACTTCAAAGAAATAGCCATACACAGAACTAAAGCCATTGGCAGTTAGTAGCTCATTCAACACTTGCAGCGTTTTTCCACTTGAGCGCACATCTACAATGGCATTCTTTGCTCTATTTGATGCCAGACCTATCTGTCTGAAATAGCCAATCTTGGAGGTTGCATCTCCCTCGTAAAGCGATGTTCTTGATACATAAAGATAATTAACTGCTATGTTAGGAAATAGAGCCTGTATTTTACATGCAATCCGATAGAGCGGATAAGCATCACGTGCGCAGAAATAAAGCGTCTGAATCCCTTTGCTTTGCGCATGTGCCATGACTCGATATACAAACGAGACAAATAGAGGTGCTATTATATCCAATACAAAATCTTTATGTGCAGAGCGTTCTGACTGTAAAGTTATACTTCTGCTTATACCGGCTAACATGCCTCCCCATTGATAAAACAGAGGGGATTGCAGCCTCATGGATAATTGATAAGGGGTGTAATCGTGTGATACTAAATGCGAATGAATTCCTAATTTCTTGGGCACTTGCATATCACTCTGTTTGTTGTCTCCGTAATGGTGCCAATTCCTATAAGATATACCCTCTTTTTGACGGATATACTCAAATAATTTCCCGCTTGATTTTGTTGCACCGACATCGCAGGAAACGTATAGACCATCTCCTTCTTTCAAAAGCCCTGTTTCTCGTAATATCGGCTGAAGGAATGAAGCACCTAAATACATGTCAGATATAAAGAGAATCTTGTTTCCGGTACATCTCAATGAGTCTATGAAGATAGTCATATTATGTATTGGGCACAACATATCTCGTTCTATACTCAACTCTATCTCAATTAGTTTATCCTTGGGCAACAAATCCGGATGTTCAAATGACAAAGCACTATATATATCCGCCAATTTCTGAGATTCAGAATAACTCTTTGCCTCAGCCTCTATACGCGCAGAGACAAAGACTCTCTTAGTCTCTGAAGAAACAGGCTTTGCAAAAGCGCGCTCCGCCAAGAGGTCAAACACATTCTTCGCCTCTCCGCATTTGCGAACAAGACAGGTATCAAATATGTCAAAACTGTATGTCATAATTGGATTGTATCTGTTTGGATCATAAATCCAAGCGGCCAAAGCAGCCATCTTTTGATAAAATAATTCAGTTTCTTATGCGGTGGATATATGTCGCACATCATTTTCCACGGAGAAAGTCTCTTATAATGATGCCAAATATCATTGTATGGCAAATTATAATATGCTACATTCCAAGGTTTTGACTGATTATAATGGATTATCTTCGGTTGAGTTGTTCGTATCTCACTCTGTAAGTAAGCAGGCAATGTATCAAAATAAGACTGCTTTAAAAACCCCATTTGATAGTTCCACTCAATGCCCACATGGAGTTTACTGTCAAGCAATACTGCATTAAGTACATCTTGATCCGGCCAAAGGATACGATCCCTATATTGTATTGCATATGACTTAAATTGTTTCGTAATCTGATGTTCACGCCAATAGTCCAAATTGATGAGAAGTACACCGGAATTAAAATAACGGAGCGATTGATCGTATTTCAACCTTTCAAAATTACTTTGAAGCCCGCTACACATATCGTCTATTACTGCTGTACTATTGTTTGTTATATCAAGTTCCCATAGATCGTCCAATGAACTATTCACTATGACATCACAATCCAGATACAAAATTCGGTCAATATCTGTAGGTAATAACTCCGCTGCTGCAAGTCTATAATACGCTGCAACCGTAAAATGTTGTTCTTTATGCAATGGGAAAGAAGAGAATCGCACAGGATTTACATGTATGTAATGAATGGTAGCATCATATTTTGTTTCTAACTCAGAGAATTTGCTGATACTGGAATTGCTCAATTGCGTATCTACCAAGACATAGACATTTACATGGTATCCTTTGTTGTTTTCAAAGACGCTTGTTAGCATTATGCCACAATACGGAACGTAGTTATCATCCGTGGCGCAGAGGATATTTATTGATTCTTTCATCATTGTTACCTATTATAGGTTTTTACGTAATGCTTCCAAATAGCTTTTTCCCCATTTCAAGTCTGGTTCCATATAGTTCCCTTCAGCCCACTCATTCCAGGATTTGATGAATATGAAACGTTTTTCATATTGCTTGTCCGCGACCGACTCTACCGCATATTTTACCGACTCTCCAAATTTCTCTGGGGTACTTCCATATAATACAGAACCTTTAATACCAGTTCTGGGAGTATGATCCCACCCTGGCACAACAGAAGGAAATACATCTTCATCTCGATCCAATGTCGTTCTATAAATTGAAATATCGTATGGCTTTAAATCTGGAACAAATCTAAAGCATGGATGCTTATAAAATAGTTTTCTGACTATTCTATTCCATAGAGGTAATTGGGTTGTAGAACGAATCATCAAGTTTACAATATTGATAGCATCAAAGCCTTCTTTTTTGCGTTTTTCTCGCACGAATGCCGCACGCTCTGTTGATTGTAATTCCATCTCATGAGCAATAAAAAAGACTCCCTTTAATTCATTTTCTTTAGCCAATTTCTGCCAAAGGCTTATAAAATGATGGGCATCCGGCAACTGCCCTGCATTAAATACTATAAATATCGGTTTCCCTTCACAAGTTATATATCGCTTGTCTTTGAAAGCTGGCAGTACGGCGTTAAAGTGAGCTATATAATCCTCATCTCCCGGGTAAGTCTGTTCAATCAAAGGAGGACGTTCGTCATTCGCGCCGTGTGCAAACCCAGCCCACGTCTCATTCGCCCATGCGAGAGCGAAGGGGAAATCGGGTTTGCCGGAAGCGAGGACTTCATTGAACGGACGTTCCAATAAGCGTTTGCCATTACCAAACCAATAGTGCCAATACACAAAACCTTCTATTCCGGCTTCGCGTGCCATTTGGGCTTGTGCCTCGCGGGTCTCGGGGACACGCAAATCATAATAGCCCAAATCTGCCGGCACATGCGGCTGGTAGTGTCCAGGGAAAAGCGGCTTGGCTTTTCCGACATTCGTCCACTCCGTAAATCCTTTGCCCCACCATTCATCATTCTCCGGTATCGGATGAAACTGCGGCAGGTAATACGCCAGCACTCTGGCTTTCGGTTGTTTTTGTTCTGATGTCATATTTTGTTTTTTTCTTATGTTGCATTTAATGGTTTCTTTGACCGATAGTGATAGACAGGCTTGGCTATAATATACTTACTATTTTGCGCTTAGGGAACATTTTGTAAAAATAGATTTTGCGTTCAGAGAACATTTTCACGAAATGAATTTTGCGTTTAGGGAACATTTTCACGTTAAAATATTTGCATATTTCAAGAAAAAGTTGTACCTTTGCAGCGATTTTTATTAAATGATACTTTATAATATCATTAGTTTTTGAAAAATCTAAATTTATACTATATATGGAGAAGATGCTTCTAAAGCAAATTTTGCTTGACCAGAAACATATTTTACAATCGTATGAGATTGAGCCACGCGCATATGATATAAAACCACAGATGAACTATGTGTTTGTCGGTGTCCGGCGTGCCGGTAAGTCGTATATGCTGTATCATGTAATCCGTCAATTGGTTGCCGAAGGACATAGTTGGGATGAGATTTTATACATGAATTTTGAGGATGAGCGATTGGAGAATTTTGATACCAATGATTTCTCTTTGTTACTGGAATGTCATCAAGAATTATTCGCAGTGGAGACCCCTCTGATTTTCTTGGACGAGATGCAGAACATCCCCGGTTGGGAGAAGTTTGCACGACGCATGGCAGATTCCAAAGTACATATTATGCTGACCGGTAGTAATGCCAAGATGCTTAGTCGGGAGATCATGACTACTTTGGGCGGGCGGTTTATCCCAATGGATATTTACCCGTATAGTTTTGCGGAAGTGCTTAATGTTCTTGCTATTCGGCACGACGAGAAAGCACTGCTCCAGACAAACTTGCGGGCTAAAATTCTCCGCCAATACTCCGAGTATCTGCATTGGGGAGGAATGCCCGAAACCGCACATGCTCAACAGAAAAGGCAGTATCTGAGCAGCGTTTACCAGAAAATCTATCTTAATGATATAGCGGCACGAAATAAAATCAGTAATCTCTCTGCCTTGAGACTAATGGTCAAAAAAGTGGCGGATAGTCTTAGGCAACCTATTTCTTACAACCGTTTGAGCAATATTGTTTCCACTATAAACGGCAAGATCTCTGTTCCTACAATCCAGAGTTATATCTCTGCGGTTGAGGATGCATGGTTACTTTTGCGATTGCGGAACATCGCTGGTTCATTGACGGATAAAGAGAGCGTTTGCAAATATTATTTCGTGGATAACGGTTTTCTCAATCTCTTCCTGTTTGACGGAGAAACGGCGTTATTGGAGAACCAAGTGGCGCTAGAGCTGTTCCGGCGTTTCGGTCATGATTTGGAAAACGACACCGTATATTTCTACCATAGTGGTGTAGAAGTGGATTTCTATATCCCTGCCGAGGAGTGGGCTATTCAGGTTTGTCATTCGTTCAATGATCCGCAGACGCTCAAACGAGAGAAAGACGGATTGCTGAAGATAACCAAAGTACTCCCTTGCCGCCGCCGTACAATCATCACATATGATACCTCCGGCACTTTGCATGATGAGCAAGGAGATATTGAAGTCATTCCCTGCTGGAAATGGATGTTGTCAACCGAGGATTAGATTTGTCTATCACTATGTCAAAGATCGCTTTTTACAACCATCCACACGGGTGGTTGTTTTATTTGGGGTTATTTGCAGACTTTATCACTTTTGCCGGATTACCGGCTACTACGGAATATGCCGGCACATCTTTTGTCACTACGCTATTGGCGGCAATCACTGCTCCGTCACCAATCGTCACATTGGGCAAGATAGTTGCCTTATCGCCAATCCATACATTATCGCCGATGGTCACATTGCCTTTTGTGAATAATCTACGGACTAATGGAGCTTGTAGTAATGTCTCATAATCCGTATCTCCATGCCCGTTATCGGTAATGGTGACCCAGCGTCCTGTTAGCAGATTCTTACCTATCCGCATATGTCCCATAGCGGTAATATGCGTGTATTCACCTATATCTGCTCCTTCGCCGATGATTAAATCCGCATCATTCCCCCCGGTAAAATGATTTTGCCAAGCTGTCACGATCACATGATGATGCAAATGACTGCCCTCTCCGATAGAGATACAATGCGCGTCATGTGTCACCACATCAGAACCGAAGTACACATCATCCGCTTTGCGAAATTGCCTGCGCAACTGTTCTTGATAGATGTAATCGCGGTTACGGGATATATGCTTGAACAACCATTTGCTCTCATACCATTCCCGCCAAGAAGCATATAGATTTAATATTTTTTTTCGAATTGGGTTCATAGTTATGTATGTTAATATTTATGTTCTATTATCCACATTAAATGGGGTAAATACTTAATCATAAGGATATGCAAATACGTTTTAGGCGAGCGTTTTTGTTCATTAATGAATTTGTTTGAAAAATAACGTAAGTATTTTATCACTATTTCATAATGCATTTTATCAACTTCTCTATCACGTAACACCTTTATGCACCGAGTGAGTTGGTCAGATTTCAACCATTCGACTAAGTCTGTTCTATCCTTATATCTATCAATGGCAACTTGAATATTCTCTACATACGCTGTATCCATTTTATATGTTGACTTATGACAAATACTTTCATCATTCATCCGGTAATGATAAGAATAGAGAGGGACATCGATACATTTTAGCTTTCGTTCCTCAATAATAGAGATTGTATCTATTACAAAAAGAGTATCTTCATTTAGACGGTCTTCTTCAAATCTTAGTTTCTCTAAAAAGTCTTTCTTATACAATTTGGCAGTAGAAGCGAAATTAGATTTTTGCATTAACATTCTTTCTGCATATTCCTCCGGCTCAATCACTCTTGGCTCATTAAATATCCATTCGTCGCAATATATTTCATCTCCCGTCTCAGTATATTTCGTGAAATAACTAATCGCAATGGCATAATCACCAGACTGAATTGAGTCATAGAGAACTTCAATTGTATTTTCATCAATAAAGTCATCACTATCGAGATAGTAAATATAATCGCCATTAGCGGTATCAGTTCCAGTATTGCGCGCAGCAGAGAGTCCCCGATTATGCTCGTGGTGAAGAATACGGAACTCAATCGGACCTTTGTACGCTGCAATCAGTTGTTCAGCCACAGCAATACTCTTATCTGTTCCGCAGTCATCCACAAGGATACATTCTATTGCTCCTTGATACGTCTGCCACATTACCGATTGCAGACACTCAGCGATATATTTTTCCACGTTGTAAACGGGGATTATAATTGATATAGAGGGTAGAATGGACATAATTGGATTATTCATGTATATTATTTTAATGAGTGATGAAGAAGTGACCTTTTATAATAATTCCTCATCTTTGCACCAAATACGACAAGATGGAAAACAAACTTAGAAAATCCATTTACTACTTTACATCCTATCTTACTTGATGTATATAGTTGATAATAATATGTACTTTCTATCGGACCTTTCTGCGGAATAACGATTCGTGCATCAGAGCCAAAAGCTCCTTTTGCTCTATTGATAGCAATATCTTTGATGTCATCTGCTATCCCCTCATTTTTGATTCTTTCAAGAATGGGTCGCTGACCTAATAGATAATTAGTCTGTACCATCGCATAATAATGGATTATTTTTGCTTTATACAGATAACGAAGTCCTTCTTCTGTCACTTGACAATTATACTCAGGCGGAATTTCCTTAATGACCCAACCTAATTCCTTATTTGCACATAATAATGGGAATTGGTCTCTATTGACTCCTAATGCAATATTTTTTTTCCAATTTGAATGCCACAGCGAATACAATTGTCTGCTAATTGAGTCATCTTTGGCATATATTATTCCTCCATTGAAAAATGGAGCGTCATCAAATGCATAAGGCACATTACATTGTTCACTTTGCAAGCGTATAAAGTGCTTTTTCCCTTCATAGAAATCAGCAACGTAAAGTGGGCCATTCCCGTCTGTTGTCGCACCTATAGAGCAATCAAATAGATCAATATCGGACAAGTCATCACAAATAATGGTGTCTGTATCTATATATAGAAAATCACCATCTATTATATTCCGAAGGGACGTTTTGATGTATCTGCTCCGCTGCATCATAGAATACTCGCTTGGTACATCCACTCCTATAACTTCCGTGACATAGTTCTGGATTAAAGAGCGATTTCCCACAAGTGTCGCTTTGGTGTCATTATCAGTTACCAGTAATATCACAGCGTTAGGATTATGTGTCCTCACTGAAAACGCACTCAATAAAGCTTGTTCTAAATAATAATCTGACTCATTTGAAGTCAATACATATACTAATTTTGTTTTCATATTTTCACTTGTTTTAAATCTAACCACTCTCCCATTGTTCTATCAAAAGAAGACGGGTCAAAAGGAACTATTCCTGCCCAATGGAAAAATGTCATTTCTCCAAAATACACTTTACCATTTATCTCGTAAAAGTCACATCGTACATGTGGAATGTCTTTTGATAGAATTTCTGCCAACTGAATCATTTTTGAAAAACAACTAGGTTTGCTCGGAGGAGTATCTGCATTAGGGTGACCATTTCTTAGATTCAGATGCTTGAATTCAGTATCAAAAAAATCAAATTTTGTTTCCGTATTTGGGTTACTGCGATCTGTAGCAATAAACATAACTTTCACCTTCCCGTTGAATGCAAAAAATTTATAGTCAGGTAAGTTATGTGTTGTACTATCTTCCATGTATGCCTCTGCTAAAATTTGTGGTTTGATATTTTTGTATGGCCATTCTCTCCATGCGTAATAATAATTAGATTTTAGTGCCTCTGCCAATTTCTGTTTTACTGTTTCAATGTCAAATGTATTTTTATCCTTACAAATATAAACACCTCCGCTATCATTATTACATTTTAAGACAAATTGATCAGGCAATTCATCTATATTAATTTCTTCTACGGACTGATATACTGCCAATGTTGGAATTATATATTGAATACCTATTTTACTTGCAACCCATTCCTTTACTGCAACTTTATCGACCAGTGTTGTGTATAGCGGATTATGATCATGCAACTTTAGCCATTGAAGTTTTTCATTAAAAGTTTTAGGATTTTTCAAATTAAGAGGATAATCCATATGTTCGTCCCAAATATACCGTATATAACGCTTGTCAGATACACGGTCGGGGCAATACCTCAACATCAGTTTTGTAATCATCCTATGAGGATTTTCAATCAGATGTTTGACTCTTCTTATAAGTATCATATTCATTTTTATTTATATTTCAGACAAAATAATTACATATCTAAATATCAATCTCATGTAATTTAGCCATAAAACATTGAAAAAGATATTATTGATTATACCATATCTTATACTTTTTAAAATACAAATCTGCAAATTTAAAGATTGGTCTCTCGATAAGATATAGACGAGTTATGTCTATCAGAGAGCAAACGATAAAAATAACCATAATGATTAATAGAGAATATACTATGAATATTTCTATTGGCAAAAAATACATTTCTTTTACATGTAAAATATCGTGCCATAACCATTTATGCATAATCTTACTATTGTCATGAATTAATAACACTCCGAAGCAAGATGCTGCAATCATATTAATGATTTTATTATGCCTCATTTTAATATGCTTTATATACATAAAGGTAGATATTGCAGTCGGCAATGCTAATAACGCATTACTATCCATAGTAAAATAATAAGGAGATACTACCTTTGTAACTGAACCAATAATCACGCTTCCAATAGATAAAGCAATACTTAATATAGAAGTAATACCCCAAAAATGCTTACTATATGCATTGTTAGATAAGTATCTCCGTAGATATGCAGCATACAAATATATGCAAATAAACCATGATAGATAATTAAAATGCATCATCACATATACTGGGAAATAGGGTAAGATAACAAATACAAGTGTTATCAATATTAGTAGTAATTGATGATTTCTATATGTCAAATTATCTAATAAAATATTGAGAAATGGAATAAATAGATAAAATATGACAAACGTACTCGCAAAATGACTTCCAACTCTGCCTATCGGTAAAAATACTCTTAATAGTGTATGCACGGAAAAATCCATGTATCCACTTACCATAAATATGGTATTAAGTAAAGCATTATAGAACCATATCCAACATACTAATTTCAACCACTTTCGCGCAGATATATGTGATTGAGACATGTAATATCCAGTAATCAAAATAAAACAATTGATGCCAATTTTTCCCCACATTCCCAAAATATGTACATACAACGTATTAAGGGAGGAAGGCATCTCGTTAACCATATCAATAAGACCTGAATGAAGTGCAAAATGATGCGCCACAATCAGTAACATAGCAACTATGCGATACAACTCAATATTCGAATCTCTCTGAATAATCATCTGATATTTTTTTCTCTTTTATACCATTCCATAAATTTTCCTATTCCCTCATGCAATGTCACATGAGGATGATAGTTCATATCCCGCTCCAATGCAGAACAATCTGCATTCGTCTGATAGACATCTCCCGCTTGCATCGGAAGAAATTCTTTCTTTGCTTCCTTTCCATAAGCTTGCTCCATCTCTGAAATAAAGTCCATCAATTTCACAGGATGACTGCAACCTATATTATAAATCTTATAGGGGACTTCATGCTCACAGGCCTTACTGTCAAGTGTGTGATCAATTGCCCGTATGGTTCCTTCTGCAATGTCATCAATGTACGTAAAATCACGAATCATATCGCCATTATTGAATACCTTTATCGGCTTGTCATCCCGCATGGCATTGGCAAAAAGCATCGGAGACATATCCGGTCTGCCCCATGGGCCATAAACGGTGAAATACCGCAAACCTATCGTTTGAAAACCATACAACTTACTATAGCAATGCGCCATCAGTTCGTTAGATTTCTTGCTTGCTGCATACAAGCTAACCGGGGAATCCACTTTATCTTCCTCGCTATAAGGAACTTTCTCGTTCATGCCATATACCGATGAAGAAGATGCAAATACAAGTTTGGGCACATTATTATTCCTGCATGCTTCCAGAATATTTAAGAATCCGACTAAGTTGCTCTGCATGTATGTGTATGGATGCGTAATACTATATCGCACTCCTGCTTGCGCAGCAAGGTTAACCACTACATCAAAATGGTGTTTTTCAAACAAAGTATCTAAAGAAGGTTTATCGTCAATAGAAAGACGAATGAATGTTAGATTAGCAAAGGTTGAGGATTGATATTCCTTTCCAAAAACCATTTCATTCTCATCGGACGATACTCCTAACAATTCGCGCAAACGCGCGTATTTGAGACGCACATCATAATAGTCGTTGATGTTATCCACTCCAACTATTGCATCTCCGCGTTGCGCTAACATCTGAGCAACGCGTGAGCCTATAAAACCTGCTATGCCGGTTAAAAGTATCTTCATACTATTTTTCCCTTTCATTTTCCTTTCATTTACCTTTCATTCTCGAACGCATCTCGTTCGCATCGTGTACGTCATAGATGGGTGTTTGTATTCATTTATGATATTTTGTTATGTCTGCATTGATGCAGGCGCAATGGACAAAGTTCTAAAATCATGCTTTCGTACCGCTGTGGGTAGGGTGATGACTAACAAACTTTCAACTTCTCTCTAACACTTGACACGAATCAGTATGTTTGACGTGTTGGTACATAACAAAAGCGGTAAATCCGCTTTATTGGATTTACCGCTTTTTGATGGATTAGTGGGTCTAATCTACATATTCTTACATATTCTTACTCATTCTGGAAAAAAGGCATTTGCGCTATGGCGTACAAAGGAATTACATCTACATGACGAATAGCCCCTTCCGCCAATTTGTCTTCGTAATCAAACTGCCCGAAATTCTCCAAAGAGCATCGCAAAGCATAACTCAAATTCTTCTCGCGCATGAAATTCCAGAGACTTTTCATTCCGCCCTGGGTTTCTGCTTTTACTTCGATTGGTAGTACGCGTGCATTAAAAGACTCCAGATAATCCACTTCCGATTGGCTGTTTTTCTCTGCCCGCGTCCAATAGTACAACTCATGTCGCAGGTTAGAGGGTATGTTTTTGATAATCTCCAAGCCGGCTATCATCTCTGAGATTTTGCCTTTGTTGACCAAATCGGTCTCAGAGGCAGTCAGAATCTCCTCTGTAATCTGCCGAACCGAACCAAGCGACATATTCAAAAGCCGGAGCAAGATACCGCTATCAAACAATAATATTTTTTGATAAGAGCGGTCCACCTCGTCTCCTAATGGCAAACCATTAGCCGATGTACGTGTAGCGGGAATCAGCAGACCTGCCATTATTAGCAAATCCAGCGCTTCACGCACTTTGGAAGCTTTTTCGCTTGCTGCTTGCGCATAGATGAACTTATTGGTAATCTGCGATGCCGCACTGCGTAATACCTGACGCAGAAGTAGAGGATTGACTTTCTTCTTATATTTTGCAAAATCATCCTCATAGGAAAGAATCAGTTCGTCCTGCAGTTCCTGACATTGCAAATAATCGCCTGTCTCATCCCATTTGCAGACCACTTCCGGCAAGCCGCCAATCATGATATAATTGCGGAATTGCTGAACCAGTTGTGTATAGAACACCACGTTTAGCGGTTGCAGGGGTGAGGACTTTTGCCGTTCCGCTATCAGTCCGGATTTCCCTGTCGCCATCAGGAACTCATCAAAACTCATGGGAAACATAAACAGCGATTTCATTCTACCAACGCCAAAAGTGGGTAGTTCGGCTAATGCAAATTCCAATAACGAGCCGGCTGCAATCACATGCAACTGAGGATAATCCTCGGCAAAGAACCGCAGGCTAAGTATCGCATTGGGGCATGCCTGTATCTCATCGAAGAACAGCAATGTTTTGCCGGGTTGCACTTGCTTGCCGACCAGATTGGCTATTTGTGAGGCAATCACATGTGCATCCAAGTCGCCATTAAAGAGCGGATGGAAAGACTTCTGCTTATCAAAGTTAATCTCCACAAAGCTCTCGAACTGCTCTCCCAAATGTCGAACAGCAGTTGATTTGCCTACCTGGCGAGCACCACGTAATAACAAAGGCTTGTGGTTGCTGCTTTTAGCCCACTCTAATAATGTGGCATCTATTTTGCGTTCCTTATACATAGAATATATGCGTTTTAATGTGTAACAAATAGATAAATCCCAAACAAATAATCCGCAGTATTTAGATAAATTCCAAAGTAATAATTTTATGTTTTGGGCGAAAATCCAAACTAAAATCCGCTGCAAAGATACAACTTTTTTTTGAAACGTGCAAGAAAAATATATGAGTTTGAGCCAAAAGTGGTCATTTTTATACAACTTTGGCTGAAACTGATGATTTTCTGTTACGGTAAATCCAATATGTCAATGTACACTTTGCTGAATAAGTTCTAGCGGACTATGGAATTGTTCTGATTCGTTCTTTCTTAAGTCGTTCTCAGAACATGGTCCCGTGATGGTCCTGTTCTTATCCGTAGATTCTCTACGGAACGATTATTGCTAATCCGTATATTCCCCTTTCCTCAGCTGCCTTTGAATGACGGACTGCACATATCTGTCCAAACGCAGATAGATATGTCTTTTGCCTGTCTTACGCTCAATAGGTGCGTCCGGCTCCGGCTCGTTGAGTTGAGCATGCCACTTTTTGCTCCATTCGGCTTTGCGGACAGGGTCGGAGAGTTCTTCCAATGCCATTGTCATGGAACGGTGGAAGATAGAAGTGTTGCGCACCTCGCCCTCACGCAAAGGGTGCGTCTCGTAGTCGCGGGGCTTGGCTACAAAATAGACTTCTTCTGCGCCATAACCAACCACTACACCTTCCTCATCACGGTAGGTCTTCCGTCGTCTGATCAAACTCTGTTGCGGTTTCATGCTATTCTATTTTTTTAACAAAAACATAGATAAACCCTTTGAGTGCTTTTGCACTACGTGCTTTGTGTTATTTCGTGCTAAAACTACTTGTAAGCGAGCTTCCAGATAGTTCTATCCCGAAATTCCACACCCTTACGGGTAAAGCACTCAAAGCCATAAACCTAAAAAAACATTATTTTCTTCTTGGTCAAAAATTACCCAAAATGATTCAAAAATTATTTTAGTCAACAATTAAAGACAATTATACAAAAAAGCCCATCTTAACAGTTCTCCGGCGCTCACCGGATCGTTGTCAAGATGGGAAATGGAGTGAAAACAGGTATTCCGTTTCGGACATCAAAAAACGCGGATCTCTTTCTCTTGCTTATCCGCCTCTTGAGGTCCTGAGAAAACCTATAGTCTCGAATAAGCAATGCAGAAACCCACGCCGTGTATATATGTGTACACACGCGCGTACCTAATATCAAGGTACACGCGGGCGTATAAATACACCTCGCAGGCATCTACCACTGCCTTGTTTTCGAAGACTAAAATTGAAATTTCTCAGGTTTCAAGAGGTCAAAAACAAGCGTTAGCAAACGCCTTTATAATATGTCTGCAATCCCACCCTCGCGTATCTACGCAGACACCCAAGCGCGGGACTGCCATGCAAAAGCGCTTTTATAAACCACACTTGGTCTATGTCGGGCATACCCGAAACACCTTTGCGGGTGCAAAGGTACTGCTTTTTTTTGATATACGCAAATTTTAGGGTGCGGAAATGCAAAAAAAACAAAATTGCACGATAAAAAAGCCGCGCTTTAATGCGCGGCGTAGGATTGGTAGAACCCGGTGACGGCGATGATGCCTTTCTCCCAGACCTCGAGGTCCATGGACTCGTTGGGCGAGTGGATGGCGTTCTGCTCCAGGCCGAAGCCCATGAGGATGGTTTTGCAGCCGAGGATCTGCTCAAAGGCGGCAATGATAGGTATCGATCCTCCGCGGCGTGCTGCCAAAGGACGTTTGCCAAAGGCCATCTCAAAACCTTTCTCCGCGGCTTTGTATGCCGGTATGTCTATCGGGCAGACGTATCCCTGACCTCCGTGCATAGGCGTGACCGTGACGCGTACGCCCTGCGGGGCGATGGATTGCATATAATCCACAAAGGCGCGCGAGATCTTCTCGTGGTCCTGGTTCGCCACCAGACGGCAGGACACTTTGGCAAAAGCCTTGCTTGGCAGTACCGTCTTAGAGCCTTCGCCCGTATAACCGCCCCATATACCGCACACATCGAACGACGGGCGGCAGGAGTTACGCTCCAGCGTGCTGTAACCGGTTTCGCCGAAGACATCATCGACGTCTATGGCAGCGTTGTATTTCTCTTGGGAGAAAGGTATCTGCGCAATCATCTCCCGTTCCTCGTCCGGGATAGGCAGTACGTCGTCGTAGAAACCGGGGATAGTGATACGCCCGTTCTCATCAACTACCTTTGCAATCATCTCGCAGAGGGCATTGACGGGGTTCTTGACGGCTCCGCCGAAATGGCCGGAATGGAGGTCACGGTTGGGACCGTCCACCTCTATCTGCCAATAGGCGAGTCCACGCAGGCCGGTAGTAATAGAAGGGGTGTCCTTGCCGATCATCGACGTGTCGGAAACCAAGATAATATCCGCTTTAAGGAGCTCTTTATGGTCCTGCAGGAACGCCTCGAGGGACGGCGAGCCGATCTCCTCTTCGCCCTCGAAGATGAACTTGACGTTACATTTCAGTTGCCCCGTCTTAACCATATATTCAAAGGCTTTCGCCTGGATCATCGCCTGGCCTTTGTCGTCATCGGCACCGCGGGCGTAAAGCCTTCCGTCGCGAATGGAGGGTTCCCATGGGTCGGAATGCCACGCCTCAAGCGGCTCCACGGGCATCACATCGTAATGGGCGTAAACCAAGACGGTAGGGATTTGCTCATTTACACATTTTCCTATTTGCTCATTTCCGCATTTATATTCCCCATAGACGAAGGGGTTTCCGGGCTCCTTCCCTTGAGGGGAAGGTTGAGAAGGGGTTATTACCTCCGCTTTCTGGCACCCGGCGGCGAGCAGCAGTTCGCGCCACCGCTCTGCACAACGGGTCATATCCGCCTTGTGCTCGGGTTGGCAACTGACACTGGGGATGCGGATGAGACTCGCCCACTCCTCCATGAACCGCGCTTTATGCGCCTGCAAGTACGACTGAACAGATTCCATATTGGGACAAATGATTTGGGATTTCACAAATAATGCTGCAAATTTACACTTTTTTTTGCACATATGCAAATTTTTTTGTACCTTTGCGCCATAAATCACACAAACCATGAAAAAAGTATTCTTTTTTATCTCCCTTCTTCTTTGTCTGACCGGTTGCCGGCAAAGCGAGAGCGACGTTCAGAAGATCGCCCTTTCAGATCCTATTATGCCCGTACGTATGACGAGCGACACGATGCGTATTATGGTAACGGACTATGTGCCGGCTTTCTTCGGCGCGGGTAAAGAGCTCTATGAGCCGGAGAGGGAAGTCATCAACGGCGGTTATCTCGGTTTCCTGCGCTACGAGGACGAAGCGCATCATTTTGAGATACCTGTTCTGCCGCACAAGCCGGTTCGTCAGGCGCTTATCTCTACGGCATACGAGAACGACCGGCTGCACGTCGGTTTCTACGACAGCGCCACGAACCCGCATCTCACGGCATATATCCAAAACATGATGATCGACCCCGCCTACTGGCTACAGACGGGCGAGAACGACTGGGTGCTGGATCTCTCTTTGGTGCCGGAGATACAAACTTGCGCGCAAGGCAGAGCGTGGCTGCGCGTGTTTGCCGAGGATGACAACTACCTCTATAACGATCTGCTGCTGCCGTTGCAGGACGGCAAGATCGTGACCGACGCCCCGCAGCTCAACCGCCACGACCAGCAGGCACAAGTGCTCTACTCCGTGCTCATCGACCGTTTCCATAACGGCAACGCCGCCAATGACTGGAAGATGAACAGCGAGGAGGTGCTCGACATCGTAGATTACCAAGGCGGCGACTTGGCCGGTATCACGGCGAAGATCGAAGAGGGCTATTTCGATTCGCTGGGCGTGAACACCCTGTGGATCAGCCCTATCACGCAGAACCCCTGGGACGCTTGGGGACTCTACCCTTTCCCCAACGGCAACAAATACGATCCGTCGAAGAGCTATACGAAATTCAGCGGTTACCACGGTTACTGGCCTATCTTCGCCACCAAGCTGGACGACCGTTTCGGAACGCCGGAGGAGTTGCGCACCTTATTATCTACCGCGCACGCGCATGAGATGAACGTGGTGCTGGACTACGTAGCCAACCATATGCATATCAACTCGCCTACGCTGCAGGCGCACCCGGACTGGCACACCGACTCTATTCTGCCGGACGGACGGCGGAACTTCGAGCTATGGGACGACGCACGGCTGACGACCTGGTTTGACAAACATATCCCGACCCTTGATTTGGAGCGGCCGGAGGTGTGCGAAGCGATGACGGACAGCGCGCTATACTGGCTGGCGAACTACGACCTGGACGGCTACCGCCACGACGCTTGCAAGCATATCCCCGAGGGCTACTGGCGGATGTTAGGCCAGAAGATTGCCGCTCGCTGGCCGGGCAGACCCATCTGGATGATCGGCGAGACATACGGCAGCCCGGAACTCATCAGCAGCTATGTCAAGACCGGAATGCTGAACGCGCAGTTTGATTTCAACGTCTATTTCACCAGCCGTGAGGCACTATGCGGCTACACGGGAATGGACCGGGTGATGCAGAACGAACTGACCTCGCTGCGTACCTACGGCGCCCACCACACTATGGGCAACATCTCCGGCAACCATGACCAGATCCGCTTCGCCTCCATAGCCGGCGGTGCAATAGACATCCACAGCCAGGGTAAAGAGGAAGGCTGGACACGCGAGGTAGGCATCGGCGACGCGGAGAAAGCGTACAAACGCGCACTGCTGCTGGAGGTGCTGAACATGACCCTGCCCGGCGTGCCGTGTATCTATCAGGGCGACGAGTACGGCGAGGTAGGCGGCAACGACCCCGACAACCGGCATATGATGCGTTTCGACGGGCTGAACGAACAGGAACAGCTGTTGCGCGGCAAAGTAGCGGAACTGATACACCTTCGCCGCCACTCGATGCCGCTACTCTACGGCGATTTTATCCCGCTTATCGACCGCCCGGACGAGATCATCTACCAGCGCGTCTATCTGGGCGAGAAGATAACAGTGATTATCAACCGCGACAAACTCACGTATGAGATTATAGAAGACTAACCATTTATAATTGACAACTTATGAAAAAGACACTCTTTCTTATGCTGGCAGCCGTAGCCATGCTCAGTTGCTCGCAACCGGAGATGCGTCACCCCAAATGGGCTTACGACGCCACCATCTATGAACTAAACACCCGCCAGGCCACACCGGAGGGTACTTTCCAAGCCGCCGAGGCTCTGCTGCCTGCGCTGCGCGAGAACGGCATCGACATCATCTGGGTTATGCCGTGCCAGCCGATAGGCGTGATTACCCGCAAGGGCACGCTCGGCAGCTATTACTCCATCATCGACTACTGCGCCATCAATCCGGAGTTCGGTACGAGAGCCGACTTCGAGCACTTCCTTGCCGAGGCGCACAAACAGGGTTTCAAGGTCATCCTTGACTGGGTAGCCAACCACACGGCGCCGGACAGCGAGTGGACCAAGAACGAAGGATGGCACTACCGCGACAGTCTGGGTAACCTGATGGTTCAGTACGACTGGACGGACATCTCCAAGCTGAACTACGACAACCAGGACATGCGTGAAGAGATGCTCAAAGCGATGCACTGGTGGATGGACACAATCGGCATTGACGGCTTCCGCTGCGATGTAGCGGGCGAGGTACCGACCGACTTCTGGAACTGGGCAATGGGCGACCTCCGTCAGAGCCACCCGGATATGTTCACCCTCGCCGAGGACGAGGACAAAGCGCAAGAGCTGACAGAAACAGCCTTCGATATGTACTACGGATGGACGCTCCATCACATCATGAACGACGTAGCTCAGGGCAAACAGGGCGTAGAGGATCTCTGGGCGTATTTCGCCAAAGCAGACACTACCATCCGTCCGGAGGCTATCCGCATGAACTTCATCTCCAACCACGACGAGAACAGCTGGAACGGCACGGAGCAGGAGCGCATGGGCGACGCCGTGGAGCTCTTTGCGGCCTTCTGCTACGTAGTACCGGGAATGCCGATGATCTATACGGGTCAGCTGAGCGGTAACCACCACCGCCTGGAGTTTTTCGAGAAAGACCTGATTGACACCGACCCCGCTTATGCGCAAGCCGACCTGTACAAGCAGCTGAACGGTCTGCGTGCCCGCAACAAAGCGCTCTTCTCTCCGGAGGCCGGAGCCCCCATGGAGCGCATCGCTTGCGACAATCAGAAGATCTTCGCCTGCAAGCGCCATAAAGAAGGCAAATGGCACAGCAATACCGTAATCGCCGTAATGAACATGAGCGGCGAGGAGCAGCGCGTAACGCTGGAGAGCGGAGAGACGTTCCAACTCGGACCATGGAAATATGAGATAGTTGAAAGGTGAAAGGTGAAAGGTGAAAGGTGAAAGAAAATCCCCCGCAGTTCTTGCGGGGGATTTTCGTAGAGGGTAGTCTTCACCGTGGCTTAGGCCATGGCGCCGTTGACCTGGATGACCTGGCCGGAGACATACGAGGAGAGGTCGGACGCGAGGAAGAGCGCCACTTTGGCTACCTCCTCCGGCTCCCCGCCGCGGCGCATCGGAATCATCGAGACGAACTGCTTGAGCGTCTCTTCGGAGAGCGCCTTGGTCATATCGGTGATGATAAATCCCGGAGCAATAGCGTTGGCGCGCACGCCGCGGGCTCCTAACTCTTTGGCTACGGACTTGGTCAGGGCGATGATACCTGCCTTCGAAGCGGCGTAGTTAGCCTGGCCGGCATTGCCGTTGATTCCCACTACGGAACTGAGGGAGATGATCGAACCGCTGCGCTGCTTCATCATTACAGGCGTCACCGCGTGGGTGAAGTTAAACGCCGATTTGAGGTTGACCTGCATCACCAGATCCCACTGCTGCTCGGTCATCCGCATGAGAAGCGTGTCGCGCGTGATACCGGCGTTGTTGACGAGGATGTCGATGCGTCCGAAATCCTTCATCACATCGTCCACCACGGCGTGTGCCGCCTCGAAATTGGAGGCGTCGGAAGCGTAAGCCTGCACCTTCACACCCAGTGCTTTGAGTTCGTTGCTGGTCTCTATACAAGCGTCGTTCAGTTCCAGATCGGTGAACGCGATATTACAGCCTTCTTTCGCAAAAGCGAGTGCTATCTGCTTGCCTATCCCGCGGGCTGCTCCCGTGATCAAGGCCACTTTATTCTCTAATAACATAAAACTATTTACTATTTGGTCATTTACCATTTTGTCATTTATTCGTCCTCATCCACGGGGAAGATTCCCGTAGGGTTGAGGATCGTATATTTGGTCATCTGCTCGTTGGAGTCGAATCCCACGCCCTCGATGATACTTTTCTCGCGGGTGATGTGTATCGCGGAGTCGGAATAGACGCGGTGGGTCTTCTGGTCCCACATCAGTTCCGGCGTGTCGAACTGCTCTCCCTCCAGGTTCAGCGCGTGTACGTGTCCCCGGAGCGTCCACACCTGTGTGTTTTCGTTATAGTGGGCGTACTCGGACCGCAGCGAGGCCTGCACCTCCAGATTCTCGTTGAACTGCTCCAGATAAATCCCCTTGGGGAACTCCTGGTAGGGTGTGTCGGTCTTGTCATAGACGAGCCACTGCGCCGCCTCGATGCGGTAACGCGTGATACCCGAGTCCGAGATAAGCGTGGAGACCGTGTCGGTCGTGAGGATAGGCAGTTGCTCACGCGCCAGACCTATATCCATCTTCCCCACCCGCTTGGGGCGCAGACTGCAAGAGAGCAAAAGCGTAGCGAGCAACACCAGGCTGCCCGCTACGATACTATGTGTCCAATGACCTCTCAAAGGTTAACGGATTGCGGTGTTTTCGTTGATCCAGCCGCCTACGTGGTAGGTGGAACCGGTGAACTCGTTCGGCAGGTCGAAACGCTCCTCTTTGGTAGGATAGTACTTGCTGTAGGAGTTGATGAACTCCGTAGCCTGTGCCTCTACCGACGGGTCAATCTGTTTGGCCTTCACGAACTTGTCAACGGCTACCCAGTACACGGTCTTGTTCAGGATACGGCCCTTGGCGTCGTTGCCGTACAGTTGGGTGGCGGCGTAGCACATACCGATGATGATATAGCAACGTCCCTGACCTTTGTTCATACCCAGTCCGTTCAGCGTAGCGATAGACGCCAGGGCGTATTTGCGGGCTTCGGGGTATTTCTTGAGGTTGTTGTAATAGTAATAGGCAGCGTTGTACTGATAGTCGGCTACATCCTCCATGGCGTCGTCCACGGTAGCCATGGTGATTGCCTGGTCGTAGTAGTTGATAGCAGCCTCGTAGTCGCCTTTCTTGGCAGCCATGGAAGCGCAACCGGCTGCCGTCTCCTGGGTCGGCTGCAGTTTATGCGCCGCCTCGCACGCTGCGAAATAGACCTCGCTCTCGGTGCAACGCACACGTTTGTAGAGTTTGGCTATGCCTTGGAGCATCTCCAGGTTCGAAAGGTTCTGCTGAACAGCGGAAGCGTATATCTCGTCCAGTTTCGCGCAGTCAGCGGCACCGGAGGTAGCGAAGAGCTCGTCCACGTAGTCGCGTTTCTGGGCGGCGTACTCGGCGTTCTTGTTGTTCTCGTCGGCAGCCTGAGCACCCAACAGGGTGGATACCAGCTCGTAGTCACCGATAAACTGCTCCGCCATCGTCTCAGGGTTCTGCTTGTAGAGCTTGCGGGACACCTCTGCAAGGGTCTCCAGCACCTCCATCTTGCTCTTGGCACCCATGGCATCTACGGACTGACGCAGGCACTCACGCGCCTCGGAGAGCTTCGTATCGCCGTAGAACTCCACGTATGCCAGACCCTTCTCGCCCAAAATATAATCCGTCGGGTATTTGGGGTCGTTGCCGAAATACTTGATTCGTTTGTCGTTCATCTCCACGCCCAATTTCGCCAGACGCTCTTTCTCCGCGGGATCGGTAGCAGTCTGATAGAGGGCTTTGATCATCTTGGCGCCCTGGCTGTAGATAGCTTTGTTGATACCCGGGCAGCCCGAATAGAGTTCCTTCCAGGGCTCGTACGCATCGGCGTACATCTTGTTCTTGACAGACTCGTTGAAGATCGACAGGCGTTCCTGACACTCTTCCGCACTCAGAGCCACTTCCTCTTCTACCGGCTCCTCCACTACTTTTTTCGGTTTCTTGGCGCAAGCCAGTGCCGGTACGGCAGCGGCCAATGCGACTACAAGGATAGATTTGAATTTCATAATCGTACTATTTTTAGTTAATGTTGTTGCTTTTTCCGAGATGACGTGATTACATGATCACGTGATTGCTCTCTCAATAATCGTGCCAAACTACAGTTTGCGTTTGAAGAACCAGGTCTCCGCAATACCTACGCCGATGGTGAGCCGCAGGGCGTTCTCCTCCAGACCGGTTTTCTTGCCGCGGTGGGTATATTCCACGGTGGTGTTGATGGTCGTCCCGATGGAATAGAGGGGGAACCCTATACCGATGCTCGCCGTGTATTTCTTTGCTCCGATGGAGGCGAGGTACTCGTCCTGGATACTCACGCCGGCTCTCCACATCATCCGCTCCACGTACTTGCGTCCCATGGGATTATGGCGGTACTCCACGCCCAAGGCGTATCTGTTGCGGTCACGCAGGCCGCTGTAATGTCCCTCCAGACCGTTATAGAGCGCGGAGGACGTATGCTGGCGCTCGAAATCGAAAGCTACCGTCAGTCTTTTGTCCCAGTTATAACTGGCTCCTACGCCCCAGACTGTCGGCACCTGCCAGCCGTCTTTGTAGATAGGGATCGAGTCGAGTGTCTGGGTCTCTACCAACATATATTCGCTGTGGAGTTTCATTTTGTTCTCGTACATCGCGCCCGCTACCACGGTGTGCTTCCCCCAAGTGTGGAAGAACTGTGCGCCGTAGCGCAACCGCACGGAGCTGATACTCAATATCTCCGCTTGGACGGTAGGGGTGAGGCCGGACTGGGTGAAGGTCAGGGTACGTGTTCTTGCCAGATCGCCCCACATATAATACACGTTAGCGCCGAAGGCGAACCAGTTGCAGATGTTCGCGCTCAGACCGCCGTACACCTCGCTGATGTTTCCCGCGCCGTCGTAGGCGGTGTTGAAGTTGTACCCGCCGTCGGCTGTCTCGTCGTCCAGCGAGATCGAATAGCCCACCGAGCTGTAGGGCAACAGACCTACCGAGAGTGCCAGCCACTGTTTCCAGAGGGGTATCTGGAGAGTGACGTACTCCAGGTTTCCGTTCGCTTTGTTACGCTGCCCCGTAGCGTCCTGGTATCTGCTCCAGCTGGCGCTTGCCGCTACGTCCATCATAAACGTCAGCGTGTCGCAAGAGGTATAGGAAGCCGGCTGCGAGGGGTTGATGGCGCGGTTGTTACGCATACCGAACCCCACTCCGCCCATGGCACGGAATCCTGCTGGCACGTTCTCGTTCAGGTCGCCGTACGCGTAACGCGAATAAGGCGAACTGGTCAGATTCTGCGCGGATAGTGGTGAAAGGTGAAAGAGGAAAGGTGACAGGAGCACCATCCACAACACTACTTTATATAAAGCCCTTTCAATGTTCATTTTTCAGTTTTCAATTTATTGTATCTCAATATCTCGTTCAGTCCGATGAGGACGAGGTTCTTCTCGTACCTTAGTTCGCGCGTCTCGGTAGGCGAGGTACGGACGTTATTTAATATATAAGGTGCATTGCCGCCTGTGAGGAAGGTCCGGAAATGTGCCACTTTCTCGGCCAAGGTCCTTATGTACCCTTTCACTTCGTACGCCACGCCGCGTATCACTCCGGCGGCTATCGCGTCACGGGTGTTCCTGCCGAAGAGCGGAATCAGCTCGTTCTCGTCGGTCTCCACCAGCGGCAGTTTCTTGGTCATGCGCGCCAGGATGGTGAACCGCATCTTCAGCCCCGGTGCAATGTTTCCGCCCAGGTATTCCCCTTCGGCACTCACGTAGTCGTAAGTGATGGCGGAGCCGGCGTCAATGATCAGCAGGTTCTCGTCCGGGCAGATACTTTTTGCGCCTACCGCGGCGGCGAGACGGTCCTGACCCAAGGTAGAAGGCGTGTCGTAGCCGTTTTTGACGGGAACCGGGGTATTGTGGTCAAAGAGTACGAAATGCTGCGAGCGGCGGCTGAGGGTATTGACCACGGCGGCTTCTATGTTCACCACCGAGCTAATGATCGAGTCGGTGATGGGATAAAGGTCGAACAGCCGCTCCACTTCGGCAGAGGAGAAAGTCTTGTAGATGAAATGGTTGATCATCTTCCCTTCGTCCGTCATCAGCGCCACCTTCGTGCGGCTGTTCCCTTGGTCAATACAAAGGTTCAAAACATGTACGATTTAGACATTTACCCTTTACGATTGGCTATACCATATTCGTGTAGAGGAACCGTTTGATGGATTTCTTCGGTGTCTTCTCGAACTCATGCGGATAGAGCTTGACGAGGGATATCTGTTCGTAGGCTGCCAGCTCGCTGTTGACCTGCTTGCGGGCGTCCTCCATGGCCTCCTCCAGCTGCTCGCGGCTGAGACCGCTCGCGTCCACCTCGTTGTAGTCCGGGCAGACGAGCGCCACCAGGCGGTTGTCCTCCTGCTGCAGCACCAGCGACTCTAACACGTAAGGCATATTATTGATCTTCGCCTCGATCTCCTCCGGGTAGATGTTTTGTCCCGAAGGACCGAGCAGCATCGTCTTGCAGCGGCCTTTGATATAGAGGAATCCGTCCTTGTCCAGCTGTCCGAGGTCGCCCGTACGGAGCCATCCGTCTTTGGTGAAACTCTCCTTGGTGACCTGCGGGTTCTTGTAATAACCCGCCATGGTATTCTCGCCGCGAACGACCACCTCGCCGATACCCTCGCTGTTCGGGTCCAGGATCTTGATCTCCATGATCCCCGGCAGGGGACGGCCGCAGGAGAACTTACGCGGTCCTTCGTTGATAGGCGTGTAACAGATCAGCGGAGCGCACTCCGTCATTCCATAACCTACCGAAACAGGGAACTTAATACGGTACAGGAACGCTTCCACCTCCGGGTTGAGCGGTGCGCCGCCGATAATCATCTGGCTGAACTCGCCGCCGAAGGCCTGTACAAGCTGCTCGCGTATCTTCGAGCACACCACTTCGTCCAGGAACGGCACTTTGAGCACCCAGCTTACGGGCGGTTTCTGGATCTGCGGCACGATCATCTTCTTGTATATCTTCTCCAATATCAGCGGCACGGACAGGATAACCGTCGGCTTGACTTCCGCGAACGCCTTGAGCAGTATCTTCGGGCTCGGCGTCCGTCCCACGAGCCAGGTGTGTCCGCCGGCGGCGAGACAGCTCAGGAAATCGAACGCACAGCCGTAGGCGTGCGCCAGAGGCAGGAAAGTCACGAACCGCGAGCCCTTGAACGCTATACCGCTCTCCAGCCCGTAACGCACGTTACCCGCCAGCGCGTTCAGCGGGGTGATCACACCCTTGCTGAAACCCGTGGTACCGGAGGTATAGTTGATGGACCCCACCTCGCTGTTCGGGCGTTCGTCGTAATGCACGTCCTCCGCCCGGTAGCCGTCCGGATGTTTCTCTTTGAATCTCTGCGCAACAGCCTCGTAGTTGATTTTCTTCGGGTCCAGCGCCAGGGAAATAGGGTGCCAGTCGTTGAGGCTGATAGCCGCTTTCACCTTGGGTATCTGGTCCAGGTCGATACCCTCCCAGTTGATGTCGCTGATGAACACCAGCTTGCTCTCCGAGTGGTTGATAATATGGATCGCGTCGTTGGCGCGGAAATCCTGCAGGATAGGTACGATGATGGCGCCGTAGGTGATCGTAGCCAGATAGACAGCCACCCAGTTGCTGTTGTTCTTGCCCATCACGGCAATCTTGTCGTTTTTCTTGATTCCGCACGCCTCAAAGAGGATGTGCAGTTTCTCGATGTTGATGGCTAACTGGCCGTAGGTCAGCGTCACATCCGTGCCGTAGTCCGTCACTGCGGGCTCGCCCCAGTTCTGCCGGAACGAACGCTCGTAGAACTTCACAAAATTGTATTTCTCTTCGTTCATCATAATACGATGCCGTTTTATCTGTCGTTACCTAATTGTTCCAGTCCCTTCGCAGGGTCCGCCGCGGGGGCTGCCGCCTCCGGCCGTTTCGCCACATAGACGCTATCCACGATAAACTGGCTCTTGCCGCGCCACGGCAAGGTACCTAAATAGCGTTTCCAATGCAGCTTCACGCCGGTGTTGGCTCCTTCGTTCAGCACCTTGGCCACACCCTCGTCCTCGACCGAGAAATGGAACTCGTTCGACTGGATGGAGCCCTGTACCTTCGAGTTCTTCAGGCCCGACTGGATCATCTTGCCCTCGTAGGTCTTGAAGACGAACCCTTCTTTCTGGAAATAATTGATATCCCCTTCGTTCACGCCCTCGGCATAAACGAAGAAGAACTTGATGAAAATCCACACCGCCAGCGCCACTACGGCTATTACCGACGTCCATGTTAGAATTTTAGCAGAAGTACTCATATATCTGTTTTTATTATGATTCGTTTTTGGTGCCCGGTTTTTTACAAAAAACCAAAACAGCGTGCAAAGATACAATTTTTTTTTCACATGCGCAAGCATTAAATAAAATTTTTATGAATATAGCCGAAAATATTTGCATATGCCGTATTTTTGTTGTACCTTTGCACAAAATTTCCTATCTGCCATGCAAGACGAACGGTACCTACAATTATTGAGTGACAAGTTTCCCAACGCCCAGTCGGTGGTCACGGAGCTGATCAACCTGCGTGCCATCCTCTCCCTGCCGAAAGGCACCGAGCATTTCGTAAGCGACCTGCACGGCGCTTCGATGGCTTTTATACACATGATCAAAAACGCCTCCGGCGTAGTCCGCAAGAAAGTCGATGAGGTCTATGGAGAGCGTATATCGGAGGAAGAGAAAAGAGCCCTTTGCGCACTCATCTACTACCCGGACGAACGTCTCGAACTGATCAAGAGGTTCTATGAAAAGACCCCGCCCCCTGCCCTCCCCACGAGGGGAGGGAATCAAGAGAGGGAGAACGGCGGATACATAGACCTGTTCACACTCAATGCGCAGGTTTCCAATCTGCCTACTTTGGAGGACTGGTACCGCAGACGGCTGCACCAGACGGTGGAAGTGGCGCGGGCGGTGACGGTCAAATACAGCCGCTCGAAAGTTCAGCGGCTGCTCCCCAAAGACTACGCGTATATCATCGGCGAGCTGCTGCATGAGTCGCATCTGGAGCAGAAAGACCGCCAGACCTATTACAACGCTGTCATCGACGCCATCATCGAGACAGGTTGTGCAGACCGGCTCATCATCGCCGTCAGTTACCTCATCCACTCCCTCACGATTGACAAACTGCACATCGTAGGGGACATCTTCGACAGGGGCTCCGGGGCCGCGAAGATCCTGGACGTTCTCTCCACCGTCCGCGACTACGACATCCAGTGGGGCAACCATGATATCGAATGGATGGGTGCCATGGCAGGAAATCTTGCCCTGCTGGCTACCGTCTTGCGTGTCTCTATCCGCTACGCCAATATCGAGACGCTGGAGGAGGGCTACGGCATCAACCTCCTGCCCCTCGCCAATTTCGCCATGACCATCTACGGCGACGACCCCTGTACCATCTGGCAGACCAAGGATTTCGAGAACAACCCGCGCCTGACCCGTTCCGCCCAACTGATGGCGAAGATGCACAAAGCTATCTCCATCATCCAGTTCAAGCTGGAGGGGCAGACGGTGCTCCGTCACCCCGAGTGGCACATGGACCACCGCGCTCTGCTCGACAAAATCGACTATCAAAACGGCACTATTACCCTCCCTTGCGGGGAGGGAAAGGGAGAGGTGTTCCAATTGCAGGACACCAACCTGCCTACCATCGACCCGGAGAACCCCTACGCGCTGAGTACCTACGAGGAGGATCTGATGAGCCAGCTGTGGCGGTCGTTCCGCAAGAGCGAGAAGATGCAACGCCACCTCAAGATGCTCTACGAGCACGGCTCGCTGTACCTGGTGCGGAACGGTTTCCTGCTCTACCACGCCGCTATCCCCCTCAACGCCGACGGCACCTTCGCCGAGGCGGACGTCTGCGGCAAACGGGTCCGCGGAAAAGCGCTCATGGACCGCACCGACGAGATTATCCGGCGCGCCTATTACGGCGAGGGAAAGGAGAAAGAGGAAGCGCTGGACTACCTGCTTTACCTCTGGGAAGGCGAGTTCTCCCCGCTCTACAACAAAGATAAGATGACTACCTTTGAGCGGTATTTTATAGCGTCGAAAGTCGAAAGCAGAAAGTCGAAAGCAGATCCTCACCACGAGCAGAAGGGCGCTTATTTCACGCTGGCGGACGATGAAGAGGTGTGCCGGAATATCCTGAAGGAGTTCGGTCTGGACCCCGCTAACGGGCGTATCATCAACGGTCATGTGCCCGTCCGTACTATCCAAGGCGAGACCCCTATCCGGGCTAACGGCAAGCGGTTCGTCATCGACGGCGGTTTCAGCAAGCCCTACCAGGAAAAAACCGGTATCGCCGGCTACACGCTCATCTATAACAGCCATGGCATCCAGCTCGTGGAGCACGAGTCGTTCGAGTCCCGCGAGCAGGCGATCCTCTCCGGCAGCGACATCCACAGCCGTACGCTCTTGCAGGATTTCAGCGGGCACCGCATCCGTATCCAAGACACCGACAAAGGAAAAGAGCTGCTCGAACAGATACAATCGCTCGAACAGCTCCTTCACGCCTACCGCACCGGCTATTTCCGGGAAAGGTAAAATAAAGTACAATGTACAATGTACAAAGGATTACACTAAGGCTTTTATGTTTTGCTCTGTAGAACCCGGGAGGAGATCAATCGGACGGAGCTCTATCATCGTCTTCGCGCCATACTCGCCGCGCTCCTTCATGCGGAAAGCCGCACGGGCACAGCTGACCATTACCTGCCCCGTCAGGGCGGGATTGTTGATCTCCATGTTGAACTCGAACCGCTGGTTATGGGTCGCTCCGGAGACGCCCGAGCGGACGAGGTTCACGCCGTGCGCCACGTTATTGAGGGCGTCCACAGAGTCCACCGGGATCACATGCGTCTCGTCGTGTGCGAAATAATCGTCCGCCAGCAGATTGGCTTCGACGGTCTTGAAATCCGCTCCTTCCTCCAATTCGATATACACCATCCGCCTGTGGATACCCGTACCCAAGGGTATCGTCATGCTCAACGCGTTCTTCACGCCCGCAATGGCTTTGGCGGCTACCGTGTGTCCCATCGACCGTCCGGGACCGAAATTGGTGTACGTCAGTCCTTTCGGCGCCATCGCCATGAGCAGCGCGCGGATCATGGAGTCGGTTCCCGGGTCCCAGCCGGCAGAGAGGATACTCACGGTCTTGTTGGCGGTGCAGACGGCGTCCATCGCCGTGCGGAGCGATAAAATCTGACCGTGGATATCAAAACTGTCCACCGTGCAGATCCCTCTCGCGGCAAGCACCGTCGCGAACTTCTGCACCTCACGGGTCGGCGTACAAACGAGCATGACATCAATGTTTCCTGCGATACACGAAAGGCAGTCGTCATGGTGATAAATGCCGGCTAACTCCATGTCCGGAGCGGCTTTGACGGCTTCTTCTGCGGCACGGCCTATATTACCGTACCCTAATATAGCTACTTTTATCATAATTTGTAATTTTTAATTCGTAATTCGTAATTCGTAATTTTTAATTTACTCCACCGTCACTGATTTGGCGAGGTTCCGCGGCTGGTCCACGTCGCAGCCCTTGACCACGGCGATGTGATACGCCAACAGTTGGAGCGGGATAACCGTCAGCAGCGGCGTGAGGCATTCTTCGGTCTCGGGCACCTCGATGATGTAATCGGCTATCTTGGACACCAGTTCGTCCCCCTCCGTGACGACGGCTATCACTCTACCCTTGCGGGCTTTGATCTCCTGGATGTTCGACACGACTTTCTCGTACGTGCCGCAGTGCGGAGCCACCACGACCACAGGCATCTCCTGCGAGATAAGGGCAATAGGTCCGTGTTTCATCTCCGCCGCCGGATAGCCCTCGGCATGGATATAGGAGATCTCCTTGAGTTTGAGTGCTCCTTCCATGGCTACAGGGTAGTTATATCCTCTGCCGAGATAAATGAAATTCTGGGCGTAGGTAAACGTCTTAGCAAAATCGGCGATGCGGGCATCTTGTTCCAGGACGCGCGAAATCTTGTCGGGGATACGTCCCAACTCGCGTACGACGGCGAGGTATTTGTCTTCACTCATCGTCCCTTTCTCGCGGCCGATACAGAGCGCCAGCATGGTGAGTGCGGTCACTTGGGCGGTGAAGGCTTTGGTGGAAGCCACGCCTATCTCCGGTCCTACATGGGTATAACAGCCGCTGTCGCTCACCCTCGGGATAGAAGCACCCACGACATTGCAGATAGAGAAGATGAACGCGCCTTTGGATTTGGCGAGCTGGATAGCCGCTAAGGTGTCCGCCGTCTCGCCGGATTGCGAGATAGCGATGACGACGTCGTCTTGGTTGATGACCGGCTTGCGGTAACGGAACTCCGACGAGTACTCCACCTCGACGGGTATCTGGGCGAACTCCTCGATGGCGTACATGGCAATCAATCCTGCGTGCCACGAAGTGCCGCAGGCGGTGATGATGATACGCTTGGCGTTCAAAAACCGCTCTTTATTGTCAATGAAGCCCGAGAGGGCGATATTATCCTGCCGTACGTTCACACGGCCTCGCATGGAGTCCGTCAGCGTACGGGGCTGCTCGAAGATCTCCTTGAGCATGAAATGCGGATAGCCGCCTTTCTCCAACTGGCTCAACGACAGCTCCAGCCGCTTGATCTCCGGGGTCTTATCAACTCCGTTGATAGTTGATAATTGATAATTGAGAATGGAGGATTGAGAATTAGCAGTCAGCACTACTACTTCTTCGTCCTCAATATAAATCACCTTATCCGTATATTCGACAATAGGGGTTGCATCGGAAGCCAGGAAATACTCATCCTCGCCGATACCTACCACCAGCGGCGAGCCCTTGCGGGCGGCGATGAGGGTGTCCGGGTGATCCTTATCGAGGATGGCGATGGCGTACGCGCCGATGACCTGCTGCAGCGCTAACTGCACCGCCGTCTTGAGGTCCACGTGGCGGTTCACCTGCGTATATTCGATGAGCTGCACCAGCACCTCGGTGTCCGTGTCGGAGCGGAAGGTGTAACCCTCCTGCTGCAAGCCGGCTTTAAGAACGGCGTAGTTCTCGATGATGCCGTTATGGATGATCGCCAGACGCTCGGACTCCGAGTAATGCGGATGGGCGTTCACCGTGTTCGGCTCCCCGTGGGTCGCCCAACGCGTGTGCGCGATTCCGATACAACCGTTCGTATCTTTCTCTGCACAGAAAGCTTCGAGTTCCGCTACTTTGCCTTTTGCTTTATAGACATTGAGTTGACCCTCATCATTGATGAGTGCCACTCCGGCACTATCGTAGCCGCGGTACTCGAGGCGATGAAGACCTTTTATTAATATAGGATACGCCTTGCGCTTTCCTATGTAACCAACTATTCCACACATCTTTATTGACGATTTACGATTTACGATTTGAGTTGCAAAATTACTACTAATTTTTGAATTATGCAAGTGTTTTCATTCTTTTTATTGCTTCGATGACATCTTTTCGGTCGGAGAAGGCAGAGAAACGGACAAATCCTTGTCCGGAGTCGGAACGCGACACCATATATAGGGTGCGTTTTGGCCGCCATAGACCGTGTATTCCAAAGTCCGCAAACCATCCATAAGGATCTGCGCTGTCTGTTTGTAATAGTTCAGATTTGCGCGTATCCCGGCTTTTCCTTCCGGAGTATAGGTAGCCAAGGCGGCACGTTGGGAGATATACGAGGCACCATTGAACTTGGTACATTGTCTGCGTGACCACATTGCTTGCAACCCTGTTTCTTCGGGTACCACCGTATAACCGCAACGCACGGCAGTAAAACCGGCTGTTTTGCTGAAACTACGTATCTCGATCGCTACCTCTTTCGCTCCGTCTATCTCATAGATGCTATGCGGGATGTCGGGATCTTCGATGAAGGCCTCGTACGCGGCATCATAAAGGATGATACTATGGTTGGTACGGGCATATTCCACCCATTGCGTCAACTCGTCACGGGTAAGGACAGTACCGGTGGGATTATTCGGAAAACAGAGGTAGATGATATCTGCTTTTTGTGCCGGTAAGGCGGGATGGAAGTTATTCTCTGCCTTGCAAGGCAACCAAATGATCTGCCTTCCTGCCATTCGGCTGGTATCTACGTAAGCAGGGTAAGAGGGTTCCAAAATTGCGACCGTATTGGCTGTATCGAACAGATCGCTGAGGTTGCCCAGGTCACTACCTGCCCCATCGCTGATGAAGACCTCGTCAGGCGTCAGACGGATACCACAAGGGGTATAGTCATTGTCAATAATCGCCTGACGCAGCCAGTGATAGCCCACTTCCGGTCCGTAGCCACAGAAGGTCTCAGCATGAGCCAATTCGTCCACGGCACGATGCATGGCTTCTATGATGACTTGCGGCAGAGGAAGTGTCACGTCGCCTATGCCCAGATGTAAGACACGTGCGTCAGGATGGTTTTGCTGATACTCCTGTGTGCGATTTGCAATCTCCGTAAAGAGATAGTTACCGTCCAAATGCTGTAAATTCGTATTAATTTGCATATAATTCCCCCCTAAAAACTTCGGTTGCAGAGCCGGTCATAAAGACAGGCGAAGTGTTCTCTTTCCATTGAATTTGCAGGTCACCACCGGGTAGATGGACGGTTACATTCCGTTCTGTCAAGTCATGGAAGATAGCAGCAACCGCCGAGGCGCAAGCACCTGTTCCGCAGGCAAGCGTCTCGCCGGAACCGCGTTCAATGACCCGTACGTCTAATTCTTTCATGTTACGCACCTTGACAAACTCGACGTTGGTGTTGGCGGGCAGTTGCGGAAGGTTGTCGCGGAAGAAGACGGCGTGCGGATTTCCCATGTTGACGGAAGTATAGCCGATCGGGATGGAATCCGACAAGAATGTCTCAGGAGTTATAACCGGTATTCCCATGTTCACGGTCACCTGCTCTACGATGCCATCAGAGACGTGCAGGGACAAGGTGCGCATTCCGGCAAGCGTACGGATCTCCATATGGATGTTTATACTCAGGCCGTTTTCGTAGAGATATTTGGCGACGCATCGAATGGCGTTACCGCACATCTCCGCTTCGCTTCCATCGGCATTGAAGATACGCATTTGTGCGTCTGCATCTTTGGAAGGAAGGATAAGGACCATGCCGTCTGATCCTATGCCGAAATGGCGATCGGAGACCCGCTGCGCCAAGTCAGCGAGATCGGTCTTGGCAAGGATGTCTGCCGTGGTCTTTTGGAAACAGTCGATATAGACGTAGTCGTTTCCCAGACCGTGCATTTTGATGAAGGGAAGGATTTTCATTTGTCCTTTGATGCTTTAATACATGCCCCAATAAAATCCAGGAACAACGGATGCGGATGTAAGACCGTTGAACTGTATTCGGGGTGAAACTGCGTGCCGATATACCATCGTAAGGCCGGAATCTCCATGATCTCTACCAAATCGGATGATGGGTTGATGCCTGCGCATTTCATTCCCCGTTTTTCGTACTCGTCCTTATAGGAGTTATTAAACTCATAACGATGACGGTGTCTTTCCTTAATGAGTGTTTGCCCGTGATAGGCCTGCGCCGTACGACTGCCTCCGGATAAAGCACACTCGTAAGCGCCGAGTCGCATCGTTCCGCCTTTCTGCGTGATGTTCTTCTGCTCCGCCATCATATCAATGACATTATGCGGTGTCGTTTTGTCCATCTCGCTACTATTGGCATCTTGGTAGCCTAACACATTACGCGCGAACTCAATCACCATCATCTGGAAGCCGAGACAGATTCCGAATGTGGGAATATCGTGCGTACGGGTATATTCTGCGGCCAGAATCTTGCCGTCTATACCTCGTTGCCCGAATCCCGGACAAATAACGATACCGGCCATACCGGATAGTTGTTCGGCTACGTTCTCACGGGTGATAAACTCACTATTGATGAAACGAATCTGTACCTTATATCCTCTGTATGTACCCGCATGTGTGAGGCTCTCACGGATACTCTTGTATGCATCTTGCAGGTCGTATTTGCCGACCAGACCTATATGTAGCACTTCGTCTGCACGTTTACGGCAGTCCAAAAAGTCCAACCACGATTTCAGATCAGGTTTTGTAGGTCTTTTGATGCCCATCTTACTCAAGATAACCCTGTCCAGTTGATGCTCATACATATTGATGGGCACTTCGTAGATACTCGGCAGGTCTTGACTTTGAATCACCGCCTCCGGTGCAACGTTGCAGAAATGCGCCACTTTATTACGCAATTCATCGCTCAGATGATGTTCCGTACGAAGTACAAGCACCTCCGGTTGGATTCCAAGTCCTTGCAGTTGTTTGACACTGGTCTGCGTCGGCTTGGTCTTCAGTTCGTCTGCGGCAGCCAGATAAGGCACGTAGGTAAGATGCACATTGAGCGCCCGCCGGGAGCCGAGTTCCCATCGTAATTGACGGATAGCCTCTAAGAATGGCTGACTTTCTATATCGCCTATTGTACCGCCTATCTCCGTAATAACGAAGTCTAACGGTTGTTTGGTTGCGTTGCACAGAATACGCCGTTTTATCTCGTCCGTGATGTGTGGAACGACCTGTATCGTTTTACCTAAATAATCTCCGCGGCGTTCTTTCTCTATCACACTCAAGTAGATACGACCGGTCGTAACACTATTGTCGCGCGTGGTCTCTATACCCGTAAATCGCTCGTAGTGCCCGAGGTCAAGGTCGGTCTCCATACCGTCCGCCGTCACGTAACACTCGCCGTGCTCGTACGGATTCAATGTGCCTGGGTCGATGTTTATATAGGGATCGAACTTCTGAATCGTTATCCGATACCCGCGCGCCTGGAGTAACTTACCCAAGGATGCCGAGATGATACCCTTACCCAACGACGAAGCTACACCTCCGGTAATAAAGATATACTTCGTTTCCATTACATGAATACATTTTTAATTCGCCGCATGGCTTCTTCGATCTGCTATCTGCATATAACCGGTTAGTGGATGAACATTAGTTCCCGGTATTTGGGGAGGGTCCAAAGTTCGTCGTCAACGATGAGTTCGAGGGCATCGGCGTGCTCGCGGATCGAAGCCATCAGGGGCAGCACCGTGTCATGATAGGCGATGGCTTTGGAGCGCTCGTCGGGCTGGCGGTTGGCTTTGTGGCGCGCTTCCGTCATCGCTTCCACACCCTCAAGGATAGCGCCGGAGTGGTCTTCTATCTGTTTGATGATGCTGTAGTCCATGGCATTGAGCGATGCCGTCTCGTCCGCAGGGAAGACCTGTTTCACCGCTAACACGTTCTGCAGCAGCATCGTCTGGTACCGCTTGGCGGCAGGCAGCACGTGGTTCTCCACCAAATCCCCCATCACACGGCTCTCGATCTGCAGTTTCTTGACGTAGGTCTCCCATTTGACTTCACAACGGCTATGTAACTCTGCACGCGTGAGTACGCCCGTACGCTCGAACATATTTATACTACGGTTACTCAAGTAGCGATCGATGACATAAGGTACGCTCTGCTCGCAATCCAAGCCGCGCTTAGCGGCTTCGTCTTTCCACTCATCGGAGTAGCCGTTTCCGTCAAAACGGATCGCCTTGCAAGCCACAATATATTTCTTGATGACATCAAAGAGGACACGCTCTTTGGCTTCGCCGTTTTCGATACGAGCGTCCACTTCCTCTTTGAACAACGATAATTGCTCGGCTACTGCCGCATTGAGGGCTAACATCGCTGCACCGCAGTTTGCCGAAGAACCGACGGCTCGGAACTCGAAGCGATTACCGGTGAAAGCAAAAGGCGAGGTACGGTTTCGGTCCGTGTTATCGAGAAGGATCTCGGGGATATTGGCTACGCCGAGTTTCATCTCTTTCTTGGCGTTGATGATGATAGCCTCCTCCGCTTTTGCATGCTCCAGTTTGTCCAGCACCGCGGTTATCTGCTTGCCCAGGAAGACGGAGATGATTGCCGGGGGGGCTTCGTTGGCTCCCAAACGATGCTCGTTCGTAGCGCTGACAATCGACGCTTTGAGCAAACCGTTATGGCGGTGCACCGCCATGAGTACATTGACCAGGAATGTGATGAACTGAAGATTCTGGTACGGGTTCTTGCCGGGAGCCAGGAGGTTGACGCCGGTATTGGTCTGCATGGACCAGTTGCAATGCTTGCCGCTGCCGTTGACACCCGCGTAGGGTTTCTCATGCAGCAGTACACGGAAATGATGCTTCTCCGCCACCCGCTCCATGATACTCATTACGAGCAGGTTATGATCATTCGATAGATTCACTTCTTCGAAGATAGGCGCCATCTCAAACTGGTTCGGTGCCACCTCGTTATGGCGGGTGCGTACGGGGATTCCTGCCTTGAGTGCCTCGTATTCCAACTCCCGCATGAACGCTAACACACGCGCAGGGATGGCTCCGAAATAATGGTCCTCGAGCTGCTGGCTCTTCGCGCTGTTATGGCCCATGAGGGTGCGACCGGTGAGCATGAGGTCCGGCCGGGCATTATAAAGCGACTCATCTACGAGGAAATACTCCTGTTCCCAGCCGAGGTTGGTATGCACATGCTTGACCTGCTTGTCAAAATAACCGCAGACCTCGCGTGCTGCATGGCAGAGCGCCGCCGTAGAGCGGATGAGCGGGGTCTTGTAATCCAGTGCCTCGCCTGTATAGGCCACAAAGACGGTCGGGATACAGAGGGTATCGCCGATGAGGAAGACAGGCGATGAAGGATCCCATGCGGAGTAGCCACGGGCTTCGAAGGTGTTTCGTATGCCGCCGGAAGGGAACGAGGAAGCGTCCGGCTCCTGTTGATAGAGGCTGTCACCGCTGAACTCTTCGATCAGCGTACCGTTTTTGAGGGTAAAGAACGCGTCATGCTTCTCAGCGGTACCGCCGGTGAGGGGCTGGAACCAGTGCGTGAAATGGGTAGCACCGTGGTCCATCGCCCACTTGCGGATACCGATAGCTACGACACCGGCGATGTCCCGATGGATCGTACGACCGTTATCCACATCGTCGAAGAGTTGGTCCAAGACTTCTTGCGCGATATATTCCTTCATTTTTTCGCGCGTAAACACGTCTTGCGCGAAATAATCCTTCACTTTGCCTTCCGGCACATCTACTGCGGCAGTTTTATGCTCAAATGCCATTTTTAACGCTTCAAAACGAATATTACTCATACTTTTGACGTTATTTTTCGTTTTTAATCCGATTAAATTTCAAAATCGACCGCAAAAGTACTACTTTTTTTTGACATATGCAAGACTTTTGTCTTTTTTCTTTCGACTTTTGTCTTTTTTGTATCTGTTTTGAGCGAATAGATAGCGGTCATCAAGAGCCTTACTGCCGCATTTTCGGTTTCTTTTTCATAAGTCATACGTTTATCCGTCACCCATCGGTGTGGTCGCGGTCATATCGCGGTCATATCGCGGTCATATCGCGGTTTTGAGCCGTAATTAGGCAGTAATAGGGTGGATGTCGGATAATATCCGACCTAATGAACGATGTTTTTAGGGTGACGGGGTGACAGGGTGACACCCTTGTTTATATATCTCACACACGTGTGTGTATAGTTTTAGGAAAAGGGTGTCACCCCGTCACCCGTCACCCTCGCCCCTCAATGTTCCTGTTGGCATTGACTTCCTCTAATCCGCGTTCGCGGAC
>CADBZO010000007.1:68382-118186 GCA_902799185.1 uncultured Bacteroidales bacterium | reverse complement strand
GAGCAGCGTTTTGCAGGTCACGCTGTTCTCCGTCAGGATTGCGAGCGGGACGCCGAGCATGTTCAATTTTGACGCGGCTCAGGCAGAGGGAAAGCTGATGCAGGCCGCGAGAGGAACGATGAAAGCGGAACGCTTTGCGAACCTCATGGTACAGTACGAAAATGATTTCAGTGAGGAGAATCCGGATTATATCGACGCGCCCTTCCTCAGCGCGGACGAGGTGCTCTCCGGCACGGCGATGAGCGGTGACGGATGGCGGGGGTTGGACTTAGGCTCTCCGTATATCATCACCTCCGTAGGGTGGAACCCCAAAAGCACCACCACGGCGGAGTTGGGTCTCTTCGAGGGAGCCAACCGTCCGGACTTCATGGACGCTGTACCGCTGTATATCCATGACGGTGCTTCGCAGGCGAACCGGATGAATTACGCCTCCGTGCAGTGCTCGCGCGGGTTCCGCTACGTGCGGTATCTCAAGTCGGCCACCAAAGGGGAGTACAAGATCCAGGCGCTGGAGTTCCGGGGCGTAGCCGGTGCGGGCGACGACAGCCGTCTGGCGCAGCTGACGAACCTGCCGACCGTAGTCATCCATACGAAGGACAACCAGGCCCCGTACGACAAGGAGCACGAGATAGACTGTATCATCTCCGTCATCTCCGACGACGGCCGTACGCTGCTGTGCGACAGCGCCACCATCCGCGAGCGGGGTAATGCGTCCCGCAGTTTTCCCAAGAAGCCCTACCGTATCAAGTTCGCCAACAAACACCATGTGTTAGGCGCTCCAGCGAACGCCCGCAAATGGACGCTCATCAACAACTACGGCGACAAGACGCTGATGCGCAACGCCTTAGCCTTCGAGCTCAGCCGGAAGTTAGGCATGCCCTATACCCCCTTCTGCGCCCACGTGGACGTAGTGCTCAACGGCGACTACAAAGGCACCTACCAGCTGTGCGACCAGATAGAGGTGCGCAAGCACCGCGTGGATATCACGGAGATGACACCGCAGGACAACAGCGGCGAGGCGCTGACCGGCGGATACCTGATAGAAGCCGACGCCTATGCCAACGAAGAGAAGTCGATGTTCTGGTCGCAATCCGGCACCGGCGTGACCATCAAGTCCCCCAAAGAAGACAGTATCACCCAAGCGCAGCACGACTATATCGCCTCGCACTACAGCATGACGGAGAAGAAATGGTCGTCCTATCTGGACCTGAACACGTTTCTAAGGCATTTTCTGGTAGGCGAGTTATCCGGCAACACGGACACCTATTGGAGCCTGTATCTCTACAAACGCCGTGCGAACGACACTATGTACGTAGGCCCCGTATGGGATTTTGACCTGGCCTTCGACAACGACGTCCGCACCTACCCCATCAGTAGTCTGAGCGATTATATCTACCGCACCAAGGGCAGCACCACCGGCTACCTGCGGACACTGGTGGACCAAATCGTGGTCCATGATACCGGTGCGAAACAGCGTCTGGCCGCCATATGGGCGGAAGCACGGCGGGCGGGCATGACGGAGGAAGCCCTGACGGACTATATCGATGCACAGGAAGAGATGCTCTACGCCTCGCAGAAGCTGAACTTCATGCGGTGGAAGATCATGAACCAGTACGTTCACCAGAACCCGTGTGTATGGGGTACGTACGAGAACGAGGTGAACAATATCCGCCGGTATATCCCCACCCGTCTGGCATGGATGGACGCCAAACTGGGCTTTGACGCCGTCACGCTCGGCACCGAGTCCCCCGACGCCGTCCCTGCCGCACAGAAGATACTCATCAACGGCCAACTTCTGATCCGCCGCAACGGAAAAGTCTATTCTCCGGAAGGACGGTTGGTCACCGGATACTAACCACACAACACAACGACTTATGAAACGCAGACTGATCACTCTACTCTTGCCTCTCCTCGGCTGCACGCTGCTCAGCGCCCGGCCGTCCACGCTTGATTCGCTGCTGAGCGTCTATGAGACGGAGGTGAAACAATCGTCCGTATATATCAACGCGCGCCAGCACCGTATCGACTCGCTGTGCGCCCTCCGGCCGATGACGGAGGCGCTGCAGATGCAGATAGCGCAGGAGTACCACCCGTTCCAGAGCGACTCGGCCCTGGCGTGGTATATGAAACTGCGGCAAGCGTCAGAGCCCTACCACCGGCAGGCGCTGACAGGTGCGGTGCGGCTTCTGGGCTCCGCCGGCCATTACAGCAGCGCGATCAACCTGCTGCTCTCGGACGAAGCGCCGGCGCTACAGAGTTCGGGGGATTACAAGATGGCGTGGCTGCTCTACAGCGATGCCGCTGCCGCCGCCAAACTGCCGAGCATGCAAGCCGAACTGGGACGCACCTCGCAGCACTACTATAAATCCATGATGAACGCGCTCGCGCATGAGCAGGACAGCATGGAGGCGAGCCGTCTGGAGTACAACCTCTACCGCGCGTCGGAACGGGGCGATTACACCGCCGCCCTGCAATACAGCGAGCAGCTGTTACGCGGCATCTCTCCCTCCGAGCACCAATATGCCATCCTCGCCTACGGCCACGCGATGCTCTATGAGCAGGCGGGCTACAGGGAGAAGCGGAACGAGTGGCTGGTGCGGTCCGCCATCGTGGACGTACGGCTGGGTATCCGCGACAACGGCTCGGCATGGATGGTGGCGCAGGAGTGCTACGAAGCCGGCGATATACAGATGGCGTACACCCTGATGAACTACTCGCTGACCAACGCCGCCTCGTTCAACGCCCCTACCCGTTTCATCCAGACATACGCCTTGGGCCATCACATAGGCACCGATTACGACCTGCGCCTGCAACAGTCCTATACACGGCTGGCTATCCTGCTGGGCCTGCTGACAGCCATGATGGCGGTGATCCTGCTGATCGTGCTGTACGCCTTCCGCCAGAAACGCAAACTGCGCGCCCAGAACATAGAGATGAAAGCGGTGAACGAACGGCTCAACGAGACGAACCGCCAGCTCAAGGCCTCCAACCTGGTGAAAGAGCAGTACATATGCCGGTACTTGGAGGTCTATAGCGACTATATCCGGCGGCTGACGACGATGGCGCGCAAAGCGGGCGAGAAAGACTCCGCAGCGTTCATGGACCGCGAGATGGATAATTTCTACCGCTCGTTTGACGACACCTTCCTCTCGCTCTACGGCACGTTCGTGCAGGATTTCAACGCATTGCTCAAGCCCGAGGCGCGTATCACCCCCAAGCCCGGCGAGCGGATGACGGTGGAGATGCGTATCTTCGCGCTGATCCTGTTAGGCATCACCAGTTCCGCCAAGATAGCCGAACTGCTGTGCTACAGCCCGAACACCATCAGCAACTACCGCGTGAAGGTCAAAAACGGCGCTCTCGGCGACCGGGACACCTTCGAGCAACGCGTACAACAGATAGGAAAATAAAACTTTTTTGGCAAAATACTTGCGTATGTCGAAAAAAAGTAGTAATTTTGCACCCGTTTTTGAGAAGTGAACACCCTCATGGCAGTAGAGATACGCGAGATACACACCCAGCGGGAGCTGAAACGGTTTATTCAGTTTGCCAACGACCTGTACGCGGACAACCCGTGCTACTGCCCGCCGCTGTTCTTCGACGAGATGAACTGCTTCAACCCGGAGAAGAACCCCGCCTTGGAGGTGAGCGAGTTCCGGCTGTGGATGGCGTACCGCGGAAACAAGCCCGTAGGACGCATCGCCGGCATCATCAACCGCCGCGCCAATGAGAAATGGGGATACAGACATGTGCGGTTCGGGTGGTTTGACTTCATCGACGATATGGAGGTGAGCAAAGCGCTGCTGGACACGGTAGCCGCCTGGGGCAAGGAGCGCGGGATGGACGGACTGAACGGCCCGGTAGGGTTCACGGATTTTGACCACGAGGGTCTGCTCATCGAGGGTTTTGAATATCCCGCCGTGATGGCCAGTCTCTACAACTACCCGTACTACGAGAAACATATCGAGGCGTACGGACTGACGAAAGAGGCGGACTGGGTGGAGATGCGCGTCTTCCCGCCCAAGGAGGTGCCGGAACGGATCAGACGCATCGCGCAGATAGTTAAGGAACGCTCGCACGTACACGTAGTGAAAGTGAAGAACTCACGCGAGCTGGTGGCGCGGTTCGGTATCGAGTACATGGACGTCATCGACGCTGCGTACCAGAAGCTGTACAACTTCCAGCCGATGACCGTCAAGCAGAAGAACTATTACAAAGATATGTATTTCCAGTTCCTGAACTTCGATTTCGTCACGCTGGTGGTGAACGAGAAAGAGGAGCTGGTAGGCGTAGGATTAGGTATGCCGGATATAGCTCCGGCGCTGCGCAAGAGCGGCGGCAAGCTGTTCCCCTTCGGGTGGTACCACCTGCTCAAGGCGCTGAAGGCGAAACAGATGGACACGTTCAGTTTCCTGCTCATCGCCGTACGGCCGGATTACCAGGACAACGGCATCAACGCCCTTTTCCTGGACGACCAGATACCGATTATCAACCAATACGGCATCCGTACGCTGGAGACCACCAGCATGCTGGAGACCAATACGAAGGTGCTGTCGTTCTTCGAGCAGTTTGACCACAAGCGGCACAAACGGCACCGCGCCTATATAAAAGCCATCTGAGGTGGAGACCTTGAAACAATATAAGGCGGCGCTGACCAAACTCAACGCGTATATAGAAGCGCATAAGATGCGTGTCTCGCAGGTTCGGGAAATGGTACTGAAGCAAGTATGTCTCCTCCCCCAGCCATTCACCGCCGACCAACTGACAAAAGCCTGCGCAGCGGAACGAATTTCGGTAGGAACGGTATATAATGCACTGGATTTGTTCCTTTCGGCACAGATTTTGCATGCATCAGAAAGACAACGCGGACGTGCCGCTACGGAATACGAGCTGATCACCGGTCACCAGACCCGCATGCAGATCATCTGCCAGCGATGCGGACGCGTGTCCGAGACTCGTGACAAAGCGATTGAACGGCTGATACAAGAGCGTAAGTACTCGAATTTCAATGCCTCGCATTTCTCGATCTTCATCTATGGAGAGTGCAAGCATTGCAGAAGGCTTGTAAAAGAGTAACACACAGAAAACAAACACAATGGCACTATATTGGATTATATTTATCGGCATTGCCCTGGCGAGTTGGATCGTTTCGGCATCGCTGGAGAGCAAGTTCAAGAAATACAGCAAGGAACCGCTCTCGCTGACGGGCCGCGAGGTAGCCGAGAAAATGCTCCGTGACCATGGCATCCACGACGTGCAGATCACATGCATCAAAGGCCAGCTGACCGACCATTATAATCCTGCCACGAAGACTGTCAATCTGTCAGAGGACGTGTACCACAGCGCCAGCGTGGCAGCCGCAGCGGTAGCTGCTCATGAGTGCGGCCACGCCGTGCAGCACGAGGTGGCTTATGCGCCGCTGAAGATGCGGTCCGCCCTGGTGCCGGTAGTGTCGTTTGCCAGCAAATGGATGACGTGGGTGCTGCTGATAGGTATGCTGGTAGTAGAGCGCTTCCCGGAGTTGCTGATGATCGGCGTAGCCCTGTTTGCCACCACCACGCTCTTCGCCTTCGTCACGCTGCCCGTAGAGGTGGACGCCAGCCGCAGAGCCGTCAACTGGCTCCAGGAAGCCGGTATCACCGACCGCCACACCACCGAGATGGCGTCCGACGCCCTCCACGCCGCCGCCTACACATACGTCGTAGCAGCCCTCTCCTCCCTCGCCACATTGGTATATTACATACTCATACTGATGGGCGGAAGAAGAGATTGAGAAATAATTAATAATTAATAATTAATAATTAATAATTAATAATTAATATCTGATAGTTGGAGGAATTACCCTCCTAGGCGGAAGCCGCTCCTCCCGTTCCGTCGGGAGGACGCTCCGGGCCCCGTAGCTCAATTGAATAGAGTGTCAGATTCCGGTTCTGAAGGTTCTGGGTTTGAGCCCCAGCGGGGTCACAAAAAACGGACTGCTTCGATAGCAGCCCGTTTTTTATGTACCATTTGGTCATTTACCATTTGTTCATTTACTATTTGTTCATTTACTATTTGTTCATTTACCATTTGTCATTTACCATCTATCTCAGTTTGACATCCACGATAATCGGGTCGTGGTCGGAATAGCGGTGGAGGGTCTTGTCCCGCATCTTGTACGCGCCGTGGGAGTAGTACCAGTCGGCATTGACGTGCCAAGGCTTCACTCGCACAATCTGAGTAGCCATGGAGGGGTTGGCAAAACAACGGTCCAGATAGCCCGTCTCGCCTTTATATACATACGAGTAGTCGTCCGGACAGAAGCGCATTAGCTGGTCTTCGTACCCCGCCCGGACGATAGTCTGAACAGGTTGCTCCTGCGTGTAGCAGTTATAATCGCCCAGCAGCAGTATATCCCCGTCTTCGTACCGCACCACCGCCTCGGGCAGCATAGCCAGCAGCGAATCGGTGTTCTGCATCCGCCGGAGATTGGTGTCGTACTGCTCCCGGCCGGGGCGCTTGGACTTGAGATGGTTGACGGAGAGGACGAACCGCTTGCCGGTAGCCATCTCCTCAAAACCCTGGGCGTACATCCGCGCGTAGTAATGGCTTGTGCTGTCGCGGTAAGCCGACAGCGGTGCTCCGTAGGGTCTCAGGCGATCGGCGTCATAGATGAGACAGCCTCCGATACGGTCCATATCCGGCATCGGCATCGCCGCAAAGGCATAGTTCCGTCCGCCTTTGTTCAGCGCCGCCAGCAGCATCTTCGGCGCCTTGGTCCCCACCTGCATCTCGCAGATAGCGAACACGTCAGCTCTCATCGCCTTCATCGCCTGCACCACTTTCTGCGTCTTCACCGCCTGCTGCTCCGGCTTGGTTTTCCGGGTGGCATAGCCCCCCAAGTCCGCGAAATAGTTCTCTATGTTCGCCCCGACGATACGTATCTCCCCTTTCCGGGGTTTGGGCAGTCTGTCCGTCTTCGCGTGGCGCGTCTTCACCCCTGCTCCGGTCACCATATGCCGCTCTCCCGTCACACGCGCCGTGAATGTACGCACACGGTCGCCCGTGCGTACCTTATAGTAATTGTTCCGGCAATGCACCACGAGGGAGGCGGCGGTATTCGCCTGCCGGAGTTGCCAATAGGCGGTACTGTCGCCGTCTGCCAGTCCCACGGCGCGCTCCTCCGGACAATAGATCCGCTCCGGCGAGAGAATCAGACTGTCGTAGAAACTGCCGCATACCACCAGCGGCGTGGTCACCGTCACCACCCGGTCGTGATATTTCGCCCAGTCGGCACGCAGTTGGTCCAAAGTCACACGCTCCGCTGACGAGACAGCAAGAGAGAACAAAAGCGAGAAGAAAAACAGGTGTTTTCGCATAGTTGTAACGATTTACGGCGCAAAATTACAAAAAAAGCAGCACATATGCAAAAAAAATGCTAAAAAATTTGCATATGTCAAAAAAAAGCAGTACCTTTGCACTCCCGTTTGAAAAAAGCGGTGATTTATCGCGGAGTAGAGCAGTGGTAGCTCGTCAGGCTCATAACCTGAAGGTCGGTGGTTCGATCCCGCCCTCCGCAACCAGGAAAATCTCGTGTACTCTTGCGTATATGAGATTTTTTTTGTACCTTTGCAGCAAATTTCATTTCACTATGGCTAAATATATCATTATGGCAGAGGAAGGCGAGCACGTGCTGCTGGAGCAGGCGCGCGAGGCGCTGGGGTTGGAGCTGAGCGACGCTACGCTCATCTACACCGGCGTGGGAGCCATCAACATCATCCGTTCTCTGCAGAATCTGGACCGTGAGGCAGAGTTGTATAACATCGGCTATGCCGGCAGTGCGAATTTCGATCTGGGCACCTGGGTGGAGGTGACGGAAGCACGCCTCAACCATCCCAACGTGACCTATAAGGAACCGGTATTGGACAACCTCTCCCCAACCCTCCCCTCAAGGGAGGGAGTAAAACGCGCCATCTGCTATACCAATACCGATTTCGTACTGGCGTCCGATTACAAGGACTGCGTCTTCGACATGGAGCTGGCGTTCATCGCCGCGCTGGGTTTCAAGCACCTGCACAGTCTCAAATACGTGAGCGACAACCTCAGTCTGCACGCATATCACGAACTAACCAACGGCGTAGAATGACCACCATCTATCTCAAACCTCACAAAGAGGAATCGCTCAAGCGTTTTCACCCGTGGGTGTTCAGCGGGGCTATTGCCCGCGTGGTGCTGGATGCGAAACACCGAGGCGACGCACCGGAGGAGGGCGAGGTTGTTGCTATCCGTTCGGCAGCGGACGAGCCCCTCGGTGTCGGTCATTGGCAGGTGGGCTCCATCGCCGTACGTATCCTGGCGTTCGGCGTAGAGACGTTGCCGGCAGATTTCTGGGGCGAACGCATCCGTGCCGCCTACCAAGTACGCGAATCATTGGGATTAGTGAGAAATGTCAAATTCCAAATCTCAAATCTCAGATCCCCCAACAACACCTTCCGCCTCATCCATGGCGAAGGCGATTTTCTGCCGGGACTGATTGTAGATGTGTATGCCGAGACGGCAGTTATCCAGGCCCACTCGGTAGGCATGCACGTAAGCCGGAAAGAGATAGCGGAAGCCGTTGTAGCGGCTGTGCCGCAGGTGAAGAACGTCTATTACAAATCCGACGACACGCTGCCCTTCAAAGCACCTATAGAAGGCGAAAAGACAGGATGGTTAGTCGAAAGTCAAAAGACCGCTTCGCTCAAAGACAAAAGCCGGAGTGAGGAATTCTGGAGTGTGGAGAACGGTCTCTCTTTCCGCATCGACTGGCTGAGAGGGCAAAAGACCGGTTTCTTCATCGACCAGCGGGAGAACCGCGCCCTCGTGGAGCGGTACGCGAACGGCAAAGAGGTGCTGAATATGTTCTGCTACACCGGCGGGTTCAGTCTCTACGCCCTCCGCGGCGGCGCCAAGAAGGTCGATTCCGTCGATGTCAGTCAGAAAGCGATTGACCTGGTGAATGTCAATGTAGCGAAGAATTTCCCGAACGCCAAGAACCACAACGCGGTTGCCGCGGATGCGTTTGAGTACCTCACGGCGCAGAAAACAGCAGGCCATACGTACGACCTCATTATTCTTGACCCTCCGGCTTTCGCCAAGCACCGCGACGCGGTGAAGAACGCCCTCCGAGGCTACCAGCGCATCAATGCCAAGGCGATAGAGATGATCCGTCCGGGCGGTATATTGTTTACGTTCAGCTGCTCGCAGGCAGTGGACAAAGAGGCGTTCCGGCTGGCTGTCTTCTCCGCCGCCGCGCAAGTGGGACGCAAGGTACGGATCCTACACCAACTTCATCAGCCTCAGGATCACCCGATCAATATCTACCACCCCGAAGGCGAGTACCTCAAGGGACTGGTGCTTTATGTGGAATAATTACGAATTACGAATGACGAATTACGAATTAAAAATTACGAATTACGAATGACGCATGAACCTTGTTTGTTTTGATACCGAGACCACGGGTCTGGATGTGCAGAAAGAGCACATTATCCAACTCTCGCTGGTAAAAGTGGAGACCTCCGACTGGTCCGTCATCGACCAGCGCGACTGGTATATCCTGCCGGAAGGGGAGTTCACCATCCCCGCCGAGGCGGAGGCGGTGCATCATATCTCCAAGTCCTTCCTGTTAAAGCACGGCGTGGGACTGAGGAGCGTCTATGACGACTTCATCGCCTTCACCCGTGGATGCGATTTCCTCTCCTATAACGGCAACGGCTACGACGCACCTATCCTCCATTACAACCTCAAACGCTTAGGGCTGGACTTCGATTTCGAGGGCCGTACCTGGTACGACGCGCTGCTGCTGGAGCGCATCCACACCGCAGGGATGACCGACCCCGAGACGGGCGAGAAGGTGCCTAACAACCTCACCTCCGCCTACACGCGGTATTACGGCCATCCGTTCGAGGGCGCGCATAACTCGCTCGACGACGTAATGGCGACGATTGAGGTCTTCAAGGCGCAGATAGCCGCGCACGGCTGGGAATGGGCGCAACGGGAGGAGTTCGGGTTTATCTGCTTCGACCGGTGGCTGACGAAGAGAGGCGGTTATTACTACCTCACCCAGGGTGCGCACAAAGGCGAGTCGATGATGCGTATCGACCGCTCCTACCTCGACTGGATCGTTGACAAATGCAAATGGACAGACGACCAGACACGGCAGATCATCCGCGCTGCCTTAGCTCCGAAACAGGTCACTCCGAGTACCCGGAAGCCCCAGGTCACTCCGAGTACTCCAGTAACCCCTTCCCGGGGCAAAAAACGCCCCAAAGGAACGATTACTGATGCTGATTTGAGTCTTTTTTGACGCATAACTGCATTTTTTTGCCAAAATATTTGCGTATATCAAAAAAAAGTACTACCTTTGCACCCGCTTTGCGATTTTGGCCGGTTGGATGAGCGACTTAGTCAGCGGTCTGCAAAACCGTATAGAGCGGTTTGACTCCGCTACCGGCCTCTCGGAAAAGTCACTCTTCGAAGGAGTGACTTTTTCTAATTACGAATTAAAAATTACGAATTATTACTATTGGATACAATAATAGAAGATATTACCACGCAGGACTACAAATACGGTTTCACCACCGACGTGGAGACCGATGTAGTGCCGGCAGGGCTGAACGAAGAAATCGTCCGGCTGATTTCGGCGAAGAAAGGCGAGCCGGAGTGGCTGCTGGAGTTCAGGCTCAAAGCCTTCCGCAAATGGCAAACCATGCCTGTGCCCACATGGGCGCACCTCGACATACCCGAGATAGATTTTCAGGCTATTTCCTATTACGCTGCGCCGAAGACCAAAAAGTCGAAAGTCGAAAGCGAAAAGTCGAAAGACGAGGAGATCGACGAGGAGATCATGAAGACCTTCGACAAACTGGGTATCCCGCTGGAGGAACGGGCTGCGCTGGTGGGTAACATGGCGGTGGATGCGGTTATGGACTCCGTTTCCGTCAAGACCACTTTCCGCGAAACGCTGGCGGAAAAAGGAATCATCTTCTGCTCCATCTCCGAGGCGGTACGCGAGCACCCCGACTTGGTCAAGAAATACCTCGGTTCGGTAGTTCCCCCGACGGATAATTTCTATGCGGCGCTGAACTCCGCCGTCTTCTCCGACGGTTCGTTCGTCTATGTGCCGAAAGGCGTCCGCTGCCCCATGGAACTGAGCACCTATTTCCGTATCAACGCCGGCAACACCGGTCAGTTCGAGCGCACGCTGCTCATCGCCGACGAGGGGGCGTATCTCTCTTATCTGGAGGGCTGTACGGCGCCGATGAGGGACGAGAACCAACTTCACGCCGCTATCGTGGAGATTATCGTGCATAAGGACGGAGAGGTCAAATACTCCACCGTACAGAACTGGTACCCGGGTGACAAGAACGGCAAAGGCGGTATCTATAATTTCGTTACCAAAAGGGGTATCACCTATGAGAACGCACGTCTCTCTTGGACCCAGGTAGAGACCGGCTCCGCCATCACATGGAAATACCCGAGTTGTATCCTGCGCGGCGACAACTCGTCGGCGGAGTTCTACTCGGTGGCGGTGACGAACAACTACCAGCAGGCGGACACCGGCACGAAGATGATCCATATAGGCAAAAACACCCGCTCGCGGATCATCAGCAAAGGTATCTCCGCCGGCCACAGCCAGAACGCCTACCGCGGCTTGGTCAAGATGGGTCTCCACGCCGAGAACGCCCGCAACTACAGCCAGTGCGACTCGCTCCTGCTGGGCGACCAATGCGGTGCACACACCTTCCCGGACATGATCATCTCCAACCCCACGGCTACCGTGGAGCACGAGGCCACGACCTCCAAGATCAGCGAGGACCAGCTCTTCTACTGCCAGCAACGCGGTATAGGTATGGAGGACGCGGTTGGTCTGATTGTCAACGGCTACGCCAAAGAGGTGATGGACAAACTGCCGATGGAGTTCGCCGTCGAAGCCCAGAAACTCCTCCAAGTCTCCCTCGAAGGCTCCGTAGGATGACCAGACAAGAAAAATCGCTAAAAAAATGGCGTACGCTCTTGCGTATGTCGTTTTTTTTTAGTAACTTTGCAGCCAAATTGTGAATTTATTATCAGATGAAACGTAATATAGCCATTATTGCCGGAGGAGACAGCAGCGAGCACGAGGTGTCGCTGCGCTCTGCAGCAGGCCTGTATTCCTTTATGGATAAGGAGCGCTACGACGTTGCTATCGTAGTGCTCAAGGGGAAGGATTGGAAGGCGGTTGCGAATGAAGAACTGAGCCGCACGCAGGGCGTGCTGAATGACGAGCTGCTGGCGCGTGCCTGCCCGATTGACAAGAATGATTTTTCTTTTACGCGCGAGGGTGTGAAGCACACGTTCGACTTCGCGTATATCACCATCCACGGCACGCCGGGCGAGAACGGCCTGTTGCAGGGCTATCTGGAGATGATAGGGCTCCCCTACTCGTGCTGCAACGTATTAGCCGCTGCACTCACGTTCAACAAATACACCTGCAACCACTATCTGGCACCCTTCGGATTCAACATCGCCAAATCGGTTCTCATCCGCAAGGCAGAGTATAAATCCCTAATCTCAAATCTCACATCACAAATAGCCGAGTCTCTCGGCTTCCCGTGTTTCATCAAGAGCAACGTAGGCGGTTCGTCCTTCGGCTGCACGAAGGTGAAGACGGCGGAGGCTGTTATCCCGGCTATCGAGCGCGCGTTCCAAGAAGGAGACGAAGTCATCTGCGAGGCGTATATGCAGGGCACGGAAGTGACCTGCGGCGTGTATAAGACGAAAGAGAAGGCGGTGGCATTCCCCGTCACCGAGGTAGTGACGAAGAATGAGTTCTTCGACTACGACGCCAAATACAAAGGTCAGGTGAGCGAGATCACTCCGGCACGTATCCCGGACGCCATCCGCGACCGGATACAGGCCAACACGCTCCGTATCTACGACATCATCGGCGCCAACGGCATCATCCGCGTGGACTGGATCATCACCGGCATGCGCAACACCGAGGAATACGTGGACCCTGTGGATGACATGAGCAAGATACAGATCAACCTTCTGGAGGTCAACACCACGCCGGGCATGACCGCCACGAGTTTTATCCCGCAGCAGGTGCGCGCTGCCGGACTGGACATAAAGGACGTACTGACGGATATTATTGAGAACAAGTTCTCAAATTGATAATTGACAATTGATAATTGATAATTGGAAATGCTTGACATCAACAAAGCCATCGAGTCTCTGAACTGGGACAAGGAGCCGAAAGGATTATACGAGCCCATCGGGTATGCGTTAGCGTCCGGCGGCAAGCGTTTGCGTCCAACCCTGGCGATAACCGCCGCGGAAGTGATTATCAACGGCGGTCTGATCAACGGGACCGTGATAGACGACGTGCTGCCTGCGGCCCTGGCGCTGGAGGTGTTTCATAACTTCACCCTCCTGCACGACGACGTGATGGACAAAGCCCGGGTGCGCCGCGGAAGACCAACCGTACACGTGCAGTGGAACGAGAACACCGCCATCCTCTCGGGAGACCAGATGCTCATCGAGGCCTACAAACTGCTCGCGCAGGTACCAAGCAACAAAGTACAAAGGACTTTGGAGATGTTCAACGAGATGGCTACCGGCGTATGCGAGGGACAGCAGTACGACGTCGATTTCGAGCAGGCCAACAACGTCTCTATCGACGACTATATGATGATGATAGAGAAGAAGACCTCCGTACTCCTCGCCTATGCCATGCAGATAGCCGGTTATATTGCCGGCGCCACCCCCGCCCAGCAGGAAGCGCTCTACCGGTACGGCCTGCATATCGGCCTCGCGTTCCAGATCCAGGACGACATCCTCGACGTCTATGGCGACCCAAAGACATTCGGCAAAGCTATCGGCGGCGATATATGCGCCAACAAGAAGACCCTCCTGCTGCTCACGGCTATGGAGAGCGCCGACGGGGAGACCAAAGCCGAGTTGCTCCAATGGCTGATGGCGGTCGGACAGGATGAACAGAAGATTGCCGCCGTGACAGCGATATACAACCGGCTGGGCGTACGCGAGAAATGCGAGGCGGTAATGGAAGAGCACACCGCAATGGCTTTGGAGCAACTGGACAGACTGCCCCGGAATGAAGCCGCTGAGCGGCTGCGAGAGTTAGCAGAGAGACTCGCCACCAGAAAATCGTAAACCGTAAATGACCAAATCGTAAATAGTATCATGCCTTACAGACGATTACCGAACACGGATTTAGCCCGGCTTCACGCCCTGCAGAACGCTATCCAGCGCGCACAGACTGCGGACTACACCGAGCAAGTGATCCCCTACAAAGTGCAGAGCGAGGCACAGCGGTTCCTGGTGTCCTTTGAGAACGTAGTGATGCAATCCAAGGACAACTACAAATCCACCGTCAACGCCAACAAACAATACCGCCATATTGTACAGAACGCACGTATGTATATCTCGCATTTCATCCAGGTGCTCAACCTCGCCGTCATCCGCGGCGAGATCAAGAAAGAGCAGAAACTGCTCTACGGCCTGGATCCCCACGAGAATATCGTACCCGACCTGTCCACCGACGAGAACCTGATGGAATGGGGTAAGAACATCATCGACGGCGAGCAGAAACGTATGGCCAACGGAGGTTTCCCGATCTACAACCCCGCCATCAACAAGGTGAAGGTGCATTACGATATCTTCTGCGAGCACCGGCGCCAGCACACCTTCCACGTACAGAACACGGAGCGCGTACACGGAGACTTAGGCCCGCTGCGCGAACAGGCGGATGCCATCATCCTGAATATATGGAACCTGGTAGAAGCGTACTACAAAGACGAACTGCCGTTTGCCAGGATGATGAAATGCCAGCTCTACGGCGTGATCTACTATTACCGGAAGGGAGAAAGAAAACTCTCCGCCGAAACCGACAGAGAGTTCAAACGGATTCAGGAGAGCCAACCGACTATCCAATGGTCTGAAGAGGCGTGACCACCCGGTCCATCTTCTGGTCATGACGGCTGTGCGGGATCGTATGCGACTTGAGTTGGAACGAATAGCAGACGCCTATCTTCTTGGCATACGGATGTTTCCTGAGGAACTTGTCGTAATAGCCTCCTCCCCGACCGATACGATGGCAGTGATGGTCAAACACCACTCCCGGCACCAACATCAAGTCAATATGTCCGGAATACGGCTGGGTCTGAGGCTCGGGAACACCCAAACGCCCCTTACGCATCATCTCCTCGCCGTCATAAGGACGAACCTCCATCGAATGGCGATGGGTAACCGGTAAAAGAAATATTTTTTGACCCTCGTACTTGGTCAGCAGCGGACGCAGATCCACCTCGTTGTGAACAGGGTAGTACATCATTACCACCTTTGCCTCACGGAAGACGGCCATCTGCTCAATCTGGGCAATAATACGCGCACTGTCCTCCGCCACCTTGGCTTTGTCCAGCACACGGCGACGCTGCTCTACAATGGCACGAAGCGCAGTCTGCTCACGCGAGATACGGTTCCAAGGGAGCCAGGCTATGAAATCATGAAGTTGGGCATCGAATAGCATATGATTGATGATTTAAGATTGATGATTTTTCAAACAGGGCTGCAAAATTACAACTTTTTACCGATATATGCAAATAAAATAACTATTTTTTAGATAATGAAGCGATTTTTTAATATATTACTGGGTTTGACAATGCTCATGGCAGTGTCCTGCAACAAAACCCAGGACACTACTCAAGCCAACCGCTCCGTAGCGCAGTTGACCTCTTTCGGTTTTGCCGCCAACGACACCATGCCCGGTTTGGCAGCCGCCGTCTTCACCATCGACGAACGTATCGACACCGGCTTGGTATGGAACCAAGACTCTATTCTCTACGGCACCTCCCTCACCCGTGTCGTACCGCGGTTCACGTTCCTCTCCACCCCCGACGCAGCGTACCTGACGATGCACGACTCGATTTATGTGCTGACGGGTTACGACACGCTGGATTTCACGCTCAGCCCCATCTACCTCACCATCCGCTCGGCGGACAAGAGCACAACGAAGGTCTATGAGATACGCGCCACGGTCCATTCCGCCGACCCCGATCTCTATACCTGGGAGCAACTGACCGACGGCATCTATCCTACCGACGACAGCGAGCAGCGCGTGGTGGAGCACAACGGGGCGTTTCTGATGTTAGCCTCCAACGGCTATGCCATCCGTGCTTACAGCTCCGAGGACGGAGCTTCATGGACGGACAAAGGCACGCAAAGCGGACTGCCCTCCGGCACCAACGTACGGCAGATCATCAGCGACGGCAATACCCTCTATTACGGCCAGGACAGCACGATATACACCTCTTCTGACGCCCATACCTGGACCGCCCGGAAAACAGCACACCCCGTGCTGACAATGCTGCTCTATTGGAACCGGCGCGTATGGGCACTGAGCCGGAACAAAGAGAACCGTTACGAACTGGCATACCTCGACGGAGACACGCTCGCCATGAGCGGACTCATGCCTACTGACAATTTCCCCGTCAGCGATTTTGCCACCGTGACATTTCTCAGCTCCAGTCTGCGCGAGCGGGCGATGATTATCGGAGGTTTTGCGGAGAACGGGCGGTCTCTCAACACGCGGTGGAACATGGAATACATGAGCCACCCCAAGCCTGAAGGCACCTACCGGTTGCAGGATTTCTCCATCGACCGTCCGTCGTTCACCAGCCTCACCGGCGTCTCCGTCATCGAATACAACTACCAGCTGCTGCTCTTCGGCGGGGTGGATGACAAGATGAGTTATTTCGGACGGGATATACTTATATCCAAAGACGAAGGACTGACCTGGAGCAAAGCGGACACCATGAAAAACCAACTGCCGGATGTCTATCAGGCACGGCAGAAACAGACCGCCCTCGTGCGTGATAATTATATCTACCTCTTCGGCGGTCAGGACAGCCGGACCACCTATAGCGACGTCTATCGGGGCCGGCTGAACTCCATTGACTGGAAATGACAACAACATAAAACAACTAAAATATTAACATTATGACTATCAAAGATTATCAATTCGCCGGCAAGAAGGCGATTGTACGCGTGGACTTCAATGTACCACTGGACGAGAACGGAAAAATCACAGACGACACCCGTATCCGCGGTGCGCTGCCGACACTCAAACACATCCTCGATGAGGGCGGTGCACTCATCATCATGAGCCACATGGGCAAACCCAAAGGCAAAGTAGTCGCCAAATACAGCCTCCGCCAGATCGTGGATGCCGTAGCAGCTGCGCTGGGTCGCCCCGTTCAGTTCGCCGAGGACTGCGCAAAAGCACAGGCTCAGGCTGCCGCCCTCAAACCGGGCGAAGTGCTCCTGTTGGAGAACCTGCGTTTCTATCCGGAAGAGGAAGGCAAACCGGTAGGTATCGAGAAAGAAGATCCCGCTTACGAGCCGGCAAAGAAAGAGATGAAAGCACGCCAGAAAGAGTTCGCCAAGACGCTTGCCTCGTACGCAGACTGCTATGTGATGGACGCTTTCGGTACCGCTCACCGCAAACATGCTTCTACTGCTGTCATTGCCGACTATTTCGATGCAGACAACAAGATGCTCGGTTTCCTGATGGAGAAAGAGGTAGCTGCCGTTGACGCCGTACTGGGCGACATCAAACGTCCGTTCGTTGCTATCATGGGCGGTTCGAAAGTAAGCTCGAAGATCGGTATCATCGAGAACCTGCTGGGCAAGGTGGACAAACTGATCCTCTGCGGCGGCATGACCTATACCTTCGCCAAGGCACACGGCGGCGAGATCGGCGGTTCTATCGTAGAGCTCGACAAACTGGACGTAGCCCTCGGCGTAGAGGAGTTGGCCAAGAAGAACGGCGTAGAACTCGTGCTCGCTCCGGATGCCATCTGCGCAGACAGCTTCAGCAACGACGCCAACCGGAAGGTATTCCCCTCCAACGCCATCCCCGAGGGTTGGGAAGGTCTGGATGCCGGCCCTGAAGCACAGAAGAACTTCCGCAACGCCATCAAAGGCGCCAAGACGATCCTCTGGAACGGCCCTGCAGGTGTGTTCGAGTTCGACAACTTCTGCGACGGCAGCCGCGCTATCGGTGAGGCTATCGCAGAGGCTACCAAAGAGGGTGCTTTCTCCCTCATCGGCGGCGGTGACTCCGTTGCTTGCGTCAACAAATTCGGTCTGGCAGACCAGGTATCGTATATCTCTACCGGTGGCGGTGCCCTCCTCGAAGCAATCGAAGGCAAGGTCCTCCCGGGTGTAGCAGCTATCAAAGGCGAATAATTCGTAACTTTTAATTTTTAATTCGTAATTACACGATGGAAGTAGTAGGCAAAATCATACAAGTTCTCCCGGAGCAGAGCGGCGTAGGCCGTAACGGCAACCCGTGGAAAGTACAGCCGTACGTACTGGAGACGCTCGACCAATATCCCCGCAAGGTTCATTTCGAGGTCTTCGGCGAGGAGCGCATCAAGCAGAACCCCTGCGCTATCGACCAGCTGGTGACCGTCAGCTTCGATATCGAGAGCCGTGAGTTCAACGGCCGCTGGTACACCTCTATCCGTGCCTGGCGCATCCAGCAGGGCGACACCACCCAGCAGGCAGCCGTAGCACCCGCTGCAGCACCTGCCGCCGCTCCCGTACAGGCTGCTCCTGCCGCTCCGGCAGCCGCACCTGCGGCCGCACCGGTAAACGTAGATCCGTTTGACGCTTCCGCCGGAGACGGCACAAGCGACCTGCCCTTCTGATGAAGAGATGGCTTAAAATCATAGTACTGACCCTCTTGCCGGTGGCGGGCGTAGTGATATGCGCCCTCCGCTGGCAAGCGTGGTTCGGTATGCCGGCCGAGAAACAATGGACGGGGGAGGTACAGGAATATGTCTTCCCTACCTTCGCCTCCGACTCCCTGCCGGGATTCGAGGTTACCGACGAGGGGTGGCAAGACACCCTCTCGCCGCAGGCGCTGGACATCCTCATCTTGGGAGACATACACAATAACCTGACCCGGGCTGACTACGACTCGCTCGCCGCCTGGGTGCCGCAGGCGGATGCCGTGGCGCAGGTAGGCGACTGGATGCACCGCGGACAGGAGTATTACAGACAGTGGCTGCTCCGCGAATGGGTTCCCTCCGGCTTATCCGCCCTGCCGGTCATCAACACACCCGGCAACCATGAGTATTCCAAAGGTCTCCACAAAACCCTCTCGCCTGTTTGGAGCCACACCTTCCCGCAGCCGTCGAACGGCCCCGTTGGCGTACCGGGCAAGCATTACTACGTCGATTTCCCGCAGCTGCGTTTCATCGTACTGGATACCAACCCGCTCACGCGGCTCGTCTATCTGACCCGCACGCTGACCTGGCTGCGCAAGACGATGGCTACGGCGGGCGACAGATACATCGTCGTGATGATGCACCACCCCGTTTTCTCCGCCGCCAAAGGACGGTTCAACAGCCTGATCTATCTCGCGTTCCGTCATGCCCTGGGAGAAGCGGATCTCGTCATTGCCGGCCATGACCACAGTTACATGCGCCGCTCGCCGTTCATGGTTCTCAACACCTCCGGCACTCCCAAGCCGCAGCGTTTTCATTACCGCACTGACCACACCGACACCGTTCCTACTTTCGCCGTTCTTTCTATCCAACGCACGACGGTAGCCTACCAACCCTCGCCGATGCATATACATGTTCATCGGATGGATAACGGCGAAGTGATTGATTTCATGTATGTTAAGCACGACTGATGCGATAGTGCTGTCGTTACAGCCGGTATCGGACCAGGCGCACCTGTTACATGCATACACGCGTACAGGCGGGCGCGTAAACTATAAGGTATATGGCCTGGGGCGCAAGAAAAGTGCCGGACTGTATTCCCCGCTTGCGCTGCTGCAACTGACTACCGACCAACGCTCTCTCCGCACGGCGCAACTGTCATTCGTGCCCGCGACGACTACCACCGACCCGTACAAACGCACCGTGGCGCTGTTCTTGGGCGAAGTGCTGTACCACGTACTGCGCCACCCCATGCCGGACGAGGCGATGTTCGATTTCCTGGCCAACGCCATACAGGCATTGGATGAGACCGACGAGCCGCAGAATTTCCACGTACATTTCCTGATAGCCTTTGCGGCACGGTTGGGTTTTGCACTGGAAGAGACGCATCCGCTCTTCACCACCCCCGCCACACGCGCCGAGCGTCAAGAGCAGCTGCGAGGCCTTTGCGCCTACTTTGCAGAACATGTAGAGACCTGGGAATCCCCACGCTCTTTGGAGATTTTGACCGAGGTTTTTGACTAAAAATGCATCCAAAAGCAAAAAAAATGCTCAAAAATTTGGTCAATTAAAAAAAAAGCAGTACCTTTGCACGCTTTTTTGACTAAAAACCCGTCTTCGTGAGAAGACATTAAATATTATTGAACAATGAAACGTACATTCCAACCTTCCCAACGCAAGCGTCGTAACAAACACGGCTTCTTGGAGAGAATGGCTACCGCTAACGGTCGCCGTGTATTGGCTGCACGCCGTGCTAAAGGTCGTAAGAAACTGACTGTAGCCGACGAAGGACGCCACAAGTTCTAATGGAGTCCACCAGACAACACAAGATCGCCCGTCTGATTCAAAAGGACATGAGCGACATTTTATTGCGATACGCGCGCACGCTTCATGGGACATTGATTTCCGTGAGCGAGGTGCGCGTGTCGTCAGATCTCTCTATTGCGCATATCTACCTTTCTGTCTTCCCGCAAGACAAGGTAGCTTCTACGATGGCGCTGATGGAAGAGAACACCCACCGTTTCCGCGGTGAACTGGGTTCGTTGGAGCGTCATCAACTGCGTATCATCCCTGAGATTATATTCCATCTGGACGAGACGATCGACCGCATGGAGCGCATTGATGAACTGCTGAAGCAATGAGCCTCGAATCGCACATCGCCTGGCGGTACCTTTTCTCGAAAAAAGGACACAACGCCATCAATATTATTTCCGGAATCAGTGCTGCTGCGGTAGCTGTCGTCACGGCAGCTATGATATGCGTGTTATCCGTCATGAACGGTTTTGGCGAACTGGTGGAACATATGTTTTCGGAGTTCGACCCGGTGCTGCTCGTCGTGCCCGCGGAAGGGCAGACCCTCCGCACTGACACGGCGCCTGTTGTTTCTTTATGCGCGCGCGAAGATATCGAAGCCGTCTCCATGCAACTGGAGCAAACCGCTCTTATCCGGTACAAAGACCACCAGCTCCCTGCACGGATAATGGGGGTGGATTCTCTTTTTAGGGCAACAGCACATATCGACTCTATCATCACCGATGGTTTCTATTCCGTCCATGACGGCGCTTTCGACAGGGCTGTACTCGGGCGCGGCCTGGCAGCACAGATAGGTATCAACGCCCATTTCACGGGAGCGCTGCACCTCTACGCACCCGAACGGACCGGACAGCTGAATATGCTCCGTCCCGACCGGTCGCTTCGCCATGAACACGCGTTTATCGCCGGCACCTTTGCCGTGAACCAGATTGAGTACGACGACCGGCTGATGCTCGTCTCCCTGCCTCTTGCACAGCGGCTCTTCGACTACGACGAACACACCGCCACAGCCCTTCGTATTCAACCCAAACAAGGCGTCAAACTCTCAAATATCAAATATCAAATAGCAAATCACCTGGGGCCCGGCTACCGGGTTTTGGACCGCTATGAGCAACAGCACGATTTCTTCCGGATCCTGCGTATTGAGAAGCTGCTGACATTTCTATTGCTGGTTTTCATTCTGCTCATAGCCAGTTTTAATATCATCGGTTCCCTCTCCATGCTTATCATTGACAAGCAGGACGATATCCGCATCCTTTCCCATCTGGGAGCCGACGAGGCCGCCATCCGCCGCATTTTCCTCTTGGAGGGATGGCTCATCTCGGTGTTAGGAACGATAGCCGGGCTGGTAGTAGGGGTAGTGGTATGCTTGGGGCAGCAACACTACGGATGGCTCAAACTGGGCACCGGTGCCGACTATGTCATCTCCGCCTACCCCGTTCAAGTCCAAACGCCGGATATACTGTTAGTCGGTTTGATGGTCTTCGCCTTGGGATGGTTAGCCGCATGGTACCCCAGCAAAAAGATTACGATCCAATGAAAAAACTCCTCCCTCTCATAGTTCTGGTAGCGCTTGCTGCCTGCAATCCCAGGAAGACATATGTCTCGCCCAATATTTTCCCCGACCAATACACTTCCGGTTGGGAGGAGCGTCACGGGCGTTGCTATGACTCGATACCCTGCGCCGTAGTCTCTCTCGACCTCTATTCCGAAGGGTTGACACTCGATACAACCACTCGCCGCATGCAGGGCACAGGCTACAACCTCTACCTGTCGGACATCTTCGTTCCCGGCGATACGCTTGCTTTGGGCGAATACACCTCACTACCTCTCAACTCTCAACTCTCCACTCTCAACTATCCCTTCACCTTCCTTCCCGGCCGGGATTTCGAAGGCACGCCCCATGGTGCGTACCTCTTGAAGATTGAGGACGGCAAACTGATTTCTTATCAGCTTTTCGACTCCGGTTCATTCACCGTGCAGGACACCACCGGCGGTCTCACCCGCCTCTCCTTCACGCTGGTCTATACCAACGCGGAGAACCGCTCCGCTACCTACGAATGCCATTTCCGGGACTCGTTACAACTATGGCTAAAACGATAACATCGGACGAAGCACTCCTGCGCGAGTATCACACCTACCTGCGCCTGGAACGCAGTTACTCGCCAAACACGGTGGAGGGTTACGAGACGGACCTCGCGAAGCTGCGCGAGTACGCATCTACGCACACCGGCAAGAATGGCGAACCGCTGGACTATGTACACATGGATTTCGAGGAACTGGAGGCCTTTGTCTTCGACCGGTTCAAGGAAATCAAGTCGGAAGCTACGCAAGCACGTATCCTCGCCGGCATTCATGCCTGGTACCGCTTTTTGCTGTACAAAGACTATATTGACCAGGACCCCACGGAACTGTTGGAAGGCCCCCGGAAATCCAAGCACCTGCCTACCGTTCTCTCCCTGGACGAAGTGAACCGGATGATGGCGGCTATCGACCTCAGCACCAACGAAGGCCACCGCAACCGTGCTATGATGGAGATGCTCTACGGCTCCGGACTGCGTGTAAGCGAACTGGTCAACCTGCAACTGAGCAAGATCTACCTCAACGAACATTATATGCTCATTGAAGGCAAAGGCCCCAAACAACGTCTCGTGCCCCTCTCGCCGGTAGCGGAAGAGCGGTTCGCTTACTGGATGCAGGAGCGCTCCACTTGGCCGGTCAAACCCGAGTCAAGAGACATCGCTTTCGTCAACCGCTACGGACGCCCGCTAACCCGCGTGATGGTCTTCACCATCGTCAAACGCCTCTGCGCCGAAGCCGGTATCACCAAGACCGTCTCCCCCCACACTCTCCGCCACTCGTTCGCCACCCACCTGCTCCAAAACGGTGCAGACCTGCGTGTCATTCAGCAACTCCTCGGCCACGAAGATCTGGCCACCACCGAGATATACACCCACGTCAATATAGCCGACCTGCGCAAGGCTGTGCTGCAATACCATCCGGCTAACCAAAAAAAGATAAAAGGTGAAAAGTGAAAAATGAACAGACACATATGAAACATTGGATGAGAGGGCTCCTGCTCCTTTCACTTTTCACTTTTCATGTTTCAATTCTCCACGCACTCGAAACAATCATCGTAGGGGAGATCATGAATGAGACCACGGGAGAGGCTATCCCCAATGTGAATATCCATTTCCGGGGCACAAAGATCGGTACCACCTCTGACGAGAACGGCAACTACGTTCTCCGCGTGGACATGCAGGACAAAGCACAGCTCGTCTTCTCCGCCGTAGGCTATTACCCCCAGCGGTTTGAAATCACACCGGGAGTAATGGCCGGGCTGCAAGTGACGATGAAAGAACGATCGACGATGCTGGAGGAAGTCGTGGTAGCCCCCAACGAGAACCCCGCTTTGGAAATCCTCAGGCAGGTAAGAGCCCGCCGAGCGGAGAACGACCGCACGCTCCATCCCGAGTCAACCGCAGACCTCCGGCGCACCCAGACACTCTATGTCTCGCACATCTCCAAACGCCACCTGCGGCGTGCCCTATGGCGCAGTCTGCAAGCTGGTATGATCCTGCAGGACGACTCTACGTATATCATGCCCCTCTACCGGGAGACGCAGACTTTCCGCCACTCCGGCACTACCGTCACACCCGCCAATGACCGGCAGACACAGACCCTGGTACTCTCCGAGACGGATTACTCATCGCTCCTTGGCGGCGAAGGAAACCTCAATTTCTATGCCCCTTCCGTCCCGATCATGGGACACGCGTTCCTCTCCCCGCTGGCCGCCGGCGGGAACCTCTATTACCGGTACTATCTGGCAGAGAGCGGTACAAACGATACTTTAGCGGAAAACCGCCACGACGTTACGGTGGTTTTCCGCACTCGCAACCCCTTCTACGCCACCTTCAACGGCGAAATGGTTATTGACACCACCACCTTTGCCCTCCGTGCCTTACAGGCGTATGTCCCCTCCGAAGTGGCGGTCAATTATGTGAACAACCTGCACGTCTCGCAGACCCTTGCTCCCGATGGCTCCATCGCAGAAGAGCACCTGTCCGTCTTGCTTGATTTCGTGGTCAAGACCGAGCGGGCTGGTTCGGTTTTTCCCACCCTCTTATTAACCACCTCGCTTACCAATCCTGCAGGCGAAGCCGGTCTTACAGCAGAGCGGTCTTATAGTCCGCCGGACGGTCCTGTAGGCGAAGCCGGTCTTGCCCGCGACTCGGCTTTTGCGGCACTCGACAGCCTGCCGGTAGTCCGCGTAGCCAAATGGTTTGCTACCATCGCCACCACCGGATATATCCCCACCGGTACGTTCCTGGATATCGGCCACGTGGAGGAGATATTACAGGTCAACCACCATGAGGGCGTACATGTGGGACTGCCGTTCCGCACGAACGAACGGTTCTCCAAAACCGTGTCGTTGGAAGCCGCTGTTGGCTATGGTGTCAAGGACCGCCGGGCAAAAGGACTCGGGCGGATATCGGTCAACCTGCCGGCGCTCCATACCAACACCCTGCAACTGGAATACAGGGAAGGCTATGTATGGTCCGAAGTGGATGATTTCGACCGGCAGTTGCGGGAGAACTCCATGGGCTTGGGTAATTTCGATTTCACGGCTTATGCCTTTGAGGCGCTGCACCGGGACAAGCGTTGCATCAACACCGCCATGTACCGCCGCCAGCTCCAGCTCCGCTGGTTCGCCGACTGGGGGCAATTCGCCTCCTCCGCCGGACCTGCTACCATGCTGGAGACCCAGGCTTATATCCGTGCCGGACGGAATGACCTCTACGCACCCTACACCGTACACCGCACGCCCTATTCATACCAGGCGCTCAGCTTGCTCAGCCGCCTCTCTTGGGGAGAACGCAAATACGACGGGTTCTTCTCCCGCAGGTATGCCTATTCGGGCAAATACCCGGTTCTCTTCACAGGCCTCGAACTCGGCCACTGGAGCCATTCCGCCGAAGCCGGCTTGTATGCCCACCTGCGTCTGTTGCTCACCCACCACGCGCAACTCGGCATGGGAGGAACGCTCAACTATGCATTCCAGGCGGGAGCGATTTTCGGAAAGGTGCCCGCCACCCTGCTCTGGCATGCTTCGGCAAACCAGGGATACGCCTACGACCCGTACCGTTTCACGCTCCTGCACGGCTACGAACTGATGGCGGATAAATACCTCGCGCTTCAGGCCGGGTGGAATGGCCAGGGTATCCTCTTCAACCTCATTCCCGGCGTCCGCTGGCTGCATCTGCGCGAACTGGTCGAGACCAAGATCGCCTACGGCTACCTCGCTGCCCCCCACCGCGCGCTCACCGGAAGCGACGCTCATACTCTGTACACCGAAATAGGCGTAGGAATCGGAAATATCCTGCGCGTTTGCGACTTGTATTCGGTATGGAGTCTCTCGCCGCAGGTACAATGGGCTTTGCGGTTCCGCATCCACCTCGGCTTGTAGAATTGATTCTAAACGGACTGAAGCTTCCCGCTTCATGGGGAGAAAAACGCTTTGTTTTTTTCTTAAAAACAACACATCATATAGTATTATATACTATGTATATAATACCAAGCCTTTAGTTTCCTGAAATTAGTGCGTGATAAGTGCGTGATAAGTGCGCCATAAGTGCGCCATAAGTCTGTTATTTCAGGACCTGTTCCGAAAGTTCGGTAAACGGACATGCTCTGCGGCAACTGGGGTCGAGAGGAACACGGATGCCGATTGCGAGAAACGGTCGGCATTCTCGGTCGTCAGATACCGGCATGTGGCTCCTTGCGAGAGCTGCGAACGGTACTCCGGATGACGGATCAGGTAATCTGCCAGACTACGGGCCACCAGCTCACCCTGCGCGATGCACTGCACACCGCGTTGGGTATGCTGCGCGCTGTTTCGTACCCATTGCTCGATCTTTGCTTGGAGCAACGGATAGTGGGTACACCCCAGCACCAGCGTATCTATCTGCGGGTCCCTGGCGAAAAGCTCATGCAGGTATTTGTCCACAAAATAATCCGCCCCGGGGGTGTTATGCTCGCCGTTCTCGATCAGGGGCACCCATAACGGGCAAGCCTGCTGTGACACCTGCAGCCGGCCCCGGGATGTCTGCAATCCCTCATAAATCTTCTCCAGCTCCAGCACATAACTCTCCGAACTGACGGTTGCGGGGGTAGCTAAGATCCCTACATGGTTGTTTTTCGTAACAGACGGCACCATCTCTACCGTCGGACGTATCACGCCGAGCACATTACGCTTCGCCCCCCGGGCATTGATGACCGGCAGGTCCTGCTGTTGGATTGTCCGCAACGCCTTGGCGGAAGCCGTGTTGCAGGCCAGGATCACCAGCGCGCAATCTTGCTCAAAAAGAAACCGGACAGCCTGCAACGTGTATTGGTAAATCACATCGAAAGAGTGCGTGCCGTAAGGCGCACGCGCGTTGTCCCCCAGATACAGATAATCATATCCGGGTAACTCCCGACGGATGGCGTCCAGAATGGTTAATCCGCCGTAGCCGCTGTCAAAAATGCCTATTTTCGCCATAATTTGCTGCAAAAGTACAAAAAAATTTGCATATGTGCAAAAAAAAATGTATCTTTGCACACTAAATTGTACGGATTACAATAGAATTGTAAAAATAACTAAATAAAATTGTAAAAATAACTAAAAACATACGTATATGAAATTTACTATTTCGAGTTCGAAACTTTTTTCACAGTTGCAGGCAGTAAGCCGCGTGATTAACAACAAAAATTCTCTTCCTATCTTGGATGACGTGTTGTTTGATTTGGTAGGCAACGAGTTGAAACTGACCGCTTCGGACGGAGAGACGACTATCCGCACGGCAGTAGAGGTAGAGGGCGTTGAGGGAAGCGGCAAAGTGGCTTCCGCAGCCAAACTGCTGCTGGAGACGCTCAGAGAGTTCAGCGAGCAGCCGCTGGCATTCACCATTGACGAGAATAATTTTGCAGTCAGCATGGTTAGCCAGAACGGTACGTACTCGTTTGTCGGCGTGAACGGTAACGAATATCCGGAGATGCCCGATTCCGAGGCGGAGGCCCGTACGATCACAATCCCTGCCGGGGTATTGCAGAACGCCATTGAGAAGACGATCTTCTGCACGGCCGACGATGATCTGCGCCCGGTAATGAACGGTATCTTCTTTGATATCAATGAGGACAAAGTGACGATGGTTGCTACCGACGCGCACCGACTCGTACGCTACACCAACACGGGCGTACAGGCCGGCGCTGTGGCCAACTTTATTCTGCCCAAGAAACCGGCTGGACTGCTGAAAAACCTGCTGGCAAAAGCGGACGAGGACGTGAAAGTGACTTTCGGCGCAAAGAACGCACGTTTTGAGTTTGGCAGCACGATCATCGTCTGCCGCCAGATTGAAGGCCGGTTCCCGAACTACAACGCCGTCATCCCGCAGGCGAACCAGAATATCGTGACAGTGGACCGTCAGACCATCATCAACGCTTGCAAACGCGTAGCTGTCTTTGCCAACAACGGCACGGCACAACTGCGTCTGGCGTTGAGCGAGAACCAAATCAAGATATCTGCACAGGATATTGATTTCTCCACCTCCGCGGAGGAGACGATTGCTTGCGACTACAACGGTACTCCGATGGCTATCGGCTTCAAAGCGCCGTTCCTCATTGACCTGCTATCCGCTATCGAAAGCACCGAGGTACAGATCAAACTGGCGGACCCCGCACGCGCAGGACTGATCACGCCGAATGAGAACGAGGAGAACGAAGACGTACTCATGTTGCTCATGCCGATGCTGCTGAACGATTAATCACACACCGTTCACCGTTATATTGTCTATGAACTATCGGGCCTTGACGAGCGCAGAAATTGCGCAACTGGAAGCACAGGGATGCTCGGCGAAAGATTGGGCGGAGGTAGAGGTGGCACTGGCCTTTATTCCCCAATACGTACGCAATGCCCATTTCTCGGGGCATAACCGATTGGGCGTCTTCAGCCGCGAGATAGAACTGCCGGGAGGATTGACCATCCATTCCGGCATCTATAACGCCACCTTGCATAACTGCGAGGTCGGAGATGATGCACACCTGTACAATATCCACAACTATATTGCCAACTACCACATCGGTTCCAACACCTGCATCGAGAACGTCAACGCGATCGTAGTGGACGGACGGACGAAATTCGGAAACGGCGTCCGTGTGCCGGTGATGAACGAAGGAGGAGGACGGGAGATTCCTATCTTCAATGAGCTCTCCGCCAGTCTTGCATATATCCTGACTCTGTACCGCCACCGGCCCAAGATGATCCACGAAGTGGAGCGCATGATTGATGCCTACGCCGATGCGCAGGCTTCCGATCACGGTTATATAGGAGACCATGTACGCATCCTCAACTGCGGTTCAATCAAGAACGTACGTATAGGCGACTACGCGGAACTGAGCGGAGTAAGCAGGCTCAAGAACGGCACCATCAACTCCAACGAAGCGGCACCCGTACGCCTCACCAGCGGCGTCAAATGTACCGATTTCATCATTGCTTCGGGCGTAGAGATAGGCGACAGTACGCTGGTGGACAAGTGTTTCGTAGGCCAGGGATGTATCTTCGACAAACACTACTCGGCGGGAGAGAGTCTCTTCTTCAGCAACTGCCAGGGAATGCACGGAGAGGCATGTGCCATCTTCGCCGGGCCATATACCGTGACCCATCATAAGAGCACGCTCCTGATAGCGGGTATGTTCTCGTTCCTCAACGCCGGTTCGGGCAGTAACCAGTCCAACCACATGTACAAACTCGGTCCTATCCACCAGGGTATCGCCGAGCGCGGAGCAAAAACCACCAGCGACAGTTATCTGCTCTGGCCGTCGAGAATAGGGGCATTCAGCCTCGTCATGGGGCGGCATACCCACCACGCCGATACATCCGACCTGCCGTTCTCCTATCTCATTGAGAACAACAGCGAGAGTTTTCTCGTCCCCGGTGCCAACCTCCGTACCGTAGGTACGATCCGCGACGCACAGAAATGGCCCAAACGTGACAACCGCAAGGATCCCCATAAACTCGACCAGATCAACTTCAACCTCCTCAGCCCCTACACCGTACAGAAGATGTGGAAGGGACGAGAGGTGCTGAACGAACTGCAAGACCTAAGCGGAGAGAACACCGAGGTCTATGGCTATAAGAACTGCAAGATCCGCAACAGCTCGCTCCGCCACGGACGTGAGTTATACACCATCGGCATCCAGAAATTCCTGGGAAACAGCCTCATCAGCCGGCTGGAGAAGAAGAGTTGGAAGAACATGGAAGAGCTGCGTGCCGCCTTACGTCCCGACAGCCAAACCGGATTGGGCGTCTGGGTCGATCTGGCAGGACTCATCGCCCCGAGAAGCGAGGTCAGCGCACTCATGGACGACGTGGAGAAAGGCGCACTCACGCTGGACGGCATCCGTACGAGACTGGAGCAGATGCACGCCAACTATTACTCCTACGAATGGACCTGGGCGCTGGAGAAACTGGAGCAGGTATGGGGATGCCCGGTAGAGAAAGTGACGCTGGAACAGATCAAGAAGACCGTCACCGAATGGCGGGACGCCGTCGTCAAACTGGATCGGATGGTCTATGATGATGCACGGAAAGAGTTCGACCTCAACAGCCACACCGGTTTCGGAGCGGACGGAGACCGGGAACAAGCCGCAGCGGATTTTGAGGAAGTAAGAGGATCGTTCGAGTCCAACTCCTTCGTCAAAGCCGTACTCGAACATATCGACAAGAAAACGGCTTTGGGAGAGAAAATCTTGGCAGAACTGGACAAACTATGAGCGAAGCAAAAGTCACCATATTAGGTTGCGGAAGTGCGAAGCCGACGAAGACCACCTCTCCGTCCGGCCAGCTGGTGGAGATCAGCGACAAGTCGTTCCTCGTCGATTGCGGCGAGGGCGTGCTGCTGACCATGCAGCGCCTGGGTGTGCACACCGGACGGCTGTATAACATCTTCATCTCCCATCTGCACGGTGACCATTGCTTCGGACTCATAGGTCTGCTCACCACCTTAGGTATGCTCAAACGCACCCAGCCCATGCACATCTACGCCCACCCGGACCTGGAGAAACTACTCACGCCCCTGTTGGACTACCATGCCAACGACCGACAGTATGAGATCATCTTCCACCCCATCAACCCGCGCAAGCATGAGGTGATATTCGAGGACAGAACAGTCTCCGTAGAGACTATCCCTCTCAAACACGGCGTTCCGACCTGCGGTTTCCTCTTCAAAGAGACGCACCGTGTAAAACATGAAGACGGTTCCTTGGAGTACGTCACGCGAAAGCGCTACGCCTACTGCTCCGACACGCAATACAGCGAGAAGATTGTACCTATCATCGAAGGCGTGGAGACCCTCTACCACGAGTCCACATTCCTGGAGTCGATGGCTGCACGCAGCAAAGAGGTGAAGCATTCCACTGCCGCCGACGCGGCGAGAATAGCCTCGCTGGCAAAAGCCGGCAAACTGATTCTGGGACACTACTCCGCACGCGTGGAGGATCATGATCTGTTTCTCCAGGAAGCAAAACCTATATTTGAGAACACCGTTCTCGCAGAAGAAAACAACGTAATAGAATTATAAAATCACCAATCCCTTCTCCCCCTCTGAGAGGGGGCTGGGGGGTGTCCCAATCACCATGCCCAAGCCTTCCATCCAATATATCTGCTCTTCCTGCGGAGCCAAAGCGCCGCAGATGCTTGGCCGTTGCCCCGTTTGCGGAGAATGGGGCACTTATGAGGAGGAGGTCTTACAGCGAAGCGGTCTGTCAGCGAAGCGGTCTGTCAGCGCACGCAGTCTGTCAGGCGAAGCCGGTCTTCCTAAACGCCTCCAGGAAATCGTCGCCACCGAAGAGATGCGGCTTGACATGCGCAACGGGGAGTTCAACCGTGTGCTGGGAGGCGGATTGGTACCGGGCAGTCTGGTGCTCCTCGGCGGCGAACCGGGTATCGGCAAATCCACCTTGGCACTCCAGGTACTGATGCAGCAGGGGGAACGGAAGACCTTCTACGCCTCCGGCGAGGAGTCCGTACGCCAGCTCAAACTTCGGGCGGAGAGACTTGCCGGAAACGCAGAGAACCTGTTCATTAGCTCCGAGACATCACTGGAACGTATCTTGGAACAAGTGAAAGAACTGGACCCCGAGATCGTGGTCATCGACTCCATACAGACTATCGGCACAGAGGCGGCGGAAGCTACCATCGGCAGCCTGACCCAGGTGCGCGAATGTGCCGCACGGATCATGGAATTTGCCAAGACGAGGAATATACCCTTTATCATCATCGGACATATCAACAAAGAGGGCTCCCTCGCAGGACCGAAAGTGCTGGAGCATATCGTCGATACGGTCCTGCAGTTCGAGGGAGACCAGCAGTATATGTACCGTATCTTACGCGCGCAGAAAAACCGGTTCGGCTCCACCTCCGAGATAGGCATCTATGAGATGCGGCAGAACGGTCTGCGGGAAGTTACCAACCCCTCGGAATTGCTGCTCTCCACTGCCCGGGAAGGACTCTCAGGCATCGCTATCGCCGCAGCCGTAGAAGGCGTAAGACCCTTCCTCATCGAGGTGCAGGCACTCGTCTCTTCCGCTGCGTATGGCACGCCGCAGCGTTCCTCCACCGGTTTTGACGGACGGAGACTGAACATGTTGCTGGCGGTGCTGGAGAAACGGGTAGGATTCAAACTGCTGCAAAAAGATGTGTTCCTCAATATTGCCGGAGGCCTGCGCGTCCAAGACCCTGCCATCGACCTGGCTGTCTTAGCCGCCGTGCTGAGCAGTAACATGGACATCGCTCTGGATGCCGGAACATGCCTCTGCGGAGAGGTGGGACTGGCGGGTGAGATACGCCCCGTCAACCGCATCGAACAACGGATCTCTGAAGCACAGAAATTAGGATTCCGGCGGATTCTCATTCCCGCCGACCAGAAAGTGGACTCTTCACGCTATTCCATCGAAGTAGTGGCCGTAAAAAAGGTCACTGACGCCTTTAGACTGCTCATAAAAGCCTAAAAGACGTAAAAAATTCTTTTTTTTCTTGCATATTTCGAAAAAAAGCAGTAACTTTGCGCGCTTATTTTGTAATTATGACGAAAAAGAGCCGCATATATTGCTTGATTTTATGGTTCGCTGCGTGCGTGAGCATGAGTGCTCATGCGCAGACGCAAGGACAGCCCTTCACCTGCGAGATAGGTCTGCAGGGGGGATGCGGGTATTACGTCGGAGATGCGGCGCCGCATATCTTCATGAATGTGCGGGAGGCTTACGGTGCCCATTTCCGATATAAGTTCACCAAGCGATGGGCTATACAGGCGAAGTTCTCCGGACAGCGTATTGCCGGAAACGATTTCACCATAAGAGGAGAGAAACTCGATACGAAATGGCAAAACAGGCTGTATAACATCGACGTGATGGCGGAGTTCAACTTCTTCCGCTTCGGCTCTGCCAATAAATACGACAAGCGTATCCGGCCCTACACACCCTATATCTTTCTGGGGATAGGCGTTGGCATGTTCAACACGGCGGAGAAAGGTCCGGCGGCCACCGGCTTTGTGCCACTGGGTATCGGATTCAAGTGGAAATTCCACGACCGTGTCGGGCTGAACGTAGCATGGCAGCATAACATCTATTTCACGGATAACATCGAAGGACAAGGGGTGCTGGATAACAAACACAGCCTCAATGGATGGAACTGGATGAACTGCGATCTGACGGGTATGCTCACGCTCGGCATAGTTTTTGAATTTGCCAGAGCGAAGAAAGCCTGCCGGATATGTAATACCAACTAAGAGCTAAGAACTATGGATTATAGAGCACAGATAGACAAAGAGCGTCTGCCGCGGCACATAGCCATCATCATGGACGGCAATGGCCGATGGGCGAAAAAACAAGGCCTCGCGCGTATGTTCGGCCATAAGCAGGGAGTGGAGACGGTGCATAACATCACCGTGGCCGCCACGGAGCTGGGGATCGGGTACCTCACGCTCTACACCTTCTCCACCGAGAACTGGAACCGCCCCAAAGAGGAGGTGGATGCCCTGATGACCTTGCTCGTGGACACGATTGCCAAGGAGACGCCTACGCTCATGGAGAATAACGTACGGCTGCAAACCATTGGAGACATCGACCGACTGCCCGAGGGGACGAAACAGAAGTTCCTGGGCTGTATTGACCGGACAAGCCGTAACACCGGCCTCACGATGGTCATTGCCCTCAGCTACTCCGCACGGTGGGAGATCACGCGCGCCATGCAGGAAGCCGTCCGGCTAACGCAAGCCGGGGCACTCCGCCCTGAGGACGTCAACGAACAGTTCGTCTCTTCACTCATGACAACACGCGACATGCCCGATCCGGACCTGCTGATCCGCACCAGCGGAGAATACCGAATCAGCAATTTCCTGCTTTGGCAACTGGCGTACAGCGAACTCTATTTCACCGACTGCCTCTGGCCCGAATTCAGCACGGACGAGTTCTATAAAGCCATCATCGACTACCAGAAACGAGAGAGACGTTTTGGTAAAACATCCGAACAAATAAATATTGGCAAATGAACATTGAAAGGAAAATATATAGAATTATAGGATTGCTGTGGGTGCTTGTCCTTTCACCTTTCACCTTTCACCTTTCACCTCTCTTCGCCCAGGACGAGATCGACTACGGCATGACACGGAAGACCTACGAGATTGCCGGCATAGAGGTGGAAGGAGCGGATAGTTACGAGGATTTCGTGCTCATCGGCTTCTCCGGTCTGGCTGTGGGAGATAAGATCGAGGTGCCGGGACCGCAGATCACCAAAGCCATCAAACGCTTCTGGAAACAAGGACTCTTCTCCAATGTAAAAATCAAAGCCAAGAAGACGGAAGGCTCCAAAATCTGGCTCGTCATCGAACTGGAGCAACGCCCGCGTATCAGCGAAGTGAGGTACGAAGGACTCAAGAAAAGTGAACGCGAAGACCTGGAGATAAAGGCGGGCATCAGGCAGGGAAGCCAGATGACACCGAACCTCGAGGACCATGCCAAGACGGTGATCAAGAAATACTTCGCCGAGAAAGGATTCCACAACGCCGACGTGCATATCGTGCAGAAACCCGACGCGGACCACAAAGGCTACGTTCGGGTCCTCATCGCCGTGGATAAGAAAGTGAAAACCAAGGTCGGGAAGATTTACCTCACCGGCAACGAAGCGCTCTCTGATCTCCAGATCAACAAGGCGATGAAGAAGACCAACGACAATCACATCATCAACCTCTTCCGGACCAAGAAATTCGTCGCTGCCGAATATGAGAAGGATAAACAGGCAATCATCGACAAATACAACGAATACGGCTATCGCGACGCTTATATCGTAGCCGACAGCGTCGTGCCGAACCCCGAGAACCCCGACCGCGTCGATGTATATATCACCATCAGCGAGGGCGACAAATACTACATCCGCTCCGTCAAATGGGTGGGTAATACGCTCTATCCCTACGAACTGCTGGACGCTACCCTGGGTGTCAAACCCGGCGACGTGTACAACCTCAAGACCCTCAACGAGCGCCTCCAGACCGACGACGACGCTGTCAGCAAACTCTACACCGACCGGGGATACCTCTTCTTCAACGTCGAGCCCGTAGAGGTCAATGTGGAGAACGACTCCATTGATTTTGAGATGCGTATGTACGAGGGAAAACCCGCTACCATCAATGAGATAAATATCGTAGGTAACACGCGCGTGTACGAGCACGTCGTGCGCCGCGAACTATACACCAAGCCCGGCCAGCTATACTCCCAGTCGGATATCATGCGCTCGCTGCGTGAGCTGGCGCAGATGGGACATTTCGACCAGGAGAAACTCGTGCCGGATATACAACCGAACCCCGAGGACGGTACCGTGGATATCACCTACCAGCTGGAGACCAAATCCAGCGACCAGTTCGAGTTCTCGCTCGGATGGGGTGCTACCGGTCTCACAGGTTCCGTCGGCGTCAAATTCACCAATTTCGCCATCCAGAACCTCTTCAACAAAAAAGCCTACCGTATCGTGCCGCAGGGAGAGGGACAGACCTTCTCTGTCAACCTCCGTACCAACGGTATCTACTCCACCTCCGTCTCCCTCTCCTTCCTGGAGCCGTGGCTCGGAGGAAAACGGCCGAACCAGTTGAGCGCCAGCTTCTTCTTCTACAACCAAACCGGATGGTCCAGCCGCTACCAGAGAGCCTATCAGAACCTCTATAACACCTATTCCAGTTATTACTACTATTCCGGTAACAGCAACTACTACCAGCAGCTGGCAGAGGCGGAAGCGGATAAGGATAAGTTCATTCGCCAGTTCGGAGCCGCCATCGGCTACGGTAAGCGTCTGAAATGGCCCGACGACTACTTCAATTTCTATGTCGAACTGGGATACACCCTCTTCTGGATGAAAGACTGGCCCTACCTGCTGATTACCAACGGTACGGCGCATAACCTCGCGCTGAACCTCCAGCTCAGCCGGTCCTCTATCGACAACCCTATTTACACACGCCGCGGCTCGCAGTTCGTCCTGGGACTGAAGATTACGCCTCCTTGGTCGCTCTTCATGAAAAAGAACTACGCAGAACTGCCGGCCTCCGAGCGGTACCACCTGATTGAGTACCACAAATGGAAATTCTCGGGAAAGGTATTCACCCCGCTCACCAGAGACAACAAACTCGTTCTGATGACCAGAGCGGAGTTCGGCTACCTCGGCCATTTCAACAAATATACCAAATCGCCGTTTGAGACCTTCTATATGGGTGGAGACGGCATGGCGGGCTACTCCTCCGGATACTCCACGGAGTACGTCGCCTTGCGTGGTTACTCCGCCGGTTCGCTTACCCCGTACGATGCTTCCAGCGGACGAAATATGGGTTACGTATATAACAAATTCACCATGGAGCTCCGCTACCCGATTACTCTGGAGCAGAACGCTACCATCTGGGCGCTCGCTTTCCTCGAGGCGGGAAACTGCTTCGCGGACCTTCGCGACTACAACCCCTTCAACCTCAAGCGCTCCGCCGGTGTCGGAGTACGTATCTTCCTGCCGATGTTCGGACTGCTCGGTATAGACTGGGGATGGGGATTCGACGATATCAACGGCTCCAAGCAGTATAGCGGAAGCCAGTTCCACTTCGTCCTCGGACAAGACTTATAATGTAAATACAGATAAAAATGTCAAATCTAAAATCTCAAATTTCAAATATCAAATGGCAACTGCTTTTGTGTTGCCTTTTGATTTCTGGCACGGCTTTTGCTAAAGATCAACCGATAGCCTATATCGACATGGCTTATATACTCAAAAACCTGGCCCAGTACGAGCAGGCGAACGAACAGCTCACGATGCTCTCCAAACGCTGGCAGAAAGAGATTGACGCTGCCCAGCAGGAAGCACGTGTCATGGCTACCAACTACCAGACAGAGCAGATCTTCCTCTCCGAAAACATGCGCACACAACGCGAACAGGAGATAGTGAAGAAAGAGCAGGAGGTCCTGGAACTCAAACGCAAGTATTTCGGACAGGATGGCGAGCTGTACAAAAAACGCGAGGCACTCATCAAACCCATCCAGGATGAGATATACACCGCCATTCAGGACGTCGCCAGCGAGAAACGTATAGACATCGTCAAGGACCGCTCCGCAGACCCCGCACTGATCTACATGTCCTCCAAACTCGACATCTCCGATCAGGTTCTCCAGAAATTAGGAGCAAAATAATAAGATTGTTCCACGGAAGGCAAGTAAGACTTAAGTAAGACTCAAGTAAGACTTTTGTAAGGGTCGTGGAACATTTCAAAACGGAATAAATAATATAAAATATTAAGAAAATGAAAAAGATTATTATCGCAATGATGCTGGCTCTGCCGATGCTTGCCGGCGCACAGAAATTTGGTCACATCAACACCCAGGAGCTCTTCGCTCAGATGCCGGAGGTGGCACAAATCAAACTCAAGATGGATACCATCCAAGGTCAGTACGAAGCACAACTGGCTTCGATGAACGAGGAGATTCAGAAGAAAGCACAGGACTACCAGTCCCAAGAGGCTACTATGGCTGACGCCGTAAAACAGATCCGCCAGCAGGAGCTTCAGGAGATGCAGCAGCGTATCCAGCTCTTCTACCAGACCGCGGAACAGGACATTCAGAAGAAGCAGCAGGACCTGCTCGCTCCCGTGCACGAGAAGATGTCCAAAGCCATCAAAGCCGTGGGTGAGCGCGAAGGCTACACCTATATCTTTGACTCCGCAGCCATGGTACATATCGGCGCAGATGCCACCGACGCCACCCCCGCTGTCAAGAAAGAATTGGGAATCAAGTAAAAGTCCTTCGTACATCGTCAAATCGTAAATATGGCTGATGGCTATTTGGAGTCCCACTATGCGGAATATGAGAAGAAAAAAGCAGAGTGGCTGAAAAAGAAAAACAAATATTCCTACAATCATGGTAGAAAAGATACAAAAGACGCTGCGCGATAGTGCAGCTATGCGGTGGGCAGCACTTTTATTGCTTGCCCTGGCAATGTTCTGCTCGTATATCTTCATGGATATACTGTCGCCTATCAAAGATCTGATGCAATCCACGCGCGGATGGGATTCGACGGCATTCGGAACGATGCAGGGTGCCGAGACATTTCTGAATGTCTTCGTGTTCTTCCTCATTTTTGCGGGCATCATTCTGGACAAGATGGGTGTACGGTTCACGGCTGTTCTTTCCGGAGCGGTGATGTTAGTTGGTGCTCTCATCAAATACTATGCAATATCGGAAGGTTTCATCGGCAGCAGTGCCGAGGCATGGTTCAACGCCCACCTCAATTATATTCCGCTGTTTGACGAGTTAGGCGTATCACCCTTTTATCGCGGTATGCCTGCCTCCGCCAAGTGTGCAGCGGTTGGATTCATGATTTTCGGTTGCGGAACAGAGATGGCGGGAATCACCGTTTCGCGAGGAATTGTCAAATGGTTCAAAGGCCGAGAGACGGCGATGGCGATGGGTTCAGAGATGGCATTAGCCCGTCTCGGCGTAGCCACATGTATGATCTTTTCGCCATTCTTCGCCAAGTTAGGTGGTCAAGTGGATGTATCCCGTTCGGTAGCGTTCGGCGTTGTGCTGCTGTGCATTGCAATGTTGATGTTCGTGGTCTATTTCTTTATGGACAAGAAGCTGGACGAACAGACCGGAGAGGCAGAAGAGAAAGACGATCCGTTCAAGATCTCGGATATCGGCAAGATCATTTCCAGCAGAGGATTTTGGTTGGTAGCATTGCTCTGCGTTCTGTATTATAGTGCTATTTTCCCGTTCCAGAAATACGCGGTGAACATGCTGCAATGCAACCTGAGTCTGCACGAAGGAGAAGGATTTTGGGCAAGCAGTCTTGCTACATTCCTCCAATACAGTATCATGATCATTGTTGCCGCGTGCGCTTTTGCGGGTAATTTTGCGAAGAAAAACTATTTCAAGATACCGCTTTTTGCCACGGCTGTCCTGGCTTTGATCGCCTACTGCATTATGGGTTATATGCGCGGAACGGCAGAAACAATTTTTGCAGTATTCCCACTGCTTGCCGTAGCTATCACTCCGATGCTTGGCAAATATGTGGACACCAAAGGCAAAGCTGCATCCATGCTGATTTTAGGTTCCATTCTGTTGATCATCTGCCACTTGACATTTGCCTTCGTTTTGCCGCAGTTCAAAGGTAATGAAATAGGCGGAATCATCGTGGCATATATCACAATATTGGTATTAGGAGCATCGTTCTCTCTGGTACCCGCTGCCTTATGGCCGAGCGTACCGAAACTGGTAGATGAGAAGATCATCGGTTCGGCTTACGCGCTGATTTTCTGGATTCAGAACATCGGATTATGGCTATTCCCGCTACTAATCGGCAAGGTGTTAGATAGTACGAACGAAGATGTCTTTGCACAAGTGGAAGCCGGTTTGATCAGCGAGGAACAAGCAGCCATCTCATATGACTACACTTGGGCACTGATCATGTTAGCCGGATTAGGAGCAGCTGCTTTGATGGTAGGATTTATTCTGAAAGCGGTTGACAAAAAAAGGCATTTAGGTCTGGAGGAACCGAATATCAAGTAACTATGGACTGGAACTTCCTAATAAAAAATAAAGATTCCATTACCGTCACAACAGACAGCCGGAAGGTCACTCCCGGCTCTGTTTTTGTGGCGCTCAAAGGAGAGCATTTTGACGGCAATGACTTCGTAGAGCAGGCGAAAGCCGACGGCGCGGAATATATCATCTCCGGCAAAAATGCTTTAGCTGAGTTACAAGACCTCGCACGCGCGTGGAGACGCAAGTTTAGAATTCCGGTTATTGCCATCACCGGCACCAACGGAAAGACCACTACCAAGGAACTGACGGCTGCTGTGTTGAGCAAGAAGTATAACGTATGCTATACCCAAGGCAATCTCAACAACCAACTCGGCGTACCCCTCACCTTATTATCTATCACGCGTGCGCATGAGATAGCAATTATCGAGATGGGGGCTTCCCACCCGGGAGATATCAAAGAACTGGTGGAAATTGCGGAGCCTACCGACGCGCTGATTACAAATGTAGGCAAAGCGCACTTACAGGGCTTCGGGTCCTTCGAAGGAGTACAGCAAACGAAAGGTGAGTTATACGATTGGATTATTGCGCATGGAGGAACAATCTTCTACAATGCAGAGAACCCGTATCTTTGCAAAATGTTGAAGAAACGTCTGCCCAAAGGACGCAAGACCATCCGTAACAAATTCAACAAGATTCATTGGTACAACGAGGTCTACTCTCCCGGTTCCGACAAAGGAATAGGATTGTTCCGCTATCGTTCATCGGATTGCCCGGTTAAGGTGTCAGAGACGCATCTGGTAGGTGGTTATAACCAGGAGAACATTGCCGCTGCATTTGCCATCGGCATGTGTATGGTTTGCACTTTCCCTGAGAGCCGCGAGGCTATATGTGAGTACGTGCCGTCCAACAACCGCTCCCAGCTCATGCAGACGGAGAAGAATACCGTCATCGTGGATGCCTATAACGCCAACCCCACTTCCATGCAGGCGGCTATCGAGGCTTTTGACCGATATCAAATGTCGGATATCCAATCTCAAATGCCGAAGGCCTATATCTTGGGAGCCATGCGCGAACTGGGCGAATACAGCCACCGCGAGCACCAGAATATCGTTAACATGCTGCTGGAACGCAAGGCGGAGAACGTGTTCCTCGTCGGTCCGGAGTACAAGGAGACTACCGCACCATACCCCGTTTATGAAAATATCGAAACACTGTACGACTACCTGAGCCGCGAACCGCTCGCAGGATACCGTATCTTGCTCAAAGGCAGCCGTTCGAACCAAATGGAAAAGATACTTCCTTTATTATGACAGAGAAAAAGAAAATACAGAAATCGAATACCTGGATCCTTGTCACCGCACTGGTACTCATCATCTGCGGTCTGGTCGTCTGGAACCTCACCCAGCGAAGCGAGTTAAACGAAATGGTGGAGCAGATGACCATCGAGAAAGAGGAGTTGCAGGAAGAGTACGAAGACCTGGCTATCCAGTTTGACGGTTTCCAGCAGATGGATATCCGCAACGACAGCCTCCAGGACCTCCTCTCCCGCGAGCAGCAACGCGTGCAGGACCTGCTGGAGGAACTGCGTCAGACCAAAGCCTCCAACGCCCGCCGTATAGCGGAGTTGAAAAAAGAACTGGCTACCGTCCGGATGGTGATGAAAGACTACGTTCGCCAGATCGATTCGCTCAACGCCACCAACGCACGTCTCACGGAGGAGAACCAAATCGTCCGTCGGGAGAACCAGCAGGTCAAGGAGCAAAACTCTCAACTATCAACGCTTAACTCTCAACTCTCGGAGACTGTCACACGCGCCTCCATGCTGGAGATCACCGCTTGTGAGATCACGCCACTCAACAAGAACGACCACAAAACCCGCATGACGAGCCATATACGCAAACTCCAATTCGACTTCACCATCGCCAAGAATATCACCTGCCAACCGGGTATGAAAGACTTGTACGTACGCGTGATGGATCCGGAGGGGTTGCTTTTGGGCGAGAAGGAAGGACAACTCTTCCCCTTCGAGAGCGGCGAGATACCCTATTCGCTCACCCAGGCCTTCGAATATACCGGAGAGGCCTATGCGGGCTCATGCTTCTGCCCCGTCGAGGAGGTACAGAAAGGCTTCTATACGGTGGATTTCTTCTGCGAGGGAAACCTCATCGGCTCCTTCCCATTCCAGCTCAAGAAATGACGTAAATCTCCTGATTTAGGTACAAAGCGCTACGATTTTACACTTTTTTCGCAAAAAAAAGCCTAAAATCTTGCGTATGTCAAAAAATTGTTGTACCTTTGCACCCGCTTTTGCCAAATGATCAAATGGTAAATGACCAAATGGTAAATGGTATTGTCCACTCGTATATCGGTATTACACCGGATTTTGGTTCCGAGAAGCGAGGTTCGACTCCTCGGTGGACAACCAAAGGGCTCAACCCCACCCTAACCCTCCCCACAAGGGAGGGAATTTAATGAAAAGGGGTTCGTGTGATGGGATACGGGCAGCCACACAGAAGTTTTTACTGCCCCATATTGAGTAACACAATTTATAACAATGAAAGAATTTGCATTAGTAGGTACTCCGCGTAGCGAGTACGGAAAGAAAGCCGCTAAGGCTCTTCGCGCAGAGGATTTGATTCCTTGCAACATCTATGGTTGCGGTCTGAACTGCACCTTCACGGTAGCAGCCGCTGACGTTCGTAAGCTCATCTACAGCCCGGACACCCAGATTGTTGACCTCACTATCGGTGACACCAAGACCAAAGCTATCGTTAAGGAGCTTCAGTTCCACCCTATCAGCGGTAACACGTTGCACATTGACTTCCTCGCTGTGGACGAGAAGAAGCCGGTTGTAGTGGAGATTCCTATCCAGCTGAATGGTCTGGCTGAGGGTGTTAAAGCCGGTGGCAAACTGGTTCAGGACATGCGCAAACTCAAAGTACAGGGTATCTACACCGCATTCCCCGATCGCATCAACATCGACGTTACCGAGCTTGGCCTGGGTAAGAAGATCGCTGTAGGTGACGTGAAGGTAGAAGGCTTGAAGTTCGTCAACCCGGCTGACGCTTGCGTTGCTGAGGTTAAGGCTACCCGTCAGAGCAAACAAGCCTAATTAATGAGTTAAGGAATTAACGAATTAATGAATGAAAGAGGGGCGAGGCGTTTGACGCCCGCCCTTTTCTTTCAACTTTCAACTATTCAACTTCTCTAAACTCTAAACTTTCAACTCTCAACTAAGTATGAAATACTTAATCGTCGGACTTGGAAATATAGGTGACGAGTACGCAGGTACACGTCATAACATCGGTTTTATGATGATCGATGCGTTTGCCAAATCGCTCAACGCACAATGGGAGGACAAACGCTACGGCTTTATAGCCCGCTGCCGGGTGAAGAATGCGGAGATGGTTCTCCTCAAGCCCTCCACGTACATGAACCTCTCCGGCAACGCCGTGCGCTATTGGCTCCAGCAGGAGAAGATACCCGTGGAGAATATGCTCGTGCTGGTAGATGATCTGAACCTGCCTTTCGGTACTATCCGCATCCGCAAGCAAGGCTCCAACGGAGGCCATAACGGATTAGGCAACATCCAATCGGTATTGGGAACGGACGCATACGCACGCGTGCGGTTCGGTATAGGGAACGAGTTCACACGCGGCGCACAAATCAATTTTGTGCTCGGCCGCTGGACCGAAGAGGAAGAGAAGAAGATAGACGAGCGGCTGAAAGTGACAAGCGAGATCATCCCCTCTTTCTGCCTTGCCGGCATTGACCGCACCATGAACCAGTTTAACGGAAAATGACAAATATCAAACATCAAATATCAAACATCAAATACCACCCTTGGTTAGTAGCCGTCTGCAACTGGCTGCTGGTGATGGCTATCCTGTCCGTCTCCCGCCTGTTCTACTACCTCACGAACATGAGCACCTACCCGGATGTCAGCATGAGTCATTTGCTGGAGATGATGGCAGGCGGTATCCGGTTCGACTTGACGGCTTCGCTATACCTCAACAGCGTCTATTTCCTGATGCAGTTGCTGCCTTTCCGTTTCCGCAGCAACACGGTTTACCAACAGATTGCGCGGTTTTTCTACTGGATACCCAACGGCTTGGCGATAGCGGTCAACTGCGCCGACATGGTGTACATGCAGTTTACCGGCCGGCGGACGACCGTCACGTTCTTCACGGAGTTTCAGAACGACAGCAACTTAGCGCACATCTTCTTCACCTCCGCCCTCCAGTATTGGTACGTCACGCTCTTTGGCATAGCCATGCTGGCGCTGATGGTACTCCTTACACGACGGACGGTAGAAACGGACGACAACCGGCATCCTGCGCTCTACTACAGCACCGAGAGTCTGCTGTTCGCCCTCTCCGTCTATTTCATCGTCATCGGCATCCGCGGAGGTTTCGGCGCCTTCACCCGCCCTATCACGCTCAGCAACGCACTCCAGTACACCAACCGCCCCAACGAAACCAATATCGTACTCAATACGCCTTTTGCGCTCATGCGCTCATCCGAAGGACGGGTCTTTCCTGATCTCCGGTATTTTGAAGAGAACGAACTGGAGACGATCATGACTCCCGTCCACCAACCCGAAGGAAGCAAGCCGCTGGAGCAAAAGAACGTAGTGGTCTTTATCTTGGAGAGTTTCTCCAAAGAGTATTTCGGTTATTTCAACCATGACCTGGACAGCGGTACCTATCAGGGCTATACCCCGTTCCTCGATTCGCTGGCGGCGCACTCCCTGACCTTCCCGCTGAGCCTGGCTACCGGACGCAAGTCCATTGACGCCATGCCGTCCGTCTTATCATCCATCCCGATGATTATCTCGCCTTATATCCTGACGCCCTACTCCACCGACGAAGTATCTTCTTTGGCTTCGTATTTGGGCAAAAAAGGATGGCAGACCGGTTTCTTCCATGGGGCGCCGAACGGCTCAATGGGCTTTCAGGCTTACTCCCGGTCCTGCGGATTTGACGCGTACTACGGCAAGGACGAATACAACAACAACGATGACTACGACGGCTATTGGGCTATCTGGGACGAGGAGTTCCTGCAGTTCTACGGCCGTACGATGAGTTCCATGCAGGAGCCGTTCATGACAGCCGTCTTCACGGCTACCAGCCATCACCCTTTCCAAGTGCCCGAACGCTACGAAGGCGTCTTCCCGGAGGGCACACACCCTCTGCACCGCTGTATAGGCTACACCGACTACGCCCTGCGCCGCTTCTTTGCCTATGCCAAGACCCAACCCTGGTACGGGAACACGCTGTTTGTCCTCACCGCCGACCATACCAACGTCCTCACCCACCCGGAATATACGACCGACAAAGGGCGGTACGAAGTACCGATTATCTTCTTCGACCCGCAGATGGACGAGGCGGTCCGTACGCGAGAGCGCAACTACCCCGTGGCGCAAACGGATATACTGCCTTCCGTATTGGAGTATATCGGCTATGACGAACCCTACTTCGCCTTCGGTCAAAGCGTGCTCCTCTCCGATAAGAAAGAGCCGTACGTGGTAAACTACAACAACCCTGTCTATCAGATTTTCTCCGACTCTCTGCTCCTGCAGTTTGACGGGAAAGAGGTGACCGGGCTGTATAATTTCCAACAGGACAGACTATTACAGCAGAACCTCAAAGAGCGGATAGAAGAACCTGAGCCGCAGGCCATGCTGCGTTACTTGCAGGCTACTGTCCAGCAGTATATCAGCCGGGTGAAAGAGAACCGGTTAACCGTAGAATAAGATGGAAGTTCGAGTAGACAAATATCTATGGGCGATGCGTATCTATAAGACGCGCTCCATCGCCGCCGACGCCTGCAAGAACGGGCGGGTTACCCTCAACGGTGTGCAACTCAAACCCAGCAGGACATTCAAGATAGGCGACCGGTTCAACGTACGAAAAGGGCCTATCACCTATACTTTCCGCGTGCTGCAACTCTCCGAGAACCGTCTGGGAGCCAAACTGGTGCCGGAATACATGCAGGACTGCACCGACCCCAAGCAGCTGGAACTGCTGGAGCTGGCGCGTATGGCAAGTAACGGCAGCCGGGATCGTGGCACCGGACGGCCTACCAAGAAAGACCGGCGGGAGATAGAGACCTTCATGTCCGATAACTACCTCGACGAAATAGACTGGGACGATGAAGACTAAGAAAGATAATATAGCCGAGTATATTCTCTATCTATGGCAGATGGAGGATTTTCTGCGTGCTTTTCCGCAACAGGCGGAAGCGACTACGGAGTTGCACGAACTCAACGAAATGATGCACCGCGAGGGAATCATGGAAAGCGGTCATCTGCAACTCGCCGCCAATGCGCTGAACGAGTTGGAGGAACTGCACGCACAGTTGCTGGACGAAGATGCCATGTACCGCGCGGCTATCATGCGGCTGCAACCCTCCCTCAACCTCCTCAAGGCCAAGACCGACCGGCCTACGATGAGCGACATAGAGGCGTGTCTGCTCCTGCTCTACCAGATCATGATGCTCCGTCTGCAGAAAAAGGAGATTACGCCCGAGACGGCGCAAGTACAGCAACAAGCAACACAGTTGCTGCAGTTTTTAAGCAAGACCTATCGGGACTTCGATATATCTAAATAACGAAATATCGTCATGACGACCAAGCAACGGTTTGAACATATATTAGCATGGTTTGCTGAAAACATGCCGGTGGCTGAAAGCGAACTGAACTACCGCAACCCCTATGAATTGCTGGTAGCCGTGATGCTCTCGGCGCAATGCACCGACAAACGCGTGAACATGGTCACACCGGCACTCTTTGCCGCCTATCCCACCCCCGAAGCCTTAGCCGCAGCCTCATCGGACGAGGTCTTCGAGTACGTCAAGTCGGTCAGTTATCCGCGCTCCAAGGCGGAACATCTGGTAGCTATGGCGCAGCGGCTGGTGGAGGTGTACAACGGCGAAGTGCCGGACACGATTGAGGAATTGCAGACCCTGCAGGGAGTAGGACGAAAGACCGCGAACGTCGTCTGCGCCGTGATATGGAACCAACCTACCATGGCGGTTGATACCCATATCTTCCGCGTCAGCGAACGCCTCGGGTTAACGACGGGGAGCAAGAACCCTCTCCAGACGGAGAGACAGTTGGTCAAATACATCCCTGCGGAGATCATCCCAAAGGCACACCACTGGCTGCTACTCCACGGCAGGTACGTCTGCCAGGCACGCAAACCCCGATGCGGGCAATGCGGGACACGGGAATATTGCCGTTATTACGAAAAAAACAAGAAAAAATAAGCACAACCTTGCATATGTGCTTTTTTTTTTGTACCTTTGCACTCGATAAATGAATAAATGGTAAATGACTAAATTGTAAATAGTTTTATGGCAGAGAAACTGACGCCGTCGGCAGACAAACTGAAAGCTTTGCAGGCCGCGATGGCAAAGATTGACAAAGAATATGGCAAGGGTGCCATCATGAAATTGGGTGACGACAAAGTGGAGAATGTAGCCGTTATTCCGACCGGTAGTATCGGTCTGAACTACGCGCTGGGCGTAGGCGGTTATCCGCGAGGACGTATCATCGAGATATACGGTCCGGAGTCGTCCGGTAAAACCACACTGGCTATCCATGCCATGGCGGAGGTACAGAAAGCGGGCGGTATTGCGGCTATCATCGACGCCGAGCATGCTTTCGACCGTTTCTATGCAGAGAAATTAGGGGTCAACACCGACGAGTTGCTTATCGCCCAACCGGACAGCGGAGAGCAGGGACTCGATATCGCAGACGAACTCATCCGTTCCGCTGCGGTAGATCTCGTAGTCATCGACTCAGTGGCGGCACTGACGCCGAAAGCGGAGATTGCAGGGGACATGGGGGATAACAAAGTCGGTCTGCAGGCGCGTCTGATGTCACAGGCACTGCGGAAGATGACCGCTTCGGTCAACAAGACTGGTACTACCGTCATCTTCATCAACCAGCTGCGTGAGAAGATCGGCGTGATGTTCGGAAACCCGGAGACCACTACAGGAGGTAACGCACTGAAATTCTATGCTTCCGTACGTCTGGATATCCGCAAGACTGGTCAAATCAAAGACGGCGACCAAGTCAAAGGAAACCAGGTACGCGTGAAGGTGGTGAAGAACAAAGTGGCGCCTCCCTTCAAGAAAGCGGAGTTTGACCTCATGTTCAACGAAGGCATTTCCCGCATCGGTGAGCTCCTGGATTTTGCCGTAGCTACCGAGGTCATCAAGAAGAGCGGTTCGTTCTTCTCCTATGGCGACACCAAGTTAGGTCAGGGACGTGACAACGTGAAAGCGGTACTGGCGGACAATCCGGACTTATGCGACGAGATAGAGGCGAAGATCTCCGAGAAGATCAAAGAAATGGGTCTGGAAGCCGTACTCGACAAAATCAGCAGATAAAAGAGGACTAACAACTTACCGGACCGGTGGAGACCAGACAATACATACTTTCTCCGCGCGAGGCGTACGTAGCCGCGCAGCAATGGCGGGTAGTGAAACGTTCAGTAGATGCACGGCAACGGGAGTTGCACGTGCATCTAACTGTTTTAGTTGACGAGAAAGGTAATCCCATCGAAAAAAACTCTCAACTCCCTTACCAACCGCCAGTCTATCAGGACGTACATTCCGCAGCCCGCTCCGCTATCATTATAGGAGCCGGTCCCGCAGGGCTCTTTGCCGCACTGACACTGATAGAACAGGGTATCAAACCGGTCATCTACGAGCGCGGCAAAGAGGTCAGCGCCCGCAAACGCGACATAGCACTGCTCAACCGGAACGAAGGACTCAACCCCGAGTCCAACTACTGTTTCGGCGAAGGAGGTGCCGGTACGTTCTCCGACGGCAAACTCTTTTCGCGGTCCAAGAAGCGGGGAAACATGCAACGGGTGATGGAGATCTTCCATTATTTCGGGGCACCGGACACCGTGCTCTATGAGGCACACGCGCATATCGGCAGCGACAAACTGCCCGGTATCATCAAAAAAATGCGCGAGTGCATCATCGCCCACGGCGGAGAGATACACTTTGAAACGAAAGTCGAGTCCCTTTCAACTTTCCATACAGCTTCAGCCGATCGTTCGAGGCCTTGCCGAGATAAGAACTTTCAACTTTCAACTACACCAATCATATTGGCCATCGGCCATTCGGCGCATGACACCTACAGGATGTTAGCCGCCGAAGGCGTGGCGATGGAGACCAAGGGCTTTGCGATGGGTGTGCGGATCGAACACCCACAAGCGTTAATCAACAGGCTGATGTATCATCTGTCAAAACCCCACCGAACCTCCCCACTTATCAAATATGTCGGCAACGCCTCCTACAGCCTCGTGACGCAGGTGGAGGGACGGGGCGTCTATTCGTTCTGTATGTGTCCCGGAGGACATATCGTCCCGGCGGGCAGCAGCGAAGGGACATGCGTGGTGAACGGCATGTCTGCGTCCCACCGTAACTCCCCTTTCGCCAACAGCGGCATGGTGGTCCAGATCAACCCCGAGGACATCCCCGGCAACGACCCGCTCAGGGGACTGGCGTTCCAAGAGGAACTGGAGCAGCTTGCATTTATGCAAGCTCATAACTCTCAATTCTCAACTCTCAATTCTCAATTCTCCGTCGCTCCCGCGCAGCGGATGCGGGATTTCGTAGAGGGCAAGCCCTCCAAAGACCTGCCGCCGTGCAGCTACCTGCCGGGCATTGTACCCAGCCGCCTGGACCAATGGCTGCCGCCTCACATAGGCAAACGCCTGCAACAGGGATTTCGGGATTTCGATAAGAAATACCCCGGTTTCCTCACCAACGATGCAGTGATTGTAGGCGTCGAGAGCCGCAGCAGCAGTGCCGTCCGTATCACACGGGATCCGGAGACCCTTCAGTCTGTCTCTACGCCGCTGCTCTACCCTTGCGGAGAGGGAGCAGGATACGCCGGAGGCATCACCTCATCCGCCCTCGACGGCATCAACGCCGCGCTGAAGATTGCCGCTTTGGCATGATAATTGCACCCCCTCGAAATACCGAAATAGCGAATAAAACAAAATAATACCATTATGAAAAAAATCTTCCTCTCCGCCCTCCTGTTGGGCGCGGCGCTCTTCGCAAGCGCCCAAAGCAAGTATGACCATTATTACACCAACCTGCCCATCGAGATCGAACGC
>CADBZO010000007.1:48426-68322 GCA_902799185.1 uncultured Bacteroidales bacterium | reverse complement strand
AAAACGGATTGCACCGAGGCGTTCAACAAAGCCATCAAAGAACTCTCCAAGCAGGGCGGCGGACACGTCATCGTACCGCGCGGCGTGTGGAAAACAGGACCTATCCAGCTTCGCAGCAACATCGACCTCCATCTGTCCAAAGGCGCTACGATTCTGGGGTCCGAGAACAAAGAGCTCTATGTCCAGAAAGGCGACTCCCTGCGCGACGGCAGCAAGAAATGCTATGCGCTCATCCGTGCCTCCAAATGCGAGAACATCGGCATCACCGGCAAAGGTGTGATTGACGGTCAGGGATTTATCTGGCGTCCTATCAAGGAGAAGAAACTCAAACGCGGCGGTGCAGGTGAGTTCTGGGATGAGGCATTGGCACTCGGGGGCACCATCAAGCCGGACGACAAGACCTACAGTCTCTGGTATCCGTTCAACCTGAATAAAGAATTGGGAATCCCCAATATCGCAGCTACCCCGGAGATCCAGGAGAAGATGCGTCCCCACCTCGTCAACATCACCGATTCCAAGAATGTGGTCGTTGAGGGTGTGACCCTCCGCAACAGTCCGAAGTTCCACCTGGTGCCGACCCGCATCCAGAACCTCATCATTGAGAACGTCACGGTTGACTGCCCGTGGTGGGCGCAAAACGGCGATGCCATGGACCCGGGTAACGTACAGGTGGCGCTGATCGCCGGTTGCCACGTGAGCGCCGGTGATGACGGTATCTGTATGAAAGGCGGCGTAGGCGACAAGGGTGTTGAAGCAGGCCCGCAACGCGACTTCCTCATCACCAACGACACCGTCTATCGTGCCCACGGAGGCTTCGTCATCGGTTCGGAGTTCTGCGGAGGCATGCAGCGTCTGATTGTCAAGGATTGTATGTTTGACGGTACGGACATCGGCTGCCGTTTCAAATCGGCTCCGGGCCGTGGCGGATGGTGCGAGGACATCTATTGCTATAACATCACGATGAAGAACATCCGCGAGGCGGCTATCTTCTTCCAGTCCGGTTACGCCGACCGCTCGGCAGGTGGCCGCGGAGCTACCGACAGCGACGACAAGACAAAGTTCTATCCCCATTGGAGCAATTTCACCTTCCGGAACATCACCTGTGTGAACCCGCAAACAGCAGTGGACATCACCGGTCTGAAAGGTCTGCCTGTTCATAACCTGACCTTCGAAGGTGTCAGCTTCTACGGCGTGAAAGAGGGTATCAAGATGGACTACGCGGAGGACATCACCTTCACCAACTGCCTCATCACTCCCGCCAAGGAGCACACCCTCAAGCACACCAAGAACATCCTTTTCAACGGCTCCCCGCTGGAATAATACAAAAATTTTGCATTTTTTGTCAGAAATATTTGGTTATATCTAATTCCGCCGGAGGACAGCGTATGTCTGTTTCCGGCGGATTGTATCCGCCGCCTTTCTTTCCTCCCGCATCGTGCATTTCTCGCGCATCTTTGCGTGAGTCCTTTCTTCGTTCATTGTGTCGGGATATTATCCCGACACGGCTCTGCCGTCTTGTATGTCTGTTTCCGGCGGATTGTATCTATCGCCTTTTTTTCGTCCCCTTCTCGCGCATCTTTGCGCGAGCCCTTTCTTCGTTCATTACGTCCGGATTTTATCCGGACACGGCTCTGCCGTCTTGTATGTCTGTTTCCGGCGGATTGTATCCGTCGCCTTTCTTTCGTCCCTTTCTCGCGCATCTTTGCGCGAGCCCTTTCTTCGTTCATTGTGTCGGGATATTATCCCGACACGGCTCCGCCGTCTTTCAACTCTCAACTTTCATCTCCCTATACATCTGCACATACACATACGTGTACAGACTCCCGTACCCTTTCTCACCTTCTTTTAGTCCGGCGCGGTATGCATGAAACCGCTCCTGCCACTCCTTCGCCTCGGCTACTGCCTGGGCGGAACACTCCTCCGGCTTGCGAGCGGCTTTCTCGATGGCATGGGCACGTTTCTGCGCGGCTTTGATCAGTTCCCTGTTCTTCGTCGCCCCCTCGGACCACGCACCCTCATGTTTCTGCATGAAATAAATCTGGTGTTCCTCTCCGCTCCCTTTCCGGTGCCGAGACACCAGCCGCATGCCGTGGCTCTCACTGTATTTCTTACTGTCCAAAGCCCCCGTCAGTTGTTCTACAATGTCATGATACTTTACTTTTCCCATAGCAATAATTTTTTAGGTTTATTTATTAGGTTTATTTTTTAGGTTTGTATATTTTTTAAGGTTTGTTTCTTTTTTCTTTGTCTGCCTCCTCTCCGCATTCATTTGTTTTTGACTGCCACCCTGCATTCAAAAGGGTTTTGTTGGTTTTTATTCCAATCAATTTGTTCAATTTGTGTAATTTGTGAACGAGAATTGTCTTTAATTGTTGATAATTCTTAGCCCTACGGGCACGATCTGCTTCGCCGTATGGTTGACTGCTAAAGAATAATTTTTGAATCATTTTGGGTAATTTTGGACTAAAAGAATAAAAAACTGTTTTTTAGGTTTATGTCTTTGCTGTCATTAATTCGTAATTCGTAATTCGTAATTTAATTCCGGTGCATCAGTATTAAGAATATATAATCGTCACCGTGGATGCATACTGAGCTAGACGATACCTAGACCATACCTAGACCATATAAACTACGTCACCGGTACATCACTCCCCTGTCTTTTACCCCAGCAACCCCCATCTTTCCGTTTTACACTTTTCCGTTGCAAAGGTACAACAAAAAATCGACATATGCAAATTTTGTTCCCATTTCCTGTAATACATCCGCCCTGTATTCTCTGTGTCCCTTCCGCCCTTCTTGTGCGAGCCTGTCTTTCTTTTCACTTTCGCGGGATTTAATCCCGCCCTTCTTCGTTCAACTCTCGGCATATATGCCGAGCCCTCCGTTCCTCTTTCCCTCCGTCCCTCCTTCTCCCGTCTCGCGCATGGATGCGCAATAGAAAATGGCCCGCATCTGCGAGCCATTTCCTTTCTATTGTATCAGCCATGATTGGCTGATTGGCTGATCTGTCTTATTTAGAGCTGTGCGCCGAGAGCGTTGTATTTAACACCGTTCTTGATGATAACGAGCTGACCATTCTCAACAACCTTAACCGCCTTGGCAGCAGCATTTACATTGCTGATAGCCTGATGCTCAGGAGCCTCGCCACGGTATGCACCGATTAAAATCTTAGCAAGACGGAAACCACCCGTAGTCTCTTTCAGTTTTGCAGTTGTCTTACCTTCTTTTACGATATAAACGAGGTTGGTATAACCGCAGAAATCGTTATCAACACGAGCGTCGGATTTTGTATAGATTTCACCATCGGTGTAATCCGGATCCTCCTCATCCTCCGGTTCGTATGCATCAAGATTTGCTGTGGAAGAGTATGTATGGCTAAATATCGGACTCTTACTACCCTTGGATGTTACTACAAATACAATCGTATCACCGGCTTGCAAATCACTCAGGCGCATTTCAAAACCAGAGCCATCCAATTGCAGATAGTTCTTTGCGCATTTCATAATATTAGCTTTATTGTCCTTATTCTTGTATACGAAATGCACACTCTCTTTGCCCTTGAATGAAACATCCATGGTGCTATCCTGTGATCCATCAAAGTTCTTTGCGGTCTTATAGTCCACCGAAGGAACCTCCTCATTATCCATTGTACACGAGCTGGTCACAGCCATCTTCGGGTCAAGAATAATTGCATCTTCTGCTTTAAGGCCACCAAAAGCAATCACAATACGAGCGTTGAACACCGTACGCGGTGTAAAGTGAGACAACTTATACTCAGCTTTAACGGTGTCAGAGTTAGCAGCACCTTCTTTGGTAGCATAAGCCTCTACGATAGTAGGATTCTCAAAATCAGAGATTTCTATGCTATCAGTGTATACAGCGAAATCACCCGCCTCATTCACGCGATAATAAATTGCGTCTACATTAGATGCTTCCATGCCTAATTTGAAAGCCTCAAAGTATTCACCCGCTTTAACAGAGAATACCGGAGCAGCAGCTTTTGCCTCAATTACAGGCTCTTCACCACTAATAGAGAATGCTATCTCGTAAATATAACTATTCTGCTTGCCATCATTAGCACCTGAGCCACCTACTGCAACAACATACGTTTTCGTTTTGTCCAGATTTTTTATATTAAGAATGGTATCTCCCTGTGTACTAGTCATTGCAGATGCAGCCAATGTAGTACCATCATATACCTCTACGGTTATAGTCTGTTCTGCTGCATTAGCCTTGCAATAGAGCGATAAAGCAGATGCATTCGTCACTTTGTAAGAATAGATGCGATCCGAACGGGTACAGCATGTCTTACCGTCTGGTGTGTCTTCATAGTAGCTCTCGCCTTGGAAAATTCCATTTGCGTTCCATGTTGCAGTAGAAGATCCGGATGCTGTATAACTAATCCATGTCTGCTTTTCCTTTGTCGCCTTATAAAGGTCATAGCAAGAGAAAACATACCAATCACCGACTACTGCATAGCCTTTTGTAGTTACACTGTTCCACTTGTTGGCGTCGAGAGTAGCCACATCGCCTACTGTCCAGGTTGCTGTAGGCTCTAAATAATTCAATGATGCAAAACTACTCAATGTACAGAGTAGCGTTGCTGCTAAAAAGAAAATCTTTTTCATTTGTTTAAAAAATTTAAGTTAAAAAATTGGGTTGTCATTGTATCTTTAATACAAGTTTGTTACTTTATCGCAGAGATATACCTCTAAATTAGTATATCCAGATACTAAGGTTTGCAGACGCGCGTCTTTACGATCATTCGGATTCATACCGTATTTCGTTTCCCATTCATCGGAGATACCATCTCCGTCTGCGTCTGCAATATCTTTTTCACCCTTCAGTTCAGGCCATCCGCCTACGTCCGCCGGTTGGTCTATCAATTTGCCGCCTCCGTTCTGCACCTCTTTTACGATACGGGTATCTACATCATCACGGAATAACGAGCAACCGGCTTTAGCAAGGACTGTCTCGTAAGCCTCCTCTGCAGTCTGCTCCGAGGAGAGCAATGTCATGCCGTCTTTCCAACGCGCATCTGTTCCCGCCACATCCTTGGAGGCAGTAGAACCTTTCCAGTTGTTCTCCGAGATCTCAGCAGAAGAGTACATGTAGTTTCCTGTTAGATAAATAATCGGAGGAACAACCTCTCCATGGCATGCGTCAATACAATTGTCACAGGAGGTCCAAGGGTTCACTATACGTGTGCGTACCTTGGAATTGGTAGAAGGGCCGTCCTTATAGTAATTATTCACCATATTGATGTGACGTCCTCCAGCTCCGTTGGTTGAGCCTTCGCCTCCATAGGTAGAGTTGCCTCCCCAGTTATAGATGACATTATTGACAAAATCAATCGGTCCGGCATGCTTATTATCTACATAATCATGGTCGAAACGCGGGTTACGGCTGTCATGGTGCGCAAGCAAATTATGATGGAAACTTGCGTTCTTACCGCCCCAGATACCACCGTAGCCATGCGTGCCCTTCACGTGTCCGGCATCGCGTAACGACTCCGTCACAAAGCAATACTGGAGTGTAAAATTCTCGTTCCCATAACAGGAGACGCACTCGTCCACCGACCAGGAGAAAGAGCAGTGGTCTATCAGGATGTTTCTGCTGTCATTAACAGAAAGCGCATCGTAGTCTGTGTTTGCATCTTTCTTCAGGGATTCGTTCCCCAAACGGCAACGGATAAAACGAAGGATAATATTCTGCGTATTTTTAATTATAATCGGATAATCCGCAATACATATACCCTGTCCGGGTGCAGATTGTCCCAGTACTGTCAAATCACCGGCACTCGTTCCTTCCAGTGTAATGGGGGCCTTAAGATGAATCGTACCGGCTACATCAAATACAATAATCCGTGGACCGGATTGCAGCATTGCATACCGGAAAGTACCTGAAGTCAACTGATAAGCATCATCATCTGCAAGGCTGGTAACATGGAAGATTGAGGTACTATTCGAGCCACCGGTGGTTTCTTTACCACCGCCCGTCTTCCAATCTGAGCAAGTAGAAACCAGCTCCGCGTACTCCTCTGATGACGGAGTCGTCCCTCCTGATTCAGGCTGCCCGGTGTCACCTTTGCAGCCTGAAAACAGGAGTGAACTTATCAAGAAACCGTGTGCTATCAACAGAGGCTTTTTTATCATAATTGCGGCATTAATATCCATAATTATTGAACAGCAGACCTCCACTAGCTCCTACCACGGTAGCGAAAATCGGCCAATACTGACGAGACTCCAGCGTCTCGGGATGATTATAGTCATACATGATGTATGTATTATCTGCCAGTTTCTCTGCAAACTTGCATTTAATAGGCAATTTGGCAGAAGACGGAGTTGATTCTTCCAGACCATAAACTTTATCCATTACATATCCCTGCTCAATCTTAGTTCCGTTCCACGTTGCTCCGGGTTGTACTACGCTGTTGTCCAGTTTATAGGTAAAATAGATGTATTGCAAATCTTTTTCAGTACGGTATTTCTGAATCTTCTCGTGTGCCTCTACCATCTTCTGGCGCAGAATACCCCAACGCATCAAATCCCATTTGCGGATATACTCACCTGCGAATTCAAACTTACGCTCTTCCTGGATATTCTCAATTGTCAGTTCTTTGCTGTTTTCCTCCAAACCTGCACGAGTACGTACAGCATTAAAACAATCCACTGCCGGCATATTCGGAGTCCAACCCGAGGGGATATTCGGGTCAAACAGACTCGCCTCCGCAAACATCAGATAGATATCCGCCATACGGATAATCGGGAAGTCGATACCGTCATCAGCACTGCTATTGTCACGGTTCATCCATTCAATACGATATTTACCGCATGCCCATTGCGACACGTCTGCCTGAGGCTCCGGATAGATACATTTTTTACGTTTTGCGGAAGCAGTGGTTGCCGTTGGATCAACATCACCGGCTTTTCCGACAAGCCATCTGTAGGGAAGCACTGTTACCTCGCGGCGGACATCATTCTCTTCAAATTCGAACAGAAGGGTTGGGACGATAGAAAGTGAGAAATTAGATTTCACATCGTCGTTATACTCCGCATTGTGAGCCAATACACCCATTACCGAATAAGAATTCAGTTCTCCCCCTTCTTCTACTTTCTTAGTATTGAATTTCAAACAGTTGTAGTTCATCACCTGACCGCGGGCACCATTAGCGAAAGGTAATACCCATATTTGCTCCATAGAAGAGTAATCCGTCTTGTCCTCACATACGTTGCGGAAAACCTTAGCATAATCAGATAGCAGTTTTGTGCTGCCCTCATGTCCGATAATAGAATCACAGGCCCACATTACCTCCCAATACAAATCTCTACGTTTCTCCGGATCCTGTACATTCCAATCTACAGTATAACTCGGGTTGCCAGCGACAAGGGATGTCGGGCGAACGGCCTTGCCCGCATACATCAGGTCTGCACGCGCCAGAAGTCCCAATGCAGCAGCCTTGCTCGGACGACGTACATCATTGCGGGCTACTGCCAATTGTACATTGTCAGACCATTCCATCAACTCTGCAGCCTGTTTCAAATCCTTACGTATTTGCTCAAAAGCGATATTACGATCCACCTTACCTGAACATACCTCATCCAGCGACTGACCGTCATAGGCCTTCACATTCACCGGCACATCTCCCCAGTACTTAACCATCTCCAGCAAAGCAAAAGAGCGGAGGAATAGCGCTTCTCCTTTGAGATAATCATAGCTGGCAGAATCGGCTTGGGCAGTTTTGCTTTCACTGCTTATACCAGCGTATCCGTAATTGTCAATACCATCTATAATATTATTGCAACGCTCGATGATGGTTGTGAGATAACCCCACGCATCGTTACCTTTTGCATTGGATAGGTCGGTATCGGTTATCTTCGTTTGATAGCGCGCATAATCGCTGCTACTCTTGCGGCAATACTCGATATCGGTGTTCAGACCGGCATAGCCGCAGGTCAGACGGTTTCGGTAGCCACGATCCTGACCAAATAACTCATATACGCCGGCCACTGCCATTTCCGTATTGGAAAGACTGGTAAACATCTCATCCGGCATCATAGCAGACGGAGAGTTGTTGTCAAAAAAGTTACAACTGCTCACCGTCGCAGCAATTAACACAAATACAATTAATTTATTATATGCTTTCATAACTATAGTGTTTTTCTGAACAATTACTACTTTTAGAATCCGACGGTCAAACCGAAATTAAACGAACGGTTTTTCGGGAAAGCAGAGAAATCTACATTGGTAGCCAACGGATTTACTTTGCTACGTGTATCCACTTCTGGATCAGCTCCCGAATACTTGGTCGCACAGAAGATATTGTTAGCGGTGAAGAAGATGCGCAGTGTGGTCATATGCGCCTTTTTAAGTACTGTCTCAGGCAGTGTATAACCAACATTCAAGCTGCTGAAGCGTAAGAAACTTGCATCCTCTACATATTTGTCAGTCAATGCAAACTCACTTGATATCGGGTTCGCTTCTGTAGCATTTATATTTCGCTCATTCAGAGCATCTACATAATCGTCAAAATTAGTATATTTGATTAAGTTGTAATTTTCATCCAGATAAGTGAACCTGTTCGCATAACGGGCATCTATATTACGCATGCGCGTTTTTTCTGTAATAGTAGAGAACTGGAGAGCAGAGAGATTAAGTACGCTACCTCCTACGCTGTAAGTAAAGTTAGCGTTCATGTCCACCTTACCCCATTTCATACCGCCGATATTGAAGGCGATATTGAAACCACCATTGATTACCGGCTGAGTATTACCAATAATCTCACGCTCTGTGCTACTCATCTTCGGCATACCGGGACGCGCATCACCAAAGGGAGTACTTATTGCTTTGCCATCAACCAGCCATGTGCCTTTGGAATCGTCATAGCCGTTAAAATCAGAAGTGGTGTATATTCCATCTGTCTTGTAGCCATAGATATCTCCGACACGACCACCTTCTACCAATCGGAACTCATAATCCGCAGTGTTGTATCCAGAACTGAAACATTGAGAAGAAACCTGATAGTCCTCCATTCCGCCTAAGCTCTTCACACGGTTGTCGTTATGGGCGATATTGGCGGTTACGGTCAGTCCGTAACTCAGATCTTTGGAACGCTTGTCCAGAATGACGCCTGTCAAAGAGAGCTCGACACCGATATTCTGGGTAGCACCTATATTGCGGTACTGGTAGTTATATCCGCCGCTGGGCAGACGGTAGAGCAACAACAGGTCGTTCGTTGTGTTGCAGTATGCATCAAACGAACCGCTCAAACGCTCGTTCCAGAAACCGAAGTCCAAACCGAGGTTACGGCTGGTAGTGGTCTCCCATTTCAGGTTCTCGTTCGGCGCTATCAGGTTGTCGCCGCCGATGTAATACTGCGAGGGGTACAAACCGCTGTTGGCTGCTGCAGACACCAGATACTCCGGATGGATGTAACCCAGGTCGATATTGTTGTTTCCTACCAGACCATAGGTGGCACGCAGTTTGAAGTTGGACATCACGCTTTGTGCCGGAGCCATCCATTCCTCGTCGATGATACGCCATGCCAATGCCACAGAGGGGAAGTAGCCCCAGCGGTTTTTGGCGTTGAATTTCGTCGAGGCGTCCGCACGGAAAGTTAACGTAGCATAGTAGCGGCCGGCGTAGTTGTAATCGAAACGGCCGATGAGCGAGAGCATGTTATCATTCGGATTGATGTACGTATTCGCCACATAGTTCTCAGCAGACCCAAGATGCTCAAATACTGTCTCACCCGTCAGTTTAGTGTCGAATCCATATCCTTTGATAGTACGCATCTCGCCTTTGCGGATAATCACTTCCTCCGCTGCAAACAATTCAAACGAGTGATTGTTAAATGATTGTTTCCAGTCAAACGAACCCGTATGTTTCAGACGCGAGGTCTTGGTATCTGTACTGACTGTATTGCCCAAACCGGCAGAGGTATACGCCGATACGGTTGAACGGCTGTAATAAGTGGTAGGACCATAATAACGATCTTGCGCCACATCGCGGCTTTCATATCCAAGGTCAGCTTTGATGGTAAAATGTTTCAGGAATTTATACTGTACATAACCATTCAACGTCCATTTGTTATCCGTTTTTGTTTTGTAATTGTGATCTATCGTAATTATCGGATTATACATAGAGCCGAACGTTGTCTCATCTCCATCAACATCCAGTTTTCTCAACACGTCCTCTGGCATGTCAAGCGGGAAATACTGCACGGCGTTCGCTACTCGGCTTTCTGTCTTACTGCCTGCATCTTCTGCTGTATTCATACCGGAACCAAGAACTTTGGTATTGGAATAACGGGCAGTCACGCCTATCGTCAATCCTTTCAGCGGAGTGAACTTGCTCTTGAAAGAGATGTTGTTACGGTCATAGTCCGAGCCGTAAAGAATGCCTTCATCGTCAATCCTGTTATAACTCAGGTTGAACTGACCCATTTTGTTACCGCCGCTGACAGAGAAGGTATGATTGCTATTCAGACCGGTAAGGCCAAATGTACGATCTTGCCAATCAATCTCACGCTCTGACCAAAAATCCATCAGTTGGGATACGTTCGAAGTCGCTTGCGAAGTTCCGAAATTTGGATCGAAGAACTGATAAAAATAGGAGTCCGCATCGCCATTCTTGTTAAGTTCCTGCCATTCTCGTTGCACTGCAATGAAATTCTTGGCATCCATCATATTATATTTCGACGCTACTTTCTTCCATCCCATATAACCGGTGTAGTCCACATGAATCACCATCTTGTCTGCGTCTTTCACGTCTATCTCTTTGGTCGTGATGATGATGACACCGTTGGCACCCTGGGCACCATAGATAGCGGTAGCCGCTGCGTCTTTCAGCACGTCCATCGAAGCAATGTCGCTTGGAGCGATGTCGGCGATTGAGCTGACCGGGAAACCGTCCACGATATACAATGGGTCGCTGCTCTGCGTCAGAGAGGTACCGCCGCGGACACGGATCTTCACGTCGGTATCCGGAGCTCCGTCGGTCGTAGTGACCGATACACCTGCCAGCTTACCTTGCAATGCCTCAGCAGCACTCGTTACCGGAATATCCTTCAGTTGCTCGGCACTTACCGAAGCCACCGAGGTCACCAGGTCGCGCTTCTTCGTAGTACCGTAACCTGTTACCACAACTTCTTCCAGCACCTCTACATCCTCGGAGAGAACGACGTTCATCACGTCGCCGGTGATGTTTAGTTCCTGGGTCTTCATACCGATGTAAGAGAACACCAGCATGGTGGCGCCATCCGGTACGTCGATGGTGTAGTTACCGTCAAAATCCGTTACTGTACCAATCGTGGTACCCTTAACTACTACCGAGGCCGAGATGATGGTCTCGCCTGTAGGGTCCTTCACAGTTCCGCTCACCACACGAGCCTCAGCAGCTATGCCTACAAAGAGCAAAGCCGAGAGCATCATGGTACGGAACGCGCTGAAATTCAGTTTCATAAAGAGAATTTTGTTTGTATTGAATTAAAGTTAAAATGTTGTTTCCGTCCTTCTCTTGCGCGATATACGTGCATATATGAACAAACCGGGTGCAAAATTACTGCTTTTTCTTCACAACTATGTGTAAAAATTGACGTTTTTTGTGCAATTGTACTCTTTTTTGCCAACTTGACTTTACAATCCACCCCCTCATCCTTTGTACATTGTACATCGTCCCTTTGTACATCAGAATGGTTCTGCATACGTACATCCCTCCCGCCAACGGGAGCAGCCGTAGCGGGTGTTGCCGCGGATGATGGTCCCCTGGCGGCAGACGGGACAGAGCATGCCGGCTTTGTTGCTTTTTACGTCATACACCACCCCCGACGTCATCTCTTTCAACTCATTGAGGAAATCCTGCGCCGGATACTCGCCGCGCTCTATCTCTCTCAGTTTCTTCTCCCATAGACCGGTCAGCTCCGCCGATTTGAGCAGCGGGGAGATGATAGTATGGATCAGGTTCACGCCCGTCTCGGTGGCGCGGAGCGACTTGCCCTGTTTCTGGATATACTTGCGCTGGTAGAGTTTCTCGATGATCGCCGCGCGTGTGGACGGACGGCCTATACCGTTCTCCTTCATCGCGTCCCGCAGCTCCTCATCCTCCACGGTCTTGCCCGCCGTCTCCATGGCGCGCAGCAGCGTCGCCTCGGTGTAGTATTTGGGCGGGGTGGTGGTCTTCTCCTTCAGTAGCGGCACATGCGGACCCGACTCGCCTTTCTTGAAAGCAGGCAGAGACTTGCTATTCTCGGAGCCCTCTGAGTTTTCGGAATTTTCAGAGCCCTCAGAGTTCTCGGAATCATCGGAGTTCTCCTTTGTACTTTGTACATTGTCCCCTTGTCCCTTCTCAAACACCGCCCGCCATCCGGGTTGGAGCACCTCGCGGCCGGTAACCTTGAACTCCACCTCACCGGCTTTCGCCAGCACCGTGGTGTTGCTCACCTCGCATTCGGGGTAGAACGCCGCGATGAAATGCAGTGCCACTAAGTCATATACCTTCTTCTCGTCCGCCGTCAGCCCCTCGGGACGCTGACCGGTAGGGATGATGGCATGGTGGTCGGTCACTTTCTTGTTGTCAAACACCTTCTTGGACTTCGGCAGCGAACCGGCGCCTTTCTTGCCGTCCGCCTTCAGTCCCAACAGCGGTGCTGTCTGCGGGAAATAGTCTTTGATACCCGCCAGAGTACCCGGCACTTTGGGGTATATATCATCGCTCAGATACGTGGTATCTACACGCGGATAGGTCGTCACGCGTTTCTCGTACAACGATTGGATCAGCTGTAGCGTCTTGTCTGCCGAGTAAGAATATTTCTTGTTGCAATCCACCTGCAGCGAGGTCAGGTCATACAGCTTCGGCGCATACTCCACCCCTTTCTTCTTCTCCACGGACGTGATCTCCAACGGCAGGTCTTTGATACTCTCCACCAGCGCCTCGCCCTGCTCCTGGCTGGTGATGGCGTATTCGCCGTCCTCCACGGGTATCTGCGCGCTGAAGAGGGTGTCGCGGTAAGTGGTCTTCAACTCCCAGTAGGTCTTGGGCACGAAATGCTCTATCTCCGCCTGCCTTTTGACCACCAGCGCCAGCGTAGGCGTCTGCACGCGTCCCACGGAGAGCACCTGCCGGTTCTTACCTGTCCCTTGCGCGTACCTTATAGTATATGCGCGCGTGGCGTTCATGCCCAGCAGCCAGTCTCCGATGGCGCGCATCAGTCCCGCCTCGTACAGATGCTGATACTCCGACTGGTCTTTCAGTTGTTGGAACCCCTCACGGATAGCCTCTTCCGTCAGCGAACTGACCCACAGACGTTTCACGGGGCATTTGCATCCCGCCTGCTGATAGACCCATCGCTGAATCAGCTCTCCTTCCTGGCCCGCATCGCCGCAGTTGATTACCTCGTCGGCTTGCTCAATCAGACTCTTGATGACGTTGAACTGCTTGTGCACGCCTTCATCGCCGTGCACCTTGATAGAGAAACGGGCGGGAATCATCGGTAATGAACTTAGATTCCAGCCCTTCCATTGGTCCGTATATTCCTGGGGTTCCAGCAGCGCGCAGAGATGGCCGAACGTCCAGGTCACCTGGTATCCGTTGCCCTCGAAATAGCCGTTCTTGCGCTGGGTGGCCCCCAGCACACGGGCGATATACTCGCCTACGGACGGTTTCTCTGCTACGCAAACTGTCATTGTTGTCCTCCGTATCCGTAGCCGTAGCCGGCGCGGGTGCCTTTGACGGCGTTCAGCACGCCGGCGATGTTATGCATCCGTTTCTGGTCGATGATCTGGTTGATATAGTCTATCATCTCTGCCGGCGTATATTTGTACCGGCTGACGAAAATCGTCATATCCGACACGCGGTCCAGCTGGTAGGTATCGCTGACTAACGCCAGCGGAGCGGTATCCACGATGATGTACTCGTAGCGCTTGCGCAGCTCCTCAAACAGCTCGTCCAGACGTTTTGTCTGCAGCAGCTCCGCCGGGTTGGGAGGAATGGCGCCGCAGGGGATCAGGTCCAGATTCCTGTGCTCCCCGCTCGGTACGATGATATCGTCTATCGTCACCTCCTGTTCTGCCAGATAATCCGTCAGATGCCCCTTCGTCTTCAAGTTGAAATACGTAGTCAGCATCGGCTTGCGGATATCCAGGCCTACCAGTACCACTTTCTTGCCCAAGATAGCCAGCGAGAGAGCCGTGTTGCTCGATACATAGGATTTGCCTTCTCCGTTGATGCAGGATGTCACCAGGATCACCGGCGTCTTCACCTCTTGCGGCAGCATGTACCGCAGGTTGGTACGGATCAGCCGGAACAACTCCGCCGAGACGGTGGACTCGCCCTCATGGATAGCTATATGCGCGTTGCGGGAGTTCTCCACCAGCTGGCCCAGCACCGGTGCTTTCAGGCGGCGCTCGTATTCCTTCACGTCATCTATCTTGTTGTTGAACAGCACCAGCAGATACAGCAATCCGGCAGGGATAGCCAACCCGAAGAAGATACTCATCACCAGGATGTTCCGTATCTTCGGATGGCGGCTCTCCACATCCCGCTGCGGGGCGTCCATGATCTTCGCCGGCATCGACGTTGCAGCGAGCATCAGGGCGTTCTCCTCGCGTTTCTCATAGAGGAAGAGGTAGAGTTGCTCCTTGATCTTCTGGTCCCGCACCACGCGTACATACTCCCGCTCCTGCTCCGGAGCGCCTTTGATACGTTTGTTGAACTGCTCGTCACGCGCCTGCAGGTTCTCCAGCTGGATCTTCAGGCTGGCGCGGACGGAACCGACGGTAGCGATGATGTTCTGGCGCATCGAAGCCAGCTGCATGTCCATCTGCTCCAACACGGGGTTGGCCTCCGTGGCGGTGCGCTGGATACGCATCCTTTGCAGCAGGATGGCGTTGTACTCCGACATACTTGTCTCCAGTCCGGCATCCGTGATACCGATGTTGGAAGGGATCAGGTTGTCACGCTTGGCCTCGTCGCGCAGGAACCCGTCGATATAATCCACCAGACTCAGCTGGGTCTGCACCTCCGCGATGGCGTTCTGCTCCGCGCTGCCGGCTTCCAGCAGCAACCGCGCCTGGGTCTCCACGTCGGACAAGTTATTGTCTCTCTTGTAGTTGGCTACCGTCTGCTCGGCGTCCAACAGCTCGGACTCGATAGCGGTCATCCGCTCGTTGATGAAAGTGGCGGTATTGGAAGCTATCATGTTCTTGTCCACTATCGCATTCATGTTATACAGCTCTATCAGCTTGTACAACAGCGCTTTGTCGCGTTCCGGCAGGGAGGACGAGAGAGTCATCTTGATGATCTTAGAGTCCTTCTTGAGCATCGTCACATTCAGCCTGTGGCGGTATTCGGCTACCTTCAGCTCGCGTATCACACGCTGCGCACGATAGACGGTATCGGTGCTTAAAGGACGGTTCGGGTGGATACGGATAGTACCCACGGCGGTCTCGATCGGCTCGTCAAGCGTCTTCACGCGCGTGGAAGAACGGTGCCAAAGCCCCATCTTCACCTTCACGCGGTATCCGGACCGTTTGGGCCGGATTGTCACTTCAAACGGGGCGAGTTTGGCTTTCTTCTTCAGCTCTACCGGCTCGATGGAGAAAGCGTGGGTACGGTACTCCTCGCGCCATTGCAGACCGCTCTTGACAAAACTCGTCTCCCACAGGTCGAGCGCGTCCAGCGACTGCGCCATCAGACCGCGGGACGACATCACAGCAACCTCGTCGTCGGTCTCCGCCTTGGATGTTATGCCTAAAAAAGCCATCGGGTCTAACTTGTTACCCGTCATCTCCTGCAGCCGCAGCACTACGCTGGCATCCGTCGTCCATGTCGCCGCAGTCCGGAAATAACGCAGCAGACCCAAACCTACAAACAGGACTACTCCGATGACGAACCACCACCAGTGCTCCAATACGATTCGCACGATCTTGCGAAGATCTATCTCTTCTATATTCTGATTTGCCATAACTGTCTAATTCTTCTTGCTTACGCTCACAATAGTCACAATCACCGTAGCGGCACTCGCTACCGTGGACACCATGCTGAACCACAGCCCCGCGTTGGTACTGCTTACCGCACGCACTTTGTTCGGCGAGACATACACCACGTCGTTCTGTTGCAGAAAAAAGTAAGGGGAATTGTATATATCCGCACTTCTCAGATCCAGGCGGGCCATCTGCATCTTGCCGTCTACCTCGCGGCTCACCAGCACATTGTCGCGCCGGCCGTAGGGCGTCAGGTCGCCGGCAGCCGCCAGCGCGTCCAGCACCGTCACGCGGCCGCTGGTGATAGGTATCTGTCCCGGACGGGCCACCTCGCCCATCACCGACACCTTGGCGCCGATCAGGTTCACATGCACCATCGGGTTCACCACCTGCCGCTCCAGCTCTTTCTTCACCATCGCCTCCACCTCGTTGCGGCGCAGCCCCGCCACGCGGAGCTTGCCTAACACGGGAAACTCGATGTCGCCGGCCTCATCCACGATATAGTACTGCATCGAAGGGGTCGTAGTCGGCTGCACCTCGCCCGGCTTGGCGTAAACCACCATCGGCAGGTTGTACGGCACTACCGCCTCCTGGTCCAAAGCGGACACGAAGATCGTCAGCGCATCACCGGAACGGATCACCATCTCCGATTGCGGGTGGAAATCCGCATTGACAGCCTCCGCCTTGCCGGCGTCGGCGTCGGAGAGATAAGTCATTTGTTTCTGCGTCACACAGCCGGTAACTGCCACCGCCAGGACGCCAAACAACAAGAGTTGTGAAATCGTTTTATGCATCATTCTATGGTTGATTTCAAAATAAGCGTGCAAAAGTACAAAAAAAAAATGACATACGCAAGATTTACGGTTTTTTTTACGCCAAAATTTGCGTATATCAAAAAAAAATACTACTTTTGCAATCTATTTGCACGGTACATTTATATGACACAGCAGGATTTATTGGCTATCAAGCAGCGATTCGGCATCATCGGGCAAAACGCGCAGCTCAACCGCGACATCGAGATTGCGGTGCAGGTGGCGCGTACCGATCTCAGTGTACTCATCACCGGCGAGTCCGGTGTGGGCAAGGAGCATTTTCCCAAGATTATTCACGCTTTCTCCGCACGCAAGCACGGCGCCTATTTCGCCGTCAACTGCGGCGCAATCCCCGAGGGCACCATCGACTCCGAGCTCTTCGGGCATGAGAAAGGCGCTTTCACTGATGCCAAGAGCGAGCACAAAGGCTATTTCGAGATCGCCGACGGCGGCACACTCTTCTTGGACGAGGTAGGCGAACTGCCCCTCCAGACCCAGGTACGTCTTCTCCGCGTCCTCGAGACCGGTGAATACCTCCGCATGGGTTCCAGCACCGTCCGCAAGACCAACGTGCGCGTCGTCGCGGCTACCAACCTCAACATGCGCCAGGCGATTGACGACGGACGGTTCCGCGAGGACCTCTACTACCGCCTCAACACCGTAGAGATACGCGTGCCCGCCTTGCGGGATCGCAAAGAGGACATACCGCTGCTCTTCCGCAAGTTCGCCGTCGATTTCTGCAACCGCTACCAGATGCCGCCCCTCTCCCTCAACGACGAGGCGACACGGCTCTTGCAGGACTCCTACTGGCGAGGCAACATCCGCCAGCTCAAGAACATAGCCGAGCAGATAGCCGTCATCGAGATGGACCACCAGATATCCGCAGACACCCTCCGCAAATACCTGCCCCAGGAGGAGAACCGCCAGGAGATAGTGCTCCGGGAGCCTTCGCGGAATGCAGGAAAAGACTACTCCCACGAACTCGGCATCCTCTATAACATGGTTATGCAGAACAAGAAAGACCTGGAGGAGCTGCGGGCGCTTCTGGATAGCAGCACCCGGAATATCGAGATATCGAAATACAGGAACCACGACAAAGCGCCCGCTATCGACCTCTCCCCTTCCCGCGAAGCGGAAGAGATACTCCCTATCGAGGACAACCTCCGTATCGACGAAGGCGAACGCGAGCGCATCCGGAAAGCCCTCGCCCTCTCCGGCGGTAACCGCAAGGTAGCTGCCGAGAAAGTAGGACTCTCCGAACGTACCCTCTACCGCAAAATCAAAGAATATGGATTATAAGACCGCCGCGCTGAAAGAGCAAAGACCGCTCATTACATTCGCTAAAAGAACAAAGACTAAATGGATCCGACTACTCATTTTAGTCCTTATTCTTGATTCCTTATTCCTGACTCCGGGATGCTCCATCTCCTATAAATTCAACGGCGCGAACATCAACTACCAGACCACCCATTCCATCTCCGTAGCCGATTTCCCGAACAACGCGCCGCTGGTCAACCCCACCCTCTCCAACAACCTCACAGAGGCTATCCGGGACCTCTACCAGCGCCAGACACGGCTCCAGCTCCTCCGCAAGGGAGGCGATCTCGAACTCGAAGGCTCCATCGTCGGATACGACCTCACCCAGGGAGCCATCTCCGTGGACAGCTATGCCTCGGAGAGCAAACTGACTATCCGTGTCAAGGTACATTTCACCAATAATATCTACCCCGAGGAGTCGTTTGACAAGACCTATTCGGCCTACCAGACCTTCGACGCCTCGCGTATGCTGAGCGACGTACAGGACGAACTCTGCGACATCATCATCAAGGAGATAGCCGAGAATATCTATAACGATACGGTTGCCAAATGGTAATTTTGAATTTTTAATTTTGAATTTTTAATTTTTAATTAGGAAAATTTGCATATTCCAAATTTTTGTTGTACCTTTGCAGCCGATTTTATAAATTAAACCGTACCTCATAAATCGTTAAATCGTAAATTATTATAATTATGTACATTTTTCTTACAATCCTAATTGTTATCGCCGCTATTTTGCTGACCTTGCTGGTCTTGGTACAGAATAGCAAAGGCGGCGGTTTGGCTGCCGGTTTTGCAAGCGGCAACCAGGTCATGGGAGCCCCGCGTACGGCTGACTTCCTGGAGAAAGCCACCTGGACGCTCATCGCTGTTATCGTACTCTTCAGCATCGCTGCTGTAGGCTTCAGCGCCGGTCAGCAGGAGGTTGCCGGTGAGCAATCGGCTATCGTAGTGGACGAGGCGCCCGCTGCTCCTGTAGCTCCCGCTGCAGAAGCTCCCGCAACCGACCTCCCCGCCGAGGGCGAGTAATCCTCGCGGAGATCCTCTCCCTGCGGGCGAGTTCCCCTCCCCCGCATCGTGCATGGATGCACGATTACACATCAAAGGCAGCCCCACGGCTGCCTTTGATGTGTTTTGTTTGTTATTCGAACGATTGGTTCACTTCTTAGCATGGTACATAGTCTAACTCATTGCGTTTAATTAGCAAAGGATAGCGCTCCGGGTGCTTTAGAGACTCTATCTCTAAATCAATGTCTAACTTCGGCCATTCGATAGCATTCTTTCCGCTCATCCGCACATCCAGGACCTCATTTATCGTAGCGTCTTTCATCCATGGCACGCGATTATACGACAAGAAGAAATCCTCTCCTTGCACGGAAATCATTATCCCGCGGTCGTTAATCATCAACACGTCCGCCGATGTGGAGTTGGTATTGTTTCTTAAAGTACTCTGCATATAGTTCAACGATTGTTTGTATCTTGTTTATTTCATGCTGCGAGAAATCTCCCTTATAAGCCAACTCTACCTGAGGTTCCAACCAAAACTTCGCCTCTTTATTGTCCTTTATGATGTGGATATGCATTCTGACTTCCTCGTTGGAGTATATTTTGAACGAATACCCTTTTTCTTTTAAGAACGTTGGACTCATAACTGATCTTTCTCTATTTCCGCTGCAAAGGTACAACAAAAAATCGACATATGCAAGTGCATATGAAGAAAAATCTTTTTTCTGCAAGCGTTCGGGCTTTTTTTTCGCATTTTCGCCTGTTCCCGCTCTAGCTCTCCC